>NZ_KK211206.1:327497-509036 GCF_000621025.1 Brackiella oedipodis DSM 13743
TACATAAGGCTTTTGGGGATTTTCGTTTGTATAAAAATCGATTTAAAAAAGCAAAAACTGATCTGAATTGACCTTTTTTTCGTCAGTACTTAATGTACCAACCAGAATTTCCATAGAAGCATATTGTTTTTCTGTGACTTCTAAACAACGAACTGATCCTTCCTTGGGTAAGTTCTGCCTTAATCGATTATGGTGCTTACGTGTAGCTTCACGTCCCTTCGTTAATCTGGAGTATACGGATAGCTGCAGCATTTGATAACCGTCTTTAATTAAGAACTTTCTGAACTGATTAGCTGCCTTGACTTGTGCTTTTGACTTTACGGGCAAGTCGAAGAAAACGATAATACGCATAAATGGCTCACTCATAGCTGTGTTCTTTTAGATAAAGGATTTCAGGGAGGGTTAACTTGGCCTGCGTTTTACTTATATACGCTTGTTGCAAATGGGATATGGTTTTATCAATGGCATTAAGCACACTTGTGGTTTTATTATCCCAGCTCAGTTGGTAGTGTAATAATTGGATGAGTCTTTGCTTAGCAACAACAGTTAATTCCTCATCTATTTTTTCTTTTACACATAACGACCAAACATATAAATCTACTAAAGGTCTAAATGGCTCAATCATGTCATCGGCTAAATTAAAACCATTTAATTCATTACTATGATTTAACCCTAAGCTAGGATGATAGCCATAGCTAACCAGGGATCTAGCTACTGCAGAGCGTAGTATAGAGTAACCGTAATTTAAATAAGCGTTAATCACGTGATCGAGTTTTCTAGTAAACTCTCGAAAAAAAAGCGATTTAAAATAAATCGCTGCAGCTCTTGCTTCTATATTTTCTTTATCACCAGATTTGACTTGATTTGCCATGGCAAATAGATATTTAGCTTTATCTACTTGCTCAGCATAGACCAGTACTTGTGCTTGATTTTTAATCTTCGATTGCACAATTTGTTGCCATATACGTTTTTTTGTGGGGGCAGTGGCTTCTATTTGAAGTTTAAGTATTTTTAGTGGGCGATGATACTGCTGGAACGCTAACCATTGCCCACAGGGTAAGAAATTTTCATCACAAGTGAGTAGTGTGACATTATTTTTAGCTAAGGCACTTAGCAAAGCGACAGATAATGTCACACAATTATTTTCTATGACGATAACGGCTATATCTTCAATCGGAACATGAAACGTCTCTAACTCTTGCTCAATCCTTAGTTGTTGATTGCGCAAGCATAAATACGCTTTTTGAGTGATGAGTAGAGTTCTCCAACTCATACCTGCTCCTATGAGACTCAATAAAAAAGTGAATCAATCTTTTTTCTTGCTCGATTTACTAAAATCCAACCTTTTTTCATGTTTTACTTCAGTTATTGTATGGCCGAGGACGTCAATCTCGCACTTGATAATTTCCTTTGCCATTGTTGTGATACTGAATCGAAACGTACCAGATTTATCTCCCTCTCCATTCGTAGAACCCTTATCATGTTTTGCCAGTGTAAAACTTCGTCTATCTCTATCAAAGCCTACGTAATAACCGAAGATGTGATCACCAGTTTTGGGCACAATTTTAATCAAATCATTTTTAAAACAAGAAAATTGAAACTCAGCTGATTCATCCATAAGCTCCCAATCATTTTCCGACTTTTTACTATTGACACCTTTATTAGGCAATATCCCCTTAGCTACCTGCCACGCATAAATAGGAACACCATAAAAGGACTCACCTTTTTTAAAGATGTCCACCCTGACCATCTTACCATTATTAGCTACCCCTTTTCTAATACCTACTCCTGATTTTGGAGTAACTAACAACCGAATGGACTTTACTATTGGACCTGTAGGCATACCATGATTATTCAATTTATGCACGGGTGCTTCTTTAACTTCATTAAGTTTATTTTTTATTTGAGCTTCTTCATCCGTATTTTTAGACTCATTTAGAGCATTAACTAAATTTTCAATAGTTTCAAGACGATCCTTCAAAATTTGGTAAAATTTTGGTTCCCGATCTTTATTAACGAACCTCTCAAGATCAGACTTAGACAAATCATTAATTGATTTTTTAACTGTGCTGAGTCCCTCTTTGAGTCTTTTAGCAGATCGAATAGTTGCTTCATGCCCCTCACCGGTTACCACTCTTCTAGGCATTCGCGAGACGAATAATGGTTTAATAGAATCTACATCCAAATATTGATCTAAAACTAATTTTCTGTAGGCGGGGATCTCCTCCTGAGGATTTTCTCTAAAAATACTCGCTAATACCTCTGATCTAAAACCGTCCCATGGTTTAGGAAAATGCACTCGTTTAACTTCACCCGTGACTGGATCGGTGGTCTCAAGACGCTCGTTAGCCTCTTTACGTTTCATATAGTTGGTGATGCGCTGAATAAATGAAGGCGTAGTACACGCCACGACTACGGCATCCATAGCATGATGACGAGCGTTAGCTTCACGATCTTTAGCTAATCCCCAGCGGCCTCTCAATAGTGAAGTCACTCGACCATTCGTAGTGAGCACGTTATTCTCTTTGCTGCTTTTTAATAGTAAATTTGCCTTAATAAAGTCACGCAAATAAATCGCAATATAGCGAGTATCATTAAGATTTCGCGCTTTCCATTCATCTTCTTTAATCTCTTTAGTCAACAAGCGCTGTTTCTTTAAATAAGACATATTTGAACCATTAACTAACGCTACATATGTTTGCCAGCGCGCACTATCATGCTCTCCGTCTAAGTATTCATAAGGGGTTCTATTACCTTTATTCTGATTTTCAGATCCCATTACAAGTACTTTGTTGTTAAAACTGTCATCCCACGTACGACTAAATGGCAGTGCATGGTCAATCTCAACATAGCCTTTGTCTAAGAGTTGATTCAACTCTATAGTCGTTCCGCTATACAAGCATTTGCCTTGTTGCTGCTCGTAAAGACGCATTTTAAGCAGATCACCACCATTTGGTGATACACCAAATCGTTTTTCGAATTCCTCTTGAGCAGCTAGTTTTTGATTGCGATTTTCCTTTTGATGATCTTTAATTTCTTTTCTTTCTTGAAATGATTTACCTAAATCTCGTCCCGTTTCGATAATAACTTTGGTCGGACTACCATAGCGTCTAATAATGGCATTGATTACTTTGCGCGTTTGACTAACGGCACGTGCCACCACCGGGTTGCGAATTACATCATTTAATACATTTTCTTCGCTATCCATAGGCGGCAAAAATTGTTTTAGAAGCCTTTGAGTGCTATTGCCATAATGACTACCATAAACCTCTTTGCAGGCCTCATCATATCTCATGCCTTCTTCAAGATACGGCATGATTTTCTTAATCATTTTGAGAGAAACATGTAAAAACTTAGTAAAACTTAAATTTTTCTGAAGGGCATTAATGGCTTCAGGAGATAGATGACTTTTTAGTTCTTTACGGATAGCTTTATCAGTTTTATAAATCGTAAACGTCGTACCAATCAAATCAAGTAAGTCTGGATTGTTTTTGATTGCCTCCCACTCTGAATCTAATGTCTTTCCTAGCGCCTTACGTATAGCATGATAGGACTTACACTCCATGAAGGTTTCTTTTTCAGCGTCTTTAATTACAGTCTTCGTTTTTTCTTTTTGTGTATCTTGCTTGTTTTTCTTGCTTTTTTTCTTGCTTTTGTAACTCGCTAAATTAAAGCGACTATTTTCATCCAAACCTAAGGTTTTACGTACTTGAGAAAATGTAAGGCTTGTCAACTCAAAAGGTAACTCTTTTAGTTTGTCTCGCTCTTCAGGTGTTAACTCTCGAGATACACCGTTTGTGATGATTTTAAGATTAGCCAGCTTAGTAAGCCAGGTAAATCTTTCTGCCGTATAGGTGGCTTTGGCTGCACGTTTTTCTCCGTCTTCGAAGGTACAAGGCCCCACCATTTTAAGTAATGCATCATCTGACAATGCAGGTTTTTGCCACGTTAAGTAGTCATCAAAGGCCTTTTCAAGTGTTTCATTTGCGTATGGGTTTTTAGAATTACGTTGGTTTTCAAAGAGTGACTGAAGTTCTTTTTGTAGGTCTTCCCTAAGAAATGTATGCTGATAGCTACCTGCTTGGTTTCTTATTCGACCAGACTCCTTAGCAAAGGTGTTGACAGCTAACTCTGCGGGTGTTCTGTAGTTACCATTAGCTAGTTTTTTATGGTTTTCTGCTGTACCTGCTAAAAGTTTACCAGTCTCCTCATCTGCTTTCGCCTCGCTTTTGCCTTGTGACAGATACCCTCTTCGCTTAATTAAATGTAAAAGTACCGCCGCCCATTCATGAGATTTTAGCTTATGGTCTAGACCTTTGACACGTAAGTCCCATACCGTATTACCAGGAGCATTATCAGGCCTATTGGCCACAAAATCATTACCATCCGGATTATTATTAAGGTCATTTGGTTGCAAGACCCCGTGCTCAATTAAAGTCTGCCGAGCTAAGTCAAGTCGCTTGACACGTCTACCAATCCGACGCCGCTGCCCCCTAGCCGTACGTCTGGCCAAAGAGAGAGAGTCACCTTTTTTAGTTTCCGCCTTATCAAATAATCTCACTCCACGATCAATAAGCGCTATCGGTTTATCTTCCTCATCTAGTGCTAGCACCGCCCACCCAATACTCGCTATGCCAATGTCTAAACCAATCACATAATCAATCTCTTTTTTTAGAATCTTAGGATCATGAGGGACAAAATCAGGCGTTTGTGAAAAAGTATCTGTAGCTTGGGGGATGTCATTATTGTTCATTTTATAAGTTCCATTTGAATGGTTAATATGGCTAGCGGAAGGAAAAATTAGGATAGAAGATTAATCATTAGCAGCTGCTAATTTAAAACACCATGCTATACAGTCCTATTATTACATAAATTGATACTAATTATTGAAATATTGACCTTGATTAAGCTATTAATATTTAAAAGAAATTTATATTTATCAACAGCATTTCATGCTTATGTTAGATATATCCTTTTGTTTAATGATTGCAGAAGCTAATCATTGTTTTTATTTTATTTAATTGACTTACTCAAAAACACTTGCTTAATTTATAAGTAAAGACTATAATGAGTACTTATTCTTAGTTGTAGCACTACAGAGTGGAATCCGTTACTACAATAAAAGAATTACTTGTGAAGCCCTGCCCCTATTAGCATCTGCTATTAGGGGCATCTTCTTTTCTACTGCCTAATTTCTTACGTCAAAGTCCCCCTACATCCCTCCTGTTAACCCGCCCGTACACAGCACGGTATGGCCACTCACATAATCCGACTCTGGAATACACATCAAATACACCGCATTGGCGGCTTCTTCAGCGCTACCGCCGCGGCCAAGTGGGATCACGGTTTCGTACATCGCTAAAGTATTGGATCTGACACCTAATTTAATTTCTTTGCCATCGATGTTGGCGGTTTCGCCAGCATTTAAATCGCCCGTTAGGCGGGTTTTAATCAGGCCGAAGGCTACGGCATTGACATTGACGTGATAGCGGCCCCATTCTTTGGCGAGGGTTTTGGTGAGGCCTAGGATGCCGGCTTTGGCGGCGGCGTAGTTGACTTGACCCGCATTCCCAAACACTCCTGAAGTCGAGGAGATATTGACGACTTTTCTTTGGATATGTTTGCCCGCTTGGGCGTCGGCGAGGGCTTGTTGCTTGAAAATCGGTTGCGCGGCGCGCAGGATTCTAAAGGGTGCGGTCAGGTGGCAATCAATGATGGCATACCATTGCTCATCGCTCATCTTCTGGATGACATTGTCCCAGGTGTAGCCGGCATTATTGATGATAATGTCCAAGGCACCGTATTCGTCCATGGCGGTTTGCACAAAACGCTCTGCAAAATCGGCGGCCGTCACATCGCCATTGCAAGCCACCGCTTGCCCACCGGCCTCGCGAATTTCTTGTAAGACTTGGTTGGCATAGTCTGGATCGAGATCATTGACCACGACTTTAGCGCCTTCGCTCGCAAGTTTTAGGGCGATGGCTCGGCCGATGCCACGCCCCGAACCGCTGATAATCGCAACTTTGTCCTGTAATTTGCTCATTGCTTTGTCTCCTTTTCTAAAAAACATATCCAATGAGCATCAAGGATAGCGGTCATTTAGTCAACTAGCAGCTACCCTCATCCTGCCAGTGCTTTATGTGTTTAGTTGCAATTTTATAAGGGCGGCAATGTGTTCGGCGCTGCGTTCAAGATTGCTGGCCGTATTGGCGAATAATTGTTCGCTCTCGCAGAGTTGATCAATACTGGGAATCACGGCACTAAATCCAGCGGCGAGCAAATCCCCTACGTCTTGCCCCACGCTACCGGTAATGGCAATCGTCGGTACCTGATAGCGTTGTGCCAAGCGCATGAGTTCAAAAGGCACCTTACCCATGCCCGACTGCTTGTCCATTCTGCCCTCGCCCGTAATGAGTAAATCTGCTGTTTGCAGTTGTGCTTCAATATTGATGAGATGCATGATGTGTTGCGCACCTGCTTCGAGTTTTGCACCCAAAAAGGCCTGCAGCGCAAAGCCCAGTCCACCCGCTGCACCGGCACCGGCGTGGTGGCGGACATCCTCATAGCCATGGGCACTGGCGCAGTCGGCAAAATGACCTAATGCGCTATCTAGACGCTGCACCATCTCTGCTGTAGCGCCTTTTTGTGGACCAAAAATAGCGCTGGCGCCTTGGGGACCACATAGAGGATTGACCACATCGCAGAGCACGGTCAATTCAAGATCTTGTAACGTCTGAAGTGGTGCATAGTGTTCGAGTTCACGGCGCTCAGGCAAAATCTGGTGGACTTGACTAAGCGCGGCACCACCTCTGGCTAAGTCTCGCTGCTCGGCATCTTGTAAGCGCCAGCCGAGGGCTTGTAACATGCCGGCGCCTGCATCATTGGTGGCCGATCCACCAATGCCCAAGACGATACGGCGTACGCCTTTGTTGACAGCATCCTGGATCATTTGCCCCACACCATAGGTCGAGGTAATGAGTGGATTTCTGTGTGCACCGTGTATGAGGTGTAGGCCAGCGGCTTGCGCCATTTCCATCACAGCGGTGTGATCTGGCAGCAGTCCATAGTGTGCGCTAATCGGTCTGCCACAGGGGTCTTCTACGGTCACCTGTTGCCAGGTGCCGTTCAGGGCATGTACTAATACTTGCATGGTGCCTTCACCACCATCGGCCATGCCCAAGCAGCAGTACTCTGCCTCGGGATAAATCTTGGCAAAACCTCTTTGGATGGCACGCGCCACGCTGAGCGCATCGAGGCTTTCTTTGAAGGAATCAGGGGCGATGACTATTTTCATAAAAACATAAGGCTAAGGAGCCAGATAAAAAACATCATGATGACGCCTTGCAAGGCGGTGACCACAGTTATGGTCCGAAAGCATTGGGGTGCGCTCATTTTACTTAATTGGGTGACCGCCCAAAAGAAACTATCGTTTGCATGGGAAATTGTTAAGGCACCGGAAGCAATCGCCATGGTGACGAGGACTCGAGCCATGTCTGAACCCATTCCTAGGTCATTGAGTAAGGGTTCTACAATGACCGCGGCGGTAACCATTGCTACGGTGGAGGAACCTTGCGCGGTTTTAAGGGCAGAAGAGACGACAAATGGCATAAATATCCCTAATCCCATGCTACTGAGCGTCGTCCCTAAATAATCACCCAAAGGACTGTTTTTGAGGACGGCCCCAAGCGCACCGCCCGCGCCTGAAATCAGAATAATCGGCGCGCTCACAGTTAGACCTTTGACAATGGCTTCATTAAGGCGTTGCATGACGGGGTCTGTACCATTGCGCAACAATAAAAGCGCAACAAATAAACCAATTAATAAAGCGATCAAGGGTTGACCCAAAAATGCCACCACATTAGCCAATGACCCTTGTCCCAATGGATGGCTGGGATACGCCGCCACAGAGGCAACAGCGATTAAGATAATCGGTAATAAAATGGGTAAACCAGCCATAAAAGGGCTTGGCAAGTGATGAGCGGCTGGATGGGCTAATTCTTCTTCAATATCCTCTGGCTCCGTGACGGTTTCTTCTAAATCGGGTGTCTCTTTTAAAAAGCGTTGCGACCAGAGCCAGGCGACGAGCACGCCGGGCACCGAAATTAATAGACCTACGCCAATCACCAAGCCCATTTGACTGGTCAGTCCTAGCGTACCGGCAGCGGCGATCGGGCCCGGTGTTGGCGGCACCAGATTATGCGTCACATATAAGCCACCCGCAAGCGCTGTACTCAGGGCTAAGGCCGAGACGCCAAGCCGTTTGCTCAGGCCGTTTTTGAGGGAATTGAGAATCACAAAACCTGAGTCGCAAAAAACCGGAATCGAAACAATGGCACCCACGATGGCCATGGCTAGGGTTGGGTAGCGCTTACCCATGAGTTTCACGACCATATCAGCCATCACAATGGCCGCCCCCGTTTTTTCTAGGATCACGCCGATAATAGTGCCCAGTACGATAACAATGCCAATATTACCGAGTAAGCCACCAAACCCGGTCCCTATGGTTTTGGGGATGTCGGTCAAGGGAATTTGATAATAAAGGGCTGCAAATAAAGACGCGAGCAATAGCACTAAAAAGGGATGCCATTTTAAGAAGGAGGTCGCCACTACAATAAAGGCGATTAAGAGGATAAGACCGATTAAAATCATAAAGGGATACCGTAATGTTATGAGACTACGCCGTGCGAATGCACTCATAAGACAGGCGAGTCTTGCATCATGTAAAATGTAACACTTATTGTATTCATATATGCCTGTGCTGTGCCACAAAATTGGAACGTTATGAACCCGAATTTGCAATTGCTCAATCCTTACCCTTTTGCCAGACTCAAATCGCTCCTGGGCGAGGTTCGTTGTGCTGAGCACTATGATTCGTTTATTGATTTATCGATAGGTGAACCCAAACACCCTGCGCCCGCGCTGGTCAAACACGCCATTGCTGAGCATCTCAATCAGCTCAGTCATTATCCACCCACCAAGGGTAGCGATGAGTTACGGCAAGTGATTGCCCACTGGATCGCTCAACGCTACCACATCCCTACCCCAGATGCTGAGCGTCAAGTCCTGCCTTGTCTCGGTTCGCGTGAAGCCTTGTTTGCTTTTGCGCAAGCCATGGTCAATGGTCAATCTGGCGATCGCTGGGTGGTTTGCCCTAATCCCTTTTATCAAATTTATGAAGGGGCCGCGCTGCTGGCGGGCGCAAAACCATATTATGTCAATGCGGACAGCAATCGCAATTTTGCACCGGATTGGCAGTCGGTACCCGCAGAAGTGTGGCAAAAAACCGATTTACTCTTTATTTGCTCTCCCGGTAACCCCGCAGGCAATGTGATCGACCAAGCGCAATGGCAGCAATTATTTGCATTATCCGATCAGTATGGTTTTGTGATTGCAAGTGATGAGTGCTATTCTGAGATTTATTTTGAGCAAGCGCCTATCGGGGCTCTGCAAGCTGCCCATGCATGCGGTCGCACGGACTATAAGAATATTGTCAGTTTTTCTAGTTTATCGAAGCGCTCTAATCTACCGGGTATGCGATCTGGTTTTGTGGCGGGTGATGCCCAGTTATTAGAGCAGTTTTTGTTGTATCGAACCTATCATGGCAGTGCCATGAGTGGCGTTTTTGCCAAAGCCAGTATAGCCGCCTGGCAGGACGAAGCGCATGTGCGTGATAATCGTCGTCTTTACCAAGAAAAGTTCAAGGCAGTATTGCCGATTCTACAACCCTATCTAGATGTACGCTTACCCGATGCCTCTTTTTATCTTTGGGCGGGGACCCCGTATGATGATGAATCATTCGTACGCGATTTGTACCAACAGTGCAAGGTGACCGTCTTACCGGGGAGTTATTTAGCCCGTACTGCACATGGGGTCAATCCTGGACATCAGCGCGTACGCATTGCCTTGGTGGCCTCGCTTGAGGAATGCATAGAGGGCGCACAACGCCTAGCCGATTTTGTAAAGCAAAGAATTGACTAATTTATTTTATTGAAGGATATATTATGAGCCAATGTTTACAAAACACGATTGAAAACGCTTGGGATAACCGCAACCAAATTAATTTTGCGGATCCCGCTGCTGAACTCAAAGACGCGGTCCAAACGGCTTTACACGGCTTAGACCAAGGTCAATTACGTGTCGCCGAAAAAATTGAGCACGAATGGGTGGTTCATCAGTGGCTCAAAAAAGCCGTCTTATTGTCGTTTCGTTTGCATGAAAATGCGATTATTGACCAACCTCCTCTCCAATACTTCGACAAAGTCCCCCTCAAATTCCAAGACTATCGTCAGGAGGACTTTGAAAGAGGTGGTTTCCGGGTAGTCCCCAATGCAGTCGTGCGTCGTGGTGCTTTTATTGGCAAAAATGTTGTACTCATGCCGTCTTATGTCAATATCGGTGCCTTTGTGGATCAAGGCACCATGGTCGATACCTGGGCGACGGTGGGCTCTTGCGCGCAAATTGGAAAAAATGTGCATTTATCGGGCGGTGTTGGCATTGGCGGTGTCCTCGAACCCTTACAAGCCAATCCCACCATTATTGAGGATAATTGCTTTATTGGCGCCCGCTCCGAGGTGGTAGAAGGCGTTATCGTCGAAGAAAACTCTGTCTTGGCCATGGGCGTGTTTTTGTCGCAAAGCACCAAGATCTACAATCGTGAGACCAAAGAAATCACGTATGGTCGTATTCCCTCTGGTTCTGTAGTGGTGCCAGGGTCTCTACCGTCAGAAGATGGTACGCATAACCTTAATTGTGCGGTGATTGTCAAGCGTGTCGATGCCCAAACACGCTCCAAAACCAGTATTAACGATTTATTACGAGCTTAGTAGGTCAATCACCATGTCAGCGGTTGTAGATTTAGCCTGCCAACTTATTGCTCGCGCCTCAGTAACGCCTGAGGATGCGGGCTGCCAAGACTTGATTGCGAACTTCCTCGCGCCACAAGGTTTTCAAGCCGAGTCCATGCTTTTTGCCGATACCAAAAATCTCTGGCTCCGTCGAGGTCAAACCAGCCCCGTGCTGGTCTTTGCCGGTCATACTGATGTTGTTCCTACGGGCGATCCCCAGGCTTGGACGCACCCACCGTTTACACCGACTATTGCCAATGGCCAATTATATGGACGTGGCGCTGCCGATATGAAGAGTTCTGTCGCGGCGTTTGCGGTAGCCGCACAAGAATTTGTGCAGCAATTTCCAGAGCATCAAGGTTCGATTGCAATGCTGCTCACCTCTGACGAAGAAGGACCGGCCACGCATGGGACGGTCAAGGTCTGTGAAACGCTGCAGGCGCGCGGAGAAACACTGGATTTTTGTATTGTTGGTGAACCGACCTCAAGTCAAACCTTAGGCGATGTGGTCAAAAACGGCCGCCGTGGTTCTTTAAATGGCAAATTAACGATTCAAGGGGTACAAGGCCATGTCGCCTACCCGCACCTTGCCAAAAACCCGATCCATCTAGCACTCAAAGCGTTAGATGAGTTGGTGCACACTGAATGGGATCAAGGCAATCAGTATTTTCCTGCAACGACGTTACAAATCTCTAATATCCACGCAGGTACGGGGGCAACCAATGTGGTACCAGGCTCTCTAGAATTGCTTTTTAATTTTAGATTTTCTTCTGAAGTGAGCGCCGAGCAATTACAACAACGGGTGGCGTCGGTGCTTGAGCAGCACGCGCTAGATTATACAATCGATTGGACGCTGAGCGGCGAGCCGTTTTTAACCCCTAAAGGGCGTTTAAGTGAGGCGGCCAGTGCGGCGATTTATGAACAAACAGGCACCCAAACAGAGCTGTCAACGACCGGTGGGACTTCCGATGGTCGTTTTATCGCTAAGCTTTGTCCCGAGGTGATTGAACTCGGTCCGCTCAATGCCACAATTCATCAGGTCGATGAACATATCCCTGTCGATAGTCTTGAACCGCTCAAGAATATTTATTTTTCTATTCTCAAAAAACTATTAGTGACTGCCTAAGAGTACAACATGAATCAATGTCAGGATTTGCATACCGTCAACGATTGGATTCGCTACGCCTATTCACGTTTTAATCAAGCGCAATTGAGCTTTGGTCACGGCAATAGCAATGCGTGGGACGAGGCGGTCAATCTCGTCCTAAACCGTTTGTCTTTACCCTTAGATCAATTGCAACCGTTTTTAAATTGTCGTTTAGTTCAAGAAGAAAAAATGCAGGTTCTGGGTCTGATTGAAAAACGCATTGCCACACGCCAACCCCTACCCTATTTGACCGGCGAAGCTTGGCTCCAGGGCTACCGTTTTATTACCTCAAATGATGTGATTGTGCCGCGTTCGCCAATCGCCGAACTTCTTGTTGAGAAATTACAGCCCTGGGTCGCTGATCCCTATAGCGATATGCGGATTCTGGATATGTGCACGGGTTCAGCCTGTTTGGCGATTATTGCCGCCATGGAGTTTCCGAATGCGCAGGTCGATGCGGTTGACATTAATGAAGCGGCTATCGCGCTAGCTCAACAAAATATCGCTGAGTATGAATTGCAAGACGATATAACGCTTATTCAAAGTGATTTATTTGAGCAGTTAGCCAATAAAGTCTATGACATCATTATTTGTAATCCACCCTATGTCAATGCCCAAAGCATGCAGAATTTACCCCCTGAGTATCAGCATGAACCGGCGCTGGCCTTGCATGGCGGTACTAAGGGCATGGATCTCGTCCAAAAAATCCTGCAGCAAGCGCCAAAGCATCTCACGGATGATGGCTTTTTAGTCTTAGAAATTGGTCACGAGATAGATTTTTTCACAGAAGTTTTTCCGCAATTACAACCTATCTGGCTCGAAACCGCCAATAGTGATGATCAAATCATGCTGCTACAACGTTCGCACTTGCTTGAAGCTTTTGCCTAACCAATAGCATTTAAAAGCAGTTAACAGCACTTAACAGCAATCAATATAAAAAGGGATACATTGATTAAGGCAAATGGCATAACGCTGCAACGCGGTACTAAAGTTTTACTCGAAGACGCTAGTTTTGTGGTGAATCCAGGTGAACGTCTCGGCATTGTTGGTCGTAATGGCTCTGGCAAAACCACTTTATTTGCTCTGTTGCAAGGTCAAATAGACGCTGATGCGGGCGATCTGCACATTCCTGTCGCTTGGCAAATCGCTAGTGTCAAACAGGTGATTGACGACCAGGATAAACGTGCTACCGAATTTGTAATTGATGGTGATCAGCATCTGCGTGAGTTACAGCGACGACGTCAAGAAACGCCTGATAGTGATGGCCATCGCATCGCTGAGTTGGAATTAGCGCTTGAAGAAGCCGGCGTCTGGACGGCCCAGTCTCGGGCTGAGCAATTGCTTGCCGGTCTGGGTTTCCAACCCGAACTATGGCAACAATCTGTGCGCTATTTTTCGGGTGGCTGGCAAATGCGCTTGGCCCTGGCACGCGCCCTCATGAAACCGTCAGATTTACTACTTCTGGATGAACCCACCAATCACTTGGACCTCGATGCCATGCTATGGCTCGAAAAATGGTTAAGTGCCTATAAAGGCACAGTGCTGTTGATTTCGCATGATACGGAATTTCTGAACAATGTGGCGCAGCATATTCTTAATTTTGATCACCAAAAACTTATTCGCTATAAAGGCAATTATGATGCCTTTATAGAACAAAAAGCTGAACATACGCGACAAACACAACTTGCTCACGAAAAGCAACAGCGCGAAATCGCGCATATGCAGAGTTTTATTGATCGCTTTAAAGCTAAGGCCACCAAGGCAAAACAAGCGCAAAGTCGGGTCAAGGCGCTGGCACGCATGCAACAGCTCGCGCCCTTGCAAACCGAGCGTCAAATTTATATTCAGTTGCCTCAGCCACAAGCCATGCCCGATCCCTTGATCACCGCCGAGCACTTGCAAACGGGTTATGCAGGGGCCGATCAGCCCAAAGTGATTCTCACTGATGTGAATTTTATGGTACGTGGCGGTGCGCGAATTGGCATTTTAGGGGTCAATGGCGCGGGTAAATCGACCCTTGTCAAAACCCTCGCGGGTGAATTACCTGCGCTTGCGGGCCAATTGCATTTTTCTAAAGGCGTCAAAATTGCCTATTTTGCACAGCAACAATTGGATATGCTCGACCTGGATGCCAGTCCCCTTTTGCATTTACAGCGACTCGCTCCAGAGAGTCGCGAACAAGAATTACGCAATTACCTAGGCAGTTTTGGTTTTCAGGGGGATAAAGCGACTGATGCCGTGAGGCCTTTTTCTGGGGGAGAAAAAGCACGCTTGGCTTTGGCGCTTTTAGTATGGCAAAAGCCTAATTTACTGTTACTGGATGAGCCGAGTAACCACCTTGACGTCGAAACACGCGAAGCCCTCGCAGAAGCTTTGGCGGTGTTTGAGGGCAGTCTCTTATTGGTCTCGCACGATCGGCACTTACTAAAAACCACTGTCGATAATTTTTGGATTGTGGCCGATGGTAAGTTGCAGGATTTTGATGGCGATTTAGATGACTATAAACAGTGGCTTTTCAATTATAAACAACAAACAAGTGGTCAAGTACAAACGGACTCAGACGATGCTCAAGCCAGTTCTGTCGATAGAAAAACTCAAAAACGCCTTGAGGCTGAGGAGCGTCAACGTTTATCGCAATTGCGTAAACCCTTGCAAACCAAGCTCGATAAGATTGAGCAACAGTTGCAACGCCTGAATCAAGAATTACAAAACATGGATGCCTTGATCGCCGACCCTGTTTTTTATCAAGACGATAATAAGGAGCAAACCGTAGAGGTCTTGAGTCAGCATGGCCAACTCAGTGCTCGCAAAAATGCCCTCGAAGAAGAATGGTTAGTACTGAGTGAGGAACTTGAAAACCTAAGGTAAATGTCAAGCGCCAATGCCTGTTTGGTCGTGTTGCCTGTTTTATCTGCCCTCTTTCCGGGAGTTAGCACAGGATGGTCGCCATCACGGTTGCGCCGTTAGACTAGGCCAAAGACGGTATTTCTAGCCAACGCGTCTGAGGAAACATGTGTTCTGCTCTGTCACGAATAAATTGTTGGGTATCGGCTGCAATCCGTTCATCAGCGACGTCAAAATGGCCATTGTAAGCCAAGGCATAGAGCTCGATGCCATAGCTTTTAAGGGCGGCCAAACTCAATAGCGTATGGTTCAAACTGCCCAGACGTCCGTTGGTAACCAAAATCACCGGCCACGCTTGCTGTTTGACATAATCAATCGTCAGTAATTCCCGGGTGAGCGGCACCATCAAGCCCCCCGCCCCTTCGATCAAGAGGTAATCAAACTGTGCTTGCAAGGCCTGTGTACAGCGTTGAATATGCGCAAAATCAATGGTTTTTTGATCGATTTCTGCCGCCAAATGTGGTGAGGCTGGATAAGAAAAAATAGCGGGCATAGTCAGTCGACTTCTATCCTGTGCTAGCAGGCCTGTGCCCATTAATTGCCGATGTGTTTGAATGTCTTCAGAAAAATCTTGATTGCCTGTTTGAATCAATTTTTGGGTAATCACAGTCTGTGTGGGATGTGCTTGCGCCAATTGTTTGGCGATATAAGCCGTGGCATAAGTTTTACCAATATCGGTATCAATGCCACTTACAAAAAAAGTTTGTTTTGCCATAAGGGTTATAAATAATTCGCAATGGTCGATAAACAGTCGGCATCCAAGCCTGCATGCAATGAAAACCGCAATCGTGCCGTGCCTGCAGGCACGGTAGGCACACGTATCGGTAAGACATAAAAGCCAGCGGCTTGTAGTGCTTGCGCTCGAGCAATGGTACGCGGATTGTCACCGATAATCGCGGGCACAATATGGCTACTCGAGGGGCACGCGTAGCCCGCTTGTGTGATTAATTGCCGAAAGCGCTGACTAATGGCGCTTAAATGTTGGCGTTGAGCGGCTAACTGCGGTAGCTGCTGACAAATATACAAGGTCCACGCCCAATTCATCGCCGGCAAGGCGGTACTAAAAATCAGCGATCTGACGGTATTAATGAAATAGTCCTTCATAAAGGACTCGCACACCACATAACCACCATAGGAGGCACAGGCCTTACCAAAGGTACCACAAATGAAGTCAATTTCAGGCAGGAGTTGCTGTTCTTCAACGCAACCCAACCCCTTTGGACCGCGAACCCCAAAGGCATGAGCCTCATCCACATACAGTAGCACTTTTGGAAAACGTCGTTTGAGAGCCACCAGTGCTGGTAAATCGGCTTCGTCGCCGTCCATACTAAAAATACTCTCAGTGACAATCAACAGCCGCTCGTACTCAGGCCGATCATGATATTGCACTAACAGCGCCTCGAGCGCTTGCATATCATTGTGGGCAAAGCGTAGGCAGTCAGCCTTAGCCAGTCGAATGCCATCAATCATACTGGCATGATTATACTGATCCGATAAAATCAGGGTCTTATATCTTGCCAACGCTGGGATCAGGCCAGTATTCATATGATAGCCACTATTGAACAATAACACGGCTCGGCCACCAAAGGCGTGACTCAAATACTGTTCGAGCGTCTTGGCGCTGCCTTCATTGCCGGTGAGTAACCGCGAAGACGTCGAGCCCAGACTCAACGCCGTGGTTTCTGACTGCGCTAAAAAATCCTGTACAAGGGCGGTATTAGCGGCAAGGCCTAGGTAGTCATTACTGCTAAGGTTCAACAATCGTTGCTCAGCGATGCGCACATAGAGACCGTCTTTTTGGATCTCAGGAAAAGAGCGCCACTGCTGTTGCTGCTTGAGGTCTTGCAACTGCTGGCGATAATATTCAAGACTTGAGCGCATGGTGCTTAATAAAGTCCTCGGATTGTAGGATAGTCGCTAATTGATGCAATAAGAAAGCCAGCTCTTCTTCAGTCATAATATAGGGCGGCATCAGATAAATAATAGAGCCAAAGGGGCGCAACCAAATTCCATGTGCGATCAATTGTTGTTGCATATAGACGCTATCAAAGGCCGTATTGAGTTCTACTACGCCGATAGCCCCTAAAACACGAACATCCTTGATATAAGGTAATTCACGCAAAGAGGCTAAGCCATTTTTGAGACCTTTTTCTATGGTTTGAATGCGTTGTTGCCAATCTTGCTCGAGTAATAATTGGCAGCTCGCATGACCAACACTGCAGGCGAGCGGATTGGCCATAAAGGTTGGACCATGCATAAATACCCCGACCTCACTTTGACTAATGGTATCGGCGACATGATCACTACATAGGGTCGCCGCCAAGGTCATATAACCGCCTGTCAAACCTTTGCCAAGGCACATAATATCTGGCTGGCAGTCGCTGTACTCACTAGCAAATAAGCGCCCAGTGCGACCAAAGCCCGTGGCAATTTCATCGACAATCAGTAGTAAGTCGTATGCTCGGCATAAGCGTTCGACTTCACGCAAATAGTTGGGATGATAAATGCGCATGCCGCCCGCCCCTTGAACAATGGGTTCGAGGATAAACGCGGCACTTTCTTGATGATGCGTTTGGATAATCGTTGCTAACTGCGCCAAGCTTGGCTCCTGGCCATCGTCCTCAAAGCGGCTTTGGGGGGCCGGCACAAAAATACGCCGTGGTAAATCCTTCACAAAAATATGATGCATGCCCTGTTGGGGATCACATACGGACATGGCATTCCAGGTATCGCCATGGTAACCCGAGCGCGTGGTAATGATATTGGTCTTTTGTGTTTGGCCGCGGGCTTGCCAGTATTGCAAGGCCATTTTAAGCGCAACTTCGACCGCCACCGACCCCGAATCCGCATAAAAGATTTTTTGCAGTGATGCAGGCACCATCTGAAGTAGGATTTTACCTAGGGCAATGGCTGGTTCATGCGTCAAACCGGCAAACATCATATGCGACATTTTGCGCAGCTGATGCTCGATCGCTTGGTTCAGCACGGGATGGTTATAGCCATGGATCGCACACCACCACGACGAGACGCCATCAATCAGGCTGGGACCTTGCGCTAATTGTATTTGACAACCTTGGGCTCGCTCTACCACATAAGCGGGTAAGGGTTGACGCATGGAGGTATAGGGATGCCACAAATGCTCTCGATCGAAGCTATCAAACATTGTTAATTCTCTTTTAACTTAAGCCACTCATACACAGACTGCGTGAAGTTATCTTTACTAAAAACCATCAAGCTACCTGATCTATTGCGCTAATCAACCGCGCCAGGCGCCTGCAAATAAATAACCCCTAAGTATAACGAAAATACTTAGGGGTTATAAATACGGCTCAGCATCTAATCAATCATCGCTTGTATTGAGTCAAGCCAATGACTCAAATACATCACAAATTAGTCAAATTAATCAAGTTAATCAAGTAATTGATCGAGCGTGTGCAGTACGTCTTGTAAGTCCTGACGAATAATCCGTAAATCCTTGCCACTGAGTCGCACAGCATTGTCTGCGCTGGTGCTGGCGCTCGCTTCGCGAGGATCACCTAAGCGGTTACGAGCGCCATTAATGGTGAAACCCTCGTCATACAGTAAATGACGAATCTTACGAATCAATAATAACTCGTGATGTTGGTAATAGCGGCGATTACCACGACGTTTGACGGGACTTAGCTGTGTAAACTCTTGTTCCCAGTAGCGCAACACATGAGGCTTGACGTGGCAAAGCTCAGAGACTTCTCCAATCGTAAAGTAGCGTTTGGCTGGGATTGGCATTAACTCAATGCTATCAGAGGCTTGCAAATCGGCTTGTTCCATGACTTTTAATAGTTGATACGGTCAGTGTTAGTAAAGTTTAGCACATTATCTAGCGTTTTCAGCAAGCTCTTTGAGTTTTTGGCTGGCATGAAAGGTCACTACACGGCGCGCCGCTATCGGTATCATTTCGCCTGTTTTAGGGTTGCGACCCGGGCGTGCGTTTTTGTCACGCACCTGAAAATTGCCAAAACCTGAGATTTTGACCGTATCCCCTTCTACCAACGATTTACTGATTTCATTAAAAAACGCTTCAACAATATCCTTGGCTTCACGTTTGTTAAGACCTACGCGGTCAAATAAAAGTTCAGCCAACTCAGCCTTAGTCAAGGTTGCTTTTTT
The DNA here is from genome assembly GCF_000621025.1 of Brackiella oedipodis DSM 13743. Classification (GTDB taxonomy): domain Bacteria; phylum Pseudomonadota; class Gammaproteobacteria; order Burkholderiales; family Burkholderiaceae_B; genus Oligella; species Oligella oedipodis. The sequence continues at coordinate 346,539 of NZ_KK211206.1, forward strand.
GGTATCCATTTATCGTCCTTTTATAACTTCGTGATGCAGATATAAAAACCACCTTAACGTAAACGGGCGGATAGCTTGTCTTGCAAGCATTTAAGAATATGATTCATACACTGCTCAACTTGTTCATCGTTGAGTGTATTGTGAGCATCTTGTAGAGTAAAGCGTAAAGCTAAACTGCGCTCCTCGCTTTGGCTTTGCTTGTCCTTCCAGACGTCAAATAAATTAACGGCTTGGATCAGTTCTAGCGATTTCGTTTGGGCCAGGGTGTCGAGTAAATCCTGGTAGCTGACTTGGCTTGGTAACCAAATCGCCAAATCGCGAATCACCACAGGTTGATTAGAAAGCTCTTTATAGACCACCAAGGATCTATCGCTAATGGCTTGAGCATCAATTTCAAACACAATAGGCGCTTGGTTAAGCGCGAGTTTTTGCACCCATTGTGGGTGCAATTCACCAATATAACCAATCACTTGCTCATGACGTAAAATCCGTGCACAACGACCTGGGTGCAAAGCGGGATGAGGATGCGCTTCAAAACGCAATTGCTGCGCCAACTGACCGCAGATATTGAGTAAGTCCTGTTTGACATCAAAGAAGTCCACAGCACGCTGCTGAATACCCCACTGCTCGGGTTCGGCACTGCCCCAAGCGGCCGCGGCTAAACGTAGAGGTTGTTGTACCCCCTTAACGCTTTGCTTAGAAGTGCTCACTTGAGCGTCTTTGTAGAACACTTTGCCGAGTTCGAACACACGCACACGGCTTTGTTTGCGGCGAGCATTATGAGCAATATTAGCTAACAAGCCACCAATCAGGCTCGAGCGCATGACGGCCAATTGACTCGCAATAGGATTGAGGAGACGAATAGGATCATGATTGGCCAGGAGATCGCGCTCCCAAGCTTCTTCGACAAAGCTGTAATTCACCACTTCTTGGTAGTCTTGTGCTGCGGTGAAGGCACGTAATTGCTGCGGACTTAAGTGCAATTCATCGGTCGACAAAACATTGGCCGTTGCCACCGGTGCTTGACTTGGGATATTGTCATAACCATGAATGCGAGCCACTTCCTCGATAAAGTCCTCTTCGAGGCTAAGGTCAAACCTAAAGCTCGGCGGCGTGATGGTATAGACATCGTCTGCTGATTGTTGATAGGTAAATCCTAAACGATCAAAAATCCCACTGACTGTGGCCGCATCTAATGGAATGCCAAGAATTTTTTGGCAACGTGCCAAACGCATGCGTACCGGCTCGCGTGCAGGGAGCTTGATACGTTGATCTTCAATAGGACCGGCTTGCCCCCCGCAGACCTCAATGATCAGACGACTTAAATACTCCAGGTGCTCAGTCACCTGTAAAAAGTCCACACCACGCTCAAAACGGTGGGCGGCTTCCGAACTCAATTTGAAACGACGTGTTAAACCGGCCACGGCTTCGGGATACCAGAACGCCGCCTCAATAAAGATATGTTGAGTATCAAGTGTCACGGCAGAGTCGTTGCCCCCCATCACACCGGCAAGGCTCTCGGGTTTATTGTGACTACAAATGACACCACATTTTTCATCGAGTTCGATCTGACTATCGTTGAGCAAGTGCAAGGTTTCGCCAGCGAGCGCCCAACGTACAGTAAGCCCTTGTGGTGAGAGTTTATCAAGATCAAACACATGGGTAGGACGGCCCAGCTCCAACATCACGTAATTAGAAAGGTCCACTAAGACATTGACGGGACGTTGACCAGCGCGAATTAGGCGCTCTTGAATGTACGCGGGCGTGCTAGCCTTGGCATTGATGTTTTTGATAATACGACCAGCAAAACGACCACAAAGATCGGCAGCATCGACCTGTACTGGTAGCGTCTCTTGGATACTGACGGGTACGGCAGTACAATCGGGTTGAGCCAATGGTGCCGCCGTTAAGGCTTGCACCTCACGCGCGACACCCAGCACCGATAAACAGTCGCCACGATTAGGAGTTAATTTGATTTCAAAAACGGCTTCGTCTAGATTGAGCGCCTGACGAATATCCATCCCCACTTCAAGATCTTGAGATAATTCCATCAAGCCTGCATGATCTTGGGTAATGCCCAATTCCTTGGCGGAACACAACATCCCAAAAGACTCTTCGCCTCGCATTTTGGCTTTTTTGATTTTAAAGTCACCGGGTAACTTGGCACCGATTTTGGCAAGAGGTACTTTGAGGCCAGCGGCGGCATTGGGGGCACCACAAACAATTTGTAAAAGCTCACCCGAGCCATCGTCAACCTGACAAATCCGCAACTTATCGGCATTAGGATGGCTACTGATGGTTTTGATTTGTGCCACCACAATACCAGAAAACGCAGGAGCCACCGCGTGCACATCTTCAACTTCTAGCCCCGCCATGGTCAAGGTATGCGCCAAGTCTTCGGTGCTTAAATCGGGATTAATATAAGAACGTAACCAAGATTCAGGAATTAACATAATGAACCATTAAAAATCGTTGTTATACAGCAAATTGCTGGGCTGGTGGGGTGTCGTGTCTAGAGACAAACGCTAGCGTTTGTTTAACGATTAAATTGCTGCAAAAAGCGTAAATCACCCTCATAAAATTGGCGCAAATCATTGACACCATAACGCAGCATGGTGAGGCGCTCAATGCCTGAACCGAAGGCAAAACCAATATACTCCTCAGGATCCAAACCAAAATTACGGATCACCGTTGGATGCACCTGGCCTGAGCCTGAAATCTCAAGCCAGCGGCCTTTGTTAGGCCCTGTGCTGAACATCATATCAATTTCGGCAGAAGGTTCTGTAAATGGAAAGAAAGACGGACGGAAGCGAATTTGTAAATCGTCAGTTTCAAAAAAAGCCTTCAGAAACAGGCTATAGACGCCTTTTAGATCGGCAAAGGAAATATCCTTAGCGACCCATAAACCTTCGACTTGGTGAAACATGGGACTATGGGTAGCATCGCTATCGACACGGTACGTCCGCCCTGGCGCGATGACTTTAATTGGTGGCGTATGCTGTTGTGCATAACGCACTTGCATCGGACTGGTATGGGTTCTGAGCAATAAAGGTAGTTGATCATCATCCTGCATTTCTGTGTAGAACGTATCTTGCATAGATCGTGCAGGGTGATTGAGTGGATTATTTAGCGCCGTAAAGTTAAACCAATCGGTTTCAATTTCGGGACCATCGGCCACAGCAAAGCCAATCGAACGAAAGATTTCTTCGATGCGTTGCCACGATTGCATTACAGGGTGAATACCGCCCATGCCACGACCGCGACCAGGCAGGCTGACATCAATGGTTTCGGCCGCCAGACGCTGATTGAGTTCGGCTTGGGCGAACTCATGGCGACGTTGGTTGAGGCATTCCTCAATTTGTTTTTTGACCTGGTTGATTTGTTGACCGCGTTGGCGTTTTTGCTCGGGTTCAAGCTGGGCTAAGCCCTTCATGAGTTCTGTGACGGCGCCCTTTTTACCCAAAAATTTGGCTTTTTCGTTTTCGAGCGTTGCGAGATCGGGCGCTTGCGCGAATTTTTGTTGTGCTTGTGCGATTAAATCGTCGAAAGATTCACTCATGACCATACCATAAAAAATTAAACGGGACTCATACCTCATTGTAGAGCCCCGTTAATGACTAACTGACTAACGAATAGCTTGAAATTTAAGCGCTTAGGGCTGATTTAACTTGTTTTACAATCGCCTCAAAGCCAGCTTTGTCGTTGACTGCCATATCTGCTAAGACTTTACGATCAAGATCGATAGAGGCTTTACGCAAACCAGCAATAAAAGCACTGTAAGTCACACCGTGTTGACGAACAGCGGCGTTGATACGAGCAATCCAAAGTGCACGGAAAGTGCGTTTTTTGTTACGACGGTCACGATAAGCATATTGACCTGCTTTCATGACGGCTTGTTTGGCAACTCTAAAGACGTTGCCACGACGACCGCGATAACCCTTAGCGGCTGAAATTACTTTTTTGTGACGAGCACGTGCGGTTACACCACGTTTTACGCGAGGCATATGATTCTCCTTAAGCTTTTAAAGTTACGCATATGGCAACAGCGTTTTGGCTGCTGCAACATCTGATTTGTGGATCTCTGTGGTGCCACGTAATTGACGTTTATTTTTGGTCGTTCTTTTGGTAAGAATGTGACGTTTAAACGCGTGACCACGCTTAATAGAACCGCTACCGCGGACGATGAAACGCTTAGCTGCGCCTCGTTTTGTTTTCATTTTAGGCATGATTATTTTTCCAAAATGTTAACCCAAGGTGTTTGCCCATTGTGGCAAAACTTTTATGACCACGGTTAATCCTAATGACTACACAGGACAACTCTACATGCAACAGATCTGCGCTTTACATGACTAAATGCAGCACAAGCCTAGACATATACAGCTATCTGTATAGTTACTCTGACAGTGTTCGAATCAGATCCAGAGGATCATAGTCAATTAGCTATCGGCATAAAGCATAAAGGCGCTTACACTCAATAACTCAATGAACCATGATCATGCATCATGACCTAGACTGCAAAATAAGCCTGATATTATAACGATAGATCTCAAATTTGTCTAGAAATTTCTGATTTAATGCATTGATTTACAAGACAATTACTTAGATTGTAACGACTTATAACAGCAATGGTCGATCCCCTAGAGAGCTACGCTTGATCACTGCTACGGGTACTTAAGGTAATCGCCTGTGCCATGTCGGCCACTTGAATGCACTCATGCTGTTGCATGTCGGCGACTGTGCGGGCCACCCGTATAGCGCGGTGCGACACCCGACCTGACCAGGCAAAGCGTTTAATGGCTTTATTTAACAGGCTTTGTGCGGCGTCTTCCAGAGGAGCATACGTTCTTAAGTCAGCAACCGTTAAATGCGCATTGAGTTTCGCTTGGCGTTGGTATTGACGCTGTCGACAAGCGATGACGCGTTCTTTGATAATCGCTGAAGATTCGGCCGCGGGAGCTGACATCCAATCGGCACTCAATGGCTGCAGTGTCAGATGGATATCTATGCGATCTAACAAAGGCCCAGAGAGTTTACTTTGATATTTTTGGACCTTTTCTGGAGGACAACGACAAGGCTTGCTAAGGTGCCCCAAATAACCACAAGGACAAGGGTTGGCGGCGGCAATCAATTGGAATTTGGCTGGAAAGACTTGACGGCTTCTGGCGCGAGAAATGCAAATTTCACCCGTCTCCAGGGGCTCGCGTAAGGCCTCTAAGACGCGGCGATCGAATTCGGGCAATTCATCCAAAAACAAAATCCCATGGTGCGCTAAAGAGATCTCTCCTGGCTTAGGGATGGCCCCACCCCCTACAATAGCAGCCACTGAAGAAGAATGATGAGGGCTGCGAAAAGGTCTGGTCATATACACGGGCTTAGCATGGGCAGTGGACTGGGTCAGACTATAAATCGCCATGACCTGCAACCGTTGGGCTTGTGTCAGATCGGGCAGAATCCCTGGTAGCCGCTGCGCCAGCATGGACTTGCCCACCCCGGGTGGTCCTTGCATGAGCAGACCATGACCACCACTGGCGGCAATTTCTAGGGCATAGCAGGCCTGGGCCTGCCCCTTAATATCTGACATACAAGGCAATGCTGCATCTTCTTGGATGGCCAAATCACTCTGACTGGCGCGTTTGAGCGTTTGGCTTTGGTTGAGATAAGCCACAATTTGACCGAGGGTGTTGGCCTTATAGACGGTTAGGCCGGGGACACAAGCGGCAGCCGCGCCATTGGCCTCGGGCACGATCAGGACAGCCCGCGGGTCTTGTTGATAAATCGCTAGCGCTAGCACGAGCGGCGCGCGCACCGGAATCAGGGCGCCTGTCAGGGAAAGCTCACCGACAAAATACAAATGCGGCAGCAGAGTCTCCAAGTCGCGCTCGGGCATTTGAATCTGTGCCGTCGCCAATAAAATCCCCAGAGCGATGGGTAAATCAAAACGGCTCGACTCCTTGGGTAAATCGGCCGGTGATAAATTAGCGGTGATGCGCCCAGCTGGAAAACTATAACCACTACTGAGTATGGCCGCGCGCACGCGCTCCCTACTCTCGCGGATGCCGGTATCGGGCAAACCGACAATAGTAAAGGCGGGTAAACCGGGCGCTATATGGACTTCACAACGGACTAAAGGCGCGCTAAGCCCTGATAAGGCGCAGGTATTTAAAACGGCAAGTTCCAACATAACCTCTGTATTTAAGTAATACTTTAGTATGCAAAAACTTGCCGCTTTGTAAAAAGCCGTGTGCGTTTTTTGTCTTAGTCTTTTGAGGCTGTCATCTCTGTACGGCGCTGACGCTCAAGCTTGACTTGGCGTCTACCCTGTAAACGCCAGACTAAGTAAATTACCAATAAGCCCGGTAAAAAGAAAAACAACGGCGTTGGTCGCTGTGGATTATCGATCTTGACAGCCGTGAGATCCCAACCCAACTCCCAACTGCTACGCTTAGCCAAGCTACCAAAACGCACATTCGTGATTTTGACCTGATCGCCTAACTGACTGAACATCAAACCTGCCTTGGTTAAACGGTCGCGTCCCACGCTTTGCAAATCATCGCCCGCTTTGGCAGGTGCGCTTTGTAAATTAACCGCCACTGTTTTAGAGATAAGATCGCCTTCGAGATTACTACCCTCTATTTGTGCCACAAAACGATGGTTTTCTGGTAGGGTGGCGGCAATTTGATAGGCTTGAGAGGCAGGCCTATCCACAAATTCAGGCATAAGACGATCCATGAACCAATCTGGGCGATACATTAAGGCCGTCGCGAGTAAGAGTAAAAAAATCTCAAACAAATTACACTTGGTGCGGAACCAATTCAGCGTAGCGGCGGCAAATACAATACTCCCCACAATCGCCGCGGCCACTACGATGACTAGCGTGCCCCAGTTCTCAATGCCTATCAATAACAATAAGGGATTGAAAATAAAGACAAAAGGCAAAATAATGGTACGGAAAGCATAGGCGACGCCTTTGATGCCGGTTTTGATGGGATCTTCACCGGAGATGGCCGCCGCCGCAAAAGTCGCGAGACCGACAGGTGGTGTGATGTCGGCCATAATACCAAAATAAAAGACAAACATATGCACCGCCACTAATGGAATAATCAGACCGTTTTGGGCGCTAAGCTCGACTACGACGGGTGCCATTAGCGTAGCCATTAAGATATAGTTCGCCGTGGTCGGCATACCCAGGCCTAATACCAAGCAGACAAAGGCAGTAAAAAACAGCATAAACAACAGATTCCCCATGGAAATCAATTCAATAAATGCTGTCATGCGCAGGCCTAAGCCAGTGAGAGTCACCACCCCAACGATAATCCCTGCCGTACCGCAAGCGAGGGCAATACCGATCATATTCCGAGCGCCCTGCTCGAGCCCCTCTTTGACTTGAACGAGCCCTTGTCCGAGGGCAGGTTTAAGCGCTTGTTTGCGGAACCAAGCAAACAAGGCCTGCTGCGTGATCATCAAAAACAAAATGCTCAGTACGGCATAAAATGCGGACAATCCAGGTGACAAGCGCTCGACACTGAGGCTCCAGATCAAGACGCCAACGGGAATGAGATAAAACAAACCAGCGCGCACTGTAGGCCAGGCTTGCGGTTGCTGTTTGGATGTGATGGTAATATCCGTAGGCAAATCTGGATATTTAGCCGCCACTCTCAGTAAATACACATACAGGACAAACATCAAGAGTAAAAGTATCCAGACCGCGTTCTTGCCCGCGACCATTTTTACCCCTTCACCAATCCAATAAATGCCTGCCACCACAATCACCACCAGACTAATACCCATAGCAAAACGCAATAAGCGTTGTAAGGGGGTGCGTGGTGCGTGCGCCGAAGCCATCGGCTGTAAGCCCAATTTGAGGGCTTCAATGTGAACAATGGCAAATAAACCGATATAGGACAAAATAGCAGGTAATAAGGCGTGACGAATCACCTCTTGGTAGGATATGCCCACATACTCGGTCATTAAAAACGCTGCCGCCCCCATGACGGGTGGCATGATTTGACCATCGACCGAGGCCGCGGTTTCGATCGCGCCCGCTCTGAGACCACCATAACCCGCGCGCTTCATGAGTGGGATGGTAAAGACACCGCCCGTGACCACATTGGCGACCGAAGAACCTGAAACAATACCATTCATGCAAGAAGACACGACCGCGACTTTGGCCGGTCCACCTCTTAAATGACCTAAAAAGGCAAAGGAGACTTGCATAAAATAATTACCCGCACCGCAACGATCGAGTAAAGATCCAAACAACACAAAGATAAAAATATAGGAGACTGAAACCCCAAGTGCCACGCCGTAAGTACCCTCTGTCGAGAGCCACATATGGTCAATAATGCGGGTTAAGGAAGCCCCTCTATGAGCAATGACGTCTGGCATATAAGGCCCAAAATAGGCATAGAGTAGAAATAATAAGGCCAAGACCGCCATCGGCTTACCCAACGCTCGGCGGGTGATCTCGAGTAATAACAGTAAACCAAGCACGCCAACGACTACATCGGTTTGTGTCGCCATGCCTGGTCGTAGCGCAATGTCGTTATAGAAGAAACACAAATAGGCGCCACAGAAACCCGCCACCAGCGCTAAGATCCAATCATAAATGGGGATATTATTAGTGTTTTTTTTGAGCATGGGAAAGGCTAAATAGCCCAAAAACATGGCAAAGCCTAAATGCACCGCACGTGCTTCTGTGTCGTTAAAAATACCGAAACCAAAAGTAAAAGGCAAAGGGGATGCAATCCATAATTGAAAGCACGACCAAAGAATGGCACACGTCGCCAAAATACTAGCGGCGATACCACTGACATTGCGACCTCCCCTATCGGAGTCTGCGACTAATTGTTCTAATTTTTCGTTATCGACAGCATTGACGTCCGTCATAGCAAACCTCTCAAGAAAAAGCCATTACTGGTGGCACTTGGCCACCCAATAATGGCTTAACCATGATCTTCGAATAAGGCGGGATTATTCTTTGATCAAACCAACTTCTTTGTAATATTTAAGGGCACCTGGATGTAAAGGCGCGGTTAAACCGTTTTTGACCATATCTTCTTTTTTGAGATTGGCCAGTGCTGGATGTAATTTCTTGAATTCGTCAAAATTCTCGAAGACGGATTTGACGACAGCATAAACAGCATCATCAGAGACTTTTGAGGAGGTTACCACCGTGGCGACCACCCCATAAGTGTGCGTGTCTTGAGGGTTATTTTGGTACATGCCACCAGGGATGACGGCTTTAGCGTAGTAAGAATGCTCTTTGACTAATTTATCAACCACAGGTCCTGTCATGGACATGAGCTGCGCGCCGCAAGTGGTGGTTGGGTCTTGAATATTGGCCGATGGACTACCGACGCCAAACACGAAGCCATCAATCTTGCCGTCGCACAATGCGGCACTTTGTTCGTCGGGTTTAAGTTTGGCCAATAAACCAAAGTAACTGGTATCTAGATTGGCTTCTTTGAGGTATTGCTCAATAGAGGCTAAGGTTCCTGAACCTGGATTACCCGCATTAAAGCGTTTGCCTTTGAGGTCAGCAAAAGATTTGATATTGGCTTCTTTGCGAGTGACATAGGTAAAAGGTTCTGGATGCAGAGCAAAGACAGAGCGTAAATCCTTGAAGGCTTTGCCCTCAAATTGAGCCTTGCCCTCGTAGGCGTTGTAAGCCACGTCAGATTGAGCAAAGCCAAATTCTAATTCGCCTGCTTGAATCGCATTGATATTAAACACGGAGGCGCCCGTAGATTCTACCGAGCAGCGAAAACCGTGAGCGGACTTGTCCTTGTTGACTAGACGACAAATGGCGCCACCGGCTGAATAATAAACGCCTGTGACGCCACCTGTACCAATGCTGACAAAATTATCAGCCGCTTGTGCGACTTGCGGAGCGGCCAGTGCAGCGCTTAAGGCTGCGGTGCTTAAAACTGTCGCGATGGTTTGGCTTTTGAACAGTTTCATAATGTCCCCTTATTATTGGTTTTATAAAATACAAATTATAAGAGGATCACTAAAAATTATTTATTCAGATAATCCCTAGTGTCGTTGTGTCAGCCAGTTGTCACCAGCCCTATAAAGAAGTGGATGAATGATTATCTTGATCGGCCTGGGCCTGGTTATGGCTTGTACCAGTGCCCTGCGCGGTAGTGGCGGCATTGGCGCTATTGGCCGTGGTGGGCGCGTCTACACTAGCTGTGGCTGAATTGACTTGAGGGTTTTGAGAGACGCTGTGCGTAGCCGCTGTAGATTGTTGCTGGCTAGCAGAGCCGACTAATTTGGCTACTTTGTCTTCTAGAGCGACGACGCGCTCACGTAGACGGTTAACCAAAAACACTTGTTCTTCAAACTCCTCGCGTGTCACTAAATCGAGTTTAGAAAAACCCTGGCTCAGAAAGGATTTAACGTTTTTTTCGACATCCCCTGCTGGGCTTTTGTGGATCAGATCAGACAAATTACGCTGTAGATCTTGGAAAAATGAATTGCTTTTCATGGACAGCTCCTATCAATAACATGAAGAAACGGCTCGAAGGCCATAACATGAAAAAAACGGCCCGAAGGCCGTTTTGGGCTCAGCTTACACTGATTATAAGCAATTTTGGATGCTTAAACGATTAGTTTTGTGGTACAGCGTCTTGAGCTTTTACAGGTTCAGTGCCTTTAGGGGCAGGTTCTTGACCTTTGATGATAGAACCAATTTGATCAACTTTGTGTTGAGCGTCGACTTTGGCGTCGTGCGCTTGAACTTTGAGGTTGTCAATTTTTTGTTCAGCTTTCACTTTGGCGTCATGAGCTTGTGCTTTGAGTTCGCCTACCGTTGGAGCTGGTTTAGCAGCGCCATCTTTGACGTCTGCAGCGGCGTGATCATGGTCATGATCAGCGTGATCGTGGTCATGGTGCTCGTGATCGTGGTGATCGTGGCCATCATGATCGTGATGGTCGTGACCAGCGGCAGCTTTATGGTCAGCTTCTTTGCTGTCAGCAGCGGCTTTAGAGGCTTCTTGTTTAGCTTCAGCGTCATCTTTAGCGGCTTTTTGGGCGTTTTCGGCAGCGTCTTGCTGTTTGTCAGCAGCTTTGTCTAGATCACCTTTGGCAGCGGCTTTAGCAGCGTCTTGTTTGTCTTCGGCTGCGTCTTTACGATTTTCAGCAGCGTCTTCTTTTTTGTCGGCAGCGTTATCTTGGTGATCCGCTGCATCTTCACGCTTGTCTGCAGCGTCTTTAGCCGTGACTTCGTCGTATTTCTCTTTGGCGGCGGCAGTCACTTCGTCGACTTTTTCACCGATTTTGTCGCCAACGTTTTTGACTTGGTCGCCAGCGGTTTGTTCGGTGGCTGCACCTTCTTGTTGGCCTTGGTCATTGTTGTCGCAAGCGGCTAAGAACAATAAAGCGCTAGAAACGGCTACAGCTAAAGGTAATTTAGAAAATTTCATGAGTTTCCCCTGATATTTAAAAAGAATTATTTTTATGCGGCATCTGGCAAATAAAGCGCTGCTTAAATGCCGCAGGCTTAATTAATTTATAAATCAGTTACACAAAATAAGCAAGCAATTGAATTAAATCAAATGGTTAAAAGCTTAGGAATTTGTAAGATTTAGTATTACCTAGGAATAACCCTAGGCGCGTGTCGGCTGAGCTTTTTGATAGCTTCTAAAATCGCCCTATCCTCTGGAAAACACAGCGAAATTTGCAGTGCCTTGTCGTGAGATGAGGTGACCATTTCGTTGTTACATTTATCCTTAGTTAACTGTAACTTTTGGTCACAAAAAGAGCGGTATTGCTGCTGCAAACATTCAGCAATACGCTCATGAATCACCACAAATTGCTGTTGCCACATGTAATCTTCTATACCGTACTGGCGCCAATTGTGGATGATGGCCTGTGCCGATTCTGAACTCGTGATAAGCCAAATCATAGGCTGTTTGTGCTGCAATGCCTGCAATAGCGGTTGCATAGCGTCACCACTCCAGTGTTGTGGGCGCCGTTGGTAAACCACCAAGAAATCAACCCGAATCAGGGCATCTAATAAACGCTTGGCGAGCCAGTTGCGGCCTTGTTGACCGCGCACAATCAGGACGCGGCGCTGTTGTTGCAGTTCAGTCATCACGCTGTGCTGTTGGAGCTGCGCAAAAAAACCTTCGGAGTCACTTTCACCGGCGGCTGGCTGAATAATACGCTGCGGGTCTATGCCCCAGTCTAACAGAGCCTGACAACTGCTTTGGCCAACTGCACCAAAATACAGATGAGGTAAGGCGCTTAGTGCTTGCAGGGTGGCTCGATCCAACCCTGCAAAGAACGTTTGCACCGCAAAACTACTCACAAAAAACACTAGACCGACATCTTTAAGGGATGGACAGTCAAAAGTTTGGGATTCAAGCTCTAAGGCCGATAATGAATAAACCTGTAATGGCGCTGAAGTCTGCCGCGCTTCATGAGTAGACGCTGCCGACAGCGTTTGTGCCTGTAACTCATGGTGCAATTGCTGGGCGAGCACACTATTTTTGGCACTCGGACGAGTCAGAACAATCAAGGGACTAGACATACATCACGTCCAAGCCTGGCTATTGCGCTTGATTCTCTTGCAAGACGTCGGCAATCAACTCTAAGGCGCCCTGCGCTTTGAGACTGTCGATCACCGACTGCGTGATGGCCGCTGCATGCTGTTGAGTATCACTGGCCTGAGCATAAATCAGTTGGCGACCGTTGGGTAAAGCCACCAAGGCTTGTAAGCTCATGACGTCCTCTTGTAAAGAAGCATGGACGGCTAAAGGCACCTGGCAAGAACCGCCTAAAGCGGCTGATACGGCTCTCTCGGCTTGACAAGTGAGTGTGGTTTCGGGGCACATTAGCACCTTAAACACGTCTTTGAGATCGTTGCGGGAAGCCAGAATCTCTATGCCCAAAGCCCCTTGCCCAACGGCAGGCAGCATGTCGCTAATACTCAGCGTAGAACGAATGCGTTGGGCCATGCCCATGCGTTTGAGACCCGCACTGGCCAAAACAATCGCGTCATATTGCTGCTCATCGAGTTTACGCAAGCGCGTGTCAAGATTACCGCGTAGGGGTTTGACTTGTAGATGTGGGTATTTGGCGCGAATTTGCGACTCGCGGCGCAAACTTGACGTTCCGACAATTGCGCCCTCAGGTAGACTCGCCAAATCTTCATAGTGATTAGACACAAAGGCATCGGTATGATCGGCGCGCTTTAGAATGGTAGATAATTCAAAGCCCTCGGGCATCTCGACGGGGACATCTTTGAGGGAGTGCACGGCACAATCAGCACGCCCGTCTAATAAAGCATTTTCTAGTTCTTTAATGAATAAGCCTTTACCACCAATCTTAGAGAGGGTTTTATCCAAAATTCGATCGCCTTTGGTGCTCATTTTAAGCAATTCGACGTCAAGGTCTGGATAATGTTGTTGCAATTGCTGTTTGACAAATTCTGCTTGCCACACAGCAAGTCGACTTTCTCGGGTTGCAATGGTGATTTTGCGAGGGAGTTGAGGTGTAGACATAAAAAGACCGTATATCCTAAGATTTCATGCTTAAACAATCTTATTATCTTAGCATTTATTAGGCATGGTCTTTTTGTGCACTCCGTCCAAAAGCAAACAGGCTGCAACGCATTGGCGTGGCAGCCTGTCTAGTAGATAATGACTAAACGACTGAGCGCATAAAGAACTATTGAACTACAAAACTATAGAACGATAGAACGAAAAGTTTAATCGTTAAGCCGTTGTTTTTTTGGCTTTGAGGCTAAGCCAGATCTTACCGACCAACAGCACAATAATCGCGCCAATGGCCCCTGTAATTTTGGAGAAGATACTGTAAGTAATTCCCCAGCTCTCGGCGACTTGCATTGCCCATGGATGAATGACTACGTCTTTGACGAACATTTCGCCCGCAATAAAGCCAAGCAAGGCGGCACCAAACCAAACAATAATTGGGAAACGCTCGATAAGACGCAATAGTAAAGAACTACCCCAAATCATAAGAGGAATACTGAGTACGAGACCAAAGATTAATAAACCAAAATGGTCTTTGGCAGCGGCGGCCACCGCGATGACATTATCAAGACTCATCACCACATCGGCCACGAGTATGGACCCAATGGCGGCGCCTAAGGTCGTTTTGGCTTCGTGTTGATCGTCCTTGCCTTCGTCGGTAAATAACAAGTGCACCCCAATATAAAGCAATAAGATACTACCGACGACCTTGAGATAAGGGAACATCAGTAATTGTGCCGCCAATAGCGTGAGTAAAATTCGCAAGACAATGGCTGCTCCAGCGCCAAAGACAATGGCTTTTTTTTGGTCCTTGGCAGGCAATGCGCGGGCGGCCATGGCAATAACAAGGGCATTATCGCCCGACAACAAAATATCAATCCAGACGATTTGTAGCAACGCTATCCAAAAAGCGCCTTGTGTAATGTCCATAAACTTTCCTGTGCTGAAAATTGCAAAAATTCAAAGCATAAGTGTACTAAAAGTTTCAGTTTAATCGACGATGTTGCCATGCACCATACAAAAAAATAAAAAAGCCTGTCCGAAGACAGGCTGATCGCATTACTGCATTACTTAAGCTGGACTGTGAAAATTACAGTACAGATTTGAGTAATTTACCCATTTCTGAAGGGTCACGCGTCGTTTTGATACCGCACTCTTCCATGATTTTGAGTTTGGCATCCGCAGTATCTTCACCACCAGAAATTAAGGCACCTGCGTGGCCCATACGTTTACCTGCTGGTGCCGTCACACCGGCAATAAAGCCGACCACTGGTTTTTTCATATTGTCTTTCGCCCAACGAGCGGCGTTGACTTCGTCTGGACCACCAATCTCACCGATCATGATTACCGCATCGGTATCTGGGTCATCGTTGAACATTTTGAGGACATCGATGTGTTTGAGACCGTTGATTGGGTCACCACCAATACCCACAGCAGTGGATTGACCTAAGCCAAGCTCAGTGACTTGGGCCACGGCTTCGTACGTTAAGGTACCAGAACGGCTGACGATACCGATACGACCTTTGCGGTGGATGTGACCTGGCATAATACCGATTTTGAGTTCGTCTGGTGTGATCACACCTGGGCAGTTAGGGCCGAGCAATAAGGTTTTGCTATTCATGTCTTTCATGCGTTGACGCACTTCAAGCATGTCACGGATAGGGATACCTTCAGTGATACAAATCACAAGATCAAGCTCAGCTTCGACGGCTTCAAGAATGGCCGCGGCGGCACCAGCAGGTGGTACATAAATCACAGAAACGGTTGCGCCCGTGGCTTCTTTAGCTTCTTTGACGGTGGCATAAATAGGGATACCGTCGAATTCTTCGCCGGCACGTTTAGGGTGTACACCAGCGACGAAGCAATTTTTGCCATTAGCGTATTCGAGGCAAGCTTTTGTGTGGAAACTACCTGTTTTACCAGTAATCCCTTGAGTGATAACTTTCGTGTCTTTATTGATCAAAATTGACATTGTAATCCTTCCTTATTTGTTCGCCGCTGCAACGATTTTTTCGGCAGCTTCAGCCATAGTGTCTGCGCTAATGATAGGTAAACCAGAATCGGCAAGCATTTTTTTGCCTTGTTCTTCGTTGGTACCTTTCATGCGAACCACGAGTGGTACTTGAAGGTTAACGGCTTTGCACGCCTCGACCACACCTTCAGCGATAACGTCGCAACGCATAATACCACCAAAGATATTGACTAAAATGGCTTTCACTTTAGGGTTTTGGAGCATTAATTTGAAGGCGACGGTGACTTTTTCGGCCGTAGCGCCACCACCCACGTCTAGGAAGTTGGCTGGCTCGCCACCAAAGAGTTTGATGGTGTCCATGGTCGCCATCGCTAAACCTGCACCGTTGACCATACAACCGATATTACCGTCTAGGGCAATATAAGATAAGCCATATTTGCTGGCTTCGATTTCGGTTGGATCTTCTTCGTCTAAGTCACGTAACTCAGCGATTTTTTCTTCGCGGAACAAGGCATTAGAGTCGAAGTTGAATTTGGCGTCAAGGGCAACAATATCGCCACTACCCGTAAGAATTAATGGGTTGATTTCGGCCAATGAGGCATCTAGATCCCAATAGGCTTTGTAGAGTTTTTGGAATTCAGACGCGGCTTTGTGTTGAGAAGCTTCTGGAATACCGATGCCTTTTGCTAATTTAAGTGCGTCTTCTTCAGAAAGATCAGCACCTGGTTTCACAAAGACTTTGAGGATTTTCTCTGGAGATTCTTTGGCAACTTCCTCGATCTCCATACCGCCTTCAGCAGAAGCCATCACGCAGTTGGTTTGCGATTGGCGATCAGTCACAATACCGACATAGTATTCTTTTTTGATGTCCGCGCCTTCTTCGATAAGCAGACGACGTACTTTTTGGCCTTCTGGGCCCGTTTGGTGCGTGACTAATTGCATACCTAGAATTTCAGAAGCCAATTGTCGCACTTCATCTAGAGATTTGGCGACTTTTACGCCACCACCCTTACCTCGACCGCCGGCGTGAATTTGAGCCTTGACGACCCAAACAGATCCACCGAGTTCTTCGGCCGCTTTAACAGCTTCGTCAACAGAGAAAACGGGTTTGCTGTTAGGGACATTTACCCCGAACTGGCGCAACAGTTCTTTGGCTTGATATTCATGAATCTTCATAGATTTCCTATTGCAAATTAATATTCAACAAACTCTTTTGGCGAGACCATAAAGAGAACCGTATTTTAAGAAAAGGATTGATAATCAGTAAAACTTATACAGATAAACCCTAATCAGTAAAATATCTTGGCACTAGTATAACGTAAATTGTGACAATTTAGCGTCCCGAGTCTTCCTAATAACGTGATGCTATATAGAACCAAAACTTAAGAAAAAATAAAAATAAAGCCCACTATATCGCTATAGTGGGCTTTGGATTAAGACCTGCAAACCTTAAGCATTTGCATTAGGCTTCTTGGCGCAGCTGTTTGGCCGCTTTAACCATGATGTCTAAAGAGGCTTTGGTTTCTGGCCAACCGCGGGTTTTGAGGCCGCAGTCTGGGTTCACCCATAATTGTTTTTTGTCGATATGTTTGGCAGCTTGACGAATCAAATTGACCATCCAATCGAGATCTGGCACGTTTGGTGAGTGAATGTCATACACCCCTGGACCAATTTCGTTAGGGTATTTGAAGTCCTCAAACGCTTGTAACAATTCCATATTAGAACGTGAGGTCTCAATGGTGATGACGTCAGCGTCCATATCGGCAATGGCTTTGATGATGTCATTGAACTCTGAGTAGCACATATGAGTGTGGATTTGTGTCTCGTCACGGACACCAGACGTAGACAACAAGAACGCATCCACCGCCCATTTGAGGTATTCATCCCATTTTTCGCGACGAAGTGGTAGACCCTCACGGATGGCAGGTTCATCGATCTGGATGACTTTGATGCCAGCGGCTTCGAGGTCGAGGATCTCGTCACGTAGCACTAAAGCCAATTGACGGCAAGTTTCTGAACGTGGTTGATCATCACGTACAAAAGACCATTGCAACATCGTCACTGGACCAGTCAACATACCTTTGACAGGTTTGTCGCTGAGTGATTGGGCAAATTTAGCCCATTCTACTGTCATTGGTGCAGAGCGGCTAACGTCACCGAAGATGATTGGTGGTTTCACGCAGCGTGAACCATAGCTTTGAACCCAACCATTTTGGGTGAAGGCAAAACCATTGAGCAACTCACCAAAGTATTCGACCATGTCGTTACGCTCAGGCTCACCATGGACAAGCACGTCCAAACCGAGGTTTTCTTGCTCACGAATAACCAATTCGATTTCTTTTTTCATGCCGTTTTCGTAGTCGGCATCAGACACATTGCCTTTTTTCCAAGCACTACGCAATTGACGGATCTCTTTGGTTTGTGGGAAAGAACCGATAGTCGTGGTTGGATATAAAGGTAGGTTCAAGTTGTCATGCTGAGCCGCTACACGATCCGCAAAGGCTGGACGATGTAACTCAATAGACTCGGCTTTTTTGACACGGTCTTTGACCGCTTGATTATTAATGTGAGCAGAGGTACGACGGGTTTCTAGGGCTTTGTTTTGGCGCTCTAGGAACTCTTTGTCTTGGGCGGACAAGTCGTTATTGACGGCATGCGCTAAGACATTCAGTTCTTGTAATTTTTGGATCGTAAAGGCCAGTGATTGCTTAACTTCTTCGTGAAGTTTAGTCTCTGGTTCGACGTCGTAAGGCACGTGTAATAATGAGCAAGATGGCGCTAACCAAAGGTTGTCACCGAAGTTTTGGGCAATGGTAGAGACCTCTTTGGTGATTTTGTCAAGGTCAGCACGCCAAATATTACGGCCATCGATTACACCAAGAGAAAGCACTTTAGTGAGATCCCAATCGCTGACAAATTTCACTAAGTCGGTTTCGCCACGAGTGAGGTCAATATGCAAGCCATCGACTGGTAAGGCTTTGAGTAAGTCTTGGTTAGGCTCTGGGCTCTCGAAGTAAGTGGCAACTAGGATTTTTGGACCCACGCCCTTGAGTTCGGCGTACACGTCTTTGAAGGCTTGCTGCCATGTGTCATTGATGTCCAATAGCGCGAAGGCTTCGTCGAGTTGTACCCATTCAACATTGAGTTCTTTGAGTTTGCTAAGTACTTCTTTGTAGACCGCTAATAAATTCGGTAAGAAGTCAAGTTTGCCATTGAATTCGGTACCGGCACCAAAGTCTTCCCCTTTGCTAAGAGCCAAGTAAGTGACTGGACCAGGGAGAACGACTTTGACTTGATAACCTTGCCCCTGTGCTTCTTTGACTTGATCAAACAAGAAGGTGCGAGATAGTTTGAAGGTTTGGTCTTTTTTGAGTTCTGGCACGATGTAGTGGTAGTTGGTATCGTACCATTTGGTCATTTCACAAGCAGGGACAGACTCTTGCTCGTTTTGGCGACCGCGCGCCATGGCAAACAATAAATCCAAATCGAAAGGTTGTGGGATTTCTTGGGTGTAACGGTGAGGTACCACACCAATCGTGCAGCTCCACTCAAGAATGTGATCATACCAAGCAAAATCGCCGACCGTGACCCATTGACTACCGTTGTCATTTTGGGCCTTCCAGTGACGTTGGCGTAGTTCTTTGCCAACTTGCAATAAGGCGTCTTTGGAGCTTTCGCCTTTCCAGTAAGATTCAAGTGCTTTTTTTAGTTCGCGGTCTGCACCAATACGTGGCAGACCTAAGTTATGAGCAATTGCCATTTAATAAAACCTCTTTATTTTGTTAATCTTGTTAAAACTTAACTCCACTATGATGGCATATATTACATAAATCTGTTTGCATATTTTTGGAATTAATATGAATAAATTTAATATTATTGCTTATAATAAATCCACTGCAATAGAGAGTTAATTGCCCACTATGCTAGAAATACGTCATTTGCAAAGCCTACTGGTGCTGCATCAAGAAAACAGCCTACAAGATGCGGCCGATAGGCTCGCCATTACCCAGTCTGCCCTGTCACACCAAATCAAAGAACTGGAAGGACGCCTGGGCGTACAATTGCTCAATCGTAAGCGTCGCCCTGCTCGTTTAACGACGGCGGCCTTAAGGATTGTACAATTGGCCGAAAACGTTTTGCCGCAAATCACCCTCACCGAAAGAGAACTACGTAAACTAGCTCATGGTCAAAGCGGCCGTCTGAATATCGCTATTGATTGCCACTCCTGTTTTGACTGGCTCATGCCAACGCTTGACGAATACCGACAACAATGGAATGAGGTGTCACTAGATTTAACCGCGGCTTTTTCCTTTAATCCTTTACCTGCGCTAGCGCGTGGCGATTTGGATTTGGTCTTTACCTCTGATCCCCAAAACATTAATGGTTTGCAATACGTCCCGTTATTTAAGTATGAGTTGGTGCTGGCGGTGGCGCATAGCAGCCCCTTAGCACAAAAACGCTTTGTGCAACCACAAGACCTGGAGGATCAAGTGCTCATTACCTACCCCGTGGATCGTAATCGTATGGATATTTTTACCAAATTCCTCGATCCCGCCGATGTCGAACCCGCTATGGTGCGCCAAACCGAGCTCACCCCCATGATTATTCAACTCGTCAATAGCAATCGTGGCGTCTCTGCGCTACCGAGCTGGGCTCTACACAAAGAGGCTCAACAAAACTGGATTCATACTTGCCATCTTGGAGAGGCTCCTGGCATTTGGATTACCTTATATGCGGCTTTCCGCGAGGAAGACAGCCAAAGCGAGTATTTACAAGACTTTATTCACATGGCCAATACCACCTGTTTTAAGAACTTAAGTGGTATACGCAAAGTGGATTTGTAATATTTTGTGACGCCTGGGAATTATTGAAAGTAGATGCTTGTATTTGACAAATCAAAGTGGTAATTTGAATTTATATACATTTAGCAACATCGATGTAACTTCTTATTACTTAGGAATTATTGTGTCAGTGTCTCATTCAAGTTCTCCCACTACGGAGCATCAAGCCTCTATCCAACATCTTAACGATCTCATCGCCAAAGCCGGTGTCAGCCTCAATGGCGAGCACCCGTACGACATCGTGGTGCATGATCCCAAGATGGCCGATATGGTGCTGGCCTCGGGGAGCTTGGGCTTAGGTGAATCCTATATGGCCAAGATGTGGGATTGCGCACAAATTGACGTGCTCTTATATAAAATCCTCAGTTCGCACGTCGACGAAGAAGTCAAAAATCTCAAAACCCTCTGGTATAGTGTGCGCGCCAAAATCCGCAATCATCAGACCAAGAGCAAAGCCTTTGAAGTCGGTAAGGCGCATTATGATGCAGGCAATGAATTGTTTAAATGCATGCTCGATCCATATATGGTGTATACCTGCGGCTATTGGCGCGATGCAGATAACCTCAATCAGGCGCAAATCAACAAACTCGATCTTGTCTGTCAGAAACTCTCCCTCAAACCGGGTATGCGCGTGCTCGATATCGGCTGTGGTTGGGGAGGCTTTATGCGTTATGCGGCCGAGCATTACGGTGTCGAATGCGTGGGCGTCACCATCTCCCAAGAGCAAGTCAACTTAGGTCAAACCCTCTGTGCGGGTTTGCCTATTGAGTTCAGACTCCAAGATTACCGTGACTTACACGATCAATTCGATGCCATTGTCAGTCTTGGCATGTTTGAGCATGTGGGTCACAAAAACTACCAAAGCTATTTTGAGACCGCCTATCGCAACCTCAAAAACCATGGTTTATTTTTATTGCACAGCATCGGTGTGCTCAGCAAGCACTACTACCCTGATCCATGGTTGGATAAATATATTTTCCCCAATGGCGAATTGCCTAATATCAGTCAAATTGCCGATGCCACATCTAATTTATTCGTGATTGAGGATATGCACAATTTTGGTGCCGATTACGACAAAACCCTGATGGCTTGGCACCACAATTTCGAGGAACACTGGCCACAGTTGCAGGCACATTATGACGAGACCTTCTATCGTATGTGGCGTTATTATTTACTGATTTGTGCCGCCACCTTTAGAACCCGTCAAACCCAACTTTGGCAGTTTGTCTTGAGTAAAAATGGCGTACCAGGGGGTTATCAACGACCGTTTGTGTAGAACGTTGAGTCTGTTCGTATAGACTGATTGCCACGATTTATTTTAAAAAGGCCTTATTCCTCTTGGATAAGGCTTTTTTGCTAACGTAGGTTTGCTGAATTTTTTCTAAGGTGTTCAGAGAACTTTTTCTTATATTTTTCCAACGTTTAGGGCAGACAGGCACGAGCATCCCCTGCTCCGCGCTCTGTCTTGTGTCCTATATATCGCCTGCTTACTGCTAATCACGATTCAAACACAGCAATCGATTCCACATGCGCAGTATGCGGGAACATATTGACCACCCCAGCACTATGCAATCGATAGCCACCTTGGTGCACGAGCTCTGCCGCATCGCGCGCCAGGGTGGCGGGATTACAGGAGACATAGACAATACGTTTAGGTCGCTCGTGGGCGTCTAGTTGTGCCAGGGCTTGTGACACAGCAAGTGCCCCTTCCCGAGGGGGATCAATCAAGATACGATCAAAATAACCCAGATCACGTAACCACTGGACATCAATTTCAAATAAATTCAGGGTGGAAAAAGACAGTTTGTGCGCCAAACCATGCTCAGCGGCAGCCGCCAAGGCGCGTGTGGTGAGTCGATCCGAGCCTTCTATGCCCACGACTTGGCGTACTTGCGTGGCGAGTGGCAAACTAAAATTACCTAACCCACAGAATAAGTCCGCCACACGATCCTCGGCCTGTACTTGCAATAAACGCAGTGCCTTACTGACCAAAGCGCGATTAATATAAGGATTGACTTGGGTAAAATCTGTCGGCAAGTACTTCATATTCAGACCAAATTGCGGCAAAGAATAATAAAGCTTATCGACATCGGCGGCCTCAAAAGGTTTTACCTTATCAGGTCCCTTCGATTGCGACCACCAAGATACCCCGTACGCCTGTGCAAACTGGCGCAGCTTGAGCATATCCTCTTCAGGAATTGGCTGCATATGACGGATGACTAAAACAATCACGGCTTCGCCCACACAGACTTCAAGTTGCGGGATGGCTTCCTTGATGCTCAGTTGCGTAAATAACTGACGCAATTTGGGTAATAGATCAGAGACGGCCTCTGGTAAGACCAGGCATTCGCTCATATTGGTCACAAAATGACTTTTTTTCTCCCGAAATCCAATCAGCACTTCGTCTTTTTTGCGGACATAGCGCACGGAGAGACGCGCCCGAAAACGATAATGCCAAAACGGCCCATACATCGGTGCCATCACCGTGGGGATCTTAAGCTTGCCGATGTGTTTAAAATTATCTTCCAATACTCTCTGTTTGATAGCCACCTGAGCAGTGGCATCCAAGTGTTGCATGGCACAGCCGCCACACACCCCAAAATTAGGACAGGCCGGGGGCACTCGCAAACTTGAACTCTTGAGCACTTGTTGGGTCTGCGCCATTTCGTAGGAGGATTTCTTTTTGAAGGTTTTCGCCAACACCTGCTCATGGGGCAAGGCGCCTTCTACGAAAATCGTCTTACCGTCACGCCGAGCAATGCCGCGGGCTTCCATGTCTAGGGATTCGATGGACAATAATTCAGTCATAAGCGTTGAAGATGTAAAAGCAATAGATAATAAAAAAACGCCTTTGGGCGTAGGCGTAAGTTGTGGTCGTTAACAATGGACGGCGGTTATGAATCAACCAATTAATCAATCAATAATTAATTAATCAATTAATTAGCCGCACTCGACCATTGATTGAGATAAGTTTGCCACGGTTCTGGGCGCGACTCAGACAATTGCTGCAAGTGGCTTTTTACGAGATCGATTTCTTGTTGATAGGCCTGCTCAGTCAGCGCGCCTTTGATGAGTAAAAAGCGGCAATGCATTAGCCAGGTATTGACAACATCAGTTTCGCAATAGTCACGAATGGCTTGGAGTTGCCCCTCTTGGTAAGCATGCCAAACTTGCGAACCATCCATCCCCAATTTGCCAGGAAAACCACATAGTTTGGCCAGTTGATCTAATGAGGCATTGGCGCGGGCATTGAATTTGGCGAGCAAATCCATCAGATCGATGTGGCGCTGATGATAGCGATTAAGGTAGTTATTATATCTAAAGTCTCTGTCGTCCTCCCCCTGATCCCAGTAGCGCATGCAACAAACACCATGAATCAAACTACGATAGTGTAAAACAGGCAAGTCAAAGCCCGATCCGTTCCAACTCACGAGGATGGGCGTGTAGTGGTCAACCGTTTTAAAAAACTGTTGGATCAAGCGCGACTCACTGGCATCAGGTTCGCCCAGAGATTTAACCCGAAACCCATGTTGATCCCGAAAAACACAGGCAATGGCAATAATTTTTTGTAAATGTAGGGGCAAAAAATCACTGCCTGTTTTGGCGAGTTGAGCCTCCTGAGCACTCGCCACAACCTCTTGATCACTGGCCTCTGCGGGATAATCATGCAGTTGCCTCAAGCCTTGGGCATCGGGAATGGTTTCTAGATCAAATACCAAGTACGGCAACATGCAAGGCTCGACAGCAATTATTTAGGTAGGTAGGCGGTTGGATTGACGGGCGTACCGTTGCGACGGATCTCAAAGTGCAAGCGTGGAGACGCGGCATCGGATTGACCCAATTCAGCAATTTTGTCGCCTTTTTTGACCTTTTGGTTGGCTTTTACGGTGATTTTGCTGTTGTGCGCATAGGCCGTAATAAAGTTACTGCTATGGGTAATCAAAACTAAATTACCCAAGCCGCGCAAGCCATTACCTGTATAGGAGACCACACCATCGGCCGCCGCCTTAATCGGCGTGCCTACGCTGCCAGCGATATCAATACCGCGCGTGCTATTAGAGAAGTTCGTAATGATGTTGCCACGTACTGGCCAATCCCAAGAGACCTTGGAGGCATCTGCCGCGCGAGCCACCGCGGCACTACTACTGCTCGTGCGTGAGGTACTAGCTGTTGCTCGGGCAGGTGCGGCGGTGGCGGCACCTGAGCCGATACGTAAACGTTGGCCGACTTCAATATCGTTACTGGTGAGGTTATTGAGGCTCTTGAGTTGTGCCACATTCATGCCATTACGACGAGCAATGCTATAGAGCGTATCGCCGCGTTGCACAACATATTGACCCGCACTGACAGCGCCGCCGCTAGAAGCGGTACCCGTGCTAGACGAACCCGCCGAACTAATTGGGGCTTTATTACTTGTACCGCATGCTGTTAAGAGTGAGCACACTAACACCGTACTCGTTAACAAAACTTTTGTTTTCATTGAATCGACCTGTTGTTAAACCATAAACTCTCTGTGTACTGATAGAGATTTACAGTGATTGTAAAATAAATTAAGTTTGTGTACCAGATAATAGCGGCACAAAGCGCGTCTTTTCTAGGATTTCTTCACGCCAGTTATGCGTGGAGGTGCGCGTCATTCGTACCAAATGCTGAGTCTCACCGCCACGCGGCGCTATCAAGGCGCCACCAACAGCCAGTTGTTCCAGCAAGGCTTGAGGGATTTCTAGGCCAGCCGCCGCTAAGATAATGGCATCAAAGGGCGCCTGTTTAGGCCACCCTAAACGCCCATCTCCCAGACTCATATGGAGTCTAGGCGGTTGCGATAATTGTGCAATATTGTGTTGCGCCTGATGATATAAGCCCTGAATCCGCTCGATCGTATAAACCTGCTTGTATATTTTGCTCAGAACCACCGCTTGATACCCACAGCCCGTACCGATTTCTAGCACACGATGCGCTGGCCGCTGCTCGAGCGCCATAGATATCATACGCGCCACCACCCAAGGCTGCGAAATCGTCTGTCCAAAGCCAATCGGCAACGCATCGCTATCATAGGCTCGACTGGCCAAGCCCTGACTCACAAATAAATGACGAGGCACTTGCTGCATCGCGCGTAAGACGCGTTCATCACGAATACCCTGACGATACAGGCGTTCAACCATGAGATCGCGCGAACGGGCTGAGGTCAGACCGAGATCTATGGCCTCGAGAGGCTTGGGGGCTTGGTGCAGCGGCAATGGCGCAATGGGTTTCTTGAAGTCGGCATTCGAAGACACAGACAAAATACGTGTACTACTATTGCGCGGCACAAACATGAGCTTAGTGGGGCTTGACGCCCTCTCCTGCTGAGCTTGTTTGGCTTTGGCTAAATGCGGCCGATACACAAAGGGGTTTTTCTTCATGCCGAGTTCAGCCAATCTTTGGTGAGTGCAATCTCTGCATGATTGGTCAGATCCAAATGCAAAGGCGTGATAGAAATACAGTTATCCTCGATCGCTGCAAAATCTGTCTCGAAGGCCTTGTCCTTGATTTGGCCGACGGCACCAATCCAATACATGGTCTCACCATTGGGACTTTGGATCGGGATGACCTTTTGGGAAGGATGGCGCCGACCCAGACGCGTGACACGGATTTTTTTGTAAGAATGCTCGGCAATGGAAGGAATGTTGACACTGAGGAGCATGGGATTTTGGCGCGGTTGTTCAAGCTGCTTTTGGATAATGTGAACTGCGGCTCTGACCGCTGGCTGGATATGCTCCCAACCGCGTTTGACTAGAGAAAAAGCAATTGAGGGCACGCCAAATAAGTAACCCTCGGAAGCGGCGGCCACCGTACCTGAATACAAGGTATCCTCGCCAAGATTGGCGCCATTATTGATGCCCGAGACTAATAAATCAGGCGGTTCTTGTAAAAAACCTGTAAGTGCTAAATGCACACAATCTGTGGGCGTGCCATTAGCGTAATAAAAACCATTGGCCGCTTGGCGAATCATGAGTGGACGCACCAAGGTTAGAGAGTTAGAAGCACCACTGTGATTAGTTTCGGGCGCAAACACAGTGACATCAG
The DNA here is from genome assembly GCF_000621025.1 of Brackiella oedipodis DSM 13743. GTDB lineage: Bacteria > Pseudomonadota > Gammaproteobacteria > Burkholderiales > Burkholderiaceae_B > Oligella > Oligella oedipodis. The sequence continues at coordinate 372,917 of NZ_KK211206.1, forward strand.
CAATGGGTTCCAGGGCTTTGGCAAGGAGCTCTAAACCCTTGGCATTGTAGCCATCATCATTGGTCAGGAGGATTTTCTTTTTCATGAGAATCAGGTTTAGTGTAATTCTTTATTGTAGCCTAGCTAGTACCTATTATGCAGACATATCCCTAGGTTACAGCACTATTTTATCTGCTAAAATCCATAGCATAATAAACCATTTGGACAGTTTTATGAACTCAATCCTCCTTGGCCTTCTGGTAGCGGTGTTTGCCTATTTGCTAGGCTCCATTCCCTTTGCCATTGTTTTTTCGAAGCTCTTTAAACTTCAAGACCCACGTACCTACGGTTCTGGCAATCCAGGGGCTACCAACGTCTTACGCTCCGGACACAAGGGCGCAGCGGCACTGACCTTATTGTTTGATGCCTTCAAGGGTTGGCTCGCTGTGTATATCGCGCGCTATATCTTGATTACTCGAGACTTTGATATGGAGTGGATTGCCTTCGCCGCGATTATGGTGTTTGCTGGCCATGTGTATCCACTCTTTACGCGCTTCAAAGGCGGCAAGGGCGTCGCCACGGCGGTGGGCGTGCTTTTACTCATGAATCCTTTAATTGCCATGGTGGCGATTCTGATTTGGTTATTTACCGCCATTGTTTTTCATTATTCATCCTTGGCGGCGATTGTGGCAGCCATCGCCAGTCCGATTTGTTATTTGGTATTGAGCATCTGGACTGGCACTTGGGTGCCGCAGTATTTTGTGGCCCTCCTGATTATTACCTCATGGTTAATTTATAACCACAAACAAAATATCCGCAATTTGCGCAATGGCACAGAGTCTAAAATTGGTCAAAAAAGCCTTAAACCTGTGTTAAATCCCAACGAGGTTGAACCTTAAACTGGTACGTGCGCAAGGCAGGATCTTGTAAATCGATCAGGCCTGCCCGAATACGTTGAGCAGCCGCAAAAGCGATCATGGCGCCATTATCGGTACAAAGATTAAGGGGTGGAAAAAAGACTTCACCCCTTAATTTTTGCATCTGTGCGTGCAAATACTGGCGCAATTGTTGATTAGCACCGACGCCGCCCGCCACCACTAAGCGCTTGAGCCCCGTAGCTTGTAGAGCCTTAATGGCTTTTTTGCCGAGCACATCGACAATCGCCGCTTGTACGGACGCCGCCAAATCGGCCAGCGCTTGCTGATCGAGCGCGTCACTCGCTTCTAGTTTACGAATAGTGGTTAAGACCGCGGTCTTGAGACCACTAAAACTAAAATCAAAATCCTTGCTATGCAGCATGGGCCTTGGCAATTGAAAACGGTTGGCGTCCCCTTGTTGGGCCAACTTAGCGAGATGCGCACCCCCCGGATACGGTAAACCCATGAGTTTAGCGGATTTATCAAAGGCTTCACCGGCAGCATCGTCTAATGTCTCTCCCAGTAGCTCGTATTGACCGACACCATCAACCCTCATAATTTGCGTATGCCCGCCCGAGACTAATAAGGCCACAAAAGGAAAACTCGGTGCAGGTTCTGCTAATAAGGGTGACAACAAATGCCCCTCTAAATGGTGGACGGCAATGGCGGGCAAATCCAAGGACCACGCCAAGGCTTGTGCGACACTCGCGGCCACTAACAACGCCCCATTAAGACCCGGCCCTGCGGTATAAGCAATGGCATCGACCTGAGCCAGACTGACGCCTGCTTGCTGCAACACTTGACGCGTAAGTGGCACCACGCGCCGAATATGATCGCGCGAAGCCAACTCGGGCACCACGCCACCGTAGGCCTTATGCATGTCGATTTGGCTATGCAAGGCATGGGCCATCAAGCCTTTTTCGGTGTGCACAAGGGCCACGCCCGTTTCATCACAGGAACTCTCAAAGCCTAAAATATACATATACTGCTTGATCTTTAATAAACATCCCCTGAGCGTGGTAAATCTGAGACGTTTCACCACAAATTCAGGGGTTTAGCGGGAAATTTTGTAAGAATTACAGGCAAATTTAGCTTGTATTAACGGTTTACCAAGCCAAAAAGGTTACAATTTGAAAACTTTATTGACCCCAAACATCGAATGGCTGTGGAGCCGTACAAATGCTGGAAGCTTTATTTAAACTTAAACAACATAATACCACTGTCAAGACCGAGTTGTTAGCCGGCCTGACGACTTTTATCACCATTGCCTACATTATTTTTGTCAATCCACAAATCCTGGGCACCACTGGGATGGACAAAAATGCTGTCTTTGTCGCCACCTGCTTGGCGGCCGCTCTAGGCTGTTTAATCATGGCCTTTGTGGCCAATTGGCCCGTGGGTTTGGCACCCGGCATGGGGCTCAATGCCTATTTTGCCTTTACCGTCGTCGCACACATGGGTTACTCCTGGCAACAGGCCTTAGGTGCCGTCTTTATATCAGGGGTACTCTTTATTCTCTTGACCGCGACGGGCGTGCGGGCTTGGCTGATCAAAGGGATCCCGGTGTCCTTGCGTTCAGCCATTGTGGCGGGCATTGGCATGTTTTTGGCACTGATTGCGGGCGAATCCTGCGGCCTGGTCGTAGAAAACAAAGCCACCCTCGTAACGATTGGGGATTTAACCTCATATCCTGTCTTGCTCGCGCTACTCGGTTTTTTTCTCATCGCCATTCTTGATTACTACCGCATCAAGGCTGCCATCTTGATCGGCATCCTCAGCATCACACTGCTATCGGCGCTCCTGGGTTTAAGTGAAATGCCCTCACAATTTGTCTCAATGCCACCTTCCATTGCCCCTACCTTCTTGCAATTGGATGTGTTGGGCGTGCTCAACAAAGGCATTATTAATGTGATTTTGGTCTTTGTGCTCGTCGAGGTTTTTGACGCCACGGGCGTACTCATCGGTGTTGCCAAACGCGCTAACCTGATGCCAGAGGGCCAACCCAATCGTCTCGGCAAGGCCTTATTTGCCGATAGCATTGCCATTTTAGGCGGCTCCTTATTAGGCACCAGTAGCACCACTAGCTATACTGAAAGCATTGCCGGAGCCCAGGCTGGTGGCCGCACGGGGCTAACCGCCGTGGTTATTGCGGTGCTGTTTTTATTGGCCTTATTCTTTGCGCCGATCGCTAGCATTATTCCACCCTATGCCACGGCACCGGCCTTATTGTTTGTGGCGACGCTGATGCTACGAGAATTTGTAGAAATCAATTGGCTCGAATCCACCGAATCCATTCCTGCCGTCCTGACGGTGCTCATGATGCCATTTACCTACTCGATTGCCGAAGGCATTGGGATTGGCTTTATTAGTTACGTGATTTTGAATGTTTGCACGGGTAAGTTCAAACAAATTCACCCGGCCACGATTTGTGTGGCGGCCTTATTTGTATTGCGCTATACCTTAGAATAAGCGCAGACGCTAACGCCATTGATGACAGCCGCCTCGCGCGGCTGTTTTTGCGAGAACTCGCCCTACAAATGCAACTATTTGTTACACCGACTTGAATAATACTGATTAACCCTAAACTGTAAGGCTATAGCCTTCAACAAAATAGGAATTAATTTATGAGCATTATTGAACTCACCAAAGAGAATTTCAGTGACACCGTCAAAGACGCCAAAACGCTAATTATTGATTTTTGGGCGCCATGGTGCGGTCCTTGCAAACAATTTGCTCCCACTTTTGAAGAGGCCGCTGATAAACACAGCGATATTACCTTTGCTAAAGTCAATACAGAAGAGCAACAGGAACTCGCCGCTGCCCTTAAAATCCGCTCAATTCCAACACTAATGGCCTTTCGTGAAAACGTCCTGCTCTTTAATCAAGCAGGTGCCTTACCCCCACAAAACTTCGAAGAATTGATCCAAAAAATCAAGGAAGTCAATATGCAAGAAGTGCACGAAGCCATTGCCAAGCAAGAGCAGCAGCAAGCGCAAGCTAAAGGCCAACAAGCCAACTAAGGGGCTATTGCGTGCATTATGGCCTGCAGACTGCCTGCAGCGTAACACCCTACGCTAAATCAAAAACCCCCAAGTTTATCGCTTGGGGGTTTTTGTCATCGGGATCGAGTGGTTAAATAAACGTACAATTCACAATCAAAGGGCTCGTCTAGGCACTAAGGATTCGATCGCTGACGCTCAGCAACACACCAACAGGCATTAATCCTCTGTGGCAGGCCGCCAAATGCCCTGCCCGCGTGTCAGATTGATATAGTTTTCTTGAGCCGTGGCTAACAAGGTATTAGGAATCTGCAACCACCATTCCACCCCCTCGTTATTGAAATTTTCTGAGAGAATCAGTACCTCAGGACTGACTAAACGGGATTTAATTAAATCCATATCGCTGTAAAGCGCGGTACAAAACACCTGGGTACTTGGAATAATGGCTCGCCGCTCGGCTGTTTGTAAGCATTTCGCGGCGCACCCCCCATAGGCTCGGATCAAGCCGCCCGTCCCCAACTTAGTACCACCAAAATAACGAATCACCAAGACAGCCGTATTGATTAAGTCCTTACCCTCAATCGCCTGCAAAATCGGGCGTCCCGCCGTACCACCGGGCTCACCGTCATCATTAAAACGATAATCACGAGCCAGTTTATAAGCCCAACAATTATGAGTCGCATCGGCGTGATGCTGCTGGGCAAAAAAGTCCAGTGCTTGTTCAGCGCTAGTGACAGGCGCGGCGAGCGCAATAAAACGACTTTTTTTGATTTCTTCTTCGAATTGTTGCGGCGCCGCTAATTCATACTCAGTACTCATTCGGCAATATATTGCTCACGACTATCTAAGTACTCCTCGTAAGTACCCATGTAGTCAATGATTTTGCCATTCGGTAAAATCTCGATCACCCTATCGGCCAAACCCGTCACAAACTGGCGGTCGTGCGACACAAAAATCAACGTGCCTTTATAGAGTTCAAGCGCATATTGCAGGGATTCGATAGACTCCATATCTAAATGGTTGGTCGGCTCATCAAGCAACAAGACGTTGTGCTTACCGAGCATCAGACGACCAAAGGTCATGCGATTTTTTTCGCCCCCGGAAATCACATTGACTTTTTTGGCAATACTGTCGGCAGAAAATAATAAACGTCCTAGAATCCCGCGAATCACCTGATCATCATCACCGGCCTGGCGATATTCGGTCATCCAGTCAAAGAGATTCTCATCGGCCTGAAATTGATCCGAGACATCTTGAGCCATATAGCCGATATTGGCATTTTCAGACCATTTAATCGTGCCCGCATCGGGCGCAATATCTTGTGCCAACAAGCGTAACAGCGTGGATTTACCGACACCATTGGCGCCCACAATCGCGACCTTTTGACCTGCTTCAATCATGGCTGAGAAGTCCTTAATGACCGGCTTATCGTAAGACTTACATAAACCTTCGACCTCGACCGCTAAGCGATGCAAGACTTTTTCGACCTCAAAACGAATAAAAGGGTTTTGGCGTGAGGAGGGTTTGATTTCGACCTGCTCCGCTTTAATCCGATCAATTTGTTTGAGACGTGACGTGGCTTGACGCGATTTTGACTTATTGGCCGCAAACCGACTCACAAACTCGCGCAATTCGGCCATTTTTTCTTTGGCCTTGGCATTGCTCGCCAGGGCTTTTTCGCGGGCTTGGGCAGAGGCCAACATATAGTCATCATAACTGCCCGGATAAATGCGCAACTCACCATAATCCAAGTCCGCCATATGGGTACAGACTTGGTTTAAAAAGTGACGATCATGACTAATGATAATCATGGTGCATTGATAGTTGTTAAGCACATCCTCGAGCCAACGAATGGTATTAATATCCAAGTTATTGGTCGGCTCATCGAGCAATAAGACATCGGGATTACTAAACAAGGCTTGCGCCAATAAGACCCGCAATTTCCAGCCAGGCGCAATCTCTGACATCGGCAAATGATGCTGATCAACGGCAAACTCTAGCCCGAGTAGCAACTCGCCCGCACGAGCTTCGGCGGTATAACCATCGTATTCCGCAAATTTCGCCTCAAGCTCGGCTGCACGCATATAATCATCTTCGGTCGCGTCGGGATTGGCATAAATCGCATCGCGCTCAGTCATCGTTTGGTACATCTCTTGGTGCCCCATAAGCACCACATCCATCACGCTATAGTCTTCGTAAGCGAATTGGTCTTGACGCAACTTACCCATGCGCAGGCCAGGCTCGAGCGTGACTGAGCCTTGGGTCGGCTCAAGTTCGCCACCAATGATTTTCATGAAAGTGGATTTCCCCGCGCCATTAGCCCCGATAAGGCCATAGCGATTACCATCAGAAAACTTAACATTAACGTTTTCGAATAAGGGCTTAGGACCAAACTGAATCGTTAGATTAGATGTAGAAATCAATGCAAACCTCTATTAGTCATGGTGCGCATCTGTATCGCCATGCGCGTGATTGTGATCGTGTTCATCGAGTAATAAATAGGCCATTTTGCCATCACTGGCCAAGCCCACTTCCCTGCCAATCGGTAAGGTCGCGCGCACTTCGAGGTGTCCATAAGGCAAGCCGCGCACAATCGGTAAACCCGTGGCTTGCTGCACCCATTGCCAGACATGCGCAATCGTATAGCCAAGGTCTTGAGGTTGCAGATGATAGGCTGAAAAAGACCCGAGAACAATGGCTTTTTGTTTGGCTAACACACCACTGTGCATGAGCGAAGTCATCATGCGCTCAATGCGATACGGATGTTCACCCACATCCTCAAGAAATAAAATCCCACCCGAAATATCCGGAAAATACGGCGTGCCGAGTAAAGACGTAATAATGGCTAAATTACCGCCCCACAAAGTGCCACGCACATCGACAACATCAGAATTCGGTGCTTCAAAATTAAGCACTTCTAATTCACCCCGCATGGACTCCACAAATAGCTCCGCATTCAGTGGCTCAAAACCATCATGATCAAAATCCGTCATGCTCGGTCCTGTAAAACTCGGCATCCCCGTTTGCGCGAGCAAAGCCAGGTTAAAGGCCGTAAAGTCACTATAGCCAATGTATTTTTTGGGCTGGCGCGCCAAGGCTTGCCAATCAATACGGTGCAATAAACGGCTAATGCCATAGCCGCCGCGCGAAGCCATCACCACCTCGGCATCGGATTGCGCGGCACGCGTAAAGGCTTGCAGACGCTCTTCATCCGTGCCCGCAAAGCGTGTGTCTTGAGCCGTCAGGGCTGGATCGCATTGCACCGTAAAGTACATACTCTCCAAGGTCTGCACCGCATTTTTGACCAAACTAGGGTTCTTTAGACCGCTAGAAGGTGACATTAAATACAAAGACAGATTATCCTTATACGGACCGATCATCGGCTCGTCACCGAGCAACTCGGTTTGCGAGGCATCAAAGTCAGCGTTCATAGACTCTGTTTGAGAAGTAGCACGTTGATTGTCTGACATCATAGGTATGGAATAAAAATCGAGAGTTAAAGGGATGAGCGTTTTTTTCTGAAAAAATCCTGCAGCAGTTGCTGACAAGGTTCTTGCAGCACCCCCATAGTCACGCGGCAGTGAGGATTAAGCGCTCGATTAGCCAGGACATTGTAGTGCCCACCACAAGCGCCTGTTTTGGGGTCTGGGGCCGCAATAATAAGATGCTCAATCCGACTATGCAAAATGGCTCCGGCACACATGGTACAGGGCTCGAGCGTGACATAAAGCCGCAAACCATTGAGACGATGATTACCTAGTCGCTGCGCCGCCAGACGCAAAGCCACCATCTCGGCGTGAGCACTGGGATCCTGGTCAGTGATAGTGCGATTATAACCGCTAGCCACTACCTCCTGCTGAGCATTGACAATCACGGCACCGACCGGCACTTCGCCCTGCGCCAGCGCCAACTGCGCTTGTGCCAAGGCCAACTGCATAAAGTGTTGGTGATCAACATAGCTAAAAGACTTATCGCTCATTTGGGGCACGCTTGCCTACCTCAGCCATCGATAGACGATTAAATATGTAAATTAAGATTATAAGGACTACAGTCAGAAGCCAAGCAGCCTCAGACCGCTCGCGACTGACTCCCCGCCATCGCTGCACAAAACACCGTTAGTGCACCGCTAGTGAGCCTCTCGCACCAGCGCTGACAAGCTTCAGCACTGCACTTAGCAAACAAAAAGGTCAAAACCCGCACGGATTCTGACCTTGTGAAGACTAGGTAACTAGGTAAGAAGGACTTAGTCTTTGGCAACCTGAACCACTATTTTACCAAAATTCTTGCCCTCTAAAAGCCCTTGGAAGGCTTCAGGTGCTTTTTGTAGACCACCCTCGACGACTTGTTCGAGCACATGGATCTTGTCTTCTTTGATCCATTGTGACATTTGTTTGATAAACGCTGGGTAGTGCTCGCGGTATTCATTAAAGACAATAAAGCCCTCGATGGTCAAGCGCTTAGTGAGGATTTTGCGCATGAGCTGATCGGCATTGAGATGAATGCTCGGTGGTGAATCCTTAGTATTGTTGTAGCTAGAGACTAAGCCGCATAATGGGATACGGGCGCGTGGATTGAGCAGATCGAACACCGCCTCAAACACCTTACCGCCGACGTTTTCGTAGTAGACATCGATACCCTTATCGCAGACCTTGGCTAACTGCTCTTTGAAATCATCGGCATGGTGGTCAATACATTCATCAAACCCAAATTTCTCGACCGCATAACGGCATTTCTCTGGACCACCGGCAATCCCAATTGCCCGCGCCCCCTTGATCTTGGCGACTTGACCCACGGTAGAACCGACAGGCCCCGTGGCCGCCGCGACCACCACCGTCTCACCCGCTTGTGGCTGACCAATATCGGTCAGACCCATATAACCGGTAAATCCCGGCATCCCTAAAATGCCTAGGGCATACGACGGTTTAGGGATATCGTCTGGCAGCTTGGTGACCCCCTTACCGTCAGAGACGGCATACTCTTGCCAACCACTGTATGAGAGCACCCAATCACCCTCTTTGAATTTGTCGAGATTGGATTTAAGCACTTTGCAAACCGTGCCACCGCTCATCAGCCCACCTACAGGGACAGGATCAGCATAGGATTCGGCCGCGCTCATGCGCCCACGCATATAAGGATCCAAAGACAAGTAATACACCTTAAGCAAGATTTCATTGTCTTTGATGTCTGGTACAGATTCCTCGACCCAATCGAAATTCTCTTCGGTCGGACGACCCTCTGGACGGGATTTAAGACGCCACTGATGATTCTTAATAGATGCTGTCATTCAAAACTCCTTAAAAATAATGAGCGTTGCGATATCACGAATATTTTTATTTTACTGAAATTAAAGGCTTTAGCAACTAATGAACGAAGATATAGGTAAGTTGATGAATATTAGCCATAAAAACAGTCATTAAGACTCACTTACAGTCACTTCAGCCTTTATCAGATCAAGCAAAAACCTAGAAGCGGATGCCACGGTATTTATCGACAAAACGTTGAATTTTCGCACGTAGACCCTCGCGTTTTTTAGTATAGTCGGGGTCTAGTGGTATGGCTTTATCTTTCATACACTCATCCAGCCATTGACCCTTATTGTCGGCCTGATCCTGTTGCAATGATTTCTTGATATATTTCATGACGGCCTCAGCATTAAGATTATCAGACTCGATGAGCATGGCCATTTCTTTTTTGGCCTCCTCTGTCTCATAGGAATCATAGAGTTGGCGCATTTGATCCGGATCTTTAATCGTGGTCAGTTGATGCTGATTAATAAACTCGACAATAAGCGGCTCTTTGTACTTGTAGCGAGGACTGCTTTTGACCAATCGTCGAGCTTCATCGATCGTTGCTTCTTTGGCACTGGCCTCTTGCATACCCAGCGCTTTGTATTCTTGTTGACGCTGAAAGATCAATTCCATGATGTAGTCAACATTAATTTCCAGCGTTTTCAGGAGCTCAATTTCAAATTCAACGTCGTTCCAATCTATCGGTGTCTCTGGCGTCGAATCGTCATCTTTGTAAGTGTTTAACCAGTCACGAATATCTGTGTAAGCGGATAAGGCATCTTGAATTTCACGCTCACTTGGCAAATCAATACTCTGTAAATACGAAAACTGCTCATCACTCAGGCCAAACTCATGTTGAATTTGCTGATGCGCCGCCACATCATCAGGCGCCACTTGCTGCAATTTTTGGAGCGCGGTATATTCGTCAAAATTTTGCAAATCATTCGTCAGACGCAAATACTCACCAAATAATTTGACGAAGGCTTTTTTGTCCTTTTCAGAACTGAGTTGTGCGGGTTCAGGGAAACGCTGACGTAAATCCGCCACCACGTCCTTAAGACCGCGCGTTTTGGCACCCGTCTCGGGGTCAATCACCCCTTCTGTATATTCCCTAAAGGTTTTGATAAAGGCAATACGGGTACTGTCTGCGCTTAGATCCTGGACTTGGCCAAAGAGTTGTAATGCCTCGCGAGCGGCTTGCTCTAAATCCCTAAAACATACAATATTACCAAAGGGCTTGGTTCTATCGTAAATCCGATTGGTGCGCGAAAACGCTTGCAATAAGCCGTGATAGCGTAGGTTCTTATCGACAAATAAGGTATTGAGCGACGGCGCATCAAAGCCCGTCAAGAACATGCCGACCACAATTAATAAATCAACGTCTTTGTTTTTGACGCGTTGCGACAGATCCCGATAATAATTCTGAAAACTCTGGCCATCCACCGCAAAGCTCGTGTTGAACATGGCATTGTAGTCATTAATGGCTTTAGCCAAAAATTCCTTAGCCGTGCTATTCATGGCGTTGACATTAAAACTCTCATCGCTGATATCACCGATAGCGTCTTGCGCTTCATTGGGGGCATAAGAGAAGATGGTGGCGATTTTCAGGGGGTTCTTACTGCCGACTTGCAAGGCATTGAGTTGCTCATAATATAGCTTGGCCGCTTCGACACTACTGACGGCAAACATGGCATTAAAGCGTGGCGCATTGACTTGCAAACGATGGGTCTTAATCCGAAAGTTATCCAGCACATACTGCGAAATCTCTTGGATGCGATTGGGATTTAAGAGATACTCTTTTGTTTCGGCACGCTTAAGAATTTCTTCATCCTGCTCAGATTCAATTTCCCTAAAATGTGGGCGTACCGCGTTGTAGTCCACCTTAAAAGGCAGTACTTTACCATCGCGAATGGCATCAGTAATCAAATAAGAATGCAAACACCCGCCAAAAACGCTGGCCGTGGTGTGACCATATAAGGCGTTCTCCTCAAAAATAGGCGTCCCCGTAAAGCCAAATTGATAAAAGCACTTAAAGCGTTTTTTGATGTTTTTTTGGGCTTCACCGAATTGACTGCGATGGCATTCATCAAAAATAATCACCACCCTTTTCTTGTAGACATCAAGCGCCTCTTCACGTTTGAGAAGATTATTGAGTTTTTGTAAAGTGGTGACGACGATTCGTTTGCTGCTATCGAGCAGATTGCGTCTTAGCGCTTCGGTATTTTCGGAACCCTTGACACTGTCATAATCAAACTTTTGGTACTCCTTAATGGTCTGATAGTCCAAATCCTTACGGTCAACCACAAACATGACTTTATCAATAAAAGGCAACTGGGTGGCCGAACGCGCGACCTTAAAACTGGTGAGGGTTTTGCCTGAACCGGTGGCATGCCAGATATAGCCCCCTGCCTCCGGCTGACTATGAATCCTGGCATTGTAAGAGGCTCTAATTTTGTGCAAAATTTGCTCAGTCGCGGCAATTTGATAGGGGCGCATAATGAGTAAATTGTCAGTACTATCAAAAATAGAAAACCAAAACAGCACCTTCAGGAGGCTGAGTTTCTCAAAAAACGACTCGGTGAAATACTTAAGATCTTTGATGAGGGTATTATGGGCATCGGCCCAATGCATGGCAAAGTTAAAGGTGTTTTGCTCGCGTTTGACGGTATTTGCAAAATAGCGGGTATCGGTGCCGTTAGAGATGACAAATAGCTGCACAAACTGATACAGGCTGTGAGCGTCGCTGAGACTTTCTTTGCCATAACGGACGACTTGATTAAACGCCTCACGAATGGGGATGCCGCGTTTTTTGAGTTCGATGTGCACTAAGGGCAGGCCATTGACGAGGATGCTGACATCATAGCGGTTCTTAGCTTCGGGGCCATCTTTATACTGCTGGATCACTTGGAGTTTGTTATTTGCCAAGACGCGCTTATCGACTAAATAAATATTTTTATGCGTGTGATCATCCATCTCTAATTCGTAGATGTCATCTTCTTGGATTTTACGGGTTTTATTGCGCTTATCCTCACCGTTTTTGAGTAAGTAATTCTCCTTAAAGCGCTGCCACTCACTTTCAGAAAAGACGCATTTATTGAGGTCTTGAATCTGGTGGCGAGCGTTTTGTAATAAGTCCTTACGGTTCTTGATACCACTGAGTAACTCATAGCCTTGGCGTTGTAAATCCTCGATGAGGGTTTGTTCTAGCTGGGCTTCAGATTGATAAGTCAGCGAGCGTGGTTCCGGCCTTTGGAAGTTAAACTGATTGACCACGGTGCAGTGATCGAGTTGGGCAATAGTGCCCTGATGATTGGCGATTGGGTTTGGCATAGCGTTAATGTAGACAGATCTGTGGGGTAGTTTTTCTGAGCTAAGCTTTTGTTATAAATGTTACGGCGAAGCTTTGCAAGTCAAAGCTTCGCCGTTAAGGGTTTACGGTTTTGGAAAATCCAGTAATAAATTCCGATAATATTCGTATTGTTGCTGACGCAATTTGATTTCGCGAGGCAAACCTTTAGTGATGGAGGTCGCTAAGGTGTCGAATTGGTCGAGGATTTCAACGATTTCGGCTTGGATGGCCAGGGATTTTTTGGGGTTGTTGGGGCATGGGATGGGGATAAGTTTTTTGGAGTAAACACTTATCCACTGCCGCTTGTGATCGCCTTCAACCAAGCTACTTGGTTGAGTATTTAACCAATAATATATATATTTTAACGGATATCGATCCTCGTTAGAGGACCGAATAATTTTCATGGCTGATGACTTAACTTTGAAATCAAAATCAACCCACTTATTTGCTGTCGTAAAGTCATCAAAAATAATTACTGGTTCTTGAGAGGCTTTATTAATACCAAAATTTTCAGCCGTATAGCCTAGAATAAAAGTTTTTCCAGCTGTCAATACGGGCGTTTCATAACTATCATCGTAATCCGTTGACTTAACTATGTATTTCGTTGGTTGCTCATACTTAGTCAAATCCCCCAAAGGCAGCCACTCCACCTCTGCCCCATCCAATAACTTCTCTAAATACTCACTACGTTTTCCCTCCTCAAACGTCAACAACTGATCACGGTAGTAATGGTATTGTTGGGTACGGGCCTTGAGCGCAGCGGTGAGCGCAGCGGTGAGCGAGGTGAAGCTATCAAGGATATGGACGATTTCGGCTTGGATGGCCAGGGATTTTTTGGGGTTGTTGGGGCATGGGATGGGGATAAGGATTTTATTGACTTGATGACTCATTAATTTAGGATTGCCCATCCCCCTATACACATGTTTCTTTGCCTCAGTGGTTAACCAATAATATAAATATTTATAAGTTAAGGGTATTTTTTCATCAGCTTCTATTAATCCACAAACATTAGTAATTGAAAACTTACCTGTTCGATAAAAAACAGTTCCAGCGTTAGCGCCGTCTGTTGTCCAACTCACATATTCACCATCAAAATCATAAGTATTAATGGCTCCAATCTGTCCCTCTTTTGCTGTTTGTGAGCTATAAACGGGATAAATCCCTGCATTATCAACTATATAAGTTTTAGACAAAACTCTTCCACGTCTTAAGTTAGCCACATCCCCCAAAGGCAGCCACTCCACCTCTGCCCCATCCAATAACTTCTCTAAATACGTTAACTCACTCATGCGATGACTATTGACCTTCAATTTTAGAAACAACTTTGTCGATACGTTTGCGAAGGTGTTCGATTTGTTCGACGGTGGCTTTGAGTTCGGCATTGAGCATAACAATATCAATGTCTTCGCAAGTATTTCTCGCTTCTAAATATTGACTGACTGCGAGGTTATAGTCATTTTCTTCGATCGCTTCGTGTGACACTAAGGTAGAGAAGTGCTCGATTTCTTGCTTATCGCGCACGGCGTTCATGATCTGCTCAATATGCTCATCACTGAGGTAGTTATTTTTGGTTTGTTTGTCAAAGAGCTCACTGGCATCAATAAACTGCGTGCGATTATCGGCTTTATTTTTGGCCAACACCAAAATATTGACGGCAATAGTGGTGCCAAAAAATAGATTGGGCGCCATGGCAATCACCGCTTCTACATAATTACTATCAATTAAATATTGACGGATTTTTCGCTCGGCGCCACCCCGATAGAAAACCCCCGGGAAGCAGACAATCGCGGCGCGACCTTGGCTATTCAAATGGTGCAAGGCATCTAAGACAAAGGCAAAATCGGCATTGCCTTTGGGCGCTAGCACACCCGCTGGCGCAAAACGCGGGTCATTAATTAAGGTCGGATCATCGCTACCGACCCATTTCACTGAATAAGGCGGATTAGAGACAATGGCATCGAATTTCGAATCTGGGAATTTTGAATCCAATAAGGTATCACCGTACTCGATGGTAAATTGATTGTAATTAATGCCATGCAAGAACATATTCATACGCGCCAGATTATAGGTCGTGTAATTAATCTCTTGACCGTAATAATGCAGATCATAGGCATTTTGACCCAGTAATTTTTTGGCTTGCAATAGCAGCGAGCCTGAACCACAAGCCGGGTCATAAATCTTCTTGATATCGAGATTGTTATGTTGGGCTTGGGTGGCAAGTTTGGCCACGAGTTTAGATACCTGTTGAGGGGTAAAGTACTCACCGCCCGATTTACCCGCATTGGCCGCATAATTAGAGATCAAAAACTCGTAGGCATCGCCGAAGACATCAATCTGACTGCGCTCAAAATTATTAAAATTCAATTCGGCAATGCCTTTAAGAATCGCGGCCAAGCGCTTATTACGCTCTTTTACGCTATTACCCAAGCGCTCATTGGAGGTGCTGAAATCAGCAAATAGACCTCTGAGGTCACCTTCAGAATCATGACCCACGGCAGAGTTCTCAATCGATCTAAAAATATCGTTTAAATCCGTATTAAGATTCTCATTGCTCTCGGCGTTTTTGACGACATTCGCAAATAATTGGCTCGGATAAATAAAAAAGCCCTTGGCATTGATAATGCCCTCTATTTGCTCTGAACTAAAGTCTTCATCGTGGGCGTTTTCAAAGAGTTGCTGATTGCCACCGCCCATATAATTTGCTAAATCCTCACTGATATAGCGATAAAACAATACGCCTAAGATGTATTGTTTAAAGTCCCATCCATCGATAGAGCCTCTGACATCGTCAGCAATGCTCCAGATTTGGCGGTGTAATTCAGCACGTTGTTCAGCAGCTGTCATGTATATTGTCCTTTTTTGTGTATGTAAGAGTAAACGATTTAGCCTAGCGGTCAATAGCAGGCTTATTCTTGGAGTTGTCAATCGTTCGGTGACGATTGTTTAGCTTATCGTTGTCGATTTTTTTGCTAAGTTTTTGCTAAGTTTTTTTGCTATTGACCCACTTATATATTATAGGAGGATTGTAGGATGATTTTGGGGTTTTCTCGGCTGAAAAAATTTCTTAGCTTGCCGTTATGGACTTTTGTCATCAAGAATATTCAGAAGCCTCGCTGGTAACAGCGATGGTCACTACATAGTTATTAACCCTTACCTCTAAACGTTTTATAGAGGAATACAGAGCATCCCCTCCTACTTCTCCCCCTCCATCATAAAGCCCTCATGTCCAGGCGGCGTTGCCGACGGCGCATGCTGTGCGGGCGTATTGTCAGTAGGC
This sequence comes from Brackiella oedipodis DSM 13743, assembly GCF_000621025.1. Classification (GTDB taxonomy): domain Bacteria; phylum Pseudomonadota; class Gammaproteobacteria; order Burkholderiales; family Burkholderiaceae_B; genus Oligella; species Oligella oedipodis. The sequence goes on from NZ_KK211206.1 coordinate 388,726, forward strand.
AGCGATGGCAATAAACCCTCGCGACCTTCAGCATGCGCATGCGCATCCCCCTCCCCTAGCATCTCTTGCTCACGTTGTTGCAAGCGTTCTTGATAGGCCTTAGGGTCGTTTAAGGCGAGCTGGGCTTCGGCGATTTGTTGCTCAATCCATTGCTGATCTTCCTCTTGCAAGGAGGCATGTTGAATGAGATCTTGCCAAGCCTGGATAGCTTTGTCGTAATGTTTTTGTTGGAACTCAGCGCCGCCCAGTAGCATGAGGGCATCGGGATTATGACTATCAAGAGCAAGTGCTTGTTTGACCAGTTCCATGGGTTTGCCCTCAAAACTGCCCCTAAAAATAGCCAATGAACCCGCGAATAAGGCTAGGTTATTGGGGTCTTTTTCAATAATCGGCCAGGCTCGGCCAAAACGTACTACCGCATCTTGATAGCGTCCCATGGCACGATAGCTATGGGCGAGCATGAGTTGACCTTGATAATCCTTGGGATTGGTTTCTAGACGTTTTTCGAGTTGACCGACGGCATCGACAAATTGCTCAACATTACCATTACGATCAAAGGTCGCCGCTGGGTTGGCCTGGTCTTTGAGTACTAAAAAATAAAATAGAGCACCCGCAATCACAGGGATGACTAATAAACCCAGATACCAGCGCTTGCCCTGATCCTTAGGACGTAGGCGTAAATACACAAAAATACAGACGAGTAGCGCGAGCACCACGCCACTGATTAACCAATAGGAACTATTCATTCTTCTGCGGACTCCGAATCCTTCATACTGAGGCCATGGCTTTGGCGGCGGATGGCGCGCCACAATAACACTAGCATTAGTATTAATAGCAGTGCTGGTCCTAGCCACAGCACAAGAGTTTTGCCACTGAGCGGCGGTTTGTAATTAATAAATTCCCCGTAACGATCAACCATGTATTGGATGATTTGCTCATCACTTTGGCCTTGGCTGATTAACACGCGTAACTGCGCCTTAATATCATCGGCCAGACCGGCCGCTGAATCGGCCACCGATTGGTTTTGACAGACTAAGCAGCGCAGGCTTTTGGCAAGGGCTTGATGACGTTTTTCTTGGGCGGGTGTCAATGGCGGCAGAGGACTTTGGATTTGCGCCTGCGCTGCATTAAACAGCATAAAACCCAAGCACAGGCTCAGCCACATAACGCGTAAGCCTAGCCAGCGCCAGTGAGTAGATCGTGTGGTGATAGACATAGCGATAATCCTTTACGGCTACGGTTGTTGCGCCAAGGCTTTTTTAATGGCGGGCATCAGTTCTTGCTGCCAGGCCGCTTGATCAAAAGCACCGACATGACGATAAGTAATAATGCCTTGTGCATTAATGACATAGGTCTCGGGCACGCCATACACCCCGAGTTCAAAGCCCAAGCGCCCTTGCTGATCTTCGACAATCAGGTCATAAGGGTCGCCCCTGTCACTTAACCACATGAGCGCCGCACTCGGTTGATCCTTATAATTGAGCCCTACCAGTCTGACATCGGCAGGCAAGCGTTGACTCACAAAAATCTCATGCTCGGCGAGGCAGGCTTGACACCATGAAGCCCAGACATTGAGGACATGCACCTGGCCCTTAAATAAGGACTGATCGAGCACTTGTTGCTTCTGTTTGAGGTTCGGTAAGGTAAACGCCGGCATGGCTTTGCCGATCAGGGCAGATTGTAGCGGTTGTTGGGTACGCGTCAGTCCAAAGCCTAACAATAGCATCAAGCCCAGTAAGACCAATAAGGGCCAAAAACGTTTAAGCATGGGGCGTTCCTTTTTTGGTGGTAGAGGTGGTCGGCGCTGGTGTGCGTTTAATACCGCGCCAAGACAATAAGGCCGCTAAGGCCATCATGATAAAACCTGCCCAGACCCAATTCATCAATGGTTTGTCATATAAGCGCACGGTCCAAGGGCTTTTGGCAAAGTCGTCCCCCTGCATTTCGCCCATACTCATATAGAGATCCCGAAGTAAGCCGCGACTTAAATCGGTCTCGGTAGTCGGTTCACCCCCCGAGAAGTATTGGCGCTTTTCGGGACGTAAGTAAGCCAGCTGACGACCGTTTTTACTCAAGACAAAATGACCAATCAGGCCTTGATAATTAGCGCCGCGTTTGCCTTCTAAGTGCTTAAAGTTGACCTCATAACCACCAATGTTTAGGGTTTGTTGTGGATAAATCACGCGATTGTATTCCTGGCCATAGTTATTGGCCGCGAGTGCACCGATGATAAACACAGCTAAGCCAAAATGCCCTAAACACATGCCCAAAAAAGATCTCGGCAAGCGCCAGATGGCCTGATGTTGCCGTCGCATGCGGTCAAGCACTTGGTAAAGACTGGTTAAGGCCAACCAAAGCGCCGCGCTAAAGCCGAGCGCTATCCAGAGCGAATAATCAGCCACATCGCTCCAACACAATGGCAAGAGTAGACCCACCACGAGAGCCGGTAGCAACGGCACGAGAAGATCCTTGCGCATGCGGGTGACGGTGTCAAACTTCCAGCGGGCAAATAAACCAAAGGGTAATAGCAATAAGAGGATTAGAAACAAAGGCGCCAAGACCGATTCAAAATACGGCGCGCCCACGGAAAACTGGCCGATATTAAAGGCTTCGGTAAAGAGTGGAAATAAGGTGCCCACTAACACGGTGACGCAAGCGACCACCAAGAGCACGTTATTGAGTAACAAAAATGATTCCCGAGAAAACAGTGCAAACCCCTGGGCGTTTTTTTGTAATTTGGGCGCGCGCCAGGCATACAGACTAAGGGCTAGACCAATCACCACAAATAAAAAGGCCAAGATAAACACACCGCGGGTGGCATCGCTGGCAAAGGCATGCACCGAGGTGAGCACTCCCGAGCGCACTAAGAACGTGCCTAACAAGGAAAAAGCAAAGGCTGCAATGCTTAGCAATAGGGTCCAATGGCGAAAGACTTGGCGTTTTTCTGCGACCAGTAAGCAATGGATGAGCGCGGTGAGACAAAACCATGGCATGAGCGAGGCGTTTTCTACGGGATCCCAAAACCACCAGCTGCCCCAGCCGAGCTCATAATACGCCCACATACTGCCAATCAAAATACCGAGTGACAAACAGCCCCAAGCGCCTAAAGCCCAGGGACGGCAGTGACGCGCCCAGGCTCTATCGGCTGTGCCAGTGATTAAGGCCGCCATCGACAGAGCAAACACCGGTGTCGTGCCCACGTAGCCCAGATACAGCAGCGGCGGGTGGACGATTAGCCCAATATCCTGCAATAAAGGATTAAGATCCGCGCCTTCGGGCACGGCATTGGGTAAGAGCTCAAAGGGACTGGAGCCCGTAAAAATAAATAGCAGAATGCCCGCCATAATGGCGTTGATGACCGCCAAGGCATTGAGGGCCATAGGCTGCTCGAGCCTGGCCGACCACCACAAAAAGACTTGATTACACAGCGCGAGCAATAAGGACCAAAATAGTAGAGAGCCTTCGTGACCGCCCCAGGCAGCGGCAAATTTATAAAATAAGGGCAGATGACTATTAGAATTCTGTGCTACATAGCGGACATAGAATTGGTCGTTCAACAACAGACTGAGCAGGCACACAAAGGCTAACAAGACACAAAGGTTAGTGACGGTCGTACCAAGCTTGACGAGGGCCATTAGGTGCACTCGCTGTTGCGCCGCATACAGGGCGCAGACGGTCATAAACGCCGCTAACAAAATTCCCAATAAGAGCGCAAAACTGCCTAAATTCACAAAAATCATGGTTGCGCCTTTTTCACTTCTTCAGGGTGGATGGTTTTGTCTTCTTCAGTCAGGGGCACGGCGCCATGCGTGTATTTATTATGCATTTCAGTGGCGGCTTTGGCCACTTCGGGCGGCATGTAGTTCTCATCATGTTTGGCAAAGACGCGATTGGCGATAAAGCGTTCGCCATCCCATTGGCCCTCTAGTACCGCACCCTGCCCTTCACCAAAAAGATCGGGCAGTAGGCCTTCATAGACCACAGGAATGGCGGCTTTATCATCGATCAAGTCAAATTCAATGCGCACCGAGCCATGGTGCTTATGCAAAGAGCCTCTAGCCACGAGTCCACCGACGCGCATGGCTTGATGACGCGCCACGGCCTGGTTACGCACATCGCTAGGCGTATGAAAAAACACCATATTTTGGCGCAAGGCATTGACCACGAGGGCGCTACAGGTGCCGATGACCACTAGCAAAGCCAAGAGCCAAAGCCAGCGTTTTTGTCGTTTTGTCATAAATGATTCGCCTTTTTTGCGGACAATTGTCGGATCCGACGCAAGCGTTGCTGCGTTTTTTTCTTAAAAAAAGTCAGGCTCAGCCCCTCGATCACCACACAAATGAGGCACAGGAAAAAAGCTGACCAGACGTACACGCCCTGCCCTGACATACTTAAAAAATCCCTGAAGGATGGCCACTGCATGATTATTCCTTGCTATTGAGTACGAGCGCTTGCGCCCAAGCGGTATGGGCGTATTTGTTGAGGACTAATAAGCGCGCACGCTTGAGAATCATGGCAATGGCATAGGCCCAGAGCGCCAGGCTCATCAAAACGAGCGCATGCAACATATCAGAATGAATACTAATCCCCCTACTCACACTGATACTGGCACCTTGGTGTAGGGTATTCCACCAACGCACCGAAAAATAAATAATCGGCACATTAAAGACACCGACAATCGACCATAATGCAGCTACTAAATTAGCTCTGGCCTCACTGCGAATGCTTTGTAATAAGGCCATTAGCCCTAGGTATAAAAACAGCAGTAAGAGCATGGAAGTGAGTCGCGCATCCCACACCCAATAAGTACCCCAAGTGGGTTTACCCCAAATCGCCCCCGTCAGCAATGAAAGCGCACAAATCATGGTGCCCGTCGGCACCATGGCGCGCACCATCAGAATCGAGGTCTGGGTCCGCCAAACTATATAAATCACCGACCAAAACGCCATCGCCACATAAATAATCATGGCTACCCAACTACAAGGCACATGCAAAAACATAATGCGATAGCTATGGCCTTGGACCGCATCGATGGGTGCCCACCACAAGCCATAAACGCAAGCGATCAAGGCCAAGACCATAGCAAGACACAAGGCCAGGGTCGATATTTTTTGGGCTATCCCCTGAAAATACATGGGACTCGCAAAACGCCGCCAGCGCTGAGCTTTGGGCGCCGTCGGCGGCACTGGTTTTATAGACATGCTCTACTCATAAGTGGTTTTGATGGCAAAACGCGCGGCCCAAGGTAAAAAGAACCATGACAAAATTGCCAGCGCCAGCAATAATTGCACATCAATGACATAATTTTCTTGCAGTGAACCTGTCGCAAAAATCAAAGCAGGCACACAAAGCGGTAAATACAATAAGGCCGCGAGTAAGCTTTGTGCCAAGCCTACCGTCAGGGCGGCCGCCAAGGTGGCCACGGCTGTGAGCACCAACGAAAACAGCAGCAACAAGGGCAAAAGTCGCAGGATCTTTAGCGCCGCAAAATGGTATTGCAAGGCAACGAGCAGCGCCGCCAACAATAAAGGCAAGCCCACGCAGATAAAGTGCGCCAGCATTTTGCTATAAATTAAATACAGCGCGTCCAGGGGCGACATCAGCATTTGCGCTAAGCTACCGTCAGCAAAATCGTCCTCAAATAATAAGGACAAGGACAGTAAATTGGCTAATAAAGCCGCAATCATCAGCACGCCCAAGCCTATTTTTTGTAAAAAAACAGGATCCGCACTGATCGCGATCGGAAATAAAGCGGCCACCATGACCAAGAAAAACACCGCTCGATAAATCGCAGTGCGGTTTTTTAGCATGAGTTGCACTTCACGACCTGTCAAGGCCAGCAATACGCTCATGATTTAAAGACTCCTGCTAAGGTCAACCACAGCCGTTGGCCTATCTAGGCCTAAGCGTTGGACAGATAAATGCACACAAGGTTCAGTGTGACTGACAATAATCACGGCGCCTTGCGCCGCTACATACGCTTCGATCCAGGCTTCTAAGCGCTGCACGGCGACCTGATCCAGGGAGTTAAAGGGTTCATCCAATAACCATAAGCGGCGTGCCGGGAATAAACGCAAACGCGCCAGCGCCACTTGCTTTTGTTGCCCCTGCGAGAGCATACCAGCAGGCTCATCTAAAAAAAGTGCTAAGCCCACTTCTTGTGCCCAGGCTTGTAAAGCCTCTTGGCGATACGGTGCCCGCGCCCAGAGGGCTTGACGTTGTATATTGTCACGCACACTGAGTTGCGGATTGACGGCGTTTTGTTGGCGACAGTAATGGAATAAACCGCGTTGCGCGGCTTGAGCAGGCGTCAGCGGCTGTTGCTCGGCATCATACCAAATCACTTGCCCTTGATGACTTTGACAGAGCCCGCTTAACACATCCAGTAGCGAACTCTTGCCACTACCATTGGCACCATGCAAATGCCAGAGCTGAGAGGGTTTGATCTCAACACTTAGGTCAGAAAATAAACAACGATCACGACGGCTTAAGCCAAGATGCTGTGCGGATAAGACCAAATTATGACTCACCTGGCTGGGATTGGGGGCGGCTTGACGTGCGCGATGCAGTGTCAGGATGAGCCGGGGCTTGGACCTCGTCTCGTGTCTGGGTTTGTTGACCATCTGCAGAGGTGTTGTCAGCCTTGGCAGTCTGGGCGGTCTTGGCAGTATTCGCTGTAGCCGCGCTAGCAGTGGCCTGAGCACTCTCTTCACCCTCTTCGCCCTGCAAACTATGGGCGTCGCTGCGAATATAGTTAAGCAATAAGCGCCCCATGGCAGGATAAAAGCGATAGCTAAGATTCGGTACCGCCTCTAGACGCGCCACCCAAGCGGGCAACCATGGCAAGAGTGCTTGCGCTAAAAATTCATACTGTTGCTCAGTCTGGCACTTAATGTCCAGGGGTTGATCAAGCGTTGCCACCTGCTGGCACCAGTCTGCCATCACGGCCAAATAGACAGCGAGATGATCTGCCGGTTCCTTAAAATCAGGATGCAATTGCAGCTGATTGCCCTGCAAGAATTGGCGCATGCGCGCACTGGTATCGCCATACAACTGATGGTTTTGATCCAAATAAAAAGACGCATAGGGCAAGGCTGACTGTTTTTTGTCTAACAAAAAACAAGAAGCAAAATCGGCCATTAAATGCACTCTTTCGTCCTCCGTGCCTTGCAGATTGGCGCTAAACGCTTGCAATTGCTCCGCTTGTTCGGCAAAACCGAGTGACTTCAGCACAGCCAATAAGGCGTTCGCGCCCCCTGTACGATAAAAAGCAAAGGCGTCTTTGGACAGTTCGCGGGCAAAAACGCCTGCAAACCAACCATAAAAAGCGGCTCGTTGCTGATTAATTTGCTGCCAATGTTGCTGTAATTGTGGATCCATAACTATTTATGCTAAGAAGAAGACGCTATCAGTATGGCACAAGACAAGCCTCGGGTCTTGTGCCTATTCAATCTATGATCAAGCGAGGTTCAAAGCGCTATGAGGCTTTGGCGGGTGCCGAGACGGCGGGTTTACGCACGACATTGCCGCGAATATCGACCTCGGTCGGGCCCCCAAAAGACGTAACCGGTGGCACCGGACCGCGGAATAGCTCGACCTCTACTAGGCAAGTATTCGGACTAGGACCCTGCGCCAATTGCGAGGTACCGACATCGATGGTCAAGGTATTCGGATCGCCATAGGTATCCAGTGCACCGATTTCAGGGCCTGTCGGACCATACCACGCGCCCTCTTGAATGCGCACCACGCCTTTAGGGAAATTATCAGAGACCACTAACCCTGCCAACAACTGACCGCGATCATTGAACACGCGCACCAAATCGCCGGATTTCAGACCACGGCTTTTAGCATCTTCAGGGCCCATATAAATCGGCTCCCGACCTTGCACGGTATAGACCGCACGGCGGTGTTCAGACTCGTTCGTTTGTGAGTGCAAACGAGTATCTGGGTGCACGGATTGTAACCATAACGGGTGTTTATCTGAGCCCGGACCGCCATGTGAGCGTTCCGTTTTTTCCATCCAAATCGGATGACCTGGACAATCCTCATAACCAAAACTGGCGATACGACGACTATAAATTTCAATATAACCAGATGGCGTGCCTAAGGCGTTGACCTCAGGATCTTCGCGGAAATCGGCATGGCGCACCCAATTGTCACCATCTGGGAAGAGCACGTAGCCTTTTTTCCAGAATTCATCAAACGGTGGCATTTCGATTTCTTTGCCAGCGTTTTCTGAACGACATTCTTCGTAAAGGTGACGAACCCACTGCATCTCATTCATATTGCGGCAGTACTCAATGTCGCGATTCATGCGACGCGCAAAATCCCGCCAAATTTCAAAATCAGAGCGCGAGTGATAGAGCGGATCGACTAATTTATGCATGGCAATAATGCCACGGTTAGAGTAAGAACCGTAAGCATCGATGTCATTGCGTTCGTATGGCGTACACGCTGGCAAGACAATATCCGCAAAACGGCAGGTCGCGGTCCAGTTATAATCAACCGTCACTACAGTTTCGAGCTGTAAATAAGCCCGTTTCATGCGGTTGCGATCTTGTTGGCGATGCCATTGATTACACCCAGAAAAGACAGCCATTTTGTAAGGTGGCAAGGTGACTTCAGAGCCGTTGTATTTGATTTTTTGGCCAGGATTGAGCAAGGCATCAATCACCCGCGAGACCGGCACGACAGAGCTGTAGCCTTTATAGTCGGTATTGTTATGTTTTGGTGTACGGCCCGTATCGAGGTTAAGCGGGAAACTGCCGGGCATAGAGGCTCCCGTGGAATTCACACCCACTGAACTATAGTGGTGCGAATAACTAATGCCGCCACCTGGCAGGCCAATTTGCCCTAACATCGTGGCCAAGATGGCGCCCATCCAGTACGGTTGCTCACCGTGTTGCTGACGTTGAATGGCCCAACCAAACATGAGTTGCGTGCGGCCTTTGGCCATGAGACGCGCCAAGGCACGGATATCATCAGCTTTGACACCGCAGATTTTTTCGGCCCATTCTGGCGTTTTTTCTACCTTATCAAGGGTTTTACCCATTAAATACGGCGTAAAATCCTCAAAACCAATGGCATAGGTGTCGATGAATTTCTGATCATAGAGCTTCTCGGTATACAGGGTGTGTGCCAAAGCCAACATAAAGGCCACATCGGTCAATGGATTGACATAAATATGATCACAGCCCAAGAAGTTCTGGGTTTTGGTTTTGACAGGGTCAATCGTGATGACCTTAATCTTACCCTCAGCAACGCGTTGTTTGAGTTTTTCTAGATAGGCAAAGGCCTCGTGGGTCTCGGTGTTCCAACCGACTTGGAGGTTTTTGACGGCATCATTGGCCCAGAAAATCAAGGTCTCGGTTTCTTTGAGGATAATGTCCCATGAGGTGCCTTGCGAATAGACCTCGGTGGACCCTAGGACATAGGGCATAATCACTTGACCGGCACCTGTTGAGTAGTCACCGGCCGTACCGACGCCATGCCCATGCATGCCCATGGCGCGCAACATATGATTACCACAACTATGCACTTGACCGACTGAGCGCCAGCCCACATTACCAATATGTAAGGCCCATGGACCGTAGTCGTTTTGGATGCGTTCGAGCTCATCATACACAAGGTCCAAGGCCTCGTCCCAACTGACGCGGATAAAGCGGTTATCCCCTCGTTGTGAGCGATCGCTGTCTTGGCGTTTGCGATACCAATCGAGACGCACCATAGGGTAACGCACGCGTGATGCACTATAAATAACATCCAGCGTACCATCCAAAATCGGCGTTGGATGCTTATCAAATTCAAATGGTTTGATCTCTACCACACGGTCACCGACCACGTGCGCTCTAAAGGCGCCCCAGTGTGCACCCGACATTAACCAGCGACCAGGACCGCTAGGCGCGGCCGCGGCGCCCTGCTCTTGCGCTTGGACAATCGATGAGCCCAAGACATAACTTGGAACCAAGGTGGCCGCCGCAGAGGCGGCTAAATTTTTTAGAAATTGACGACGTGTCTGCATAAACTGACTCTCTAAGATCAAGGACGTGCTGTTTGCACAGATTTCTCAATCTCTGTGGCACTGTTATTAGAAAAATCGGATGAATTCAGTTGTAAATATTTAAGGACCACTTTGGCCGTTTCATCATCCATATTGGTAAACCCGACCATACCCGCAAAAAGGCCAGGCCATTGGTTAGCGGTATGCGACGTGGTTTGCGGTTGACGGTGGCAAACACTACAAGAACTCTCATAGCTATGACGGGCAATATCCCAAATCGGTTCAACGCTATTGAGTAAATGACCTGGTTCGATCCAGACCGTCGCTTTGACTTTTTGCCATTCTAGACCGGTCATATCGTCTTCTTTGGATTCAACCACATCAATAAAATCCGCGTTTTTATCGATATCACGATTGAGAATGGCATTGGTCACATTCATCCCAAAAGTGTTATACCAAACCCGTGCTAAGCCTTTGTTTTTGCGCCATAATTCCAATTCAACGTGGTAGGCACTATCGGTTGCCTCAAGCAATTTAACGGGCGTGGTGACCTCAATCGAACCGATTTTTTTGCTCAATTCTTTGTCGGCGTAAATCGCTTGTGGCGAAACGGAGACATAGTCATTACCCGGTTTGACACTGACATGGCTGGCTTCAGACAACAGGGAAGCAAAGGCAGGATTGCCCGCGCCTTTGATCTCTGGCAATTGGTGGGCAATGCCACGGTGACAATCGACACAGCTGGCGTTGCGTTCGGCAGCGCTGCGCATCATCATTTGTGAGGTGACACGCATTTTGTCAAAATCCATGCTCTTGTAGTCATGGCAGCTGCGACATTCCTTGGAGTTATTGGCCTTAAAGCGCGCCCATTCACGCTGCGCTAAGACAATACGATGTTGCAGGAATTTTTCGCGGGTACCAATGGTACCGACCACATGGCTAAGCACCTCACGAGAGGCTTGCATTTTGCGCGCGACTTTGTCAGTGAAGTTATGCGGCACGTGGCAATCCATACAGCGGGCGCGTACCCCCGTACGGTTTTTCCAGTGAATCGTTTTTTGTAATTCGGGCAACAGATTGTCACGCATGGTGTGACAGGAGACACAGAATTCTTCGGTATTGGTGTAGTTCATACCGGTGTTAAATAAGGCCCAAAAGCCCACCCCAGCGATAAAGCCGCCAGTCACTAGGATGCCCAAGCCAATACGAGCGGCGGGACGGGTAAACCAGTCATAAATCCAAGCGAAGAATCGCTTAATACCACGAAATAGAGAGCGCATAGACGTTGTACCTATGGTTGTGTTGTGTAAAAACCGTTGAGATAGCACTCACCCCTAGCCTTTCGCTAGTCTCTGCATAAGATTGATTGACAAATAAGTCAATAAGGAGCGCTTAAATAAGAATTGAACTAGCGACTAACTCAGAGGAAGATGGCGATTTGCCAGAGTTGTGCTAGCGCCTAAATAGACGAGACCTTTAGGGTCCCGGAGGTCCCCAAATGAGCATTTGACCAAACCAAACAATAAAACCGTAGGCACAGATTAGCAACAGGCTTACAATCGGTAGGACAATAAAGCCCATGAGTAGAAAGCGCTTCCACTCTGCTACCGGTTTATCAGTAGACGGATGATCATGATGCTTAATAGTGGTCGATGCTTTACCCATAAGAACTCCAAAAACTGCACAGGCTATGCAAGATACGGTCCAGAACAGACCCAGTACTAGTATTGTAATAAGTTTTTACGTTTTAAGATTTGATATAAGTAAAACAATATCGAGTATTTGCAAATATTGCTGATATTAAGTGCGTGAAGCCTTGTTTAATTGGGTGTTTTGTAATGTCAGCTTGGCGCATGACGGCTACTTTTTATGGTGCTAAATCGACCCGATTTTACAGCGATTTGTTTACATATTTTTGGTACTAGTATTGATAACTACTAGCATTATCAGTAATTCGTTTTTAATGGACGTTTCAAGCCTTTAGAGGATTTGTTTAAAAAGCCCGCGGGGCGGGCTTTTGTGTAGATTTACAGTGGATATTTGAGACATACATCTGGAGGCACTTGAGCCACTTGGAGCAGTGGCTCAATACAGATGTATCACTCTCAGACCAGCTTACTCCCACTCAATCGTTGCCGGCGGTTTACCAGAGACGTCGTAAACCACGCGGTTAATGCCTTTGACCTCATTAATAATGCGTGAGGACACGGTGGCTAATAAATCATAAGGCAATGGCGCCCAGCTGGCGGTCATAAAGTCGCTGGTTTGCACCGCGCGTAAGGCCACCACATAATCGTAGGTACGACCATCGCCCATGACACCGACGGATTTGACGGGTAAAAAGACCGCAAAGGCTTGGCTGGTTAAGTCGTACCAATTTTTACCCGTTTCTGGATCGGTGTGGTTACGTAATTCTTGGATAAAGATATCGTCGGCAAGACGTAGCAAATCGGCGAATTCTTTCTTGACGGCGCCGAGAATACGCACGCCCAAGCCTGGACCAGGGAATGGATGACGATAGACCATCGGAGCGGGCAAGCCAAGCGCCACACCCAGCTGACGAACCTCGTCTTTAAAGAGTTCGCGCAAGGGTTCAAGCAATTGCAATTGCAACGTATCGGGCAAGCCACCGACATTATGGTGTGACTTAATGGCCACACTCTTACCAAACTTGCTGGCGGCCGATTCCACCACATCAGGATAGATGGTGCCTTGTGCCAACCATTTGGCCTTAGGCAATTTGGCGGCTTCAGCCTGGAAGATTTCAATGAATTCTTTGCCGATGATTTTGCGTTTTTGCTCGGGATCAGTAACACCCTCGAGTTTACTCATAAACTGCTCGGTCGCATCGACATGAATAATATTAACGCCTAAATGTTGGTTCAGCACATCCATCACGCGTTGCGCTTCGTTGTGGCGTAATAGGCCATGATCGACAAACACACACGTCAATTGATCACCGATGGCGCGACTAATGAGCACCGCTGCCACGGAAGAATCGACTCCGCCTGAGAGCGCGAGGATGACTTGATCATCGCCGACTTGGGCTTTGATATGGGCGATAGCCTCGGAGGCATAGTCGGGCATATTCCAGTCGGCACGACAGCCACAAATATCTAAGACAAAGCGTTGTAAGAGTTGCGCGCCAGATTTCGTGTGGGTGACCTCTGGGTGGAATTGCACCCCATAAAAGCGTCGCTCCTCATCAGCCATGGCCGCAATAGGACAAGACGGATTGGTGGCGATGACATTAAAGCCTTCGGGGACTTGCGTGACCTTGTCACCATGGCTCATTAGGACATCGAGTCCTGGATTACCATTGCTATCGGTGTAGTCCTGTAAGGTGTTGAGCAAGGCCGAGACGCCTTGCAGTTTCACCTTGGCTTGACCAAACTCGCGCTTAGCCGACCAGCTCACTTGCCCGCCCAGTTGCTGCGCCATGGCTTGCATACCATAGCAAATCCCTAAGACGGGCACGCCGATTTGGAAGACGGCATCGGCGATTTTGATGGAGGCCTCATCGTAGGCAGAGGAATGGCTGCCTGACAAAATAATCCCCTTGAGGCCATGCTGCGCATACTCTTGGTGGATAAAGTCATTATCCACGTCACCGGGATGGATTTCACAAAACACACCCGCTTCACGCACGCGTCGTGCAATTAATTGCGTGACTTGAGAACCAAAATCCAAGATCAGGATTTTTTGATGCATAACTAAAAACCTTTGTAATACGATTGCTCAACAATTAGTCGGCGCGATAGTTTGGCGCTTCTTTGGTAATTTGCACGTCATGAACGTGGGATTCTTTGATGCCGGCATTAGAAATTTGGACAAATTGTGGCTTGCTACGCATCTCTTGGATGGTTTGGCAACCACAATAGCCCATGGAGGCACGAATCCCACCAATTAACTGGTAAATAATCGCTAAGACGCTGCCTTTGTAAGGGACGCGGCCTTCGATGCCCTCGGGGACGAGTTTGTCGGCGTTGCTACTTGGGTCTTGGAAATAGCGATCGGCAGAGCCCTGCTCCATAGCACCAACACTGCCCATACCACGATAGGATTTGTAAGAACGGCCTTGGAATAACACCACTTCGCCAGGAGATTCTTCAGTGCCGGCAAACATACCGCCCATCATGCAGGTATAAGCTCCGGCCACTAAGGCTTTGGAGATGTCACCTGAATAGCGAATACCACCGTCCGCAATTAAGGGGACGCCAGTGCCTTCAAGGGCTTCGGCTACGTCAGAAATCGCGGTGATTTGCGGTACGCCAACCCCAGCCACGACACGTGTGGTACAAATGGATCCTGGGCCAATACCCACTTTGACGCCGTCCGCGCCAGCTTGTACCAAGGCTTTGGCGGCTTCACCCGTAGCGATATTGCCACCGATGACTTCGATTTTTGGATAGTTTTGTTTGATCCAGGTAATACGGTCTAGAACGCCTTGGGAGTGGCCATGAGCGGTATCCACAATAATCACATCGACACCTGCGGCCGCGAGTTTGGCGACGCGCTCTTCGGTACCAGCACCGACACCCACCGCAGCGCCGACGCGTAATTGCCCAAAGGAATCCTTGCAAGCATAGGGGTGCTCGGTGTTTTTGAGGATATCTTTGACCGTGGCCAGGCCGCGTAACTCGAAATTCTCATTGACAATCAGCACACGCTCGAGACGGTGCTTATGCATCAGGGCTTGGGCTTCTTCGAGGGTGCCGCCTTCGAGCATGGTAATCAGGCGCTCGCGCGGGGTCATGATCTCGCGAATTTGTAGATCTAAACGATCCTCAAAACGCACGTCACGGTTGGTGACAATGCCCACGACCTTGCCATTTTCGACCACTGGTAGGCCAGAGATACCGTTTTCTTTTTGGAGTTTGACCGCGTCGCGCACCTTCATGGAGGGATCGAGCGTGACAGGATCGACCACAATACCAAACTCATGGCGTTTGACCTTGAGTACTTCCTTGGCTTGAGCATCGGCCGACATGTTTTTGTGAATGATACCAATACCGCCTTCTTGTGCCATGGCAATGGCCAGGCGTGATTCGGTCACCGTGTCCATGGCTGCCGACACAAGGGGGATATTAAGAGAGATATTGCGTGTGAGTTGAGTCTTGAGGGTGGTGTCTCGTGGTAATACATTAGAGTAGGCAGGTACCAATAAGACATCATCAAAAGTGAGCGCTTTTTTGAACATACGCATGAAACTTGCTCCTAGCAAAATATGATTATAACTTTTTCAAAGACCACTAGCCGACATATAGGCGTGCATTCATAAACATTCTGAGCCAAGGCGTGAACTCACCGCCACTGTCTTTTTCACCCCATTGAGCGGGGGCCCAAGACATGGCCGCATTGCGTACTACACGTTCTGGATGCGGCATCATGACTGTAAAACGTCCATCAGCCGTGGTGACCGCGGCGGTGCCGTCTATGCTGCCATTGGGGTTGGCGGGATAGGCTTCGGTGACCATGCCGTAGTTGTTGACATATTGCAGCGCGATCTTGGCCTGTGCCTTATGACCTTGTAAGTCATAATTGGCAAAGCCTTCGCCATGCGAGACTGCAATTGGTAAGCGACTACCTGCCATATCTTTAAAGAAAATCGACGGTGAGTCAGTGATCTGCACAAGACTCAAGCGCGACTCGTGACGCCCTGATTGATTGGCCGTAAAGCGCGGCCAATGCTCAGCGCCCGGAATAATGCTGGCTAAGGCAGAAAGCATTTGGCAGCCGTTACACACGCCTAAAGCAAAAATTTCTGGGCGCGCAAAAAACTCACTGAATTGTTGCTTGAGCGCCTCGTTAAACAAGATGCTACGGGCCCAGCCTTCACCCGCGCCCAGCACATCACCGTAACTAAAACCGCCCACCGCGACAAGGCCCTGCATACGTTCAAGCTTAACGCGATCTTGCTGCAAATCAGTCATATGCACGTCGTAGGCATCAAAACCTGCTTTATCAAAGGCCCAAGCCATTTCTACATGGCTATTACACCCCTGCTCACGCAACACGGCAATCGCTGGTCTGGCGCCTTGATTAATCATTGGGGCGGCGATATTTTCTTGGGGATCAAAAGCGACCTTGGCATTCAGGCCTGGGTTCTTGCTGTCGTCCCAGCGTTTGTATTCGGCCAAGGCCGTTTCTGGGTTTTCACGACGTTGTTGAATTAAATAGCTGGTTTCACTCCAAGCCTTAGCGACTTCGACGCGGCTAAACTCGAGGACTTGTTTACCATCGCGATAGAACTCAATTAAATCGGTATGGTTGGTGCTACCAATCACATGACTGCAGGTCGATAGCCCAGCCTCGCGCAGGATTTGTAAAACCTCATCGCGATCCTCAGCACGCACTTGAATTACAGCGCCGAGTTCTTCATTAAAAAGGGCTTTGACGGTGGCTTCATCGCGTTGTACCTGAACCTGATCTGGACGAATCTTATAGTCGCCCCAGTCCGCCACATAATTGTCAAAGGTCAACATATCAATATTGATAGCCACCCCTGTACGGCCGGCCAGGGCCATTTCGCTGACGCAGGCAAAAAGACCTCCATCGGAGCGATCGTGATACGCCAAGAGGCGCTCTTCCTGGGCTAAGCGACGAATCACTTTGAGGAAGCTTTGCAAGCGCTCCACATCATCCAGATCTGGCACTTCCTGACCGAATTGATTGAGCACTTGCGACAAGACAGAACCGCCCAAGCGCTGCTTACCCGCGCCTAAATCGATCAAGATCAGACTGGTTCGCACTTGATTATCTTGCAATTGCGGTGTGAGGGTCTTGGCGGCCTGATTGACGGCGGCAAATGCAGTCACAACGAGGGAAACGGGAGACATAACGGCTTGTTTGCCGTCCTGTGTTTGCCATTGGCTATACATGGATAAGGAGTCTTTGCCCACGGGAATCGAGATATTTAAGTCTTGGCAAAGTTGACTCACGGCTTGCACCGTATCGTATAAGGCGGCATCTTGCCCCGCTTGACCGCAAGCGGCCATCCAGTTGGCAGAGAGCTTAATGCTTTGTAAATCGGCAATATCGGCAGCCACCAAGTTGGTGAGGGCTTCGCCGACAGCCATACGCCCTGAGGCAGGCGCATTGATAATGGCTAAGGGCGAACGCTCCCCCATGGCCATGGCTTCGCCGTGGGCATGGTCATAGTCCGCTAAGGTCACCGCACAATCGGCCACAGGCACTTGCCATGGCCCCACCATTTGATCACGGCTACTTAAGCCGCCTACGCTACGGTCACCAATCGTGATTAAAAAGCTTTTATCGGCTACTGTGGGGTGGCGCATCACCTCTAGCGCCGTGGCTTTGATGTCGATACCGACCACATCGAGCGCTGGGGTTTGCAGGACTTTACGCTGCACATCGCGATGCATTTTTGGCGATTTACCGAGGATGACATTCAAAGGTAAATCCACCGGTCGCAAGTGCTTGGCGGGCTGATCAAAACTCGCTTGCGCTTCACCTGGAAGGCCTTCGCCTTCGGTAACGCGCAATAATTTATCTTGGCAAGCCACGCCGACCACGGCAAAGGGGCAACGCTCGCGCTCAGCAATGGCTTTAAAGGTGTCTAAATGTTCTGGCAAGATCGCTAGCACATACCGTTCTTGCGATTCATTACTCCAGATCTGTGCCGCTGACATGCCGCTTTCTTCGACATGGACGCGGCTTAAGTCAAACACAGCCCCCATGCCCGCGTCATTGACTAATTCAGGAAAGGCGTTAGAGAGGCCACCCGCGCCGACGTCATGAATGGCCAAAATCGGGTTTTGATCGAGCATTTGCCAACACGCATCAATCACCTCTTGCGCGCGGCGTTCTAACTCTGGATTATCTCTTTGTACGGACTGAAAATCGAGCTCAGCGGTATTGGCACCCACCGCCATACTGGAGGCGGCCCCGCCACCCATGCCAATCAGCATGCCCGGGCCACCCAATTGAATCAATAAGGCGCCGTCGGGAATACTATCTTTGTGCGTCAGACTATCGTCGATATTGCCCATGCCACCCGCCAACATGATCGGTTTGTGATAGCCCCAACGAATGCCAGCGACTTCTTGCTCAAAGACCCTAAAATAGCCGAGCAAATTCGGTCGACCAAACTCATTATTATAGGCGGCTGCCCCGATGGGGCCTTGAATCATGATCTCGGCAGGTGTCGCTAAGCGTTGTGGATTACCATGCGAGCTTTGCTCCCAAGCCGCCTGATCTGGATATAAGTGGAGGTTTGAGACTGTAAATCCTGCGAGCCCAGCCTTAGGCTTAGAACCACGCCCCGTGGCGCCCTCGTCGCGGATTTCACCGCCGACCCCGGTGGCGGCACCCGCAAAGGGTGAAATGGCCGTCGGGTGATTATGCGTTTCGACCTTCATGAGGGTATGCGTGAGACGCTCATGTGCCTGATATTGCTTAGTGCCCTGCGCTGTGCTCTCGGCATAATAACGCGTCGCCTTAGCGCCTTGCATAATAGCGGCATTGTCGGCGTAAGCCACCACCGTGCCCTTAGGCTGATGTTGGTGGGTTTGGCGAATCATGCCAAACAAAGAATTGTCTTGAGCTTGGCCGTCGATGGTCCATTGAGCATTAAAGATCTTGTGGCGGCAATGCTCACTATTGGCCTGCGCGAACATCATCAACTCCACATCGGTGGGATTGCGATTGAGCTGGGTAAAGGCCTCGACCAAGTAATCGATTTCATCGTCTGATAACGCCAAACCCAACTCGGTATTGGCTGTTTCTAGACCCTGACGGCCTTGTTGCAAGACGTCATAGGTTTGTAAAGGACTGGCGTGCACTTCTTGACATAATTGCAAAGGATCAAAGTCCTCTTCGACCACGCTTTGCGTCATTTTGTCGTGCAAAATCGCTAATAATTGCTGCGTTTGCTCAGCCGTCAATTGGCTTTTGCTCAGCAATTTATGGGCTAATTGCACCTCGTAAACCATGCCGCGCTCAATGCGATGCACGTTTGCAAAGCCACAGTTATGGGCAATATCGGTGGCTTTACTGGCCCAGGGTGAAACGGTACCGAGACGAGGCACGACGCGAATGGTCTGAGCGCTGGACTTGGCAGCAGACGGGAGGCTAGCACTGGCGTGGATCAGATCAGCTAAACGCTGGGCTTGGGCGGGCGCTAACGCCTGCTCAGAGAAAATGTAATATTCAAAAAAAGCCGTGATATCGGCTATAGGTAATTGTTGAGACTTGATTTGTTGCCATAAGCGTTTGTGGTTGGCAGAGGTTAGCGCTGAGGCGCCATAAAGAGTAATAGCTTGCACAGTAAGAAGTCCAGTGAGAAATAAAAAGACTTAAAGACGCTTGGCACATCTGCAACGATCGCCCACGATGCGCTCGCTTGCCGTACCCACATACAGTTGGTACAGATAATGAGCCAATAAATAAGTTGCTATTTTAACTTGCTAGGCAATGAAATGCAGGCCGATTGTACAGAATCCATGGCTTTACTTTTTGGCTTAACTCAGCTTGTGGTCCCAGCTTGTGGTGGTTACAACTTTTACACTTTTAATTGTAACAATAATACTGTAGATCTAATCAGGGTTTTAAAACCAAAAATGTGCATAAATAGAAAATATCATTATTTTTCAATGGATTATAAACTATACTTAAAGCTATAAACTATCTAAACAAAGCCTTATAACTCATTAATAAATATAGATTTTTTTATATTTAGTAATATATAATTAACTCGTTTACTATTTAAGACAAACCCCACTTTTGTTTTAAATGCAGCGTTATCAACAACTTATAAGATGCCACTTATATGTCTACCCTAATTTCAAAATCGCTACGATTTAGTGCCAGATTTGCTGGTTTATT
This sequence comes from Brackiella oedipodis DSM 13743, assembly GCF_000621025.1. GTDB lineage: Bacteria > Pseudomonadota > Gammaproteobacteria > Burkholderiales > Burkholderiaceae_B > Oligella > Oligella oedipodis. Next base: position 408,572 of record NZ_KK211206.1, read on the forward strand.
GACTTTTTGCGGTGCGTTGGCCGTCTCCCAAGTGCAGGCGCAGAGCTCCCGTCCTATTACGAGTAATTCACCGCTTTCTGGTCCGGTCGATACCGGAGCGATTGTCAATTCGCAGGTCGCGATGGTGGTGGACTTGAACGACGATAAGGTGCTCTACGCTAAGAACCCCAATACTATTCGTCCAATTGCCTCTATTAGTAAGCTGCTTACCGCCTACGTGGTGGTGCGCTCTAACCTCGATATGAACGAGATGATCACCATCACCTCAGATGATATTGATCGCCTCAAAAACTCCGGTTCACGCTTAAGTGTGGGTACGACGCTGCCCCGTCACGAGATGCTTTTGCTCGCCCTAATGTCTAGTGAGAATCGCGCCGCTCACGCCTTGGCGCGCACTTATCCTGGTGGTCTGAGCGCTTTTGTGGCGGCGATGAACACCACGGCCCGACAACTCGGCATGACGCGTAGCCGTTTTATAGAGCCTACGGGATTATCTCCGTCTAACATTTCTACCCCTAACGATTTAGTACGCCTACTCAAAGCTGTCTCTAAAGAACCGCTGATTCACCAATACACCACCAGCGATGGTTACGATATTCTCACGAGCAACGGTAAGCGCCAAAACTACAAAAACTCTAATCGCCTAGTTCGCAACCCCGACTGGAAGATCCAAATCTCCAAAACGGGTTATATCAAAGAAGCCGGCGAATGTCTCGTAATGATTACGCAGTTTGATAAACAACCCGTGGCGGTGGTTCTGCTCAATGCCCAAGGCCATTTAACGCGATTTGCTGATGCTGTCCGAGTTCGCCATATTGTACAAAACGACTACCCAAGCCTTTACTAAGTACCTAATGGCTTAATGGCTTAGCGGTCTAATGGGATAACGGCCAAATTAACTCATTACCTTTTTTACTCCTCTGATGTGCTTTAATGAGCTTATCCCCAATCTGACGATTGGGGATTTTTTATTTCAGGTGGGATGAGGTGATGTGCTGGAGGCGCTTAAGGTGTATTGATAAACGCTTAATGAGTCATGATAAGCGCTGGATAAATAAGGGTACGTCACGATCAGTGGCTGTACTCTACCGAGGGTAAGCGGCGTGATATTCAACTGTGGTGGCTACAGACCACGATGCATGGCGCTTTATATTACAATGCCTAGTAATTTACCTGCTTACCTTGCATCAAGCGAATTGAACAACGATGAATAAAATTTTATTTGATTTTTTCCCTCTCTTATTATTTTTTGTTGCCCTAAAAATATGGGATATTTTTGTCGCCACAGAAGTAGCGATTGCTGCCAGTGTGTTACAAATCGTTTATTTATTAGTGAGCCGCAAAAAAATCACGGTGAGTCATTGGCTCAATCTCAGCATTATTATTATCTTTGGTGGTTTAACGATTTATTTTCATAATGCCACCTTTATTAAGTGGAAACCCACGGTTATTTATGGCTTATTTGCAGCCATCATCAGCGGTTCTCTGTGGTTCTCTGGCGTCAATGTGCTACGTAAACTCATGGGTGAGCAAATTGCACTGCCTACCCCGCTATGGAACAAATTGGCCCATGCCTGGTCTATCTTTTTTGTAGTGATGGGAGCGCTGAACTTATTTGTGGCGTTTTCAGGGTATTTTACTGAGGATCAGTGGGCCACCTTTAAGGTCTTTGGCATGACACTCATGCTTTTTGCCTTTGTAATTGGGCAATCCTTGTTTTTGAGCAAACACCTTAAAGATCAAGTGGATCAAGCGGATACAGCGGACCAAGCGTCGCCAACAGTGCGCCCTTCTTTAGAGGTTCAATCCCAGAATAAGCAGGACTCTGCGCCCCACTAAATCATATAAGGTCATATAAGGAGTACATTATGCCAGAGGCTCAAGTCACCCAAGCACGTATTGCCCAAATCGAGCAACGCCTGCAAGCGTTGGCGCCTTCGCATCTCGAAATTATCGATGATTCACACAAGCATCACGGTCATGCCGCCAATCAACAAGGCGCCAGCCATTTCACGGTGCGCATTAGCAGCCCACAGTTTGTCGGCTTGTCCAGAGTGGCGCAGCAACGATTGGTATATCAGCAGGTTCAGGATCTCATGCCCTTCCCTGTGCATGCTCTGGCCATTCAGGTCATCCCTGAGTAGATCATACCTTGAAATCTGTGGCTTTGCCCTGAACTAGTGATAATGCTTAGTTACAAATGCGAATATTCAATGCTTGAATAAACAGGTATGATTATCCGTTAACGTAACGATTAGATTTCTATCATTTATACATTTATAAACTAACCAAGGAACTGTATGAAATTAATTAAACCCTTAGCAATTGTGACCGCGTGTGCCCTCGCCATGCCAGCCATGGCCAAAGACGTCGCCACTGTCAATGGCCACGGCATCCCTCAAGAAGTCTTTGACTCTCAAATTGCCATGCTAGAGAGCCGCGGCGCCCCTAACTCTCCAGAGTTACGCAAAGAATTGCTAGAAGATTTAATTAAACAAGAATTACTCTCCCAAGAGGCCGAAAAAGCTGGCACCGAGAAAGAAAAACGCGTCCAAGACGCCCTTGAAGCCAGCAAAAAACAAATCATCATGACGGCCTTTGTCGGTGATTACCTCAAAAAACACGAGCCTAGCGAAGACGACATCAAAGCCGCCTATGCTGACCTCGAAAAATCCGCCAAAAATCAAAAAGAATATAAGGTTCGCCACATCCTCGTCAAAGACGAAGCTCAAGCCAAAGACCTACTCAAACAAATCAAAGCCAAGAAAACTAGCTTTGCTAAAGCGGCCGAAAAATCAATAGATACCGGCACCGCCAAAGAAGGTGGCGAACTGGGATGGGCCCCTGCCGAAAGCTACACACCACCTTTCGCAGAAGCCGTCAAAGCCGCCAAAAAAGGCGAATTGCTCGACAAACCCGTTAAATCACAATTTGGTTATCACATCATCGAGGTCGAAGATAGCCGCCCATCCAAGGTGCCTAGCTATGACCAAAGCAAAGATGAACTCAAACAAATGCTTTCTCAAAAACAATTGGCTGACTATTTAAGCGAACTTCGCCAAAAAGCCAAGGTAGAAAGCCATCTTGACGACAAAGCACAAGACAGTAAAGACGCTGACAAGAAATAAGCATTTCATGCTTAGCCTTAGCCGCCGCCATTCCTAGGCGGCTAGTGGTTAAAAGTCCTTACAAAAAGCCCTTGTCCATAGACAAGGGCTTTTTTGCACAGATGAGTTAGGGCAAGCGCCGCTATTTAGGCGTGGCCTGAGCTAATTTGGATTGCCTGGAATTGAACCGCCGCGACGGTGGCACCTTAATCCTCTGCCTCCTGAGGCATGCCGAGCATTTGTCTAAGGGTGGCTTCATCAATCACTTCAATACCCAATTGCTCCGCCTTATCGAGTTTGCTACCGGCTTTTTCGCCGGCCACTACATAATCGGTGTTTTTAGATACGGAACCTGTGACTTTACCCCCGGCCTCTTGGATATATTGCGCCGCCACATCACGGCTCCAATGCGCTAAGGTACCTGTTAACACAAAGGTTTTATCGGCGATGGCCGCTACTGTTTGCTGCTTGGGTGAGGTCTGTTGTGGATCGAGTCCCGCGGCACGCAGTTTATCGATGACTTTACGATTATGGGCTTCCGCAAAAAAGTGTCGAATAGACTCCGCCATCACTGGACCGACGTCATTTAAGGCTTGTAGTTGTTCTGTACTGGCCTGCATGAGATGCTCAAGATTACCAAAAGCCAAGGCTAAATCACGCGCGGAAGTTTCGCCGACATGACGAATCCCCAGAGCAAAAATCAAATGTGCCAAATCACTTTGTTTACTGCGTTCTATGGCGTCCAATAGGTTTTGGGCAGATTGCGGTCCCATGCGTTCCAATGAGGTGATCTGCTCGAGACGTAAATCATATAAATCCGCGACGGAATGTACCATCTCATTTTGCACCAGGGCCGTAGCGACTTTTTCTCCCAAGCCTTCAATGTCGAGCGCCTTGCGGCTGGCGGCATGGATCAGACTTTGTACCCGTTGCGCCGAGCAGAATAAACCGCCGGTACAACGCCACACGGCTTCACCCGGTAGGCGCTCAATGGCCGAATCACAGACAGGACAGTGCTCGACCATGGTGAACTCTTTGGCATCGTCAGGACGCATGACAAGAATAGGCTCTACCACCTCGGGAATCACATCGCCAGCACGTCTAACGATCACCGTATCGCCAATTCTCACATCTTTGCGACGGATTTCATCCTCATTATGTAAGGTGGCATTAGAAATCGTCACGCCCCCCACAAAGACCGGCTGCAGTCGCGCGACCGGGGTTAGGGCACCGGTGCGCCCTACTTGGATCTCGATATCCAGAAGCTTGGTTTGGGCTTCTTCAGCGGGGAATTTGTGCGCCAAGGCAAAGCGTGGAGCGCGCGCCACATACCCCAAAAGCTGCTGCCAATCGAGGCGATTGACTTTGTAGACCACGCCGTCGATATCAAAGGGCAAGTCACGACGCGCTTGTTCAATCTCATGATAAAACGCCAGCAAGCCCTTGGCCCCTTGAGTCACCGTGCGCTGTTTGGCCACGAATAAGCCCCAGGCCACAAACTGCTCAAGCATGCCCTCTTGGGTGCTCGGCATGTCATGGGGCCAGACTTCGATTTGCCCCCAGCCATAGCAATGAAATTTTAGCGGGCGTTGCTTAGTGATGTTGGAGTCTAATTGTCGTAAGCTACCGGCAGCAGCATTGCGTGCATTGACAAAGACCTTTTGACCTTGTTGTTCTTGTCGTTGATTGAGTGCCAAAAAATCCTTTTTGTAGATCAATACTTCGCCCCGTACTTCCAAGACCGCTGGCCAAGCCTCGCCATGTAAACGCAAAGGCACGTTTTTAATGGTTTTGATATTTTGGGTGATATCTTCACCAACCACGCCATCACCCCGCGTACTCGCCTGCACTAGTAGGCCGTGTTCATAGCGTAGGTTCACCGCTAAGCCATCAAACTTAAGTTCGGCCTCATATTCGATCTCGTCCGCGCTAGTTATCACATCCTGCTTGCGCAAACCATCACTGACACGCTTATCGAAGGCCAAAATATCCTCTTCCTGAAAGCCATTATTGAGGGACAACATGGAGACTTGATGGCGCACAGTCGCAAAACTGCTGAGCGGCGCTGCCCCCACACGGCGGCTGGGTGAGTCATCAGCGACCCAATCAGGGTGGGCTTTTTCTATGGCTAAAATACGTCGTACGATGCTGTCATAGACGGCATCGCTCACACTGGGATTATCGAGCACATGATATTCGTAGTCATATTGGCGAACTTGTGCGTAAAGCTGTGCTAACTCTTTTTGTAACTCTTCCATGATTGGCGCTACTCAGTTTTTGACCACAAAAAAAGGTGCTGCAGTGGAGCACCTTGTTGGCAAACGCTGGCGATCTAGACAAAGACCCTGGCGTTGCGTTCGGAACCTGGCTGCAAGCCAGCGCGTTGCAATTGCTTATATAAATCATACAATTGGGCATCGACCATTTGCAACGTACTGTCATTTTGCAGGGGTTGATCCTGGTCATCCACAATTGTAGCCCGTAGGTATTGGGCCAAGTCACGCGCGGCGGCCGCCATTTTGCCAAAGGCTTGGGGATCGGCTGGACTATTCGGCACGTCAATCGATAAGGTGATATTTTCGACCTGATTGCCCTCTACGGCGGCCAGCGGCATACCATCGAACAGTAAGACAAAGCATGGAATGCCTTCCGCATTGCACCACGCTAGAGTTTGGGCATAATCCACAAAGGAGCGACGACGCACTAAGTCCACCACAGAGTTGAGGGGATGCGGTTGATCTAATTTGAGGGTCACGCTGACCTGAGCATCGAGACGCGCGCATTTGCTGTCTAAATCACGCGCCTGATAAATCAGTTTGCTCCAATTAGGTTCCTCGATGTCGGCTTCAAATTGGCTCGCTAATTCGTCGGCAATCATGCAGACCTTGGATTTATGAATCTCACTAATCGGACCTTGGCGGTTGGCCAATATCAAGGCCATTTGCACCCCATTGTACTGTTTGTCGTCCTGCGCATATTGCTGCAATTCACCTTGCTCGGTCATTGGGAAATAACGAATGCGCTTATCTTCGGCATACGGATAGCGATCGATAAATGCTTGTAGCTGCTGACCGGGTACGGGCTGGTTAAAGCGGACATCTATCACGGCTTCGGTGGTCGGGTCCGGCTCATTATCTGGCTGCTCATGCATGATGGACTGCGTTGTAAGGCGTTCTTTGGCTTTGGCGCCCACGGCAGGCATTTGCGGTGGTTGATAATGTGCTTGACTAGAAGCACTAGGGGTACTAGGGGTACTAGAACTGCTCGCACTGGTGCTGGCACTGCTCGCGCGGCTTTGGGCAAAGTGACCGTGCTCAGCATGGCTAGCGGGGCTACTCGTGTGATTTGGCGCTGCGTTCGCCTCGGGCACGCTGGTCGTGGCCGCCTGAGCTGAGACTGGGGATTCTTGCGCACCAAAATGGGGGGTGTCTCTGTGATTGCTAGCCGTCTGCGGCGTCGCGCTTGGAGCTGGACGCGCTACCGGGTCACTACGCTCGGAGCGCGAACCAAAGCTAGGCTCAGCACTATAGCCTGACTGAGCACCAAGATTCTGCGGGTTCGCGGCCGGATAGCCCTCACCTTCTTGGGATAAAAGGGGATCAATGGCATGCTCGCTGGTATCGAAATTCTTGTTGAGTCGCTTTTCGGCACGTTTATTCTGGAACCAGTTATAGCCCAATACTAAGCCAATCAGCACTAGTCCGATTATTATTAATCCGATTTGTAAGTTATTCATTCAAAAAATCCTAAGGAGCAATGTTTTTAACTGACAAGTATGCCATAAATAATTATTACAAATTTATACTTGATTTACTAAATGTACAGCCGCCTCGACGTCAACGGCCACAATTCTGGAGACGCCCTGTTCTTGCATAGTAACACCAATTAATTGTTTGGCAATCTGCATGGCAATTTTATTGTGTGAAATAAATAAAAATTGGGTTTGATCGCTCATGGACTCCACTAAATTGGCATAACGACCGGTGTTAGCGTCATCCAGTGGCGCATCGACCTCATCGAGCAAGCAGAATGGTGCAGGGTTTAGTTTAAAGAGCGCAAACACTAAGGCCGTCGCCGTCAGGGCTTTTTCACCCCCAGATAACAGGTGAATGGTGCTGTTGCGTTTGCCTGGTGGTTGCGCCATGACTTGGACACCGGCATCCAGAATCTCGTCACCCGTCATAATCAGTTTGGCTTCACCGCCTCCAAATAGGCGCGGAAATAGCTCCGCAAAGTGCCCATTGACTTGATTGAAGGTCGCCTGCAATAACTCTCTCGTTTCTCGGTCGATTTTACGGATGGCCTCTTCGAGCGTATCGATGGCTTTTTGCAAATCATCTTGTTGCTGATCCAAGAACGCTTTGCGCGCTTGTGCTTGTTGCAATTCCTCTAAGGCCGCTAAGTTTACAGCGCCTAAGCCATCGATTTGTTTTGACACTTTTTGGACTTCACTTTGCAGCCAACGTGGATTGGACCATTCCTGATCTTTGTCTTGCAAAAATTGTGCCATTTGCTGGCGATCGACGGCTTGCAAATCGATTTGCTCGGCAAACTGCTGCATTTGCAAGCGCGCAGCCTGCTCGTCCAGTTGTAATTGGGTAATGGCGTCACGACTGGGTTGAATCGATTGCTCTAATTGCAGACGGGTTTCTTCGGCTTGACGCAATAAGGCTTCTAAGTTTTCGAGTTCGATACGGCTGGCCTGTAAATGCTCCTCTTTGATGGCGCGCTCTTCGAGAGCGTCTTGTAAGGCGGCTTGAGCGGCTTGCGCATCATAATCATCCAATTGCTCAGTCAGTGTGGCGAGTTCATGCTCATGTTGTTGTACTTGGCGTGCCGCTAACTCCTGATTGCGTTGGAGCTCAGCTTGGCGTTGATTTAAGGCTCGAGCTTCGTAAGCCATTTCTTGCAATTGTTTCTCGGCATCGTGTACCTGTTGACGCTGAGACTGTAACTGCGCTTGCAGTACCTGTTCTTGCTCTTGACTCTGGTCTAACTGCATGGCTTGCTCTTGGGCTTGTGCCTGCAGCTCTTCTAAATCCAATTGATGCTGAGCCAAGCTCGCCTGCACCTCTTCGGCTTGCAAGCTAAGCTCCTGCCACTCCTCATCGAGGCGTTGTGACATTTTTTCGGCTTGGGCAATTTGTTGGCTTAATTGCGAATGCTCAAGCTGCAAATGATGTTGGCGTGTTGTCAGTTCGGAGAGTCGTTGGCGCGCGGCGGGCATGCTTTGCTGCACCTGTTGTAACTGATTATTGGCACGCGCCGCGGCACTCTCGCATTGCTCTATGATGAGCGCCTGCGCCTTGATTTCGAATTGCAAATTTTTGATTTCTTGTTGTCGGCTCAGCATGCCGGCCTGCTCAGAATCAGCCGCATAAAAAGACACGCCACAGGCATCTACCATATGCCCTGATTTAAGGACAAAACAAGCCTGTGCCGGCCATTGATCTCTCTGATCCAAAGCACCTTGTATGCTATCGGCCAGATAAACATGCTGCAACCAATGACTGAGTACGGCTTTGACGTCGGGATCCGCACAGTGCAGTAATGACAGCAAGGGCTTGAATTGACCCGTGCTTGGGCTGGCGACGCTCTGCATAGTTTTGCAAAAAAACACGAGGCGTTGCTTAGGCGCCTGCGCCTCGAGGTCACAGAGTTGCTGCAACTGCTGGACTTGCAAAGCGGTGAGTTTCTCTCTGAGCACCGCTTCGAGAGCCGTCTCCCAGCCTGCTTCAATTTGCAATTGTCCTAATAAACGCGGGGCTTGAGAAAACCCGTGTTGCTTGAGCCAAGGTTCAAGCTCGTTATTGGCCAGCACGTCTTCTTGTAATTTTTGTAAGGCCTGCCAACGCGATTCCAAGCGTGTGTGATGCTGTTGTGCTTGTTGTAATTGGGCTTGCTTTGCTTGGCGCGCCTGCTCTAAGTCAGGGATTTGCTCTTCGAGCTCTTGCAGTCTGGCTTGGGCTTCTTGTAGCGATTGTTGCAATAGGTCTTGTTCACCTTGCAGTTGCTCGAGGCGAGCGTGATCTGGGCTTTGCAGGGTATTTTTTTCTTGGCGCAGGCGCTCTTGGCGCTGTGCGAGCTGCTGCGATTGCCGTTGCTGACCTTGCACTTGTTGCTGTAATAATGCGATTTGGCGCTCCACATGATGCACTTGTGTGCGCAACTGCTCGCGCTGCTGCTGTTGTTGCTGATAGTCAGTTTCGAGTTGCGGCAACTGTTGTTGCAGCGTTTCTAGGTCGATATGCGCCTGCTCTTGCTTGGCCTGAATGACTTCTTTGTCTTCGCTTAACGCCTCTAAACGCTCTTGATTATATTGGTCTTGTTCGTGCCATTCTTGGCGTTGTTGCGTTAGCTGTTGTTGGCGCTCGACTAAACGCTGCATGGACTCGGTCACATGACGCTGCTCCGCTTCGAGGCGGCTGACCAAACTACTGGCTTCGTACATCGCCGCTTGGGCGCGGTGCATATCCTCGGCCGTATCGTGATGACTTTGGCGACGACTCTCAACCTCGGCCTCGGCATGGCGTAATTGCGCTATTGATGACTCTAATTTTAGGGTTTGCTCGGCAATTTGAGCTTTATGGGTTTGGTAACTTTGTTGTGCTTGTTGCTCGCGAATGTACCAGAGCAGATGTTGTTTTTGTTCGCCCTCGGCTTGCAAGTCTTTGTAGCGACGCGCTACGGCCGCTTGCTTTTCGAGGTGTTCGAGCTGATTGCTTAGCTCACTGAGAATATCTTCGACACGGGTTAGATTATCGGCCGTATCGGCTAAGCGATTTTCGGTTTCACGGCGCCGCTCCTTGTAGCGCGAAACGCCGGCGGCTTCTTCGAGGTAGACGCGCAATTCCTCAGGTTTGGCTTCGATTAAGCGATTAATCATGCCTTGACCAATTATGGCATAACCCCGCGAACCTAGCCCTGTGCCCAAAAACAAGTCATAAATATCGCGACGCCGTACTTGTTGACCATTGATCAAATAACTACTGGTACCGTCGCGGGTTAAGATGCGCCGTACAGCAATTTCTGAATAACTGCTCCACTGTCCCATGGCACGGCCGGCAGAATTATCAAAAATCAGTTCGACAGAGGCTCGACCCGCCGGTTTACGATGCGCTGACCCATTAAAAATCACATCCTGCATGGATTCGCCTCGTAACTCTGAGGCTCGACTTTCTCCGAGGACCCAACGCACCGCATCAATAATATTGGATTTGCCACAACCGTTGGGACCGACCACCCCGACCAATTGGCTTGGGATCGCCACTGAAGTGGGATCCACAAAGGATTTGAAGCCAGAAAGTTTTAATTGAGTTAAACGCACTATGAATTAATAGAAAAAATAAAAAGGTTACAATGTTTCAGTAGATTTAATAAGTCAGTTATTTTAACCTAGCTGTTTACCGAAGGGTTGTGATGTATTAAACCTGTACAATTACTAAAATTTCTCATAAGCAAATTACACACTGTGTCTTGGGTTTTTTCTAGCACAGTCAAACAATTGGAATCGTCTTGAAAAAAGGGTTTTATTTAGTTTTATTGGCACAGGCATTATCATCGTTGGCTGATAATGCTTTATTTATTGCTGCCATTGCATTAATTGCCGAACTTCAGGGTCCCGAGTGGATGACCCCGATCATGAAGTGGTTTTTTGCTTTTGCTTACGTGATTCTTGCCGCCTACGTCGGCGCTATTGCCGATAGCTTCCCCAAAGGCAAGGTCATGTTTGTGACCAATGCGATCAAATTGGGCGGCTGTCTCATGATGTTTGCCTTTGGTTTTTTAGATCATGACAACCCCATGCTACACGCTTATATTGTCTGTCTGGCCTATGGGGTCGTGGGGATTGGTGCCGCCGCCTACTCCCCCGCCAAATACGGCATTGTCACAGAGATGCTCGCCCCCAAAGACCTGGTCAAGGGCAATAGTTGGATCGAGGGGCTGACCGTAATCTCCATTATTCTGGGCGTGGTGTTTGGTGGTTTTTTGACCAATTCACATTATAAGGATTGGCTACTTAATCTACCCATCATCCATATGAGTGCCAATACCCAAGCCGAAGCAGCCATCATTATTATTGGTTTTGTCTATGTCTTAGCTGCCCTGTGCAATCTCTCTATTCCCAATACCCATTTCAAATATCCCAAACAAGAAAAAAATCCCGTCCAACTCACGCGTAATTTTGCACGTTACGTGGTCGTGCTCTGGCGCGATCGTGTCGGTCAAATTTCATTAGCGGTCACCACCCTATTCTGGGGCGCAGGCGCCACCATTCAGGTCTTGGTGTTGGAATGGGGTAAGGTGCATTTAGGTATTAGTATTTCTGAATCGGCCAATCTTATGGGCATTACCGCCGTAGGTACCGTCATCGGAGCTTCGCTAGCGTCTCGCGTGCCCCTCGAAAAGTCCCTACATGTCTTACCTGTCGGCGTGATTATGGGGCTCTCTGTGCTCTTGATGATTGTCATTAAGTCGGATTGGGCCGTGATTAGTACCCTAATTTTTATTGGTGCGCTCTCAGGCTTTTTTGTAGTGCCCATGAATGCCTTATTACAACACCGTGGCCATGTGCTGCTCTCGGCGGGTCATTCCATTGCGGTACAAAACTTCAATGAGCAGCTCAATATCCTCCTCATGGTCGGTATTTATACCATCTTAATTAAGTTCCATTTCTCAATCTATGCCATTATCACGTTCTTTGGTCTCATTGTGACCGTCTTGATGGCGCTGGTGATTGTCTGGAATCGCAATAACGAAAAACATTTTCCAGAGGTCTATGCAGAGATTGGCGATACCAGCCACGGTCGCAAGCAATAAGCCTGTGATCACCTCCAAAAAAAGCGCCGTTGGCTCAGCCAGAACGGCGCTTTTTTAGGCTTGTCGCAAATGGCGTAAATCCTGCCACGTCTGCGCTTTATAGGCTTGATTCAGCAACAAATATTGCGGATGATGGGTGGCGATCACCGGCGCTTGCCAGCCATTGGGACTTTCATAAGTCAAGCGTTGCTGACGCCAATCGGACAAATTGCCCTGTAGCTCCAAAAGACGACCCGCCACATTACCAAAGGCAATAATCACTTCTGGACGACAGCGCTCGAGCTGCTCCTTAAATACGGGCAGGCAGGCCGCAAAACTCGGCTCTTGGATAGCAGTCGTAAACGAATGGCATTTCACTAAAGGCGTGATCATGACCTCTTGTGCCTTCATATTTAAGGCAAACAAAATATTTTTAAACAATTCGCCGACTTTACCTGATAGCGGCACACCGGCACTGTCATCCTGACCCGAAGGGTTCTCAACCACAAACATAAAACGGCATGTTTCGGGCGCGCCTGCTAAGGCATTAGAAAACACCGGTTGATCCCGCTCAGCCCCTAGGCTACACGCCTGGCAAGTTTGCACATAATCAGTCAGTTGCTGCCAGGACATTTGTGTAAAATCGGGGAGCTCCTGAGCGACGGTTAAGGCCTGAACGCTGTTTTCAGGAGCTGACAGCGCCTGTCTAGGATCTTTCTTGCGTTTAATATCGCCAGCCGCATGAGTGCTCTGTCTAGGGGGCGGCACCGTGGCTGCCTTAGCCGACGCGCTTGCCGCGCTTGAGGTCGCTGCGGGCGTCGACGATGGTGTCGGTGAAGCCGCACTTAAGCCTGCCCTGGCTGCCACTGGGTGACTCGACGGCGCTACCGTAGCACCATGAGCCCTGGAGGCGGGAGTTGAGGTGTTGGCAAGCTCTGTATTTTGTGCTGGCGCTAAATCACTCCACTGCATTGACCATAAGGCCGGAATATTATGCTCTTCTAGCCATAGTAACTGTAAGGCACTGAGCGGCAACTTTTTCATGGTGTTAACTCTTTTTGCAGCATGATGGCGTCTTCACTGGCGCCATTGACCCCTTTGTAATAGCCCTTACGAATGCCGATGGGCAGATAATTTGCTTGTTCATAAAAGCGTTTAGCCTGCTGGTTAGACTGCCTCACTTCTAACATTTGACTACTTAGACCTGCCTGCAAGGCACTGGCTTCGAGCCGCTTGAGTAAGGCCTGACCAATGCCCTGACCTTGCTGGTGCGGCGCCACACCAATCAATAATAAATGGGCGACATCAGGGGCGAGCATCTGCAAGGCATAGCCACAGACCTGTTCAATGCCACTATTGGGCTCAGGTTGTACATAGACAAAAGCTTGATAACCACTCTTGAGAGAATCCGCAAAATTACCGCGACTCCACGGCTCGGTTTGTACCGCTTGTTCAATCGCCAAGACCGCCTCAATATCCTGTTCGCGCATGGGGCGGATGGCGGTACATGCCGAAGCGGACGCGTCTGTTATGGTTGAGGGCTGGCTTGGCAGCGCAAAATGAGCACGCGGATTGCCTCCAGCGCCTTGGGCGCGCTCGGCTTCGGTAAAAGCGACCTTGTTGCGAATATAAATGGGCGCGGCTAACGCTGGATCTAGGGTTTGCTGTGCCAACACTTTAGGTAAGGCCAGCTGCGCAATGACGCTGGCATCAAACCAGTCGGTTGAGCCGAGTTGATAAGGAATATGTTGCTGCTGCAATTGCGCAAGCAATTGAGGGTATTCCTGTAAGGCATTGCCTGCGAGTAAAACGCTTTGCTCAGGCCATTGGCTCTGTAAATACAAGGCCACATCACTGACTTGAATCAGACTAGGCATTTGCACACAGGTCAGAGGATCCTCATAAATCTGTCCCTCTACAAGCGCTGTGTCTGGCGTCAATTGATAGACCGCCATATAGCACTCTTGCATGCGAGCATCGAGCAGCACCACCAAAGGTTGCCCTGGCTGCAAGGCCTGCATCGATAATTGCGCGGCAGCTCGCAATGAATCAATCGCCACCACAGGTATGTCCAGCGCTAAGCTCAGTCCTTGCGCCATCCCACAGGCAATTCGCAAGCCTGTAAAAGCGCCCGGGCCCTGGCCAAACGCCACCGCATGCAGATCCTGTTTGCCGATGCCTGCCTGTGCTAAGAGACGGTCTAACATTTGCGGAATTTGTTCAGAATGCTGACGACCGGCTTGACTGTATTGCTGCCACAAACGCACAGCCGAATCGGTAGCGTCCTGCGCAGCGGCGGCCTGAGTTGGCGCTAATAAGGACGGGCATGATAACGTTTGCAGCCGCTCCTGGTATGGCAGGTGATCAGGAAATTGTAACAAAGCAACACTTGATTGATTGGCGGCACTCTCGACCGAAAGGAGATTTACTAGCATAAATAAAAAGAGAATGGGCGCATTGCGCCCTTGGACTTGCCAGATAAAGGCGTATACTGAAGTATTATGTTACAAATATTCTGTGAAGTTAAGCCTATCTAATGCTTAAATTCATAGTATTAGACATTTATAAAGTTCTATTTTACAAAAAACAATTTATTAATTTAAAAAAAGTTGTAGGCCTAATGAATACACAATCCACTACCCAACTCACACGTAAAATTCTTGTCGTCGATGATGACGCCCGTCTTCGCGATCAATTGCGTCGCTATTTAACCGAACAAGGTTTTAATGTATTTGTTGCCGAAGATGGTAAAGAGATGAATCGCTTATGGCAGCGCGAGAATTTTGATTTATTAATTCTCGACTTGATGTTACCTGGCGAAGACGGCCTTTCAATTTGTCGTCGTTTGCGCGGTTCCGGTAACAAAACACCGATCATCATGCTCACGGCCAAATCCGAAGAAATTGACCGTATTGTAGGCCTCGAGATCGGTAGTGATGATTATCTACCTAAGCCTTTCAATCCACGCGAATTATTAGCACGCATCAACTCGCTATTCCGTCGTATGCCACCGGATGAACCACCGGGTGCCCCAAGTCATACGCCAGAGATTGTAGGTTTTGGTCCTTACACCCTTAATCTCGCCAATCGCACGCTCACCAAAGGCAAGGAAGTGATCCCTATCACGACGGGTGAGTTCTCTGTACTCAAAGTATTTGCACGCAATCCTAAGGTGCCTTTATCTCGCGAAAAACTCATGGAAAAAGCCCGAGGTCGCGAGTTTCTAGCCTACGATCGTAGTCTCGATGTGCAGATTTCTCGCTTGCGCAAATTGCTCGAACCGGATCCGGCCAAACCGATTTATATCCAAACTGTTTGGGGGCTCGGCTACGTCTTTATTCCAGACGGCGGTAGCAACTAAATTATAAGTGCGCAATCGATCAGACCGAAATCCTCGGTCTGATTTCTTGTGTATACTAGCCTCCTCTCTCTTCTTAGATCACCACGTTAATGCCTTTAAGTACTGCCCCGACAGATTCTCACACCGAAGACGATTTAACCCCGCCACGCTTTAAATGGGGATCAAATTTAAGCCTGACTGTGCGTAGTTTCTTACTCATGACAGTCTTAATGATTATTAGTCTGTCGGCTTGGTTTTATTTTGTGGTCAATTCCCAGCGTGTTCAACAAGCTGATCAACTGGCCGAAAGGGCGGCCTCAGCACTTAGTATTTCTCAAAAAACGCTCTCCTATGTGCCTCAACAAGATCGGCCTTCGCTGGTTGTGCTCTTATCCACACAAGGCGATACTCAGATTTATCCGCGTGAGCTCAGCGACAGTACCAAACCCCTACCCGCTTCGGCGTTTTGGCAATTAGTCCAAAATCATTTACTGCAAATCATTCCCGATAGCGAAAACATCATCATTGCCTCAGAGCTAAATGGTGAGCGTGGCTTGTGGTTGAGCATGACCATTGATAATGATTTGTACTGGTTATTGATCCGTCACGATATCGATCGCTCCTCTTACTTTAACGATACGCTGCGCTGGTTTGCCTTTGTCTTGGCTTTAGCCTTGGTGGCCTCAGTCGTGGGGGTGCAATTTTTAATGCAACCGCTCAGTCGCTTAAGCCAAAATGCCCAAATTGTGGCGCGCGGCGAAACTCCCGCCGATTTGCCAGTTAACAAGGGGCCTCGCGAAATTGTCGAGCTCTTCCATGCCTTCAATACCATGGTGCATGATTTACGCCAGCTCGATAGTGACCGAGAGATCATGTTGGCAGGTATTTCTCATGACTTGCGTACGCCACTAGCGAGAATTCGCCTCGAGATTGAACTGAGTGGTATTTCGGAGGAAAGTCGCGATGCAATTGATGGCGATATTGAGCAAATTAATCACTGCATTACGCAGTTGATGGACTATGCCCGTCCTACCGGGGAGTTACCAGAAGAGCCCTTGAATATTTCGAAATTAATTGAGGATTTGTGTCAACGCGATGTGTCCTATACCGAATTTAGGGGCGGTGAACTCAGCTATGAGATCCAACCTGATCTTTATGCCCGCATCAAAGAAATCAATTTGCAGCGCGTGGTGGGCAACCTCATCGAAAATGCCCGTCGTTACGGCAAGGACGAAAACGGTCGTTTGCACATCGACGTTAATGTCTCTGAGCATCAGGGCAAGATTCGCATCGACGTCGCCGATAACGGTAAGGGCGTCGATCCCAAAGAGATGAGTCGCTTGTTAAGGCCTTTTGCGCGCGGTGAGCAAGCCCGCAGTAATGCCAGTGGTGCCGGCTTAGGCTTGGCCATTTGTGTGCGCTTACTGAAACACGCGAATGGTTCCTTGAATCTTTTCAATAAAGAGCCGCATGGACTAATTTGTCGTATCGAGATTCCTAAGCACAAACCCAAAAAGACCAAGGACTCACTTTAGTGTTTCAAGAAGTTAATGTACAATGACTTGATATTCCTTATTTTTAGTCCTACTTAGCTTAATTTAATAACAGAGAGGCAACTTATGAAAACAGTCGGTGACAAGCTCGACGCCTTCAAGGTCATTGGTGTCAAACCAGGTTTTAATAATCCAGAAGAAAACGGTCAATCCGCATTTGAAGACATTACAGAGAGCTCATTTCCTGGCAAATGGAAAGTCATTTATTTTTATCCAAAAGACTTCACCTTTGTGTGCCCAACCGAGATCGTCGGTTTTAATAATCTAGCCTCTGAATTTGAAAGTCGCGAAGCGGTTTTAATGGGTGGTTCTGTCGATAATGAATTTTGTAAATTAGCTTGGCGCCGCGAACATCCTGACCTGAATAAATTAGGTCATTATTCGTTTGCCGATACTACTGGTTCACTTATCGATCAATTGGGAATTCGTGACAAACAAGCGGGTGTGGCGCTACGCGCAACCTTTATTGTTGACCCAGACAATATTATCCAACATGTGTCTGTCAATAACCTCGATGTGGGTCGTAATACTGAAGAAGTGCTACGCTTATTAGATGCCCTACAAACTGATGAGCTTTGCGGTTGTAATCGTCAAATTGGTGGCGACACGCTCTAAGTAGCTCGCTGCGCCATACCCGTTTTAGGCCGCTAGCTTTAATGCATCAAGCGCTACCTTATAGCTATTGGCGGCTGTGCATGAAAAGGGTGGGATTTTTTAATCCTTAGCCGTTTAACTCAATAAGCCTGTATAGAATGTCTTTATACAGGCTTTTTTGTGCTTTTTTGAATTGGGTGGATAAAGGCCGTATGTAAGGTACATTACCAGGCGCATTATCAGGCGCAGTCTAAGACACTATTTAATACGCCTTATTAGATACCTTTTAAGACAGATGTTCAGGTTCGCCCAAATATGCGACGTAATGCGCACTTAAAAAAGCGAATCAACGTGCTGATAGGAGCTTAGGCAAGAACACGCGATAGCCCTGTGGCTTAAGCCGCAAGCGATCGCGTGTTAAGAGACTCAGGAAACTTAGGTAACTTAGGGATCTTAAGCACCTCGGCGCTGATATAGCAACAAGGAGCAAGTCACGGCTATCCCCTCTTCACGTCCCAAATAACCCAAACGCTCATTGGTCTTGCCTTTAATATTAATAAGACTTGGCTCCAAATCCAGATCAGCCGCCAGATTAGCGATCATCGCGTCAACATAGGGTTTAATTTTGGGCGCTTGGGCATGAATGGTGGCATCAATATTGACAATTTGCCACTCCTTACGAACCAAGGCATAGGCCTGGCGTAACAACTCACGGCTATCGGCGTCCTTAAAGCGTGGATCGGTATCTGGAAAATGCCGACCAATATCCCCCAAGCCCGCCGCCCCGAGAATGGCGTCGGTAATGGCATGCAATAAGGCATCGGCATCGGAGTGCCCTTGCAGGCCTTTGGAGTGCTCCAACCTGACACCACCGAGGATCAAGGGTCGCCCTTCAACCAGGGCATGCACATCAAAACCTTGACCGATTCTAAAAGGGCAAGTAAGTGCCGAGTTAACTGTCATGATTACTTTCCGTTTACATACTGATTAAGAAAAACTAGTCTAAAAAATGCGCTACTAGTGCAAAATCTTCGGGCCAGGTGACTTTGAGATTTTCCCAATGGCCTTTGATTAATAAGACCTCAGCGCCTTGCTGTTCAATGGCGCTGGCCTCATCGGTAATATTGGCGCCTTGCGCTAAGCCTTGCGCTAAGGCGTCGTGCAGTGCTTGTGCTGGAAACATTTGCGGGGTTTGCGCGAGCCACAATTGACGGCGATCAAGGGTGCTGGCAATCTGCGCGGGAGATGACTCAGCGCACTTAGCACGTTTGACGGTGTCGGCTATCGGCAGAGCCAAGATGCC
This sequence comes from Brackiella oedipodis DSM 13743, assembly GCF_000621025.1. Lineage (GTDB taxonomy): Bacteria > Pseudomonadota > Gammaproteobacteria > Burkholderiales > Burkholderiaceae_B > Oligella > Oligella oedipodis. The sequence continues at coordinate 427,268 of NZ_KK211206.1, forward strand.
GCCTTGATGCGCGGCAAGACAATGATCAATCAAACGCCCAAGCGCTTGTGCTTTGAGGGCGGGACGCGCAGCATCATGCACCAAAACCCAATCGTGGGGATCTAATAGCTGCTGGCTTAATAAATGTGCCAAACTCTGCAGCACGGTATGGGCTCGGGTCACGCCGCCCTGTTTGAGAATCTGCACTTGCTCGGGCCATACATAGTCCTCAATATACGGATCCTGAGCTGCCACCGAGATATAGACCCGTTCTAGGCGTGGATCTTGAAGTAAGGCCAAGGTGCTGTGCTGCAGCATGGTCTTGCCATTAATTTCCGTGTATTGCTTAGGTTTTTGCTGTGCGGATTGAGCCGCTCGCTGTCCGACTCCAGCCGCTGGAAGGATCGCCACTATACGCATAATGCTTGACTAAAAATAGAATTTACAAATTATAGCAAGCTATTTTTTAGCAAAAACATTGCTGCTTAAAGGGGTTAAAATAAAACGTTTAGAAAGATAACGATTTTGACGACTATGAGCAGCACTCTGGCAAATTTTATTGCATCTTTTAGTACCCGTCTTAAAGCCGGCCAAAAATTACAACAAGCCTTACCACCGGGTTCGGGGGATGCGTATTATTTGGCGCAATTACAGGCAAACCGTCAAGGTCCCATAGTGATTTTTTGTGCAGACCCACTGCAAGCTCGTCGTCTATCACAAGAAATTAAACTCTTTAATACCAAGGCCAAGGTGCATTTATTTCCCGACTGGGAAACCCTACCCTACGATAGTTTTTCTCCGCATCAGGATCTGATCTCCGAGCGCTTACAAACTCTCCATGCGCTGCAACAGCATGCTGTCGATATCTTACTTATTCCTGTCACCACCGCCCTGTATTGCCTACCACCTACGGCGTTTTTGGCGGCCTATACCTTTGCCTTCAAACAAGGCCAACGCCTGGATCTTGAAGCACTGAAGCAGCAGTTAACCCTGGCCAATTATCAACATGTCTCGCAAGTGGCACGCAGTGGTGAGTTTAGTATACGCGGCAGCATTATCGATATTTTTCCGATGGGTTCGGTGCTGCCCTATCGTCTCGATTTATTTGATGATGAGATCGATTCTATTCGGAGCTTTGATGTAGATACGCAGCGCAGTATTTATAGTGTGCGCCAGGTCGATTTATTACCGGGTCGAGAGTTCCCACTCGATGAAGAAGCGCGGAATAATTTTCGCTCACGTTTTCGCGAAACCTTTGAAGGTGATCCTTCCAAAACGCTGCCATATCGTGACATTAGCCAGGGCATTGCCTTTGCTGGGGTGGAATATTATTTACCCCTATTTTTTGAGCAAACAGCGACGATTTTTGATTATTTAAGTGGTGCTTATTTGGCGGTCACGATTGGTGACTTATCCAGTGTGATTAGCGATTTTAGTCAAGACACCCAAAACCGCTATCGCTTTTTAAATAGCGATCGTGAGCGTCCCGTGTTGCCACCAGAGGCCTTATTTCTAACGCAAGAGGCGTTTTTTACCCAGCTCAAAAATTATCCGCGACTACATTTACAAGCTACACAAGCGTCAGAGACGCCTGACCATGGCAGTCCCCTCGACTTTATTACGTCAGTACCCAATATCGCGGTACAAAGACGAAGCGAGCACCCCTTTAAAGCGCTATCGCAACTGCTCAAGCAAGCCAAAGCGCAAGCACAATCGATTATTTTATGTGCCGATTCCGATGGCCGCCGTGAGACACTTTTGCAAACCATGGGCGATTATGGCCTTAAGGTCAACAAGGTCTATGACGACTTACCCGAGCTTAGCTCAGTAACTGAATTGTTTAGCATTAGTACAACGCCTTTATTTCAAGGGTTTGGACTCAACGATCTGAATTGCCTGCTCATCACCGAAAACGAGCTCTACCCAGATAGCGCCAGCTCCGGCCAGCGGCACCGTCGTAACCAACAAGAAAATCGCGACAATATTGATGCCATGGTGCGTGACTTGTCAGAGTTGCGCGAAGGTGATCCTGTGGTGCACATAGACTACGGTATTGGTCGCTATTGTGGTTTGGTGAATATGACCGTCGATGGTGCCGAAGTGGAAATGCTGAAGTTGCAATATGCGAATGACAGCACGCTTTATGTGCCTGTCTCGCAACTGCACGTGATCTCGCGCTATGGCGCGGGTGACCCTGAAAATGCACCTTTACATACTTTGGGTTCAGGGCAATGGGATAAAGCTCGCAAACGAGCCGCCAAACAAGTGCGTGATACGGCGGCTGAGCTCTTGTCCTTATATGCGCATCGCCAAGCCCGCGCGGGTCAAAGCATGCAACTGCCTATGAGCGATTATCAACGCTTTGCCAGCGAATTTAAGTTCGAAGAAACTCCCGACCAAGCCGATGCCATCAAGGCGGTGATCAGCGATATGGCGGCGCCCCGCCCTATGGATCGTCTGGTGTGTGGCGATGTAGGTTTTGGTAAAACCGAAGTGGCCTTACGAGCCGCTTTTATCGCCATTGCTAACGGCAAGCAAGTGGCCTTGCTGTGTCCGACCACCCTGTTAGCCGAGCAACATGCCCAAACCTTTAGGGATCGCTTTGCGGATTGGCCTGTCAAAGTAGCCGAGTTATCACGCTTTCGGGCCAGCAAAGAAGTCACGCAAACGCTGCAAGGCTTAGCCGACGGCACCATCGATATTGTGATTGGCACTCACAAATTGCTCTCTAAAGGCACGCAATTTAAACGCTTGGGCTTGGTCATTATCGATGAGGAGCATCGCTTTGGGGTACGCCAAAAAGAAGCCCTCAAGGCTTTGCGCACCGAGGTGGATATTCTCACCCTAACGGCCACGCCTATTCCTCGAACCTTAGGCATGTCCTTGGATGGTATTCGCGATTTTTCTGTGATCGCCACGGCTCCACAAAAACGCCTCGCCATCAAAACCTTTGTCCGCCGCGAAGATAATTCGACGATTCGTGAAGCTGTGCTGCGCGAGCTGAAACGGGGTGGCCAGGTGTATTTCTTGCACAATGAAGTCGATACCATTTATAACCGCCAAGCGCGTTTACAGGAGCTGTTGCCAGAGGCGCGGATTGGCGTCGCACATGGTCAACTGCCCGAGCGCGAGCTCGAGCAGGTCATGAAAAATTTCTATCAGCAGCGCTTTAATATTCTGCTGTGCACCACCATTATCGAGACCGGCATCGATGTGCCTTCGGCCAACACCATTATTATTCACCGGGCAGATAGACTCGGTTTAGCCCAATTGCACCAATTGCGCGGTCGGGTGGGACGCTCGCATCACCAAGCCTATGCTTATTTATTGACGCCAGGCGAAGATGCCATCAGCAGTAATGCCCGCAAACGCTTGGAAGCGATTCAATCCATGGAGGAATTAGGGAGTGGCTTTTATTTAGCCATGCATGACCTAGAAATCCGCGGCACTGGTGAAATTCTGGGTGAATCGCAATCGGGTAATATCCATGAGGTCGGCTTTAGCCTATATACGGACATGCTCAATCAAGCGATTCGCGCTCTCAAAAAAGGTCAGGAGCCTGATTATGAATCGCCGTTTGAGCATGGCTGTGAAGTCAAACTCCATAGTAGCGCGCTGCTACCCAATGACTATTGTCCAGATATTAATGTGCGTTTGAGTTTTTATAAGCGACTCTCGCATGTCCAGGACAATGCCGATATTATGGCCATCCAAGAAGAAATGATCGATCGTCTAGGTACCTTGCCAGAACCCGCCAAACTCTTGTTGGCTAGCCACAAAATCCGTCTGCAAGCCGAGCAGTTCGATATTAATGTCGTCGATATTAGTGAAACACAAGCCCAGTTTAGCTTTAGTGCCAAGCCGCAGGTGGATCCTGTGAGCTTAATTGAGTTGGTGCAAAGTAATAAACAAGTGCATTTTAGTGGTCCAGAAAAAATTAAATTGGAATACAAAGCCAATCTCTCTATAGAACAGCGGATTCAAGCCGTCATGGCCGTTTTACAGCAAATGCGCACGCTGCCGAGCCCAGCCAGCACAGCGACAACGCGCGTCAACTAAGGAATGATGATGTTGCATGAGTTTTTGAATGCGGCGCCTGAACCAGCCGCTAAGCCCAGTAATTGCTTATTGCTGCAGAGTCCTGCACTAGACGATGCGCTGCTAGAGCAAGCGGCCGCCCTACTCGAGGCCGAGACGGTTAAACGCCTGCACAATTATGCCGTGCGTTTTTTTGATGTGGCGCCTGCTGAGTTGCCGTCGTTTTACACTTGGGCAGAGCAACACAAAATCGATTACGCTTTGCTTGAGCACTTGGTGCCCATGTCACAAATTAAATTAATCGCCATGGACATGGATTCCACCTTAATTAATATCGAATGCATCGATGAGATCGCTGCCATCGCTGGTCGCAAGGCCGAAGTGGCCGCTATCACCGAGGCCGCCATGCGTGGCGAGATTAAGGATTTTGCAGAGAGTTTACGGCGCCGCGTCGCCTTGCTCAAAGGTGTGCCCGCGACGGCACTCGAAGCGGTGTTTACACAAAAATTACGCCTCAATCCGGGCGCCCAACAACTCATCCAAACCGCACAAAAACATGGCATTAAGACCTTATTAGTCTCTGGCGGCTTCACGTTTTTTACTGAACGTTTGCAACAGCAATTGGGCCTAGACTACGCGTATGCCAATGAGCTAGCGATCAGTGATGGCGTGTTAACGGGTCAGGTGCTAGGACCCATTTTGGATGGTGCTGCTAAAGCCGCCCATCTCCAAGCCCTCGCGAAAGACCTGGACCTCACTCCAGAAAACTGTATTGCCATGGGTGATGGTTCTAATGACTTACCAATGATGCGTTGCGTTGCCTATTCGTTTGCTTATTGCGCCAAGCCCGCCGTCCAAGCCCAGGCACGCTTTAAGCTTAATCATAATGGCTTAAACGCCGCCCTTACCCTTTTTGAATAAATGTAAAGTAGCCGCAGCCCCAACCGCGATGATCCCGAGAACTACTTAAACCGTTGCGGTACAGTATCGACGAGCAGCGCTTATTTTTTGAGATTGTCTGGGTTATCGGCCTCAGAGGTAAAGGCATCGGCATAAAAACTGTCTTCAGGTAAGCCTTTTTGACGGAGTAATTCCATGGCATGCATGACCATGCCTGGATTACCACAGGCATAGACTTGATAATTGCTCAAGTCCGTAAAATCTTCATCGATGGCATGCTGGATATAACCACGGCGCCCTTGCCATTCTTTATCATCCTCGGCACGCGAAAGCACAGGATGATAATTAAAAAAGTCCAGTTGCTGTTGCCATTGCAGACATAAATCATGCATATACAGGTCACTGGCTTGACGCACCCCCCAATAAAAATCAACAGGGCGATGGATATTTTCGGCGATCAAGTCTTCCATCATGGCTTTTATGGGCGCAAAGCCAGTGCCCGTTGCCATAAAAATCATGGGCTTATCGCTCTCTTTACGTAGGAAAAAAGAACCCAGCGGCCCCTCCATACGCATAATTTGGCGCGCTTTCATGGCGGGTTCAGTCGCACCAAACACATGATCAGTAAATAACCCCCCTGGCATATGTTTAATATGCAACTCAACCACACCATCGCTACAAGCACGATTGGCCATTGAATAAGAGCGTCTCACATTGCCTTTGAGCAGCATATCCATGAACTGACCACTATAGTATTTATAGGGTTGGTTAGCAGGCATTTGTAGTTTGAGAACCATGACATCGGTGCCGTGTTGCGTCATTTCTACCACGCGGCACGGCATTTTCCTGACGATGATATCGGCCAAGACTTGGACTTCACGACTTTCAATCACCAGGTCCGATTTTGCAAACGTTTCACAAAACAAGGTTTGCCCTTGTGCGCGATCCTGCTCGGTCAACAGCATTTGCGTGCCATTGCCCGCCTCATACTCGCCACTGAGGACTTTGCCCTGACAACTCGTACAGGAACCATTTTTGCAACTATAAGGTAGGACAATACCAGCCTCTAAGGCGGCGTCTAAAACGGTTTGTTGCTCTTGTACTTGAAATTCATGTCCACTCGGTTGGACCGTGACTTTATAACTCATACCTACGGCTTAATTGTTTTTGTTAACGGTTAAAAATACTGGCCTGCCCAGCGCACGGCCGGGCAGGCACATACAGCGTGTGCATAGCTCAGATTTATTCGGCGACTGGCTCGGCAGGACGTGACAATTGCGGCGCTTTGATCTTGTGTTTAAAAGACTTACCTTTGCGCCCACGTGATCCCATATAGTCTTGTAAATCACTGGCTTTAAGGATTTCGGTCATGATTTTTTTGCGATACTCGCCACTGATGGCCAAACCCGCTGGCCCAAACGCTTGGATTTGGGCTAATGGGTCCTGACTCTCTACATTCATGAGTTTAGTCCCCTTGCCACCACCTTTTAGGTACTTGATTTCAGAACAGTCAATCAGTAGCAGTCGTTGTTTTTCAGATAAAAGCGCTAGCTTATCATCGTCGGCGTGCAGAGCCACAGGGCGCAGCAAATCGGCTTCTAGATTAATAAAGCTTTTGCCGGCTTTAAGGCGCGAACTCATATCAGCCACACAAGTCATAAAGCCAACCCCATTGCTCTGCGCTAAAAGCCAGCGATCTTGATCGGCACCTACTAGCATATGCACAATACTAGTCCCCGCCTGAATCTCGGCCAGGGCGGTAATCGGTTGTCCATCGCCACGGGCGGAGGGCAGATTAGCCACTGCCACGGTATAGACTTGACCATTGTCACCAATAGCAATCAGGTTATCGGTACTGCGACACTCAAAGGTCGCATACAAAGCATCGCCTGATTTAAAGTTAAACTGCTCGGCACTATGGCCATGTCCCTGACGACTACGGAGCCAACCCTTACTTGAGACAACCACGGTGACTGGCTCATCTGGAATTTTGACCTCAATACTGGCCTTAGCGGCGGTTTCAATCAGTGTACGACGTTCATCGCCGTATTTGTCGGCATCCGCCTTGAGCTCTTTACTAATCAGGCGACGCAGGGCGTTAGCATCACCTAAGAGATGTTCGAGCTCCGCCCGTTGTTGCTTTTTATCCTCGAGTTCTTGCTCGATTTTAAAGCCCTCGAGACGCGCCAATTGGCGTAGACGCATCTCTAAAATATCCTCGGCCTGTCGTTCGCTGAGAGTAAAACGCTGCATCAAGGCCGCTTTGGGATCATCGGATTCTCGAATGGTTTGAATCACTTCATCAACATTCAAGTACACCAACATGCGCCCTTCCAGGACATGGATACGATCTAAGACCTTATCAAGACGAAATTGCGTGCGGCGTGTCACCGTACTGGTACGAAAACGCAACCATTGCGCTAGGATGTCTTTAAGACAGCGCTGCGCCGGTTTTCCATCGATACCAATACAGACCAGGTTAATCGCGACATTGCCTTCCAAACTGGTTTTAGCGAGCAACTGATTGACAAATTCTTGACGGTTAATGCGTGATGATTTGGGTTCAAACACCAAGCGCACAGCTGCTTCTTTGCCAGATTCATCGCGCACTGTATCGAGCATAGACAGCATCGAAGCTTTAGCGTGTTGTTGTTCTTGACTGAGCGATTTTTTGCCGGCCTTGAGCTTCGGATTCGTAATATCCTCGATCTCTTCGAGAATTTTTTGGCTCGAGGTATTTGGAGGTAATTCTGTAACCACCAATTGCCATTGATTGCGGGCTAACTCTTCAAACACCCAACGGGCTCGCACTTTAAGTGAGCCCTTGCCTTTGGCGTAGATCTGCTCAATTTCACTGCGCTCAGAAATAATTTGTGCCCCATTCACAAAATCAGGGCCTGGAATATAGTGCATTAAGTCGGCCGTACTGAGCTCGGGTTGCTTTAGTAAGGCCATACAGGCTTGTGCCACTTCATGTAAATTATGCGACACTACTTCTGTGGCCATGCCCACGGCAATCCCCGAGGCACCATTCAACAGCATCATGGGCAAGCGCGCCGGCAGCATTTTCGGTTCTTGCTCAGTACCATCATAATTGGGCATAAAATCGACCGTGCCCTCATTGAGCTCGTCGAGCAGTAAATTGGCATAGGCGGTCAAACGGGCCTCTGTATAACGCATGGCCGCTGCGCCATCGCCATCTCTTGAGCCAAAATTACCCTGACCATCAATCAGCGGATAACGTAAGGTGAACTGTTGTGCCATGCGCACCATCGCGTCGTAGGCGGGTTGATCACCGTGGGGATGAAAACGACCTAAGACGTCCCCGACAACACGCGCCGATTTAACAGGCTTGGCGCCTGCTTTCAGATTCATTTGGTGCATCGCAAAAAGAATCCGTCGCTGCACCGGTTTTTGGCCGTCACAAACATCTGGTAACGCCCTGCCTTTGACCACCGAAACGGCATAGTCTAAATAGGCTTTTTCGGCGTAGTATCCTAAGGTAATCAAGTCTTGCCCAGACTCTTTTGCAAATAAATCCGTTTGATCCATGTTATCCATGTTAAATATCCAATTCTGCTAAGTTGCCTTTATCTTCCAGCCAGGCGCGGCGTTGTGCGGATTCGCTTTTGGCCATTAACATATCAAAAACCGCCAAGGTTTGCTCTGGGCTCAGTTCACCATAAGCCACCGGTAATAAACGCCGCGTATCCGGATTCATCGTCGTCTCCCAGAGCTGCTCTGGACTCATTTCACCCAAGCCTTTAAAGCGGCTGATCGATAAGGCATTGGACTTAATATTCTCCTTGCTGAGTTTTTCTGTGACAGCGTCAAGCTCATTGTTGTCGAGGCAATAAATCTTGCGCATTGGACGCTTGCCTTGCGCCGGTACATCGACCCTATAAAGGGGGGGTTGCGCAATATACACAAAGCCATTTTCGACAAGCTTCGGAAAATGCTTATAAAACAGCGTTAGCAGTAGAACTTGAATATGTGAGCCATCGACATCGGCATCGGACAAAATACAAATTCGTCGATAACGCAAGCCTGACAGATCAGGGTTGTCGCTAGCACTGTGGGGATCCACTCCAATGGCAACGGCAATATCATGGATTTCGTTATTGGCAAATAAACGATCCCGATCCACCTCCCAGGCATTTAAGACCTTACCACGCAAGGGTAAAATCGCTTGGAATTCCTTATCACGACCCATTTTGGCTGAGCCGCCCGCGGAGTCACCCTCCACTAAAAAGACTTCAGTGCGGCTCGTGTCATCGGATTCACAATCTGTCAACTTACCTGGTAACACTGCCACGCCCGAGCTTTTGCGTTTTTCTACCTTTTTGCTAGCTCGATTACGCGCCTGCGCTTGCTTGATGGCTAGTTCGGCTAATTTACGTCCCCACTCCACATTGGAGTTGAGCCACAATTCAAACGAGGTTTTGACAAAATTCGACACCAAACGCAAAGCATCACGACTGTTTAGGCGCTCTTTGGTCTGTCCTTGAAACTGTGGATCCAGAATTTTTGCCGATAACACAAAACTGGCTCTAGAAAACAGATCTTCGGCCAACAGTTTGACCCCTTTAGGTAAAAGATTATGTAATTCAATAAAACCTTTGAGGGCGGTAAAAAGTCCATCGCGCAGGCCTGCTTCGTGAGTTCCGCCTGCCGTCGTCGGAATCAGATTGACAAAAGACTCGCGGGCAATCGCGCCTTCTAGGGTCCAGGCCACCGCCCATTGTGCGCCCTCACCCTCAGAGAATTGCTCATCATTGGCGTCCATAAAGTTCTGATCGATAAACAACGGCACCAATAATTCCTGATCGGCGAGCTCTTCTTGTAAATAACCTTGGAGACCCTCTTGGTAGAGCCAGCGCTTGGTTTCACCGGTTTTTTCTAGGGTCAAGGAAATACTCACGCCCGGCAACAACACGGCTTTGCTCTGTAATAAATGCATTAAGTCGTTGAGCGGGATATGCTTGTTGTCAAAGTATTTAGGATCGGGCCAGACCGTAACCGAAGTACCAGTTACGGATTTTTTGACCTTACCAACCGCTTGCAATGGCTTTTCGATATGGCCGCCATCCTTAAACACCAATTGATATTGTTGGCCGTCACGCTGTACATTGACTTCTAGACGGGTGGATAAGGCATTGGTCACCGAGACCCCGACGCCATGCAAGCCCCCCGAAAAGGCATAAGCCCCGCCCGCTTTTTTGTCGAATTTACCGCCGGCGTGCAATTGCGTAAAGACAATTTCAACCACTGGCAACTTTTCTTCGGCATGAAGCCCCACCGGAATACCACGTCCATCATCGCTGACCGTAACGCTTTGATCCGTGTGTAAGGTCACATCGATATGCTGACAAAATCCCGCCAACGCCTCATCGGCAGCATTATCAATCACCTCTTGCACAATATGCAGTGGTGTATCTGTGCGTGTATACATGCCAGGACGCTCGCGAACGGGCTCCAGTCCTTTGAGGACTCGAATCGACGCTTCATCGTAGGCGGTTTGACTGGATTTATTCATAATCGACTAAAAAAGTTGCTTTAGATTAATGAGTTATAAGGTTATTTGTTGTTTTTTGGGTATGGTTAACCCACTTTTTTAAAATAATGTTATTCTAACGTGATAATAAAGGCTAAAGGGCTCAGCAATGCTTTATTGAGCAATTCCCTATCATAAAAAGCCACAAGTTAGTACCCATAAGCTCGTGTGACTAAACATGACCAAACGCGACCTCGCGTGATTATAAGACCACGTGTGGCATCAATGACCATTGATTGAACATTAAGTGAGCATTCATGGATGACGGCTTGATAACTGAGTGATTGGCTGTCATGTGTGCACAGTTTATCCGGGCTCTTATTGTGATCAATGAATCAATATAAGCGTTCTGTTTACCCTACTATCCTAAGTCTTTCTATCCTTAGTTGGCCAAGCCTAATCTATGGGCCTCATCCATGATGCCTAAGCCATGACTTAGTACGATTTAATCGGACGATTTGATAGAGACTTAGGGAGTCCTAGCGTAAACCAGTGTAGGCACTATGCAGGCACTATGCTTGCCCAAGGTATGCAAACTAGCACAAGTTGCCACTGCCACGATGATATCAGTGATATCCGCGAGTTCCTAGCAATGACGAGCCGCTCGCCATGCTAGCACATCGCACAACTACCCATGGGTTTATGCATTAAGGCCCGTTCACTAGCAGTCACGGCAAATAACTGTTTGCCCCTGATGCAAGGTGACCCGATTAGCCTACTAACGATTTTACTCTTGATTTTTTAGTGAGATACTATGAGCGACTTAATCAAAAACACCACAGAAGATAAATTCGATGCTGATGTTTTACAATCAGAACAACCTGTTTTGGTGGATTACTGGGCACCTTGGTGCGGTCCCTGTAAAGCCATCGCACCTCTTTTAGAAGAGGCTGCGACGCAATACAAAGATCGCCTCCAAGTGGTCAAAGTTGACGTCCAAGACTACCCTAACGTTGCCGCTAAATTTGGCGTACGTGGTATCCCAACACTCAAGTTATTCAAAAACGGTGAAGTCGTTGACACTAAAGTGGGTGCTGTAGACAAAAACCAATTATTTGGTTTTATCGATGGCCATATCTAATCTTCATTTCCAGCCTCTTTCTTAGCACATCACACAGACTTTTTTCAATTTACGCAAACACAGCCGCGGGTGCCTAGCACCCGCAACGGCTTGTTGACTATCAAACATCCTATCTCTGTATCACTACACTAATGCATCTTAACGAACTTAAAACTAAAAAAGTCCCAGAATTACTGGAGATTGCCGCCGAGCTTAATATCGACAATGCCAACCGCTTGCGCAAACAAGAACTCATGTTTGCCATCATGAAAAAACGCGCCAAAACGGGCGAACAAATTTTTGGAGATGGGGTCTTAGAAGTCCTACCCGACGGCTTTGGCTTTTTGCGCTCTAGCGACACCTCTTACTTGGCCAGTGCGGAAGATATTTATATTTCCCCTTCACAAATTCGTCGCTTTAATTTGCATACTGGCGACTCTATCGAAGGCGAAGTTCGCGTTCCTAAAGAAAGTGAACGTTATTTTGCGCTCGTCAAAGTCGAACGCGTCAATGGTGTTTCTCCCGAAACCGTGAAACACCGCATGATTTTTGAAAACCTCACGCCTTTGCATCCAAATGAACCGATGATTTTGGAGCGCAATATCAAGAGTGAAGAAAATTACACGGGTCGCATTTTAGACATTTTTGCCCCTATTGGTAAGGGACAACGGGCGCTAATTGTCGCCAGCCCAAAATCTGGTAAAACGGTCATGATGCAACATATTGCACATTCCATTACCACCAACTACCCAGATTCCACCCTCATTGTGTTATTGGTCGATGAGCGTCCCGAAGAAGTCACTGAGATGCAACGCACGGTGCGTGGCGAAGTGATTGCCTCCACCTTTGATGAGCCCGCCACTCGCCACGTACAAGTGGCTGAGATGGTCATCGAAAAGGCCAAACGCTTGGTCGAACTCAAAAAAGACGTGGTCATCTTGCTCGATTCCATTACCCGTTTAGCTCGGGCCTACAATACCGTCGTCCCGGCCTCTGGCAAGGTCCTCACCGGGGGCGTGGATGCCAATGCTTTACAACGACCAAAACGCTTCTTTGGGGCGGCACGTAATATCGAAGAAGGCGGTTCCCTTACGATTATTGGTACCGCTTTGATTGAAACAGGTAGCCGCATGGATGAGGTCATTTATGAAGAGTTTAAGGGTACGGGTAACGCCGAGATTCATCTCGAGCGTCGTCTGGCTGAAAAACGCCTCTACCCTGCTATTAACCTCAATAAATCGGGCACCCGTCGTGAGGAACTACTCATGAAAGCCGACAAGCTCCAAAAAACCTGGGTCTTACGCAAATTCATTCATGATATGGACGAGGTGGAAGCCATGGAATTCATTATGGATAAGGTCCGTGCTACTAAAACGAATGATGAGTTTTTTGATATGATGAAGCGCTAACTAGCGTTGGGCGGTTTGCCTAAAGTATCAAAGAATGACCAAAGCCACTGTGATAACCAGTGGCTTTTTTTGTCAGTATATCTTGTACAAGCTATAGGGCAAGGGCTTAGGCATGAGGGTGTTAAATGTAACACGCTGGGTCTAGAGCTGGGTTTTAGACTGAATGCCGTTCAAGACTTAACGCTACTTAGCGTTTAGCCACTAAAAAAACAGCAAAACGAATAATTAAAATGCCAACGCACTGTTACAGATAATGGAATAAAGCTGAGACAAAGGAAGAATAAAGGTGAAACAAGGAGAGATAAAGGGAGAATAAAGCTGGGCTAAAGATGGCACAACGATGTAATCATACTGGACTATAGTGAATCAAATGCCATAGCCATTGGTCCCCCCGGCTGGACTTGAACCAGCGACCAAAGGATTATGAGTCCTCTGCTCTAACCAACTGAGCTACAGGGGGCTTTAGGGTGTTATGCCATTATAATTGTGCATCATTGGCTGTCACGAGTCATCTCAGCAATCATAGCCTTAGTATATAAGCACTAGATCCATTGATACCCGCTTAACGGATGCTCGCACCCAAAAAAGTAAGTCTTAGATTGTAGCAGATTCTGCTACAAATAAATATATTTTTGCGCGAAGTTTATGCGCTTCGATCGTTGAATCTACCTTATGCAACGCTAGACCCGTTTATATAAACTTGTATAGGTTTATATAAGTTTATAAAAGTTTATGTAGGTTTATATAGGTTTATACAGGGTTAGGTAAACACCCGCCCCTGTATGCAGCCTTATGCCATCTTAAACCACGTTTGCCCTGTAAAGACAGCTTAGGTCGCTGGCTCCAAAGGTTGTACGTTAATGGTCTCCGGACTTGCAGGGGCTTGTGGAGCACTCGTCCCCAGCATCACAGCTGTGAAGGTCCATATCAAAAAGTAGATAACACTATAGACAGCCCCAATAGACGCCACCACTATGAGTGCGATATTAACCCGATGAAGGATAGCCTCTTGTTTGGCAATGGCTACTTGATGCGGTAGTTCAGCAAAGCTAAAGAGTGAACTGTGAATTAACCATGAGCTAAATGTAGTTAGCAAGATGTAAATACCAGAAATGACAAGGGGTAAACCCGCTATAAAAATAATAAAAACAGCGGCACTTAAGGTGAGATTTTTATATATGACGGTAAAGTTGTTGGTCAATATTTCAGTGATTGGAAGTCTAGGATAGCGCAGGGAGATCGGTATACTATACATAGGGACCGAATATAGAGCACACGTGCTGACTATTGAGACAACAACAACGAAGAAGAGTTGTAACTCACTAGGAAGGTGTAATAGTGGCAAAAACAATATCCCCGTCATACTACTTACCGCGTAGCCTGCGATAACTGACAAAACCAACACCCAAAAAAGCTTATCGTTGGCACGAAACTTAAAAAGCAAGCGGATTCGCATCTTATGGTCATCTTCAAAAACCATGGCTGCTAGCATGCGAAAGTAATTCAAACACAACTTGATACTATAGACTAAGCCAATGGGCGCGCACACTATCAAAAAAATAATCAATGGGACATTGAATTCGGAGCCCGCGTCCACCACAAAACCTATCCCTGAAATGCCGCCTATACACAAGGAAAAGCACACAAAGATAAACGCGTAGATTAAGGTGGGGACGAGTAGACATTTAAGCCAGTTTTTTTTGAGAATTGAGAATGACAGTTTGAGGCTGGTCTTTGCTGGAATTTTGCCAATTAAAAGTTTTGGCTTAGGCTGTGGTTCGTTTTCTGGCTGTGGTTCATTGCCTGTCGCAACATTGTATACGTTTGATTCTGTCATCGCTCCTCCTCGGCTGTTTACCATGAATTCATTGCTTTTATAATTTTTAAAAAATACAGGCATTTTGACCACACAGATATACGTCAAAACCACTATGGCGATGGTTGACGACTGCCTCAAATCTTTTGAATAAGTCGTGTGAATTTAGGAAAACTTGCCGAATATCGTTGTCCGAGCACTGACGGCCTGCTTTACAATAAGGGATTACACTAGATTTACGTTTCTAACTCTTTGCTGTCTTTCACCATGCTTGACGCTTCTTTTTTTGTTTTATTTGATAACGCCATTGAACAACAGGCCACACTTCTCCAGCACTACAGTCACAGTGATTATCTGAATGCACAACAGCTAGATGAGCTCGATGCCTTACTGCATAAAGGCTGGCAAGCACACAAACATTGCGCTTTTTTTGTCCCTTATGAATTCGGTGAGTCGATTGTTTTTGGCCAAACTGGTCGTCAAGTGCCAGAAAACCAGCAGGCGCTGGCCTTGCATTGGTTCAATGACAAGCAACCCCTCAGCAATGCTGAGCAAATTAAGGATTTTTTACAGCAACAAGCCTTAGATCATGCAGCGGCGCTTAGCGATGATCAGCCCTATCCTGCCGGTATTTGCGCCCTACATAAAGATACCTCATTTGAGCAGTACCAAGCGCGTATGCAAACGATTCACGAGGCCATCGCCAAGGGTGATTTTTATCAGGTTAACTACACGATCCGCCAACACTTCGCGGCCTATGGCAGTCCTGCTCGGCTCTATGAGCAATTGCGTCAGCAACAAGCGGTGGCTTACGCCTGTCTAGCGCATCTACCTGAGGCCTGGCAATTATGCTTATCTCCCGAATTATTCTTTCGAATTAACGCCCAAGGTCTCATCCAGACTGAACCCATGAAAGGGACGCTCAATATCCGCAGTGATATCCCCCTCGAGACCCAAAAAGCGAGTTTGCGCGACGATCCAAAAAACCGCGCTGAAAACCTGATGATTGTCGACTTACTACGCAATGATTTGGCACAGTTGGCCACCCCTTTTGGTGTTGAAGTCGAAGAACTCTTTAAAGTGGAGCCCTTTGGTCAAGTGTTACAAATGACCACCCCCATTCGTGCCCAAGCCAAACCACAAACCACTGCGGCGGCGATCATGCGGGCGCTTTTTCCCTGTGGGTCCATTACAGGGGCCCCCAAAAAGAAAAGTATGGAATATATTGCGCAACTTGAAGAGAGTCCGCGCGCGCTTTATACCGGCAGCATTGGCTTTTTGCAGCCAAATCCTGTCAGCGATCGCCATCCGCAAGGCTTGCCGTTTACAGCTTGCTTTAATGTCGCCATTCGCACCTTAACACTCAGGCCGCAAACACTGGCGCCAGCTCACACCGATGAAGCGACCACGAGCCTGGCCTATGATGGTGTCTTAGGCGTGGGCGGTGGCATTGTCTACGACAGCACAGCGGCATCTGAATATGAAGAAATTGATTGGAAAGCGGGCTTTATCCATCGTGGTCTGCCAGAAATCAGCCTGTTTGAAACCCTGCGTATCGAACAACAGCATTGTCCTTTATTGACACAACATATGGCGCGTTTATGGCGCAGCGCCCAAGCGCTTAATTTCAAACTACCCGCACGAGATGCTAGCGATCTGGAACGCTTGGTCAAAGACTATTTAAGTACACTGTCACCGCAAACACTATACCGCTGCAAAATAAGTTTGCAGCCAGATGGCACGGTCAATTTTTCGCATGCGCCCATCCAAGCCATCCGCCAAGTCAGTGTGGAAATGGCCACCACCCGTTTAGCCAATCGCGACCCCTTGCGTGGTTATAAAACGAGTTTTAGACCGATTTATCAAGCGGCGATGCAAAAGTCACTCGACTTCCCTGCCGAGCATTTTCATGAAATCTTGTTTTTTAATGAGGCCGGCTTTTTACTGGAAGGTGCGCGCAGCAATGTATTTGTCAAATACCAAGATCAATGGTTCACCCCTGCTCTGTCATTGGATATTTTGCCAGGCGTGATGCGCACTGAGGTCTTGGCTCATAGCGAGCAGTATTTACAAACCGCGCAGGTCCAAGAAGCGTATATCGATAAAGACATGCTACAACAGGCACAAGCTCTGGTGCTGACTAATGCCCTAAGGGGTTGTCTGTGGGTCGAATAAAAAAATAGCCTTTTAAAGAAAAAAGCCGCCTCCCAGAGACGGCTTTGTTTTGCCTTAAAGAACAAGGTCGCTCATTAAGGATAGAGACCGCGGATTTGGCGAGCTTCTAAGATGCGTTCGCAAGCCACGATAAAGGCCGCTGTACGCAAGCTCACTTGATGACGTGAAGCGACTTCAGAAACACTACGGTAAGCATCTGTAATAATGCGTACTAAGCGTTGATGGATTTCTTCTTCGGTCCAGAAGAAGCTTGAGAAGTCTTGCACCCATTCAAAGTAACTGACGACCACACCGCCAGCATTGGCGACCACGTCAGGAATCACAAAAATACCTTTTTCTTTGAGGATATCGTCTCCTTTTGGCAAGGTTGGGCCATTGGCACCTTCCACTAAGATCTTGGTATCGATCATATTGGCGACGCGCTCATTGATTTGATTTTCGAGGGCGGCTGGCACTAAGAAATCAGTTTTTGTTGACCAAAATTCGTCAGCGCTGATGACATCCGCATCGGCAAAGTCTTTGATGCCGCCCGTTTTTTGGACATGCTCGAGTAAGGCGTAAATGTCTAAGCCTTTGTCATTATAAAGTTGACCGGTATGGTCCATGACGGCTACGACTTTAGCGCCCGCTTCATGGAATAAGCGGGCTGCTGTGCCGCCTACATTACCGAAACCTTGAACGGCCACGCGGGCGCCCTGAAGGTCGATATTTTTTTCGCGAGCCGCTTCTGAGGCGACGGTAAAGACGCCGCGACCGGTAGCTTCAACGCGACCCAAACTACCGCCTAGATAAATCGGTTTACCCGTCACGACACCAGTAGAAGTCGCGCCGGTATTCATGGAATACGTATCCATAATCCAAGCCATGGTTTGTGGCGTAGTACCGACGTCTGGCGCTGGAATATCGTTGCTCGGGCCAATGACTAGACCAATTTCGCTGGTATAGCGACGGGTGATTCTTTCGAGTTCTTTGCTAGAGTATTTACGAGGGTCAATTCGGATCCCCCCTTTTGCACCACCAAACGGTACATTGACGGCCGCATTTTTGACCGACATCCAACCCGCTAAGGCCATCACTTCTGAGAGGTTAACGTCTTGGTGGTAACGAATACCGCCTTTACCTGGGCCACGAGAAACATTGTGGTGTACACGGTAGCCTTCAAAGTGGGCAATCGTACCATTGTCTAATTCTACGGGCACATCAACGACTAAAATGCGTTTTGGTCGTTTAAGGGTTTCGATCCAGCGGCTTAATGAACCTAAATACGGAGCCACTCGATCAACTTGCTGCAAAAAGATTCCCCATGCACCAATATCGTCTGCATTTAAATAAGACGGAATCGCATGTTGATTTTTTTGCGGATCTTGATTAACACTCATTCTATTCTCCGAAAAAAAATGTCCTTGACAGTATACGCCTTTCTGCGGCGTATTTAGTAAAAACCCTGATTTGCTAAGAAATCAGGGTTTTTTGAGATTACGAAATACTTACAGGACGATAAGTATTAGCGTTGAGCGATATCAGGTACATCACGTTTGGTTGGACCCGTGTACAACTGACGAGGACGACCAATTTTGTAGTCTGGGTCAGAAATCATTTCATTCCATTGAGCGATCCAGCCACTGGTGCGAGCGAGTGCAAAAATGGCGGTAAATAAGCTTTTTGGAATACCGATAGCACGTTGGACGATACCTGAGTAGAAGTCGACGTTAGGATAGAGTTTGCGCTCGACGAAGTATTCGTCTTCGAGAGCAATACGCTCTAATTCCATGGCCAATTTGAACAATGGGTCGTTTTCGAGACCGAGCGCTTGGAGTACTTCTTTGCAAGTTTCTTGCATGAGTTTGGCACGTGGGTCGTAGTTTTTGTAGACACGGTGACCAAAGCCCATCAAGCGTACGCCAGCTTCTTTGTTTTTGACTTTTTCCATGAATTCGCCAACTTTTTCGACACCACCTTGGGCTTGGATTTGCTCAAGCATGTCTAAGCAAGCTTCGTTGGCACCACCGTGGGCAGGACCCCACAAGCAAGCCACACCCGCTGCGATAGCGGCAAATGGATTTGTACCAGAAGAACCGCAAAGACGTACAGTAGAAGTTGAGGCATTTTGCTCGTGATCAGCATGCAAGATAAAGATGCGATCCATGGCACGTTCGAGCACTTCGTTGACTTCGTAATCTTGGCATGGCGTAGCAAACATTTGACGTAAGAAATTACCTGCATAAGATAGGCTATTATCTGGATGCATGTAAGGCTCGCCACGAGAATATTTGTAAGCCATAGCAACAAGTGTTGGGAGCTTAGCGATCAAGCGAATGGCAGAGATCTCTCGGTGCTCAGGGTTATTAATGTCGATAGAATCGCCATAGAAGGCAGATAACGCACTCACCAAACTAGTAACAATGGCCATTGGGTGAGCATCACGACGGAAACCGCGCACAAAGAAGTGCATTTGTTCGTGCACCATGTTGTGACGCAAAATACGGTTATCAAATTTCTCTTTCTGCTCTTTGGTAGGTAAATCACCATACATCAATAAGTGACAAATCTCTAAGTAGTCACATTTCACAGCAAGTTGCTCAATCGGGTAACCACGATAGCGCAACTCACCCTTGCCTCCGTCAATAAAGGTGATTTTAGATTGGCAAGAAGCGGTTGACAAAAAGCCAGGGTCGAAGGTAAACATGCCAGTTTGCGCATATAGTTTGCGGATATCGATGACATCAGGCCCTTCGGTACCTTTGTAGACTGGGAATTCAGCCGACTTTTGATCGTTTGAAAGACTAAGGTTAGCTTTAATATCTGACTCTTGCATCTTTGGATTTCCTTTTAGTTATATAGTAGTTGTTAAATGCTAGTGGTGTTTTGTGCTCTAAGTTGACGAACCAATGCATGGATTTCGGGGGTATCAAACTCCCCGCTGGGTTCAGACCTAGATAACAAAATATCTAGCAATTCGTTATCATCGATTTTGAAGAGATGGTGTAATGCCATGACTTCAGCATCGCTGAGTTTTGTCTCGTTTTCATCGAGGAATGCTGTGATGATCAAATCATTCTCGAGCATTCCTCGGCGTGCCCTCCAACGCAGAACAGCACGCGCTTGGTCTATATTAGCTGTCATTATTAAACCGTGCGGCGAACTAACATCTCTTTGATTTTACCAATGGCCTTGGTTGGGTTAAGACCTTTAGGGCAAACATCAACACAGTTCATAATCGTGTGACAACGGAACAAACGATATGGATCTTCGAGGTTATCAAGACGCTCTTTGGTGGCCGTATCACGGCTATCTGCCAAGAAGCGATAGGCTTGTAATAAGCCTGCTGGGCCTACGAATTTATCGGGGTTCCACCAGAATGAAGGACAGGAGGTTGAGCAGCATGCACACAAGATGCATTCATACAAACCATTCAGTTCTTCGCGAGCTTCTGGACTTTGTAAGCGCTCTTTTTCGGGTGGCGGCACATCGTTAATGAGATATGGACGCACAGAATGGTATTGATTATAGAACTGTGTCATGTCAACCACAAGGTCACGAATCACAGGTAGACCGGGTAATGGACGTAGACGCACAGGTTCTTTGAGGTCGCGCAGATTCGTAATACATGCCAAGCCATTTTTGCCGTTGATGTTCATGGCATCTGAGCCACATACACCTTCGCGGCAAGAGCGGCGTAGTGACAAGCTATCGTCGTAATCCGTTTGGATGCGCACAATAGCGTCAAGCAACATTTTGTCGTGTGGACCTAATTCCACATCGTAACTTTGCATGTAGGGTTTTTCGTCTTTATCGGGATCATAACGATAGATCTCGAATTTCATGCGACGGGGTTGTTTTTTTTCTTCAGTACTCATTTTCACCTTCTTAATCTTAGAATGTACGTGGTTTTGGTGGTACAGTCGGCACCGTGAGTGGATTCATTTCGACAGGTTTGTATTCAACTTCACCTGTATCAGAATGCCACAAGGTGTGGATTAGCCAGTTTTCGTCATCACGCTCTGGGTAATCATCTAGTGCATGAGCACCACGGCTTTCGGTACGTAATGATGCAGATTTAATGGTTGCACGAGCAACTTCGATCATATTGCTTAGCTCAAGAGCTTCTTGGCGAGCTAAGTTAAATACTTTGGATTTGTCCTTGAAGGATACGTGTTTGACGCGTTCGGCAATATTGTCGATCTGGGTCACGCCTTCATTGAGGACTTTTTGGGTACGGAATACACCACAGTGTGATTGCATGCTGTTACGCATATCATTGGCGACAGCGTACACCGTTTCACCACCCGTGCGAGTCTCGATGTCATTGACACGAGCAAGGGATTTTTCGACGGACTCTTTAGGGAGTGGCTGATGGCTACGTTGGTTTTCGAGATGGTCATCAATAATATGTTGACCAGCGGAACGACCAAAGACCACCAAGTCTAATAAGGAGTTAGTACCTAGACGGTTGGCACCGTGAATCGAAACGGCCGCACATTCACCGATCGCATAGAGACCATTGACGACTTGGTTTTTGCCATCTTTCCAGGTTACCACTTGACCGTGATAGTTGGCAGGAATACCGCCCATTTGGTAGTGAATCGTCGGTACCACAGGAATTGGATCCTTGATAGGATCGACGTTGGCGAACTTGATCGCAATATCACGAATAGAAGGTAGACGTTTTTTGATGGTTTCTTCGCCTAGGTGATCGAGCTTAAGCAAGACATAAGCGCCATCTTCGCCACAACCACGGCCCTCTTTAATTTCTTGGTCCATAGAACGTGAAACGAAATCACGTGGCGCCAAGTCGAGTAGCGTAGGGGCATAACGTTCCATGAAACGTTCACCGTCTTTGTTGAGCAAGTAACCACCCTCACCGCGTACACCTTCGGTAATCAACACGCCAGCGCCATAAACGCCGGTTGGGTGGAATTGCCAGAATTCCATATCTTCGAGTTCAATACCGGCACGAGCGGCCATGCCTAAACCGTCACCGGTGTTGATGAAGGCATTGGTTGTGGCGGCCCAAATACGGCCCGCACCACCCGTTGCCAAGACAGTGGCTTTGGCTTCGAGGATGTAAATATCGCCGGTCTCCATTTCGAGAGCCGTCACACCCAAGACATCGCCAGCATCGTTACGAATCAAATCAAGTGCCATCCATTCGACAAAGAAATGCGTTTTGGCGGCGACGTTACGTTGATACAGCGTGTGCAATAGCGCGTGACCGGTACGGTCAGCCGCCGCACAGGCGCGTTGTACAGGTTTTTCGCCGTAGTTGGCGGTATGACCACCGAAAGGACGTTGATAAATGGTACCGTCTGGGTTGCGGTCAAACGGCATACCAAAGTGCTCAAGCTCATAGACGGCTTTAGGGGCTTGACGCACCATAAATTCAATGGCGTCTTGGTCGCCTAACCAGTCAGAACCCTTAACGGTATCGTAAAGGTGCCACTTCCAGTGGTCTTCTGACATATTACCCAAGGAAGCACTAATACCCCCTTGAGCGGCGACAGTGTGAGAACGCGTCGGGAATACTTTGGTGAGCACGGCCACAGACAAACCTGCTTGAGCCAGTTGCAATGAGCAACGCATACCAGAGCCACCCGCACCCACGACGATGACATCAAATTGACGACGAGGTAAAGAAGAATTAATTTCGGCCACGGCTTAAATACTCCAGACAATTTTTATAAAATAAATAACGGCAACTAATAACCACGTGCCAGTTATTAACTGCATGAACAAACGTGTCATTGCAGCGGGAACATAGTCCATCCAAACATCACGGACGCCAATCCAAGCGTGGTAGCCCAAGGAGAAAAACACTAATGAAGCCGCGATTTGCCCTAATGGATAACCGCCTACCGTAAAGGTAAACATGGCTACCCAAGAATAATAATCATGAACGGTAAAGAGCGCCACGATTAAGAAAATCAAGGAATACACAGCCATGATGACGGCTGTGAGACGCTGCATAATGAAATCAATGGTGCCGTAATTTGCACCCACCACCATACGTTTGGTGCCAAATTGTTCTTTATTTTCCATTTAGAGTACCCCGAACAGTTTGATTGCAAACACGAGAGTCAAACATAAACTCGCACCAAAAACGATTTTTGCGGATAGACGCGCTTTGGGCTTATCGACACCCACATGCATATCTAGTACTAAGTACCGAATACCGGCACAGAAATGGTGCATAAAGCCCCAAATCAGTACTAATAAAAGCAGCTTTAAAAAGAACCCGCTGACACCCGCACCTAGCGCTTGGAAAGATTCCTCTGAACGCACACTTGCTGCAAAAAAAGGTACGAATACCAGCGGCATACAGAAGAACATTAATACACCGCTCACACGGTGCAAGATAGAAAGAATACCTGGCACCGGCAAACGATATTGCATAAGTTGAGATAGGCTCAGGTTGCGAAACTCGCGCCTAGCCTTTTTCTGACTTTCTGACATATTTGCCTCACGTTATTTACAAAAAATACCCAGCGGTTGCAATTAATTACAAAACCGCAAATTAAACACCCTCTAGTTTAAACCATTTCGATATACGTAATGATCCGTTAAGTACAAACCCCGTCTAAATTCTATGGGTTTGCCATTGTAGGTGTATGAAATACGGTCGACTTGGAGCAAGGGCGCTCCCTTTTCGATTTGTAACACTTGGGCAGCCTCTGAAGAAGCCGCCACCGCTGTTAAATGCTCGTCGGCCTTAAGCATACTGACGCCGTATTGGCTCTCGAAGAACACATACAAAGGACCGCGCAACTCTTGGAGACGTTCAAGGGTGAGGCCCTTGAAGATCGCTGCCGGGAGATAGATGTGCTCGAAAACAGTGGGAACACCATTAAACTCAATGACGCGCTTAATGGCGATAAGCTCTGTTAGGAGCTCAGCTTGGCTCATGGGCAAGATAGGTAACTCGAAATCTTGCGGCTTGCCTTGGGTACAGGACAAATAGCGACTACTCGTCTGAATAGGCCGCAAGGCCTCGTCACGGATGGTATCCTTGTGCGTAAAACGCAAGAAACGGTGGCGCACCTGTGCTTCGTGGTGTGTGGCCACATACGTGCCCTTGCCCTGGCGCCGAATCAAGACCGACGCCGCGGCTAATTCATCGATAGCCTTACGCACCGTGCCTTGGCTCACGCCAAATAAGCTACAAAGCTCTAATTCACTAGGAATCGGTTCACCAGGCTTCCATTCGCCAGACTGCAAGCGTTGTATAAGTAAATCCTTAATTTGCTTATACAAAGGCTTAAATGCTGCTGAAATAGAATTTGAATTTGCCTGAACCATGAGCCATGAACCATAGCCAATCAATAAAACCACCAGTTAAAAACATGACACAATACATAACATTAGTCACGACGACATAAATAGCATGACCCTAGTCACTACAACCCTAGTCACTACAACACGAGTCACTTTATTTTCACTTTAACTGGTCTAGATAACATCCTACATTATCCCATAATTTGTAGGATTTTGTAAAGTCTTATATAAGATATAAATTATAGGATCATTGACTAAAAGCATGCAATGATCTAATCTAATGGGGTTTAGATTTCATGGGCAGTAAAGCCTTTACTACCCCCATATACAACTAAAATAATGGAGATTTGTATGTCAAAAAAAGCGATTCGTGTGGCTGTCACAGGTGCGGCCGGCCAAATCGGTTATGCATGTTTATTTCGTATCGCCTCTGGTGAGATGCTCGGTAAAGATCAACCTGTGATCTTGCAACTACTTGAAATCCCAGACGAAAAAGCGCAAAACGCCCTCAAAGGCGTGATGATGGAACTTGACGACTGCGCCTTTCCACTTCTCGAAAAAATGACCGCCCACAGCGATCCAGAAGAAGCCTTCAAAGACGCCGAAATCGCCCTTTTGATTGGCTCTCGTCCGCGCACTAAAGGCATGGAGCGTGCTGACCTATTACAAGTCAACGCCAAAATCTTCACTGAGCAAGGCAAGGCGCTCAACAAAGTCGCCTCTCGTGACGTCAAAGTCCTCGTAGTCGGTAACCCTGCTAACACCAATGCCTACATTGCCATGAAGTCTGCACCAGATCTTCCGGCCAAAAACTTCACGGCTATGTTACGTCTAGATCATAACCGCGCCCTCACTCAAATCGCCCAAAAAGGCAATGTCGCGGTCAAAGACATCGAGCACTTTACTGTTTGGGGTAACCACTCTCCAACCATGTATCCAGACTATCGCTTTGCCACTGCCGATGGCAAAAAAGTTCAAGACCTTATCAACGACGATGACTGGAACAAAAACACCTTCATCCCGACCGTGGCTAAACGTGGTGCGGCCATTATTGAAGCCCGTGGTTCTTCTTCTGCCGCTTCTGCAGCCAATGCGGCGATTGACCACATCCGTGACTGGGTACTCGGTACCAATGGTCAATGGGTCACCATGGGTGTTCCTTCTGATGGTTCTTACGATATCCCAGAAGACATTATCTACGGTGTGCCTGTCACTTGCGAAAACGGTGAGTACAAACGCGTCGAAGGTCTAGAAATCGACGAATTCTCTCGCCAAAAAATGGACGCTACGCTACAGGAATTACTCGAAGAGCGTGACGGCGTGGCTGACTTACTTAAATAAGTGATCAGTTGCCCATCTGGGCAGAGAGGCCTAGCCGTCTCTGCCCTTGGCTCAGCTCAAGGTCGCAAGACCTCTATGTATCAATCATGACTCCCTGTGCTAGCCATTAGCATCAGGGAGTTATTTTTAAATAACTATAAAAACATTTGCAAAAAGGAGATTATTTATGGCTACTTTGCCAAGTGCTGGCGCCAGATTTCGTCAAGCGTTGATTCAAGAACAACCGCTACAAGTCATTGGTGCCATTAACGCTAACCATGCCCTACTGGCCAAACGCGCAGGCTATAAAGCCATTTATTTATCTGGCGGCGGTGTGGCCGCTGGTTCTTTGGGACTGCCCGATCTAGGGATCAATACCTTGGACGACGTCCTAACGGATATTCGCCGCATCACCGATGTATGTGATACACCGTTACTCGTCGATATCGATACAGGCTTTGGCGCTTCTGCCTTTAATATTGCACGCACCATTAAGAGCCTCATTAAATTTGGCGCTGCGGCTTGTCACATCGAGGATCAAGTCGGTGCCAAACGCTGTGGCCATCGTCCTGGCAAAGAAATTGTGAGCACCGAGGAAATGGTCGATCGTATCAAAGCAGCCGCCGATGCACGCACTGATCCTGATTTCTATTTGATCGCTCGTACCGATGCCATCCAGAGTTTCGGTGTCGAAGCCGCTCTTGAGCGTTCCCAAAAATGCCTAGAAGCCGGAGCCGATGCTATTTTTGTGGAGGCTGCTTATGACCTCGAGACTTACAAATTATTTTGTGATCAGCTCAACGCCCCTGTCCTCGCCAATATCACCGAGTTTGGTAAGACACCGTTATTTACCGTCGATGAACTCAAGTCTGTCGGGGTTGGCATCGTGCTTTATCCTCTCTCCGCCTTTAGAGCCATGAATAAGGCCGCTGAGACTGTGTATGAAGCCATCCGCCGCGATGGTCACCAAAAAAATGTGTTAGACATGATGCAAACGCGTGATGAACTTTATGATCGCATTGGTTATCATCAATACGAGCAAGCGCTAGACGCTTTATTCAAAAAAAACAAAGCTTAAGTTTTTATATTAATACCAAAAAGGAGACATTATGACGCAAGCTACAGAAAACAACGCCCCTAAAAAAGGCAAAAAGTCCGTTGCCCTCTCTGGTGTAGCAGCGGGCAATACGGCCCTTTGTTCTGTCGGTAAACACGGCAACGACCTGCATTATCGTGGCTACGACATTCTTGACTTAGCCGCTAAGTGTGAATTTGAAGAAGTCGCACACTTATTGATTCATGGCCGCTTGCCTAATCAAACAGAACTCAAGGCTTACAAAAATAAACTACGCAAAATGCGTGGCTTACCAGCCAACCTCATTACCGTCCTCGAAGCCCTGCCTGCGGCCAGTCATCCCATGGATGTGATGCGCACGGCAGTGTCTGTGCTCGGCTCGGTCTTGCCCGAAAAAGAGGATCATAACAAGGCTGATGCGCGCGAGATCGCCGATCGATTGATCGCCAGCCTCAGTTCCGCGCTTTTGTACTGGTACCACTTTAGTCATCATGGTCGTTTTATTGATGTCGAAACCGATGACGACAGTATTGGCGGGCATTTCTTAAACTTGCTCCATGATCAAGCGCCTACTGAGGAACAAGTGCAAGCCATGCACACCTCCTTGATCCTCTATGCTGAGCACGAATTTAATGCCTCGACCTTTACGGCACGCGTCATTACCGGTACCGGTTCTGATTTTTATTCAGCGATTGCAGGCGCCATTGGGGCGTTACGCGGTCCTAAACACGGTGGCGCTAACGAATACGCCTTCGAGGTCCAAAAACGCTATGACAATCCTGACCAAGCCGAAGCCGATATTCGTGAACGCATTGCCAATAAAGAGGTCATTTTAGGCTTTGGTCACCCTGTCTATACCACCTCTGACCCTCGCAACAAAGTCATTAAGGCCGTGGCCGAAAAACTCTCTACATCCGCGGGCAGCACCAAGATGTACGACATCGCCGAGAGAATTGAATCAACCATGTGGGACAGCAAAAAAATGTTCCCTAACTTAGATTGGTTCTCTGCTGTGGCCTACCATATGCTTGGTGTGCCTACAGATATGTTCACGCCTTTATTCGTCTTGGCACGTACCGCAGGTTGGGCGGCGCATATTATTGAGCAGCGTGAGGACAAAAAAATCATCCGTCCGGCGGCCAACTATGTGGGCCCTGATGACCGTGAATTTGTGCCTATCGAGCAACGCTAATCCCTAGCGATCAACGTCATTCATAAGATATATAACTTTAATTTATAACGATAAACCCTTGTAAAACTTAATCATTATCGTTTTACAAGGGTTATTTTTGTGTAAGAATATAGGATTAACTACTACTTAATGGAGAGGCATTTGTCAGGTTATTAATGCCAGGTTTTTAATCATTGCATACGCAAAGGAGGACGTTTTGTTGATTAAACACTTACCCGAACACCATGAATTTGTCGCCACTGTCAATGGCATAGAGAGCCATATTAGTTATTCCATCGAGGATCGCACGTTTAATTTATTGCATACAATCGTGCCCTATGAAATCAGCGGTCATGGCATTGCCGGCGAGATAACAAAACACGTCATTGACTGGGCCAAGGCCAGAGAATACAAGGTTAACCCCGTTTGCTCTTATACCAAGGATTATCTCAAAAAGCATCCGGAGTTACTCTAAGTACTTGCCCCCTCTTTAAGCGCTGATCAGAGTCCGACTTATTTGGACTGATCAGATCCTGGCTCGCCCTGTACGTGGTCATTGCCTAATTGGGGCACCAAGCTATCTGCACCATGACTCAATAAACCTGTTTTGCTATAAAGACCCAATTTAGCGCGGGTATCCGTAATATCTAAGTTACGCATCGTGAGCTGACCAATCCTATCGGCTGGTGTAAAGGCGGCATTCTCTACCTTTTCCATACTGAGACGCTCTGGCGCATAGGTTAAATTCTCGGACACGGTATTCAAAATAGAATAATCATTACCCCGTCGTAATTCTAAAGTGACCTCACCGGTAATGGCTTTGGCCACCCAACGCTGTGCAGTTTCTCGCAACATCAAGGCTTGCGAGTCGAACCAACGCCCCTGATACAACAAACGACCCAAGCGTAAACCATTGATACGGTACTGCTCGATCGTATCTTCATTGTGAATCCCCGTGACTAAACGTTCATAGGCAATATGCAATAACGCCATCCCTGGTGCCTCATAAATGCCACGAGATTTGGCTTCGATAATGCGGTTTTCAATTTGGTCAGTCATCCCTAAACCGTGACGACCGCCGATCCGATTGGCTTCTAAAAATAGGCTGACAGCATCATCAAATTCCTGACCATTTAAGGCAACAGGCACTCCCTCTTGGAAGCGAATGCTAAATTCCTCGGCTTCGATTTGTACATTGGGATCCCAGAACGCCACGCCCATAATAGGTTTGACGATTTTGTGACTGGTTTGTAAATACTCTAAATCTTTGGCCTCGTGCGTCGCACCCAACATATTGGAGTCGGTGCTATAGGCTTTCTCGACTGACATTTTGTAGTTAAAGCCATTGGCAATCAAGAATTCACTCATTTCATGGCGGCCACCTAACTCATCAATAAATAATTGATCAAGCCACGGTTTGTAGATTTTTAGATGCGGATTAGTCAGTAATCCATAACGATAAAAGCGCTCAATATCATTGCCTTTGTAGGTCGAGCCATCGCCCCAAATATGCACATCATCCGCTTGCATGGCCGCCACTAACATGGTGCCAGTGACGGCACGTCCCAATGGCGTGGTATTAAAGTATGGCATGCCGCCAGTCGTGACGTGAAAGGCGCCCGCTTGAATCGCGGCAATGCCCTCGTGTACCAATTGCTGGCGACAGTCCACTAAGCGCGCTTCTTCGGCCCCATAGGCTTTGGCTTTTTTGGGGATGGCATCGTAATCGTCTTCGTCGGGCTGCCCTAGATTAGCGGTATAGGCATAAGGTTGTACGCCTTTTTGTTTCATCCACAGCAGAGCGGCAGACGTATCGAGTCCGCCTGAAAAAGCGATACCCACTTTTTGGCCGACAGGAAGTTTTTGGAGGATGGTGGCGTTATTGTCTGACATTGTTGCACCTCGAGTTGTTTATCAAAATCTATATATTAAAGCAAAGACCCTTGTGCAGGGACAAGGGTCTTAGGGTTGATACATAAAGCGATTAGTTCTTAACGCTAAAATTGAGTTTTTTGGTGTCAGCCTCGCGGCCCTCTGGATTAGGGGCAGAAAGAGAAGAACGTGAATCAATCGTTTCGACGATTTTAGCGACGTTGGTCGGCTCTTCAGGTTTGAGAGCAATATGTAATTGCTTTTTGTCCCCTTTGGCGAAGGCATAAATGGCTTGGCATTTGTCCTTAGCGTCTGCAAACGATCCGGCTAATTGCTGCTCGCACGTGGCTTGGCCTTGCTCGATGTCTTGCGCTTCGAGTGGTCGAGTATCATGCAAGTGTTTGATAAAACCCGTATCTTCGATAGAGAGTTTTAAATCACTTAAATCAATTTCGGGTGCCAAAAATAGCCCTAAAAAGACTAAGCTTTCTGGACTACGTAGTCTTTTGGCATCATGTCCCAGTGCTTGCATAGCTTTTTCGGAAATGTTTAAGTCATAACTAAAATCAATATTCGCTAAATCCTCTTGTTTGAGGGCTAGATCCAAACTAAAGCGATTGTCTTTTTGGTGACTCTTAATACGTAAGTTCTCTATCGGTTTAAGGTCAGTATAACCGTAGGAGGCTAAGTCCTTTTGGAACATACTGGCCAATAGCGGATTGCGGCCCTCAGAGGTATGGACATTGAGCAATTCCACATCGAAGTCTGAACTATGTTCACCATCATCAACATCATGGATTAACACCTTATCGGCCACTAAACGCTCGGCGTCTTGCTGACCGATTTCTAGACCTGTGATTTCTTTGTGTCCCAAAATAGTGGCCTTTTGGTCCTTCCAGTGCACTGTATCCTCGAGGTCATTTTTAGCGAGCTGCTCATGGATTTTTTGTGGAAAGACTTTTTCGGATAGATACCAATTACCCCCAAAATAGGCAATTAATAAGAGCACCACGATGGCTATTGCGGCCAGTGGCAATGCTTTTGATTTTTGTGCCATGCTTTTTTCTCCTTTTTCAAACATGTTTTTTTTATTCTACATGAATAAAACCATTAGAAAAGCGCTACTTAAGATTAAAAATAAGGTTCTTCAGCGAGCGGTTTAACACATTAATTTTTTAAAAAAACACAATAAATCAAGCCTCTATAGAATGAATGAGACCTATTAACTAAGACTGCATACTGATATGGTTGGGTAAGTCTTATATAAGATACATGACTTAAATACATGCTATAATCGTAAGGATTTATTTTTGATTTAAGTTGGATCGATTTAATGCACCATCGTGCTTGGATCCCAGCTTAATTCGCTACCCCTAATAGGAGATATCATGTCGCTAGAGAATACGCTTCAAACGCTCAAGCTATCTGATAAAGAAGCCAAGTTCCATTCGCTTCCTGAATTAGGTAAGGCACTTAATATCGATGTCGCCCGTTTACCTGTTTCTATCAGAATCGTACTTGAGTCCGTACTTCGCAACTGTGATGGCAAAAAAATCACCGAAGACAATGTCAAACAAGTGGCCAGCTGGAACCCAACGGCCAAACGTACCGAAGAGATTCCATTTGTGGTTTCTCGTGTAGTCTTACAAGACTTCACCGGTGTCCCTTTATTAGTTGACTTAGCCGCTATGCGCTCTGTGGCTGATCGTACTCACAAAGATCCAAAAAACATCGAGCCACTCGTACCGGTTGACCTCGTCGTTGACCACTCTGTCATGATTGACTACTTCGGCAAAGAAGAAGCGCTTGACCTCAATATGAAAGTCGAATTCGAGCGCAATCATGAACGCTACAAATTCGTCAAATGGGGTACACAAGCTTTCGACACCTTCAAAGTCGTGCCTCCTGGCTTTGGTATTGTGCACCAAGTGAACCTCGAATATTTAGCCCGAGGTGTACACTGTTCCAAAGACAACGTCTTATATCCAGATACCTTAGTGGGTACGGATAGCCACACCACCATGATTAATGGTATTGGCGTTGTGGGTTGGGGTGTCGGTGGTATTGAGGCCGAAGCCGCTATGCTTGGTCAACCCGTATATATCTTGACACCAGACGTCGTCGGTGTTGAATTGACTGGCAAACTCAACGAAGGCGTGACTGCTACTGACTTGGTCCTCACCATTACTGAATTGCTTCGCAAAGAAAAAGTGGTAGGCAAATTCGTCGAGTTCTGTGGTCCAGGTACGGCTAGTCTCACCGTGACCGACCGTGCCACTATTGCTAATATGGCTCCAGAATACGGTGCCACGATGGGCTTTTTCCCAGTTGACGAAAAAACCGTTGACTACTTTAAAAACACGGGTCGTACCGCCCAAGAAATCGAAGCCTTCGAACAATACTTCAAAGCCCAAGAACTCTTTGGTATCCCAGAAGCCAAAGACGTTGACTACACCAAATTGGTTAAATTAGACCTATCTACGGTGGTTCCTTCTGTCGCGGGTCCAAAACGCCCACAAGATCGGATTGCGGTACCAAGCGTCAAATCAACGTTCGATACCCTCTTTACCAAACCCGGCAAAGAAGACGGTTTCAACAAAAAAGCCGAAGAGCTCGATAAAGAAGTCACCATGGACAATGGCGACAAGCTCAAAAACGGTGACGTGCTGATCGCGGCTATTACCTCTTGTACCAATACCTCTAACCCGAGCGTGCTCTTAGCGGCGGGTCTCGTTGCCAAAAAAGCGGTTGAACTCGGTCTTACCGTCAATAGCAACGTCAAGACTTCTTTGGCTCCGGGCTCCCGTATTGTGACCGAGTACCTCAACAAAACAGGCTTACTCGATTACCTCGAAAAACTCGGCTTTGATGTCGCGGCTTATGGTTGTACTACCTGTATTGGTAACGCCGGTGATATCAAACCAGAACAAAACAAAGCCATCACCGACAACAATCTCATTTGCTGTGCCGTCTTGTCTGGTAACCGTAACTTTGAGGCGCGGATCCACCCTAACCTCAAAGCGAACTTCTTGGCATCCCCACCATTAGTCGTGGCTTATGCCCTTGCCGGTACCATGCGTATTGATCTTTCTAAAGATCCAATCGGCAAAGGAGCAGACGGTCAAGACGTTTACCTCAAAGACATCTGGCCAAACAGCGATGAAGTGCAAGCACTTATGTCTGCTGCCATGGTGCCTGATACTTTCCGCAATAACTATGCGCAAGTCCAAAACAACCCTGGCGAATTATGGGAAAAAATTCAAGGTACGACCGGTAATGTCTACGACTGGCCAGAATCTACCTACATTGCTGAGCCACCTTTCTTTGAAGACTTCTCAGAAACCTTGCCAGAGCGTTCCCAAGTCCAAGGCGCTCGTGCCCTAGCCATCTTTGGTAATTCAGTCACGACTGACCACATCTCTCCTGCCGGTAGCATCAAAGAAGACTCTCCAGCAGGTAAATGGCTCAAAGCGCATAACGTGGCCAAATCTGACTTCAACAGCTACGGTTCTCGCCGTGGTAACCACGAAGTTATGATGCGCGGTACGTTTGCCAACGTTCGTATTAAGAACTTAATGGTTCCGCCAAATCCAGATGGTAGTTTGTTCGAAGGCGGCGATACCTTGTATCAACCGGATGGCGAGCAAATGTCTATTTACGATGCAGCCATGAAATACCAAGAAGCCGGTATTCCTAACATCGTCTTTGGTGGTGAAGAATACGGTACCGGTTCATCACGTGACTGGGCTGCTAAGGGTACGCAATTGCTCAACGTTAAAGCCGTGATTACGCGCAGCTACGAACGTATTCACCGTAGTAACTTAGTCGGTATGGGTGTCTTACCGTTGCAATTTACGGGCGATGACAGCGTCCAAAGCCTCAACATCACTGGTAAAGAAACCTTTGATCTTAAAGGCTTAGAAGGCGATATCAAGCCACAACAAAATGTCACCTTGGTGATCCACCGCGAAGACGGTTCGAC
Source organism: Brackiella oedipodis DSM 13743 (assembly GCF_000621025.1). Taxonomy (GTDB): domain Bacteria; phylum Pseudomonadota; class Gammaproteobacteria; order Burkholderiales; family Burkholderiaceae_B; genus Oligella; species Oligella oedipodis. The sequence continues at coordinate 460,888 of NZ_KK211206.1, forward strand.
TGATGAAGCGCAATTATTGCTTCGTATCGATACGCCTATCGAAGTCGATTACTACTTACACGGCGGTATCTTGCCATTCGTGTTACGTGACTTATTAGCTAAATAAGCCCTTAGACTTTTTATCAAGTCTTAGTAGACCCATAAGAAATTGTTTGATAACAAAGACTTATGGGTCTTTTTATGTCCATGACTAGCAGCAGTAGGCTATACTTAAGAGTGTTTAACACTATGCTTATTCGCGCCTATGAGTTGCAAAAAAGTCAGTCCCATCGCCAGTGCCAGTGCGTTGGCCACTCATCCCGATAGTCAGTACACACTCCATCACTGCCCCTGCAAACACCCGCTGCACTCCCCCAAAAGCGTCGATATCTTTTGTCGAGTGATCGATAATTACGGCGATATTGGTGTCGCCTGGCGTCTGGCCAAGAATCTAGCAGCGGCGCTGCATCATCCAAGTACACAAAGTGCTGACACTGAAGCTGATAATGATACTGACGCTGAAACTAACGCAACCTCTACGAAGCCAAGGGTGCGATTGTGGGTCGATGATTTGCAGCGTTTTGCCAAGATCGAAGCCCAGGTTAATCCTTGTAAGACCCAGCAAACGTTGACCATTTATGCTGACTACGCCGACAGATTAAGTCTCTGTCAACGTGCTGAAGACGAACCGGAGAAAATAAGCATTGAGGTGAGACAGTGGCCAGCACTGATGCACGAGCAGGATTTTGCCAAAAGCGCTGAACTGGTCATAGAAACCTTTGGCTGTGACCTGCCTGCAGCCTACTTAGCGGCGATGCCACAAAACACCCAATGTTGGCTCAATCTGGAGTATCTCAGCGCCGAAGATTGGATCGATGGTTTTCATCAACAACCCTCTTTGCAAAGCAATGGTGTGCCCAAGTATTTTTATTTCCCGGGGTTTAGCACACGCAGTGGGGGCTTATTACGAGAAGATAGCCTACTCAGTAGTTTGGCGCGTTTTACGGCCAATCCACAAGCGCAGTATGACTTTTTGAGTCGCATTATGACGGGTGACTGTGCCAAATTAATCAGTCATCAGCAAGCCCGTTTAATTAATGTCTTTTGTTATCCACATGCACCCCTACAAGCCTTAATCGCCAGTTTAAAGGCACTTGCCGAGAGCCAGCAGCGCTTTATCTTGGCAGCCGCACCGGGTGTGGCACCCAATTTAGAAGCCCTGGTTGGCAATCAGCAGCCGCAGCTACGCGTGCAACGTGTACCCTTCTTGCCGCAAGCACAGTTTGATTTATTGTTGAGTTTGGGCGACTTGAACCTGGTGCGCGGTGAAGATAGTCTGGTGCGTGCGCATTGGATGGGCAAACCCTTTGTGTGGCATATTTACCAACAAACTGAGCAAACCCATATCACGAAATTGCAGGCTTGGCTCAAGGTGATTGGCGCCGATACTCAGTACCAAGAACTCACCTTGTTGTGGAACCAAATCGGTGCTAAGAGTCATGATCATGAAGCCCTGCTGACCCTACAAGCTTACTTTACCGCGTGGTTGCAACCGCAAGCCTATGAGCAAGCCTGCTTCTTTTATCAGACGCTACGGGATGACTTAGCTCAACACGCAAGTTTGTCAGCACAAATCTTGGATTTTTATCATCAATGCGGCCAAAACAGTTAAAATATTGGCTTTAATCTTTGAATGGTCCGCGGACGTGTGTGTCCCGGTCACACGCAATATCAGACGGAGTAAAACTTAATGAAAACCGCACAAGAATTACGCGTTGGCAATGTCGTACAACTCAACGGCGAGCCTTTAGTTGTCCAAAAAACAGAATTTAATAAATCAGGTCGCAATGCCGCTGTTGTCAAAATCAAATTCAAAAACCTCTTATCAGGCACCAACAGTGAAACTGTCCAAAAAGCCGATGAGAAATTTGACGTCGTGGTACTCGACAAAAAAGAATGCACGTATTCTTATTTTGCGGATCCTATGTATGTCTTCATGGACGAAGAATACAACCAATACGAAATCGAAAAAGAAAGCATGGGCGATACCCTAAACTACCTCGAAGAAGGCATGACGGTAGAAGCCGTCTTCTACGAAGGTCGTGCGATTTCTGTTGAGTTGCCAACCATTATTGTTCGTGAAATTACCTATACTGAGCCAGCCGTCAAAGGTGATACCTCTGGCAAAGTCCTCAAACCTGCCAAAATCGCCACGGGTTACGAAATTCAAGTGCCTTTATTCTGCAATATCGGTGACAAGATCGAAATCGATACCCGCACTAATGAATACCGCAGCCGCGTCATGTAATACTGCCCTGCCGTACAAAAAAGCCGTTAATACTAACGGCTTTTTTTGTGCTTGTTGATGGCCTTTTAGACATCAGGCAGCTGGGTATCTCAAGGCCATCTATGGATGTAGTGGCTGAAAAGATCGCGAGACGCTTTGGCCTTAAATTCATCAGTTCATAAATCATCAGTCCATCAGCACATAAAACAACCATTAGGACATTAGGCCACGCCTCCACTACCCCTTAGTCTCGGAAATTCGTAAAGGATAAAGGCTCCTCACTAAAGTCTTTTTTGAGTAAGGCGATGGTGTCTTGTAAGGTATCACGCTTACTGCCACTGACACGCACGGTGTCGCCCTGAATTGAGGCCTGCACCTTAAGTTTACTGTCCTTGATGTGACGCACGATTTTTTTGGCCAATTCTGAGCTCACACCGTTTTTGACAGTGACAAATTGCTTGACCTTATCACCGCCGATTTTTTCTTGTTTGCCAAATTCTAAAAAGCGCAAATCGACCTGACGTTTAGCCATTTTGTTGAGCAACACATCTTTGACCTGCTGCACTTTAAAATCGTCATCAGCAAAGATCAGCAGTTCATGGTCATTTTGTTCGACCCTGGCATCCGATCCTTTAAAATCAAAACGTGTACTGACCTCTTTGTTGACTTGATCAACGGCGTTACGCACCTCGTTGAGGTCGGCTTGACTGACTACATCAAATGAAGGCATCTACTTTTCCTCAAAAAAAGATTATTCAAAAACATCAATCACCGGCGTGATTAATTGTTGGTGTTGACTAAATTTACGGAGATTATCCAGGCTTAATTGTTGCATGGCAAGACGTGTTTCCTGCGTGGCGCTGGCAATATGCGGCGTCAAGACGGTATTGTCGAGCGCAAAAAAGGCGGGATTAATCCGTGGTTCATTTTGAAAGACATCTAAGCCCGCGCCAGCAATGCGATGAGTTTGCAGCGCTTGCAATAACGCCGCCTCATCAATCACTGAACCCCTGGCAATATTAATTAAAAAGCCTTTTGGACCCAAAGCCTCAAGCACCTCGGCATTGACAAGATTGGCCGTGGTCGCGCCCCCTACCGTCGCTACAAACAAAAAGTCCGCCCACTGCGCTAAGTCGCGTGCCTCGGCAAAATACTGATAATCGACATCGTCACGTTGATGGCGGTTATGATAGCCAATCTCACAATCAAAGGCTTGTACCCGTTTGGCGATATCTGCACCAATACTGCCTAAGCCCAAAATACCGACTTTTTTGTGATGCGCCGCTGTTTGATAGGGATACGGTTGGCTCCATTGACCTTGGCGCACAAAGCTATCGGCCTTGACGATGTCGCGACTGAGCGCCAACCACAACGCAATAGCCGCATCGGCCACACAATCATTGAGAACCTCGGGCGTGTTACTGAGCGCAATGCGACGCGAGCGCAAATACTCGAGATCATAATTATCAAACCCCACACCGACGTTGGCTATTAACTGTAAATTTGGCAAGGCCTCATATTGTGCTTGACTGACCTCGATGCCCGAGAAAGACACAATCGCATCGACGCTTTGCAGTTGCTCTGCGCTTAAGCCAGATAGCTGCTTAGGTTTGGCAAAAATTACGTGATAGTCTTGTTCTAGGGCTTGCTGAATGGTTTCAAATAACGGCGCTAAAACGAGCACAGTGTGAATGGTGTTTGGCATCAACGTCCTCCTATGAATACAGTCTGTGACGACAGACTAGGTATAACCCTAGCATGATCCACAAAGATTTTAAAACACGGTAGAATGGTTGTTTATGTTGTAAATTTTTGTGTCTTTTTATTTTAAATCCCTTTAGCTAATTTTTATTGCCATGTCCTTAATCGTTCATAAATATGGTGGCACGTCCATGGGTTCTATTGAGCGGATCCAAAATGTCGCCAAACGCGTTGCTAAATGGCATCGTGCCGGTCATCAGGTGGTGGTTGTGCCCTCTGCCATGGCGGGTGAGACCAACCGTTTATTAGGTTTAGCCGCAGAAATTTCAGAGACGCCCGATCGCCGCGAACTGGATATGCTGGCCGCCACTGGCGAGCAAGCCAGCAGCGCGCTCTTAGCCCTTGCCCTGCAAGCCGAAGGCGTGGCGGCTCGTAGTTACACCGGTTGGCAAGTCCCTGTCATCACTGACAGTGCCTACACCAAAGCACGAATCAAATCGATCGATGGCACTCGTATCATGCACGATCTTGACCAAAATAAAGTCGTGATTGTGACGGGTTTTCAGGGGATCGATGAGCAGGGTCATATCACAACGCTTGGCCGCGGGGGTTCCGATACCTCTGCCGTCGCGATTGCCGCCGCACTCAAGGCCGACGAATGCCTGATTTTTACCGATGTCGATGGTGTCTATACGACCGACCCACGGGTTGAACCCAAAGCTCGTCGCCTCGACAAGATTTCTTTTGAAGAAATGCTTGAAATGGCCTCACTGGGCTCTAAAGTTTTACAAATACGCTCGGTCGAATTCGCTGGCAAATACAATGTGCCCTTACGGGTCTTATCTTCACTGACGGCACCAGACATCCCTGTCGAACAAGAGCGCGTCTCTGGCACCTTAATTACAATCGAGGAACAACTCAAAATGGAAGCTGCAATCGTTTCAGGCATCGCCTTCTCTCGCGACGAAGCCAAAATCACTGTCTTAGGCGTACCCGACACCCCAGGCGTCGCCTTTTCTATCCTAGAACCGATAGCCAAAGCCAATATCGATGTGGATATGATTATCCAAAACCAATCGGTCGATGGCACCACGGATTTTTCTTTTACGGTCAAGCGTCAAGATCGCCAACAAGCCGTACAAATCCTCGACAAGGAACTAAAAGTCAACACCAAAACCATCCTCTCCGAAGAAAATGCTTGTAAAGTCTCGATTGTTGGCATTGGTATGCACTCTCATGCCGGCGTCGCCAGCAAAATGTTCAAAACGCTCGCTGATGAAGGCGTCAATATTCAAATGATCAGTACTTCTGAGATCAAAACCTCTGTGCTTATCGAAGATAAATACATGGAATTAGCGGTTCGCGCTTTACACAATGCCTTTGGCCTCGACAAAGAAGATGTGGTCTCTATCGAGGACTAAAGCCTACGCCACTATTTTCTGTATTTTTTAAAAAATTCTCGCTAGGGTCTGGCTTTTTTTAAAACTTTATAATATACTTATGAATTCACACGGAAACGTGGCCGAGAGGCTGAAGGCACTTCCCTGCTAAGGAAGCATACGGGCTTAAACCTGTATCGAGGGTTCGAATCCCTCCGTTTCCGCCAAATTTAGCATATACGTTGTTTGTTGCAGGTAGTTTGTTTAACGTAGTTTGTTTGGTTTGGTGTTTATAGTAGTCAGTGTCAATTGGGTACTATTTTCATGCATATTTAGTTTTCCTTTCCTTAGTGTGTTTTAAAATTTAGCTTTTAAAACGTGTCGTTTTAAAAAGTGTCGTTTTATAATTTAAGGTTTAAAGTTAAGGTTTAAAATCCAAGATCTAAAATTTAGGGGTAAATTTTAGATCTTATTTTTATCCTATTTAATTGGTTTTATAACTCCAGTAAAATTTTTAGATTCCCCCCTGATACAGAAGTTTGACTTCTCTATCAGGGGTTATTTTTTGCCGTAAATCATAGATTGTTGATCAACGACTTATCGCTGAATTTCACGACTAATACTACCTTCTCAAAACTTATCACTCGTAGTCCTGTAGCGCTAGCCCTCGTGCCGTGCTTGTTACTGACGTTCTGACGTTCATAAGCTACTTTTTAGTAGCTCCCCTCATAGAGCGCCCTTACCCTGAGGCGCTACAGTGCTACCACTCTCTAGACATTGAATCGCACATATTAACCCCTAAACACAGCTACCTTCCCTACTAAACCTCCCTACCTACAATGAGACTCAGCGATATTGGCCACCTGCTGCCATAGAATCTTGTCACACTGCACAGTCTTCAAGCATTGAATATTTATTATCATCAAAGCTCTGATGCATTGCGACACAAAAAATCCTTCTCTACAATTTTTAACTATAGTCAGCATTAACCACCACTATTTTCTTCTGTCATAAGGGCCACTTAATGAACAATTTTCGGACAGCGAACCCTTCTCTCACCAACACAAGCACAGACAATATCGATCCTCAACGTCGCCAACTCCTCAAAGGTAGTCTTGGCGCCACCTCTCTTTTTATGCTAGGCGGGGCGGGGACATGGGCGCTAACTCATGCAATAACGGCAACCGCCCAGAACTCAGACTCATACCCTGCAGATGCCGCGATCCAGACGCCAGTGCCGCCTACTCATACCGACAAAGTTACTGCTACGGCACAAGCCCGTCTGGCCTTACAACATGCCTTGCCTGCTTGGTGCGGCCTGACCTAATGGCGTCTAAGCCACCGTTGTAAAAAGGTTTTGTAAACAAGCTGTCATATAAAGCCTTTACACTGTGCTTTTTTACTATAGGGCACAGTGTCTATGAAAAACCCAAATAATCCTGAGTACGTGGATCCTGATGATATCGGCCACAACGACTCCTGTAACCCAAGTTTTCAGGCAGTGATCAATGATCGCATTAATGCCACCCGTCGTAATTTTCTAAAAGGCGGTATTGGGGCGACCTCATTATTGTTCTTTGGTGGCGTGGGCGCACTTGCCATGCAAAAATCCGCCCAAGCCGCAAGCGCTCCTCTTGCTGCTGAACAAAATGGTGCCAAAGCGACGCTAGACGGTCTTAAATTTAATTTCAATCCGGTCGCTAAGTCTTTGCAAGATATCGTCACCGTGCCAGACAATTATCAAGTCTCCGTCTTATACGCCTGTGGTGACCCGCTCTTTAGTCACGTGCCTAAATTCAAAAACGACGGTAGCGATAGCGATTTTGATAAACGCTCGGGCGACCACCATGATGGTATGGAATTCTTTGGTTTAAACGAACAAGGTCAAGCGGATAACGGCAATAGCGATCAAGGTATTCTGTGTATTAACCACGAGCACATCACTCAAGTCTTTATGCATAGCAATGGCGGTACGAATAACACCACGGGTGCTCAAGCCCGCCCCGCCAGCGAAGTCGACAAAGAGATCTTGGGTCATGGCCTAAGCGTCATCAAGATTCAAAAGAAAAACGGTCAATACCAATATGTGACAGATGATAAATACAACCGTCGCATCACTCCTCTCACGGCGGCTGTCCTAGAAGGTCCGGCCCAAGAAAGTGATTTAATTATCACCAAATTCAACCCATCGGGTAATAAATCTCAAGGTACCTTAAATAACTGTGCAACAGGCCGCACACCTTGGGGCACCATGCTCACCTGTGAAGAAAACTGGGCCGTCTACTTCCAACGCGCCAAAGAAAATAGCCACGAAAACGACCAAAACCGCTTACACGCGCTGGAGCGTTATGGCATTAAAGCCGGTCAAGAAGGCGGTTATGACGATTTATTCCGCTGGGCCAGTGCGGGCAAAGACGATCGTTATGCCCGTTGGAATTTGGATAACCTCGGAGGCAAGGCAAGCGAAGACTACCGTAATGAAGCCAACACCTTTGGTTACGTGGTAGAGTTCGATCCATTTGATGCTAATTCACTCCTCAAAAAACGTAGCGCCCTTGGTCGTTTTGCGCATGAAAGCGCGGTTTGTCCAGAACCTGTGGCTGGTCAACCTGTGGTCTTCTATATGGGTGACGACTCCAAAAACGAATATATATATAAGTTTGTCAGCGCGGCGAAATGGGATCCAAGCGATGCGAGCAAAGGCGTACAGGCCGGTGACAAATACCTCAATAAGGGCACCTTATATGCAGCCAAATTTAATGCCGATGGCAGCGCTGAGTGGCTACCTTTAGACATCGAACAAGACGCGATTAAGCATTACGACAAATATCACTTCAAAAACCAAGGTGATGTGGTGATTAATTGCCGTGTCGCGGCCGATGCCATGGGCGCCACTAAAATGGACCGTCCTGAATGGTGTAGTGTCAATCCACTCAATAATGAAGTGTATTTCACGCTCACCAACAACAGCAAACGCAGCGAAGACAAGATCGACGCCGCCAACCCGCGTTTTTATAAACAAGACAAAGACGGAGAGGCCCTCAAAGGCAATGTTAACGGTCATATTATCCGTATTGCCGAAGACAATAGCGACCCAACCTCAACCCGCATGAAATGGGATATTTATCTCTTTGGTTCGCCTGCTAGCGCCGACGCTAATGTCAATTTATCGGCGCTTAGCGACGACAACGATATGTCTTCACCCGATGGCTTGCGCTTTAATAATCGCGGTTTATTATGGATTCAAACTGACGATAGCGCCTACACCAATAAGAGTAACTGCATGATGTTAGCGGCTTTGCCAGGTCATGTTGGTGATGGTGGCAGCTATGAGTTCAACTCAGGGGCTAAGCAAGATCACAAAATCACCACCCAAAAAGGTAAAAACCCGAACGCTGACACCTTGCGTCGTTTCTTAGTGGGACCGGTCAATTGTGAGATTACGGGGATTGTCGAGACTCCTGACAATAAAGCCTTGTTTATTAATATTCAACACCCAGGTGAAGAAACTGCCAAAGCTGATATTGGTGATCCTAACAAATGGACTAGCCATTGGCCAGGCGGTCAAGGTCAACGCCCACGTTCAGCCACGATTGTCATCACTCGCAAAGACGGGGGTACCATCGCCGTCTAAGGCATGACCCTGAGCATGGTGGCTTATACCGCACCGTGCTCCAGCATGCTTAACCCTGCATAATCATACAGATGGATAGCAAATGCTATCGACTTTAAATTTAACCGCTAAGGTCAAATAACCTTAGCGGTTTTTTTTGCCCGCTGCTATCACTGCGTGAGTCGATAAAGGCTTTAAACAACAAAGGCTGATCTTTACTGTTGAAGGCTTTTGACTTGCTTGATGATATTGAGGTAAAAGTCACTCGCACGTTGTTCTGGATCCTTGTACTCAAACAAGCCTGCGCCTGTTTTGACACCCAATTGGTGGTGTTTTACCTTTTCGCTTAATAAAGGGCTGGCCTCTTGGCTTTGGCTGATTTGCGGTAAGAGATTATCGAGCACGGCCGACCAGACATCTAGGCCACCTAAATCGACCACTTCCAACACCCCCGTACGTGCAAAGCGCACCGCTGGGCCGTAAGTAAAGGCACGGCTAAGATCTTGGGGACTGGCCACCTCCTCCTCATACAGGGCTAAGGCTTCGCGCACTAAAGCGGCTTGCAGACGATTGGCAATTAAGCCCGCGACATTTTTGTGCACCCGCACGGTTTTTTTGCCGATTTTTTGTAGGAGCTGTTCGACCGCCTGCACCGTCTCTTCGGACGTAGGCGCAAAGTCCGATAGTTCCACTAAGGGGATTAAATGCCCTGGATTAAACCAGTGGCACTGTAAGCATCGCTGTTGCTGCGACTCAGAGAACGCGCCAATCACATCGAGCAGATTAAGACTCGAGGTATTGCTCGCCAAAATCGCATCATTAGGCGCCAATTGCAGTAATTGCGCAAATACCTCTTGCTTGAGATCAAGCTGCTCAGGCACGGATTCAATAACTAATTGAGCCTGCTCGACCGCCGCCTCAAGTTCGCTGGCGAGGTGAATGCACTGAGTCGCCTCTTGTACCTCTAGCTCTGCCAATAAGCCCTGCTCCTTGAGCAGGTTAAAGTCACTCTGCACCTTAGCAGGGATGGCGTCACGAACCTCATTATTCGGTTCATATACCGTCACAGTTTGGCCGGCCATGGCAAAGCTTTTGGCAATGCTCAGTCCCATGGTGCCGCCCCCTAAAATCGTAATGCGCTCAATCGCTCTCATGTTTACTCCCTAGCTAAAAACACCTATTTCTTAAGTTCTTATCCTAGATAAGCCAAGCCCCTAAGTCGACCTAGGGTAAACCCTGAAAGTGTTGTAAAAACTACTCATATTTAATATGAATTTCAGTAATTTTAGGAAAAATATATGACAGCTATTGAAGTTTTTAATAATTAAAATGATAATGGTTACCAATTAAAAACATAATATTTTATTACAATTTTAATACTTAAGAAAACTATGTCACAAATAAAACTCAATACCACCCTCAAGGCGGCTCTCTCTGGCCTCGCCCTCCTCTCTCTACCACAAGTCATTTTCGCTCAAGAAGCAGACTCTAACGTTAAACGCATGGACAACATCGTTGTGACGGCTTCAGGTTCCGAGCAATTGATTGAAGATGCACCTGCCTCTATTACAGTGGTCAGTCGTCAAGACCTCGAGAAAAAGTCCTTTAATGATATTACCGACATGCTAAGAGATGTACCGGGCGTTAGCATCACGGGTGGTGGTAGTCGTAGTGACATTAGTGTACGTGGTATGTCGCCACAATATACCTTGATTTTGATTGATGGTAAGCGTCAATCCTCTCGTGAAACTCGCCCTAACTCCGATGGTCCAGGGATTGAACAAGGTTGGATGCCACCCCTCGAAGCGATTGAACGTATCGAGGTGGTGCGTGGTCCGATGTCTTCACTCTATGGTTCAGAAGCCATGGGCGGTGTAATTAACGTCATTACCCGTAAAGTCCCAGAAAAATGGAGCGGTAGCTTGCGTGGTGAAGCCACTATCCAAGAAGACCGTGATTCTGGTGATATCTTCGGTGGTAACTTCTTCTTAGGCGGCCCATTAATCGACAAAACCCTCGGTTTACAAATCTATGGCAAAAAACAATACCGCCAAGAAGACGATATTATCGGTGGCTTTAACCGCCAAGATACGACGTCCGGTACGGCTAAACTCTCCCTTAAAGCTGGTGACGATCACGACTTTGGTCTAGAAATGTCTCGCACCTTACAAGATCGTGACTCTATGACGGGTAAATCAACGGCCGAAGTTGATCCGCGCAATGGTCGTCGTTATGAAGACTCTAAGAGCCGTTATTCTCGTAACAATTACTCTTTGAGCCATAATGGTCGTTGGAGTGATATTTTCAGTACAGATTCTTATGTACAGTACGATGAGACCGAGAACCCGGGTCGTAGCATGAAGTTACGTAACACTGAAGCCGAGACCAAAGGTAATTTATTACTCGGTTCTCATGCCTTAACCTTTGGTGCTATGTACCAATACGAATCCCTCGGTGACCAAGGTAACCAATACGATAAGTCCTTGGACAAAATCACACGTTACCAATGGGCACTGTTTGCTGAGGATGAATGGTCAATCACAGACAACTTTAGTCTCACCGGTGGTGCGCGTATGACCCACGACGAGAACTATGGTTCACACTGGACGCCACGTGCTTATGCGGTTTGGCATATCGTGCCTGAACTCACCCTCAAAGGCGGTGTGTCTTGGGGCTTTAAAGCACCGGGCTTGCGTCAATCCGTCGGTGGTTGGGGTCAAATCACTGGGGGTGGCGGTGTACCCGCTATTATCATGGGTAACCCAGATCTACAACCAGAGAAATCTGTCAGTGAAGAAATCGGCTTTATCTGGAATCCAATGGCCGAGATCAGCACCAGCTTGACCTTCTTTAATACTGACTACAAAGACAAAATCTCTGAAGTTCGTCGTTGCCAAGACAAGAAAAACTTGCCAACTTGCCACGTCGAGCCGGGTGACAAAGGTTATAAATTCATTAGTGACCGTGTCAACGTCGATAAAGCTGTGATGCGTGGTGTCGAAGCGACCGCTAACTTCCAAATCTATGATGAGTGGAGTCTCAAAACCAACTATACCTACACCTACTCTCGTCAGAAATCAGGAATTAACTCAGGTCGTCCACTGAACAAAAACCCACGTCACATGGTCAATGCCTCTTTGGATTACGACCCACGTGAGGACTTAAACCTCTGGACCCGCGTCAACTTCCGTAGCCGCACCAGTGAGTACCTCAGCCGTACGACCATGTCTGATGCTACTCCTTCATTCACCTTTGTGGATTTAGGTGTGAACTACAAAATCAGCAAAAACTTTGATGTTGGTTTGGGTGTTTATAACGTCTTTGATAAACGCGTAACCTCTGAGGACTTTGACGCTGTTTACGATGGCCGCCGCTACTGGGCCCAAGTGACTGCGAAGTTCTAAGTCAAGAAAGCAAAAGCGCTCCAGCGGGAGCGCTTTTTTTGTGCCTTTACTGGTTTTTTACTGGGTTTTTACTGGGTTTACTGGCTTGTACCCGTTCTTTTTTAAGCTTTCCAGGCCTTTATGACTAGCCTTTACTAGTCTTTACTAGCCTTTTCAAACGCATCTCGCCCTGCTTGCACAACTTGCACTGCTCGCACTTCCCGTACCCCTCGCTCCTCTCGCTCCTCTCGCTCTTATCACTCTTTTCGCCTTTCTTGTTCTTCTTACTTTGCTTTCTTTACTTGCTCTTCTTATCTATTTGCTTCGTCCCATCTTATTTATCTTGACCTGCATGCTTGTTAATCTTGTCTAAACTTCAAACGCGCTGATGACTTTTTACACTCTTTGCCGGCATCAGGCACCGTCCTACTCAAGTAGTCGGTGTTAATAGCGCTAGCGTCTGCTTACTGTTTAGTCTCAAGTGTAGCCTGTGTTGGCTCATATAAATGACTAGGAATAAAAAAGCGTGCTACTAAGCCAGACAAGAAATACGCCACCGCTAAGACCATAAAACCCAGTTTGAAGGAGCCCTGATCGGCCAATGTGCCCACCAAAATCGGCCCAAATACTGAAATACTCTTACCTGCTGTCATGACCGAACCCACCGCCGTACCCCGAAACTGCCCGGGAAAGCTTTCTGTCATATAACTGGCCATGATTTTGTAGCTGCTACCGGCAAAAACCCCAAAAATGAGTGCAAAATACAGCACATTGTAGGTATGACTTAGGTAGGCCATCATGGGCAAGCACACCGCACTGATTATCGCGGCCCAAAAATACACAATGTGAACCCCCAGCTTATCGGCGCTATAGCCCGCCACAAAGGCCGCGATCACCATCGTGACACTAAACATCATCATGTATTGCGTCATGAGACTATAGGGCACGAGCATAATTTTTTCGAGGAAATACGGCATCCATAAATTAACCCCATAATAGGCCAGTTGCAGACAACCACAGCTTAGTACCCAAACGATAAAAATCCTCCGCGTTAAGGTGGGCCGTTTAAGCGCTGCAAAAAAATCCTGTTGTTGCTGTTTAATGGCTCGCGATTGCCGCTGTAGCGCCTGCCACACCGGCGTTTCTGGTAGCAACCAAGGCAAGGCGATGCCCAGAACTATCGGCAGGGCCGTCACAAAATAGACGACCCGCCAGCCTTGCGCCTGCATGAGTTGATTGGCCAGAAAGGCAGCCATAACATTGCCCGCAGTTAAGCCACTCATGAGCATAGCCATCGATAAGGTACGTCGTTGCGCAGGCACCGATTCCGACAAATAAGTCATGCAGGTCACTAAGACCATGGCCATGGCGACATCCCCCAGAAAGCGACCTAACAAAAAGCCCATATAGCCTTGGGCAAAGCCCAATAAGGCCGTAAAGAAACTACACGCTATCACACCTAGACTTAGGACAGGGAGGCGACCCCATCGATCACAAAGCCAACCACCCACAAACGTGCCCGTCGCCAAACCTATCATAGACCAGGTGCCAATCGTGCCCATTTGTGCCGTGCTCAGGCCAAAGTCCTCCTGAATTGCCTTCATACTGAAAGAATAAATACTATAGTCCGTGCTCTCGATCATCATGCACAAAAAGGTGAGGATGATTTTGCGCCAATAGTGCTGATCAATCGTGGTGGCGGGCATTGAATTCGACATAATAATGATAAAAAAAATTGACTAAATGCTGATTGATTGCGGGGATTATGCTTAGTAAATACTTACACTTACTAAATACGTGCTCAACACGGGCTGAATACTTGATGAATCCATGTTATCGGTTTAACTGGCGCTTGACTCAGACTCGCAAGTTCCACTAGGACGACGAGACCCTAACGCGCGTTGACGCTAGACAGACTTACACCGTATTCAGTGAGCAGGCATCAAGCAAAAAATGTAAACTATATTTACATTCTTAACAATATTTTTTAGGATTTTTGCATGAGTACAGCCACTATTCACTATCGCGGTCAACTCCGTACCGAGGTGACCCATAACCAATCAGGCACGCATTTTCTCACCGATGCTCCGACAGACAATCATGGTCAGGGGCAATATATTTCACCATCGGATTGTGTGGCGAGCGCGCTGGCTTCATGTATCCTAACTACGATTGGCATCAAAACTGTCAACTCCGATCTAGACATCGACGGTGCCTATATAGACGTCACTAAAATCATGAATCCTGAGCCGCGTCGCATTAAGCGCCTTGAGTTACAGATTTATATGCCCGCTAAACTCGACCAAAAACAACGCCTCATCGTCGAGCGTATTGCTGAAACCTGCCCCGTGGCCTTAAGTATTCATCCCGATATTGAGCAGGACTTACAGTTTAATTACAATCTCTAAAGAAACCTTGAGCATACCCATAGCAAAAAACTGAAGGCAAAAAGAAGAAGGTAGGAAGCAGAAGGCACTGTCACCTCAACAGCGAGCAAGAGCAGTGCCGACCTGTGTTTTTTCACAGAAGGCAGCCTGAGGAACTCGGCAACTTGCCGCTCGGTCTATTGTCAACCTTAACTAAGCTCATGTTAAAATAGATGAATTAAGATTAGCTAAGCCTAATCGAGGCCTTTGTTACACAAAAATACATGACTAAGCTGCTATTTACTCATTTGCGCCCCCACGAAGAGCTCATTTGTCGAGCCAAACCTACTAAGCTTGGTCATATTGTCAAAAGCACGATCGGGCTCACCATGATTCTTTGTGGTATCCCCTCATTGACGCAGCAAGCGGTCAATCACGGTTGGGGCTTATTACTGGTGGTATGTGGGGCCTTGATTTTCTTGCCATCAGTGGTGGTGACCTACACCCTAAGATTAGCCCTCACCAATCAGCGGATTGTGGCGCAATATGGTTTTTTGCACTTTGAAATGCTGGACATTGAGTTCAAAGACATCAAGAACATTGTCTACTTAGAGCGCAAATTCGGTAAATACTTAGATTATGGCACCGTTGTGATCGAAATCGTGGGCAAAGATCCCAGCCATGTGCCATTGATTGCTCATCCCCAAGAATTTGTAAAAATTGCCAATGAGGTAGTTAAGGATTACTTCAAAGGCATTCCTGACGAACAAAAAACCGAGGAGCAACTCAAAAACTTCGGTTAATGACTATCCTTATTTTTTAGCTGCACGAATGGCTAACTTATTGATTTACATAGTAGTTAAACACTAGGCTATACGTTATAAAGAATGATAAGCTTATTTTTTAAGGAGTTATTTCATGGATATCAAAAAACCTTTAGTCGCTTTAGGCAGCGCCGCGGCTATTACGGCTGTGGCCTCACAAGCGCAAGCTGGCACGATTACCGTTTCTGCGGCCTCTAGTCTTACAAATGCTGTTACAGAAATTGCCCAAAACTACGAAAAATCGCACGCGGGTGATAAGGTTGAATTGAATTTTGCGGCCTCTGGTACGCTTTTACAACAACTCAAACATGGCGCCCCTGTCGACGTTTTTATTAGTGCCGACGAAAAAACCATGGATCAAGCACAAGACGCTAATCTTTTAGACAAAGCCACCCGTGCGGATTTGCTCAAAAACAGCCTAGTCTTGATCGCCCCAAAAGGCTCAGGCCTCAAGATCAATAGCCTTGACGACCTCAAAAATACCGACGTGAAACGCATTGCTGTGGGTAATCCAGATAGCGTCCCCGCAGGTCGTTACACCAAAGCCGCCCTTGAAAAAGCCAATCTTTGGGATGATTTAGGTGACAAAGTGGTCAACACCCAAAATGTCCGTCAAGCGCTAGACTACACGGCTCGCAAAGAAGTACAAGTGGGTTTTGTCTTCAAGACCGATGCCCTAATCATGAAAGACAAAGTCGATATCCTTCAAGAAGTTCCATTGTCTAGCGATATCCTTTACCCAGTGGCCCAATTACAAAAAGCCCCAGAAGCTAAAGATGCCCAAAAATTCATCGAATACTTAAACAGCCCAGAAGCCATCGAAGTTTTCAAAAACTACGGCTTTGATAGCGCTAAGTAATTGAATTAAGCTGAGCGCCAAACCAACGTGATTGCATCAATCTGGAGCGCCCTCTATCTTTCGCTTAAGGTCGCGATGTGTGCCACCATGATTAATATCGTGGTGGCACTCATTATCGCCTATCATTTGGCGCATCGTGACTTTAAGGGCAAAAATCTCCTCGATATTTTTCTGACGCTGCCTTTGGTACTTCCCCCTACCGTCATGGGCTATTATTTGCTCGTGCTTTTTGGTAGTGAGGGTTGGCTCGGCAAGTGGTTATCCCACTTGGGTATTAACCTGGTGTTTACTTGGCAAGGCGCAGTGGTGGCGGCCACCATCGTCTCTATGCCCTTGATTATCAAACCTGCGCGCGCCGCTTTTGAGGCGGTCAATCCGCAATTCGAAGACGCCGCTCGCACCCTTGGCATTAGCAACGCTGGCGTATTTTTTAGGATTACCTTACCGCTGGCTTTCCCAGGCATTCTCGCTGGGATTCTGATGGCCTTTGCGCGTTGTCTTGGTGAGTTTGGCGCGACCCTGATGATTGCCGGCAGTATTCCCGGCAAGACGCAGACCCTATCGATTGCTGTCTACGAGGCTGTGCAAGCGGGCAAAGACACCCTGGCGAATGAATTGGTGCTATTGATTTCTGTCATTTGCATGGTGATCTTATACACGGTGCAGCGCCTAGGCACCAAGCATAAACCACAACGCTTACGCTAGGGGCTGAGCATGACAGCGATTTTTGATATAGCTTTTCAAAAACACATCCACAATGCGGATCATTCCAGCACGGATGCCGTACCGCTCACGAGCACAGAATCGCAACTAGCCGCCCTCAAAGCCCAACAAAATACGGTAGACAGTGAGCTGCCCTTACCAACCACCGATTTGCGCATCCAGCTACAAAGCAATGCCCATCGCCTCGTCATTATGGGCCCCTCTGGTAGCGGCAAAAGCCTAACACTACGGGTGATTGCAGGATTATTGGCAGCGGATCAAGGCTATGTCAAGATCATGGGTCAAACCTTTTTTGATACCGAGGCAGGTATTAATCTGCGTCCTCAACAACGCAACGCCGCCCTGATGTTTCAGGACTATGCCCTGTTCGATCATCTCACGATCCGCCAAAACATTGCCTTTGGTCTACGCAAAGGGCTATTCAATCCGCGGCGCCACAAACGCTACGAGGCCGTCGAACAGTGGTTAGACAGTCTATCTTTAACGCATCTCGCCGATCGCTATCCAGTACAGCTATCGGGTGGGCAACGGCAACGTGCCGCCTTGGCGCGCGCCCTCATCACACAACCTCAAGTCTTGTTATTGGACGAGCCCTTTGCGGCGCTCGATAGCCTCTTGCGTCAGCAAATGCGCAAAGAGCTACTCGAGTGGCAAAAACGCTTAGATCTGGCCTTAATTATTGTTACCCATGATCCCGACGATGCCGATGCCATCGGTGAGGAAGTCTGGCATATGGTCAATGGTGTCTTAGTCAAACAAAAATAAAGCACGGCTATGTTGACTAGTCTTAGCACAGGTTAATTAGGTCGAACTCTGTCTTGCAAAAAGAGCCACAGAAAAACTTGATCAGTCTTGCCAATAGTCACATAGGTAGAACAGTCAGCACTGACCTTATGTGCTCATAGCGTGCCCTATCGCCGCGTAATACCGAGCCCCTCTGCATCACGGCGCATTCCAGCCTGCCCCCAGTCAAACGTTAGAAAATGTTACACTGCTGACTACCGATTACTCGATTAAACCAATGATGACTCAGACTACTGCCCACCGCTGGCAAGGTTTCTTTATCCTGCTGGCTATTCTTCTTGTCTCTGCCAATCTGCGCGCGCCCGTCACGATTTTAGGGCCCCTAATCAATCCTTTAAGTACGCAATTTCACCTCAGCAATAGTACCTTAGGCATGCTCACCACCTTGCCGCTACTGGCTTTTGGCTTTTTCTCACCCGTGGCCAATTGGTTTTCTCATAAGATTGGCCTACTCAAAAGCTTATCCTTTGGCATGTTGCTCATTATTATCGGTCATGCCATTCGCTTGATGGCTAGCGTGCCAACCCTGTATGCGGGAACGCTCTTAATTAGCTGCGGTATTGCCGTCGGTAACGTCCTACTGCCTGTGGTCGTCAAAAGCTTTTTCCCTAAACACGTGGCCTTAGTGACCTCATCTTACGTGCTTTTTATGGGCATTATTGCAGGCGCGGGTTCCTCCTTGATGATTCCATTGACCGAGCACTATGGTTTTAGTAACCAAGCCGCGCTCACCTCGGTGGTCATTTTCGCTATTTTGGCCTTATGCGCCTGCTTACCGTGGGGTAATTTAACCTCACCGAGTCATCAAAGCAGTCATACCGACCAACCCAAAAATCGCCTTTGGCGCTATCCCTTAGCGTGGTATGTGACCCTGTACGGCGGCATTAACTCCACAATTTATTACGCCATGATTACTTGGTTACCCAATATCTTGATTGAATTGGGTCAAAGCCCCGAGCAAGCGGGTGCCACGCACGGCCTATTGCAACTGGCCAGTGCCCTGCCTGGTTTCGTCATTGTGCCTCTCATGAAAAAATTTGATGACCAACGCCACATCACACTGTTGATGAGTCTGAGCTTATTAGTCTCCTTTTTGGGACTGATTCTGCTGCCTTCTATGGCCGTGGTTTGGTCCTTCTTATTTGGTTTTAGTAGCGGCGGCGTATTCTTGCTGGCGCTGATTTTTATGGTGATTCGTACCTCGACCACTTCAAAGGCCACCGCCTTATCGGCCATGGCGCAATTAGTGGGTTATATTTTGGCGGCCATTGCGCCACCGATCTTTGGTGCCTTGCACGACGCCAGCAGCAGTTGGATGAGCACCTTATGGGTCTTTGTCGTGCTGGCGCTGGCCATTACCCTCATGGGCGCGCTTTCTAGTCGTAACCGTACGATTTAAGCCCGATAACAACAAACAACAAACAACAAACAACAGTCACCACACGTATGTTGATAAAAAGTCCCTTGACCCCTTGACGGAGGCAGGGACTTTTTAGTCTCGTCTAGGATAACTTTAGAGAGGCCATCACATCGTTGGTCTTTCGTGCAGAACGTGACTTAGACCGTTGAACTGAGTGCAAACGTAACAGTCACTTAGCCTTTTCTATAAGTAAAAGCCATGGCGAGCTATGCCACTTAAGCGTCTCGTGGCCAGCCGATGTAAATAGTAGGCAGGCTTAAGCACTAAAGCACGAGCGTACCAGAGTACTAGAGTACTAGAGTACTTCAACACGGACGCACTAAAAAACTAAAACACTAAAACACCAAATTCACCCATTAGCCACGGCTCGGCGACGAACAACGCTAATTTTCGTCCCCACGCCTAACAGCGCCACGCAGCGCAACCTCAGCGCTTAGCCGCTGAGCGCGATTAATCGCGACAGATCGCGACTAATCGTGACTGATTGCCTCTGCTCGCCTGCGCTTAGACCTCTTCTGTGACGCGTTTAATCGGCACATAAAGCCGACCTTCTTCACGGTATTTTTGAGCCATATCTTGCATACCCTCGAGCTTGGCTTGATTTTTGATGTCTTGCGAGATTTTCATGGAGCAGAACTTCGGTCCACACATCGAGCAGAAATGTGCGGTTTTGTGAGCCTCCTTCGGCAAGGTCTCATCATGGTAGCTCAGCGCTGTCTCTGGATCCAATGATAAGTTAAACTGATCCTCCCAACGGAATTCAAAACGCGCTTTAGAGAGTGCATCGTCACGAATCTGCGCGGCGGGGTGGCCTTTGGCCAAATCGGCCGCATGCGCCGCGAGTTTGTAGGTGACCACACCCACTTTAACATCATCCCGATTAGGTAAACCTAAATGCTCTTTGGGGGTCACATAGCAGAGCATGGCGGTGCCAAACCAACCAATCATGGCGGCACCAATTCCGGAGGTGATATGGTCATAACCCGGGGCGATATCTGTGGTCAACGGGCCTAGGGTATAGAATGGTGCCTCATCGCAGACCTCTAATTGCTTGTCCATATTTTCTTTGATTTTGTGCATAGGCACATGCCCTGGGCCCTCGATAAAGACCTGACAATCCTTAGCCCGCGCAATTTTTGTGAGTTCACCCAAGGTCTCTAACTCTGCAAACTGCGCCGCATCATTTGCATCGGCAATCGAGCCAGGGCGCAAACCATCGCCCAAAGATAAAGACACATCATAACGACGACAAATATCACAGATCTCAGCAAAATGCTCGTATAAGAAACTCTCTTGGTGATGATGCAAACACCATTTGGCCATAATCGACCCACCGCGCGAGACAATCCCCGTGACGCGATCAACGGTTAGGGGAATATAGTGTAAGCGCAGACCCGCATGAATCGTGAAATAATCCACGCCCTGCTCGGCTTGCTCAATTAAGGTATCCCGAAAAATCTCCCAAGTTAGATCCTCAGCCACACCTTTGACCTTCTCGAGGGCTTGGTAGATCGGCACCGTGCCAATCGGAACGGGTGAATTACGGATAATCCATTCACGAATATTGTGAATATTGCGCCCGGTAGACAAATCCATGACGGTATCGGCTCCCCAACGCGTGGCCCAAACCATTTTTTCGACCTCATCGGCCATGGAGGAAGTCACTGCCGAATTACCAATATTGGCATTAATTTTGACCAAGAAATTACGCCCCAAAATCATCGGTTCGGCTTCGGGGTGATTCACATTGGCGGGAATCACGGCACGGCCACGGGCAATCTCCTCACGCACAAATTCGGGCGTGACATAGTCAGGAATAGACGCCCCAAAACTCTCGCCGTCGCGTTGCTTAGCCTCAGCGATTTGCTGGCGCCCAAGATTCTCACGAATCGCCACAAATTCCATTTCGGGCGTAATAATACCCGCCTTGGCATAGGCCAGTTGCGTCACGGCCTTACCCGCCAAACCGCGCACAGGCTCATGTTTAACAGGAAATTCCGGCGTGAGCTTTTCGTCACTAACAAAACCGTTATCTTCTGATTTCACGGCACGACCCTGGTACTGCTCCACGTCACCCCGATCCAAAATCCATTGTTGACGCAGACGCGGCAAGCCATCTTCGATACAAATAGGGATGGACTCATCGGTGTATGGTCCCGAGGCATCATAGACGGTCACAGGCGGTTCGCCAGATGACGGATGCAAGGCGATCTCGCGCATAGGAACACGGAGTTTAGGATAGAGTTGACCGGATTTATAGACTTTAGTGGAGGCAGGTAAGCGACCCGTAGTGACGCTTAAGCTTGTCGATGAGGTAATCGATGAGGTAGTCGATGAATTTGGCATATCAAGGTTCCTGTATCAAAGTGGAGACCCAGTATGCATGCCAGTAAGGTAGAAGACCCTCGCCTCTGTAGATCATGAGAGTAGCTTGAGTATGTTGAGTGCGATGTATATGCTTATAAATCGCCCAACGATGAATAATATCAACACCCAACTTGTCTAACAGAGGCTTATCCTTCCCTTCGCCAGCATGATCTGGATCAGGTTCAAAGGGTCACTGCAAGGCAGTCTCTCAGTCCCGTATAGGACTCCCCTAGGATTACTGTTTTGTACCATGAAAACCCCTAGTTTGTAAAAGCTTTTCAGTGACCCTAGGGGTTTTACTAGGTCAATATCAGATCCTAAAAAGCTTTGCAGTCACACCCTCACCTCTGCTCTATCTAGAGACTTATCACTAAGCGGCGCCCAGCTGCAGCTGTACCACCAAGACCAAGCACTACATCCCTTACGACAATCTTTATAAAAAACCCCTTTGGGCACAGGGCACAAAGGGGTTTTAGTTCAGGCAGTGGCGACTGCTAGGTCGTGGTACCTTGGTACTTATTAAACCCTATCGCATTCACCACTCAGGCAAAACGCCCATTAAAGCGCTTGCATCTCGGTATTGAGATTGCCTTCTTGCTTAGATTTGTTAGGATTCTCTACCTTAGGCGGGGTGGTAGAAAGCTCGCCATTTTCGGGCACTTCAATAAATGGTAAATGCAAAGCACTGCTGGTCATGCGACGAATCTTATTCGTGTAGGCCGGGCTTTGATTGACTTTTTGACCATAAGAAGGCACGATCTCGAGGATCTTGTCATGCCATTCACCTTGCATTTTGCTTGGGAAGGCTTTTTCTAGGACGCTCAACATAATGGATGGTGAGGTAGAGGCCCCAGGTGACGCCCCCAATAAACTCGCAAAGGTATGGTCTTTATCAAACACCACCTCAGTACCGAACTGCAATACCGTTTTACCGTCATCTAATTTTTTGATGATTTGTACGCGTTGCCCCGCGGTAATTAAGCGCCAAGTATCTTGTTTGGCATTAGGATAGTATTTGAGCAATTCTTTTTGGCGATCATCATCGTCTAAGAGATTTTGTTTGACCAAATACGTCACTAAATCAAAATTATCGAGACCGACTTTCCACATCCCGAGCACATTGTGCATATTGACCGTTCTGAACAGATCAAACCAAGACCCCGTTTTTAGGAATTTGGTGCTGTATAGTGCAAATGGACCAAATAAGATTGTTTGTTTACCCTCGAGTTTGCGGGTGTCTAAATGCGGTACAGACATTGGCGGTGCACCGGTTTCGGCCTGACCATAGACTTTGGCGTTATGACGCTCGGCAATGGCAGGATCCTCGAAGGATAGGAATTGACCACCGACTGGGAAGCCCGCATAACGATTGGCCTCTGGGATACCAGATAATTGCAAGAGCTTGAGCGCGGCACCGCCCGCCCCATTAAAGACAAAGCGAGCCTTAATGGTGCGCTCTTTGTTATCGTCTAAATTCTTAACCGTTACATTCCACGTATTATCATCGTTATGACGGATAGCCGTGACCTTGTGTTTGAGGTGAAGATGATAGTTCTCTTTTTTCTTGAGACCTTGACTCAACTGATTGGTAATCACACCATAGTTAACGTCGGTACCCAAAGGCATATAGGTAGCCGCGACTTTTTGTTGCGGGTCACGACCCTCCATCGTGAGTGGTGCCCATTGCTTAATCTGCTCTTGGTCAGTCGAAATTTGCATACCGTAGTACAGTGGATTTTTGACTAACTCGGCTTGGCGTTTTTTAAGAAAGTCGATATTGTCGTCACCCCACACCAAACTCATATGCGGCGTTGGATTAATAAAGTCACTTGGCTCAGACAAGATACCCCGTTTGACTTGGTGCGCCCAGAACTGACGAGACACCTCGAACTTCTCAGCCGTATTGATGGCCTTAGTGATGTCGACCTTACCATCTTTGATCGGCGTGTAGTTTAATTCTGCGTAACCCGAGTGGCCAGTACCGGCATTGTTCCAACCGTTAGAGCTCTCGAGACCGACAGCATCGAGTTGCTCGAACTGCTGGATATTCCAGTCGGGTTCCAATTCCTGGAGGTAGGTACCCAACGTCACGCTCATGATACCGCCACCAATCAGCACGACATCTACCGGTTCTTCATTTTCGGCATCTGGCACCGAAGGCTGTACAAATGGCCAGTTTAAGAAAATCAGTGATGCCACTATGACAAGCACGATTAAGGAAAGAAGATATTTGAGAAATTTAGCCATACGGCACCCTCAGAAAGTAATAATTGTTCTCATTGTAGCGTATTTTTACTTTCTGATAAATATCAAACTTTTTTATTACATTGAAAACCGCTGTTGATCAGTGATCAGCCGTTCGGATCATTAAAATTTCGCCAGGCGATGAACCATGTGGCAACAAGTGGTGCACTGAGATAGGCTGTGTAGGCGCGTTATGCTTAAGCTTAACGATGCGCTATTTATGCCGCATTGCCAGCACGTCTTTTTAGACAGGTAAAAAAGTTGAGCTCGCTCTGAGTCTTAATTGTTATAACCCTGCTGATACGCTTGCCCCATCCCTTGTTTAAGACCTTCACGAAACGGCGTAGAACCAACAGGCGTGACGGGAGCCACTGGACAGACGGGGACAACGACCCACTCCCCTGCCAAGGACTTGTACCCCTCCTCAAACCCCGCACAAAATTGCTGCTGCTCATCTTGTCCATAAGCGGCTGCGGAAACACTCAAACCCATACCCAACACTAAAAAAAGTAATTTTTTCATGGCGATTTTGTCCTCATTTAACTTTACTTATCCTTAGATTTTTAACCTTAATTAAGTGCAAGCAAGCTTACCTATCCAATAGCGGTACACCCCTCCTTGGAGCTGCTGCACTAAAGCCTTTTAAAACAATAGCAGCGCTAATAGCAAGCGCTATTTATCTTTATTATATGAGCAATTGCCCAATGCCAACGCTTAAGCACGCCAGGAGAGCAAATCTAAGCAGATAAGATCAAATAAGAAGAAAGAATGAAGATCTAAAAAAGATATCGAAGGCGATCAGAACGAACCTGCGCCTGCAAAAAATGTAAGACAGTAGGGAAAGAGAGAAGAAGGGAAAGATAAAAAGACAGTAAACTGCGTGGGTAAATGATCCTAGACGATAATAGATGATATCTGCCTGATATATATGATCATTATAAGAGATGGTGCTCTTGGCGAGATTTGAACTCGCACGGCTTTCGCCACTACCCCCTCAAGATAGCGTGTCTACCAATTCCACCACAAGAGCTAAAGAAAATTATTCTACCATAAGTTTTATATAAAAATAAAGCCTTCTTTCTTAAAATTAAAAACTTTTTAACCACTCTCGGCAAATACCTAAGCTGCTCCTGGACTATAAAAAAACGGCGTGCTGTGCAACACGCCGTTATTCATCATCACAGTCGACTGACGTCTCTCAAGGAACGACTGACGACTGCCAAGTCCTCACGCCATCCACAGACTTGATTATTGAGTAGATTTATCCGATTGCGCTGCGTTATCGTCTGGGATGGCTGGCGCCGCCGCATCACTCTTAGAATCAGGCGCACTTGGAATAGAATCATCGACAGGTGCCTCTGTGCTTGGCGCTGTCTCACTCGCACTTGGCTCAGGAATACCTGGATCTTGGTAATCAGACATCAGACCGGCATCATTAGAAGATGACTTCGTGCTGTGACCATAGAGGTGCTGACTACCTAAGTAGGCAAGACCGAGCGTTGCGGCAAAGAACACAATCGCTAACCATTTAGTCAAGCGAGAAAAAAAGTTAGCAGAACCCGCGGAACCAAATAGGCTGCCCGCCGAACCACTCCCAAAAGAAGAACCCATATCGGCGCCCTTACCTTGTTGTAATAGAATCAAGACAATCAAGGCCAGCGAGGTTACGACTTGAACAATAATTAAAATAGAAAATACAAAGGGTGGCATAGTAACTCCAAATAAACTTAAGCGCTGATAATCGCGGCAAATTCTTCTGCTTTGAGGGAGGCCCCGCCCACTAAAGCCCCATCAATATCGGGCATGTTAAAGAGCGCGGCCGCATTGCTGGCATTGACACTACCACCATACAGTAGACGGACATTATGAATATGGTGCTGCGCGAGGCGCTCACGAATCATGGCGTGCACCGCTTGCGCTTGTTCTGGTGTCGCCGTCTGGCCAGTACCAATGGCCCAAATAGGCTCATACGCAATCACCATTTGTTGCACCCGATCCGCTCCCAAAGCGAGCAAAACCTGTAACTGCTCGGCAATGACCTCGAGCGTCTGACCGGCTTGGCGTTGCGCCTCGGACTCGCCCACGCAAACAATGGGCGTGAGGCTATGATCGAGCGCCACGGCGGCTTTTTGGGCAACCAATTCATCGCTATCATGGCGATACTGACGCACCTCGGAGTGACCCACAATGACCCAACGGCAGGCAAAGTCCTTGAGCATGCTAGCAGACACTTCTGAGGTATAGGCTCCGCTACTGTGCACGCTCAGATCCTGAGCGCCCCAGGTAATTTGCGTATGATGCAATAATTGCTGCGCCTGTGCCAAATAAGGATAAGGCACACAGACCACGACCTCGGTCTGCCCCGCATCGATATAATGCGCTTGCAAATCCTCTAACAAGGCCTGATTGCTTTGCAAAGAGCCATGCATTTTCCAGTTGCCGACCACTAAGCGTTCTTGCGAATCAAAGGTCGACGCTGGTTGAGACTCGATAGAAGAAAAAGATTGATGAGTATTCATAAGTATAGGTGTAATGACAGCCGCTGCGATACTCACCTAGGACCCGATCCCATAGCTGATAGACAGCGGCACAGAGATTACAACACAATCATTCTTAAGCCCGTTTGATAACTTGTTTGTGCTTTTTGGGTTGTCTATAAAGACTGTAAAGTCTATAAAGCCTACAAGGCCTATACAACCTACCCCACCTAGACCAACATCTATAAGTATCAAACAGCAATAAACCCGTTATTTTACTCTATTTTAGTGATGACTGTCATACAAATCGTAGGATCAGTTTACCAATTTGCTGACCTGCGTCCATCATGGCATGGGCATCCTGGACCGCTTTATAATCAAAGACTTGGTGAATACGAGGACTGAATTTACCCTGCTCTATCAACGGCCATACCTGCTGGTGCAACTGGGAAGCCACCTCGGCCTTATAGTCAATACTCTGTGGGCGCAGTGTCGAGCCCGTTAAGACGACACCTTTGACCATGAGCAAGGCCATGTCCACCTCTGACATTCGCCCACCCAGTGTCGCAATCACCACAATGCGACCATTTCGAGCAGCGCATTTAATATTGCGGCTAGTGTAATCACCGGCCACCATATCGAGAATGACATCCACGCCCTGACCCTGACTGAGTTGTTTGATTTCTGCCACAAAGTCCTGCGTTTTATAATTAATGCCGTGATCCACACCCAAGTCGCGTAAGGCCTGGACACGCTCATCACTACCCGCGGTGGCATACACTGTATGCCCCAAGGCCTTAGCGATTTGAATCGCCGTGGTGCCAATCCCACTGGCACCCCCATGCACAAGCAGCGACTCCTCCTCTGCTAAACGACCACGCATAAACACATTAGACCAGACCGTAAAGCAAGTCTCGGGCAGGCCCGCCGCCTCTTCAAAACTCAAGCGCTCAGGCTTAGGCAAGCAATGCGCCGCCGGCGCCAGACAGTATTCGGCATAACCGCCGCCTGGTGTCAGGGCAACGACGGCATCCCCTATTTGCAAATCTGTGCCACTTAAGTCACCGTCCACAATCTCACCTGCCACTTCTAAACCAGGCAAATCAGAAGCGCCTTCCGGTGGCGGATAAGATCCTTGACGCTGAAAAACATCGGGACGATTAATCCCCGCGGCATGGACTTTGATCAGCACCTGCCCCTTAGCTGGAGTGGGTTTATCACGTTCAATGATCTCTAAAACTTCAGGACCACCGGGTTCGCGAATGGCAATGGCTTTCATGGGTATCTCCGAATCATCTCAGTTGGCACCTAGAACAAAAAGGCCGCAAGCGCAGCCTCTGCCTAGGTAAGGTGTGTTTATAGTAGCATAGTGACTACCCGTAAGTGCAGAGCCACAGCGCAGTGAGCGACTTGTCGTGCTGAGGTGTTTGTCCTATTGCTTTTATACGTTGATGACCTGTCAGCACTATCTCTGCTGAAAGTAGCGGATGTCTTAGCAGTGATTTCACTCAGCAAATACGGTAATTCTGTAGACAAGAGAACCTCGTAAGCTCAAAACCTACCCAGCTTGCAGAGAAATATCCAACAGCGCTACACCACTAATTCCTAAGAACAAGGCGAAGGATCGTCCTCATCCAACTGTAACCTCGGCAAAGACTTGATGATTTTTATGGTCTCGAGACTGACGGTAATGACCCGCTGCAATAGCTCCAGCGGATAACGAGGATTATGCATCGTTTCCTTGGCCCAATCATTGGCGTCGTTGATAATGCCGCTATCCTTATCAACGCGTACTGCTTGACGATCCATGACACATTTAATGGCAGACTGACCACTAATTACATAGTCATACGCTTCTTCAGGTATGCCCTCAACCGTAATCAGTTTGTTATAAATGATACGTGTAAGATCATTGACCTTTTTACCCGTCTCTGGGTCTTTGATTTTGGGGTGTTTCATCTTTTCGACATAGAAGTGGCTGTCATCAGCCTCCACAAAGTCTTTGCCATCATGTGCCAATTTACCCGTAAAACGTACGGGGTATTTTTGCACCTGCTCGTAATTAATATGCAAGTCGGCTAATTGACGTCCCGCTTGGCTAAAGGCCATAAAGTCGGCATAGTGCTTGACCCGAGGAATTCTTGGTAACTCTTTAGACAGATTAGTCTTAAACCGTTCAATATAGTCAGGGCTATGAAGAAGGCCATAAATGTAGTAGAACAGGTCTTCTTTAGTTATCGTTTCAGTATACAGTGATTGAAAATGCGCTAAGGCCTTATCGGTAATGGCATTACGGCGATTAGAGCCTTCTTTCTGGTCAAGATCAGTTAATAGATCATTGTGACTTTGATCATCCTTAGGTTCATAGAGATAGAGGGGGAAACATTGCGCATCACCATTAACATGTAAATCAGGAAGCTTATCAGAGATAAACACGGGTAGCCCTTC
Organism: Brackiella oedipodis DSM 13743; assembly: GCF_000621025.1. GTDB lineage: Bacteria > Pseudomonadota > Gammaproteobacteria > Burkholderiales > Burkholderiaceae_B > Oligella > Oligella oedipodis. Next base: position 489,762 of record NZ_KK211206.1, read on the forward strand.
GCCACCATAATTAGCATTGACTAAAATGACAAGGTTTTCTGAATCCTTATTGGGGAAAATTGAAGGTAGTTGGTAACCTCTTTCATTTAAAAATTGATTAAAATACACCCATTGTTTATAAAAAGGTCTATAGGCTGCTCGATAGAAACAGCTGAAGTCAATTGTCAGTTGATGTTGTTTAGAAAGAGCTTGAAAAAGCCCGTAAGTCCAGCTTATTTTTTGAGGGTCATAGTACGCAAGCTTCTTAACAAATTCTGTGCGTTGTTTGACAGTCCCTGTCGGAATTTTTTCTCCTAACCTCTCTAACTCAGCATTGTAAAAAGCCAGCATTGATTGAATATTTTCTGACAATTTGGTTTTACTGCTGTTATAGACCCAAGGATCACGAGACGTAGCTAATCCTCGGGAATAATTTTCAAATATAACAGGTACTGACTGGTTTTTTTTATCACCCATGATCATATACTTAGCAAGTTCTGGATCTCTTTGATTAATCCAGTCGCCATTTTCATCAGGGGTCACTGTTTCCCAGTTTGCGATTCCCTGCAAACTAGCATAGCGCTTGATGCGATCAAGCTTCTCTTTACCGGAAAGGTCATCCTCAATAGGATGATAGTAAATCTGTCCAAACTGCTTGGCTTGTGGATTCTTAATCAGAATAGCAATCGCCACCGCGGTTTGAATCCCGAAGACAGACCCCCCCTCATGTGGGCCGCCACCTTTCATGGCGGATTTGCCACGAAGATTAAAAATATACAGGGAGCTAAATTCCTGTGCTAGACATTTGCGCAGTCCGTCCATGGCTTTGGCATCTATAAAGCCACCATTGGTAATAAAGGCGATCATCCCCTGATCGTTTATACGGTCAGAAGCCCAACGAATAGCGCGTACATAACTATCATAGAGGGAGCGTTTTAGGGCAGCCTGTGTCTTTGCGGCATAGGTAACATTAATTCTTTCATCTAACTTTTCATACTTAGCATTGGCATTATTCTCATTGGCATTTCTTTGGCCAGCCGAATACGGCGGATTTCCCATAATCACCTGAATGCCTAAAGCCTCTTGCGCTTTTCGGCGTTTATTATTGTCTTCAAACTCCGAATAAAGCTGTGGATGGCTTCCTTGTGATTTAAAGGTATCCGTCAAACAGATACCTGGGAAGGGTTCATAAGCGACTTCTGTGATTTCACTCTGGTCTTCATGACTTGTTAGCTTGCCAGAGAGAATACCATGGTAAACAGATTCAATATTAATCGCGGCCACATAGTAGGCAAGTAAGGTAATTTCATTGGCATGGATATCATGCTTAAATTTATAAGGGAGTTTTTCTTTAGGGATAATGCCGCTTTGCAGTAAGCGGGTAATAAAGGATCCGGTACCCGTAAAAGGATCCAGAATATGTACGCCCTCATCGCCCAGGCTCTTGCCAAACTCTTGCTGCATGACCTGCTCAGCACTCTGCACGATAAAGTCCACTATCTCCACAGGGGTATAGACAATGCCAAGTTTATCGGCCATTTTAGGGAAGGCGGTTCTAAAGAACTTGTCATACAACTCAATAATCAGCGCTTGCTTGGCCTGGGCACTTTCTATGCCTTGGGCACGGCGGCGCACCGACTGATAAAACCTTTCTAAAGATTTGGCTTCTTTATTGAGATGGTGACCTTCTAATTTAGTCAAGACGGCTTGCATGGCTTGGGACACGGGGTTTTGTGCCGCAAAATCATAATCCTCAAATAAAGCATCAAACACCGGCTTTGTGACAACATGTTGTGCCAGCATTTGCACCAAGTCGTCATCTGTGAGCTCATTATTCACATTCTCCCGCATGGCCGTCGCAAATTGCTCGAAGGTTCGTCGCTCCTCCCTATTCTCTGGGTTAGAAACAATGCTCCTAATACGGGTAATATGTCGCTCGGCAATCTGGGCAATATCTTTGGCCCAATCTTCCCAGTAGTGACGGTTGCCGCACTTTTCAACAATCCGGGTGACAATGGCGCGTTCAATATTGCCAAACGTAAAACTCAGCTGCTCGTTATATAGCGTTTCGTCTGGTTTAAGTTCGCCACTATGATCCCGGCCAATATCATAGGTCGGTTCGGGAGATTGTGAGAGTGTTGCTGCCGCTGGCTTGGCGTCGGTCACCGCAATGACTTCAATCTTACTGTGGGCATTACCCATCATCAGTTTATTAATATCGGCATCAATGTCTTCATCATGTGAGCGTAAGGCATTGAGCACCTGCCAGATGACTTTGTACTGCTCGTTATTATCGAGTACGGTGCTGGCCTCGGCGCCCGCGGGAATGACTACGGGCAAGATGACATAACCGCAGCGTTTGTCCGGGGCGCGGCGCATCACACGTCCAACGGATTGCACCACATCGACCAAGGAATTACGTGGCGTCATGAACATGACAGCATCAAGCGCCGGAATATCCACCCCTTCTGAGAGGCAGCGCACATTGGTGAGAATGCGGCATTCATTGTCTGGGATCTGACCATTTTCCCCTTTGAGCCAGTTGATTTTTTCTTCTTTTTTGGTGGCATTCATACTACCGTCGACATGCTCTGCTTCGCATACCATGTCTAGGACAGGATTAGGATCCACGTAATCAGGTGTCACCGCTTTTTCTTGGGCTTGATAGGCCTTGACCACCTCACTGAACATTCTGGCGATGAGTTTGGAACTGACGCGATGGCCTTTGCCCTTATAAGTGTCTTCAATCACCTGACAGAAGGCCACGGCTCGTTTCATTGGAGTGAGATCAACGTTGCTATTGTTACTCTTGGAATCCAATTGATATTTAGCCAAGGCTTTCCAGCAACCGACGATTTTAGCGGCATCATCAATCACTAATTGATTGTTCTCATCACTCAGTAACTGCTGTAGATGGCCACTGATATGCTCCTCATCGATGGCGAGTACTATTACCTTGTAATCGACCAACAAGCCCTGCTGCACAGCATCATTAAAACTGACAACATGAAAGGTCTCACCAAAGTGCTCCTTATCATCCATGGAATACAGCACTTGAATGCTTTCACTTTGTTTACTGGACTCTGAATAGACGCGTGGTGTCGCCGTCATATAGAGTCGCTTGCAGCCACGGACATAGTCATTGTCATGGATACGTACAAAGGTCGATTCTTCTTGGGTGCTATTGCGCTTATCGTCCTTATACGTCACCCCGGTAGTACGGTGCGCTTCATCACAGATAATGAGATCAAACTCCCCTAAACCATACTGTTGTTGCGCTTGCGCAATCACATCCACAGAGTGATAGGTGGCATACACTACACTGAGGTGATCTGGGTCATGACGTTGCTGAACTTGTTGGGCGAGACTGTGGGCATTTGTGGTAGCGGGGTATTGCAAATCACTGATGGTGGCAACGGCGAGATCGGCGCTGTAGTTTTTGTGTTTACCGACTTCGCTATCAGAACACACGGCATAGTTGTGTAGCGGCACCTTGCTTTGCTGGGTCCATTCGGTCACAGTTTGTGCCAATAATGCCAAGCTTGGCACCATAAATAAAACCCGCTTACCTGGCCCCGTGAGGCCTTCAGCAATCCGTAAGGCAGTAAAGGTCTTACCTGTACCGCAAGCCATGATTAATTTGCCTCTATCCTGCTCAGCAAAGCCTGCTTCTACGTCTTTATAGGCGTCTTTTTGGTGCGAGCGTAATTCAAATTTGGGTTTACAAACGACTTCCTCTTGATTTGGACTAAACTGACGCCAATCAATGACACTGCGTTCAAGATCCGTGTAGGAGATCATCGAAACTGGGGTATTTTGCCCATCCAGGGCATCGATGGCATTATCACTCCACTCATCAGTCGTGGTGATGATCAAGCGATGGCTGAACGGCTTTTTGCCAGAAGCGGTCATGAAGCTATCAATATCGGCTTTTTTGATGCTGTAATTGGGGCCGTAGTTCTTACACTGAATGGCATGCACCTCACCCTCTCGGGTTTGGGCGACTAGGTCAATTCCCGTATCTTTTTTAGAGAGACCTTGGGTGGCTGCCCACTGGCCATAGGTCCAGACCTCGGCGTATAAATCCTGATAAAACGGTTCATTACGCAAATACACGCAGCAGAGATGCTCAAAATCGGTACCTTGATCACGTCGGGTCACCGGATTAGTGCGCATTTGTTGGAGAAGCTTTTGGAGGGGAGTTTGAACGGTAGTCATAGTTGTCTGCGGCCTGGGCTGGTTTTGTGACAAACGAAGACCCGCTTAAGCATGACGGTGGTTTTGCTTAGGGCTTGATTAGCGTTGTCAGGGAAATGTTTGCTATAGGACCCATAGACCTGGTGTCCAAAAAAGCATCACGCAGACCACATTAGTCAAATAGCAAATGCTACACCTTCACTTGACGTGAATAGCATAGCATTTGCTATTATTTCACAAATGATTTTGCAAGAAATGACGAAAAAACATTTGTATTTAAAAAACAACGATTTTATGTTTCTTAAAAAAATACAAATAACGCCCCTTCCCTAGGCGATCACTACCCTAGTAAGTATACTTTCTGAGCTTAATTCTTATAATGGCTTCTATTTCTTTTTTATCGATGCTCGATAGCTTTTGATAATCTAAGGCTGAAATGGATTCAAAAGGCCAGCTTTTGCCATTCTGAGCAGAGTGACCAGTAGCATGTGGAGATTGATGGTTTTTATCAAACCAACCGGTAGGTAGGCCGATCAGCTGCTCCATTTTGCGAGCGGCCTTCTCACCAAAATTGCGATGGTTGTTAAGTAGTTGCGAGATATAGGTCGCATCGAGACCGTGGAATAACCTCGCTAAGCGTGCAATGGAACCGGCGTTTTTGACCAGATAACGCAAGTTTTCAACTCGAATTTGATTCATCGTATTCATAGCCTTATTGTCAAATTAAACGGTAGTTTTTAGAATTGACAGATGCTATTTTTTGATATATTAGCGAATGCTATTTAGTTATAGGTTCAGGATTATTGTAGAGATGACAGACAATCTATCACTGTTGCCGATGGCTCATCTTAGCGCGTAGACCTCTAGGAGTTGTCGCGTTTAGCTCACGTCTAAAAGTCCGTTGGGTGTTGGTAAAGCGCGCTGATGGGTGAGAACTGAGGATTGAGGATTAATAATCGTATGCCAAGCGCTAAAACAGCGCTTGGCTATTAGGCTACTCGGCCAGTGTTAAGCGCAAGTGCTAAGTGCATAAAAAAGCCAACCCTATAATCATGGGGTTGGCTTTTGCTTTCTGGCTTTTGGCGCTTTATTGACTGGTTGAGCGTTTGGCTACGTCTTTAGGCTTGTTGCGCTCGTACAGTGGGATGGTGGGTAACGACTAAACAGCTTACGCGTAGGGCCTAGCCCCTGCATCTGCCGCCCCGTTATGCCCTACTGTGCTCGAGCAGCACTTTATGAGCTACCGACTAACTAAAAAATTCTTTCGCTTTGGCGAACCAGTTCTTGTTTTTGCTAGGGGCGTGCTTAGAAGCATCCTCTCCGAGAGAAGCGCCGAATTGTTCAAGCAGTTCTTTTTGCTTGCTATTGAGGCGCACCGGCGTTTCTATGACCACATGGCAATACAAATCACCCGCTACTTTCGAGCGCACGTTCTTGATGCCTTTATTGCGCAAGCGGAAGGTTTGACCCGTTTGCGTGCCCTCTGGAATCGGGATCTCACCCTTGCCATCGAGCGTTGGCACCACGACATTGCCCCCTAATGCAGCCGTCACAAAGGAGAGTGGGATCTCACAATGCAAATCATCACCATCGCGGGCAAAAATATCATGCGGTTTGAGATGTACTTCGATATACAAGTCCCCATTGCCACCGCCATTGACGCCAGGTTCTCCATTGCCCGTAGAGCGAATCCGCATGCCGTCATCGACCCCAGCAGGGATTTCAACTTGCAGGGTTTTCTCTTTGCGAACCTTGCCCTCGCCATGACATTTGTGGCAGGGGTCTTTGATTTCTTTGCCGGTACCATGGCAGGTTGGGCAGGTTTGTTGCATCCTAAAAATGCCCTGCTGCATGGTGACTTGGCCTGAACCGTGGCAGGTATGACAGGTTTCGGGGGCTTTTTTGGATTTACTACCGGTACCCTTACAGGCGTCGCAGTCTTCCCAGCTCGGCACGGTAATGGTGGTCTCAAAGCCTTTGGCGGCTTGTTCGAGGGTGATTTCGAGTGGGTAGCGTAAGTCGGCACCACGGTAAGCGCGTGGACCGCCGCCACGACGTGCGCCACCGCCAAACATATCGCCAAACATGCTACCAAAGATATCACCTAAATCTCCAAAATCGGCCCCCCCAAAACCACCATGGCCAAAGCCTTGTTGGTTTAGGCCCTCATGGCCGAATTGATCGTATGTGGCGCGTTTTTGTGGGTCCGATAAGACTTCATAAGCTTCTTTGATTTCTTTGAAGCGTTCTTCGGCAGCATGATCCCCTGGATTACGATCCGGGTGATTTTTCATGGCTAATTTGCGGAATGCTTTTTTTATTTCTTCTTCGGAAGCATTACGACTGACGCCTAATGATTCGTAATAGTCTTTTTTTGCCATTGACGTGTGTATCCTACTGAGTGGTTTTTTTGCTACAACTCGCTATTTAGTGAGGTTAAAACGATCAAAAGGCAGGTGGGTCATGCCCACCTGCCCTTTGCTAGGGTGCTACATCAGGATTATTGATCATCCTTTTTGACTTCTTTGAAGTCGGCATCGACGACATCCTCATCGGCGCTGTTGCCGGCATTGGCTTGAGCCCCGGCGTTAGCCCCTGCGGCGCCTTGCTGTGCGGCCGCTTCGGCTTGCATATCGGCGTACATTTTTTCACCGAGTTTTTGGGACGCGGTGGCTGTCGCTTCGATCTTGGCATCGATGGCGGCTTTGTCGTCACCTTTGATGGCTTCTTCGAGGTCTTTGATGGCGTTCTCGATGGCTTCTTTTTCGGAGGCCTCGAGTTTGTCACCATGCTCTTTGAGCGCTTTATTAGTAGAGTGAATCAAGGCTTCAGCTTGGTTACGAGACTGTACTAACTCTGCTTGACGACGATCCTCTTCGGCATTGGTTTCGGCGTCTTTGACCATACGTTCGATCTCTTCATCAGAAAGACCAGAGTTGGCTTTGATGGTGATTTTGTTTTCTTTGCCGGTACCTTTGTCTTTAGCGGAGACGTGCAAGATACCATTGGCATCGATGTCAAACGTTACTTCAATTTGTGGTACGCCACGTGGTGCAGGCGGGATACCTTCGAGGTTGAACTCACCTAAGCTCTTGTTGCCAGCGGCCATTTCACGTTCACCTTGGTACACCTTAATGGTCACGGCGGGTTGATTGTCTTCGGCCGTAGAGAAGACTTGCGCATGACGCGTTGGGATCGTGGTGTTTTTGGTGATCATTTTGGTCATGACACCACCCATGGTCTCAATACCTAATGACAATGGCGTAACGTCGAGCAATAAGACGTCGTTACGGTCACCAGACAAGACTGAACCTTGTTGTGCGGCACCAGCGGCGACGGCTTCGTCGGGGTTAACGTCCTTACGAGGATCTTTGCCAAAGAATTCTTTAACCTTGTCTTGGACTTTTGGCATACGGGTCATACCACCGACCAAGATCACATCATCGATGTCAGAGACTTTGATGCCAGCGTCTTTGATGGCAGTGCGGCATGGCTCGATAGAACGATCGATGAGGTCTTCGACCAAGGCTTCGAGTTTGGCCCGCGTTAATTTAAGGTTAAGGTGTTTTGGACCAGAAGCATCTGCCGTAATGTATGGCAAGTTGATTTCTGTTTGGGAACTAGAAGACAACTCGATTTTGGCTTTTTCGGCGGCTTCTTTGAGACGTTGTAACGCTAATACGTCTTTGGAGATGTCTACGCCTTGGTCTTTTTGGAATTCGCTGACGATGTAATCGATAATGCGACGGTCAAAGTCCTCACCCCCTAAGAAGGTATCACCATTGGTAGACAAGACTTCGAATTGTTTGTCGCCATCAACGTCAGCAATCTCAATAATAGAGATATCGAAGGTACCACCCCCTAAGTCAAAGACCGCTACTTTGCGATCGGCTTTTTCGGATTTGTCCATACCGAAGGCCAAAGCCGCCGCTGTTGGCTCGTTGATGATGCGTTTGACTGTAAGACCAGCGATTTGGCCAGCGTCTTTAGTGGCTTGACGTTGGCTGTCATTAAAATACGCAGGTACGGTAATGACGGCTTCGGTGACTTCTTCGCCTAAGTAGTCTTCGGCCGTTTTTTTCATTTTGCGAAGGATTTCGGCAGAGACTTGTTGAGGGGCGATTTTTTTGCCATTGACTTCGACCCAAGCGTCGCCATTGTCAGCTTTGACAATTTTGTATGGGGTTTGTTCGATGTCTTTGGTGACTTCTGGGTCATCAAATTTACGGCCAATTAAGCGTTTGATGGCATAAAGGGTGTTTTTTGGGTTGGTGACGGCTTGACGTTTAGCCGGTGCACCGACCAAGATCTCATTGTCATCTTGGTACGCAACAATAGAAGGCGTGGTACGAGTGCCTTCGGCGTTTTCGATGATTTTTACGTTTTTGCCTTCAAGTACAGCCACACAACTGTTGGTTGTACCTAAGTCAATACCAATAATTTTAGCCATATTAAAAAACCTTTAAGAAATTAAATAAATATTTGGTTAACTACTAAATAGGGATAGTTTGTAAGCTTTCAAGACTGCTTTGGAATTTTTTTAGCCCGCTGAGACCACGACCATGGCGGCACGTAAGACGCGGTTGCCAATGCTATAGCCTTTTTGTAGGGTCTCAATCACGTGGTTGGCAGGATAGTCAGGATTCGGCACGGAAGACACGGCATTATGAAAATTAGGGTCAAAGGCTTGGCCGGCTTGCGGGTTAATCTCTGTGAGACCATTGCGCTCAAAGGCTGCCACCAATTGTTTGAGGGTGGTTTCAACGCCTTCGTTAAGGCCTTCTAAGGTTTGGTTCTCTTGCTTGAGCGCGGCTTCGAGGCTGTCTTTGACAGGAATCAGGCTCTCTGCAAAGCCTTGAATACCAAATTTACGAGCTTTGGAAACGTCTTCAGTAGCGCGACGACGGGCGTTTTCGGCCTCTGCGTGCTTACGTAGCACTTGATCCTTAAGTTCGGCAATTTCTGCCGCTTGATTGTCGATTTGTGCTTGCAGATCTTCGAGACTTAGCGCTTCGCTTTCTGCGCCTTGTTGGGCTTCGGCGGCTTGAGTGGCGGCTTGGTTGTGCGGTTCTGTGGTCGCTTGCTCAAGGTCGCTGTGCTCTTGCGCAGGTGATGTATTTTGATCTTGTGTCATATCTATCCATCCATCATCTATGGTTGTTAATGCTTTTTATATGGGTGGCGGTAGGATGATTTCAAGGTCTAGGATGGATTTTGTGTGCATTTAGGCTGTTAAATCGTGGCGTTGCGCTTAAGTGCTTGCTATCGTGTTGCTTGACGTTGTTGGATGGGTGGCGACTCGATGGCAAACGCTGATGCTTATGTGGTGATGGGTGCTGGCCATCGAGTGTCATGAATTAATCAACACGGTAAATTGATCACTCCCCTACCAATCTTGCAGATACGCTTGGATGATGCGGGTCAAGGCATCTAACCAAGCGTCGTCGGCATTTAAGCATGGGATATAGCGAAATTGCTGACCCCCCTGTTGCTTAAAATGCGCCTGACCACTAATGGCAATTTCTTCGAGGGTTTCTAGGCAATCAACACTAAACCCTGGGCACAACACATCTAGCTTTAGTACACCTTGTTGCGCCAGTTGGCTGAGTTTATCGACGGTAGACGGTTTAATCCATTCGGCCTTGCCAAACTGGCTTTGATAGGACAAATAAAGCGGCACCTGCTCTTTGAATAAGGCCTCTTGCAATAAGGTGTAGGTGGCTTCGCAATCGTCTTGATAGGGATCGCCTTCGTCAATGCTTTGCTTAGGCATGCCATGAAAGCTTAATAACAAACCCTGCGGTTTGCCGTGAGTTTGCCAATAGGTACTGACTTGTTGTGCCAAGGTTTGAATATACTCTGGCCGCTGAAAATAGCGTTTGGGCATACGAAACTCAAGCTGATTGCGCACCTTGAGGTTGTAGCGACATAATTCATCACCCACCGTGCCTGTCGTGGCCGCTGCATATTGCGGGTACATGGGCATGACCAGTATTTTTTCACAACCTTGCGCGGCTAATTTGTCAAATACGCTATGCAAGCTGGGTTCACCATAGCGCATGGCGATATCGACGATATAGTCAGGATTATTCAGGCGTTGCGCCACCCCGCGGGCGGTTTTTTCTGTGTACACCAGCAAGGGGGCACCTTCGGGCAGCCAGATCGTGGCGTAATTATGAGCCACGGTTTTGACGCGTTTGGGGATCACAATACCACGCAGAATCGGTTGCCAGAGCCAGTCTGGGGTCTCAACCACCCGCTTATCAGAGAGAAACTCCTTGAGGTAGGTACTAACGGCGGCTACCGTAGGGGCTTGGGGTGTGCCTAAATTACAAATAACTATCCCAATTTTGGGCTTCGGTGTCAGTGGTGATTGCGTAGACATGGCGTGAAGGTGTTAATCGGCAAATGGCAAGATAAAAAAGATATTTGGCGCGCCTTTTTGATGAAGTCGCACTGGCGGTTTCGCTTGCATTCTATTGTATAGTTTTATAGACACTTACTTTATAATTACTGTAATATTGTTGCTTTAAATGGGGATGCCTGCCTTTATGAGTTTTTCTACGGTTGCTTTAGTGGGTCGTTATCAAGACACTGGGCTCGATGCGCCCCTGAGTCAATTGCAGCAAATGCTCAGCGCTCATGGCATTGAGGTCCTGGTAGAAGCCGACACGGCTCAACACACCCAATTACACCATTTACAAACGGCCTGTCTCGATGACATTGGTCAACAGGCCGACCTCGTGATTGTCATGGGCGGTGATGGCACGGTGCTTGGGGTAGCGCGCAAGCTGGCGCCCTATAAGACCCCGATTGTCGGCATTAATCACGGCCGCTTGGGCTTTATTACCGATATCACCATTAATAATGCCCGCCAGGCCATTGAATTAATCCTGGCTGGTCAGTACGAGACCGAATCACGGTCTTTATTACAGGCCTCTATTATTCGCGGCACGCAAACGCTGGCCAGCGATGTGGCGCTCAATGACGTGGTTTTTAGCCGTAGTGGCCGCAATGGGATGATCGAGATCCACATCGATTACAACAATGAATTTATGTACAGTCAGCGTGCTGATGGCTTAATTGTCTCCACGCCCACAGGCTCGACGGCCTATGCCCTGAGTGCCAATGGTCCGATTTTGCACCCGCAAATTGATGCCCTCCTCTTGGTGCCCATTGCGCCGCAAACGCTATCTAATCGTCCGATCGTGATTCCCAGTGATGGCACGCTGACCTTGACGCTAGGGAATAATCCCCAAAAACAAGATCCTGTCGCCAGTGTGCATTTTGATATGCAGGTCTGGACCGATATCAAAGATGGCGATAAGGTCGTAGTCAAAAAAGCCCATCATGCAGTGACTTTTTTACACCCCAAAGGGTATAGTTATTTTTCAACCCTGCGCCAAAAACTGCACTGGAACCACACGCCAGGGACTGCCTAATCTTTTTTAAGCTCTGCGCCTATGCTGCTTGCTCTTCATATCCGAGATTTTGTCATTGTAGAAAAAGCCGATATCCAGCTCGATAGCGGCTTTACTGTCTTTTCAGGAGAGACCGGTGCAGGTAAGTCTATCCTAATTGATGCCTTAGCCCTGACGTTGGGGCAGCGCGCCGATGTGCAAAGTGTGCGCGAAGGCGCCGATAGAGCCGATATCAGTGCCGAATTTGAGGTCACGCCGTCGGTACAGGCCTGGCTTGAGGCGCAAGACATTGATAGCACGGAATTGCTGCTGCGTCGCACCATTGATCGTCATGGCAAGAGCAAAGCCTTTATTAATGGCATTGCTGCCACCGCCAGTCAACTCAGGGCCTTAGGCGAGCAGTTAGTCGATATTCACGGCCAACACGCCCACCAAAGCCTCATGCGTAGTGCCGCACAACGTCGTATTTTAGATAGTCATGCGGGCTTACAAAGCCAAGTCACTGAACTGCAACAGCGTTGGCAAGCATGGCAAAAGGCTCAAGAGGCCTTAGAATTGGCACAAACCCAAGCACAACAACAGCAACTCGAACAAGAGCGCTTAGCTTGGCAATTGCAAGAGCTGGAGCACTTGCAGCCACAGGCCAATGAATGGCAACAGATTAACCAGGATTACAATCGCTTAGCGCATGCCCAAACCCTAATCGACACGGCAGCCAGCACCTTGCAGCGTTTGGACGATGATGAATATGGGGTCACGTCGGTCTTGCAGCAATGCGCGCAACAGGTGACGGATTTATTGGCACATGATCCGAATCTAGCCAATATCCAACAAGCCCTAGAGAGCGCCGCGATTGCCTGCCAAGAGGCTAGCCATGATCTGAATCTTTATGTCAGTCAGTTAGAACTCGATCCGCAGCAGCTAGAAGCCACCGAAAAGCGCATGCGCATGTACTTTGATTTTGCCAAAAAATTCCATACCGAGCCTGAGCATTTAGTCGAGGTGCAAGCACGCCTCCAAACGCAACTCCATCAGCTCCAAGAAAGTGCGGATATTGCACAACTGCAAGCGCATGTCGAAGCGGCGCAGGCGCAATATAGGGTCTTAGCACAAGAGATCTCGGCACAACGCCAAAAAACTGCCCGCGACCTCGGTCAAAAAATCAGTCATATTATGCAGGAACTGGCCATGCAAGGTGGGGTTTTTGAGGTCACACTTAAGCCGAGCTCAGCAGGCGCATATGGTTTAGAAGAGGTGCAGTTTAATGTTGCCGGTCATGCAGGCACGACCCCCAGAGAACTCGCTAAAGTCGCTTCAGGCGGTGAGTTAGCACGGATTTCTCTGGCTTTATCAGTGACGGCCAATAAGGCTGGCCGAGTGCCTACCTTGATTTTTGATGAGGTGGATACCGGTATTGGGGGCGCCGTGGCCGAGATTGTTGGCCGTCTGCTACGGCAATTGGGTCGTCGTCATCAAGTGCTTTGTGTCACGCACTTACCACAGGTGGCGGCCTGCGCTGATCATCACTTTATGGTGCACAAACAAGACGACAAGGGCATCACGCGCTCTGATATTAGCGCTTTGGATGAAACACAACGGATCGAAGAAGTGGCTCGGATGTTGGGAGGTCTACGGATTTCTGATAAAACTCGTCAACATGCCAAGGAAATGTTGCAGCAAGCACACCGGGAGTCAGCTTGACGGCGACTTGACGGTGGCTGGTTTTGAGTTACGTTGCGGTTGAGGGCTAATGGATTGCCGTGGCAGATGACAAATATTGGCTCGCGGGCTGTGGATGGCGGATGATGAGTGATGGGCGGCGATGACGACGGATGATAAGCGCCGATTTGCTATTTACAAAACAGAGATAGCTTCGCTAACCCTAGGCGTCGGCTGCTGGTTGTCCAAGCCTCCTGCATGCACAAGCCACTAAAAAGCTCAACTGCTGCTGAGTTGAGCTTTTTAGGCTTTTTAAGCTTGTTAGGGTGATCCCAGAGGTGTTTCAGACGTCGGTCTGGAAGATAACGTTAGCGCGAGGATCACAGATCACGGATCACCGATTGCAGGCGCGCGACGTGGCGCTACTCACTAGGATCCCGTTTTAGGGGCGCGCGTTTAGGAGCGCGATGTGTTTTTTTCGGCGCATTTACCACAAATACCGTAGAGCACCAGGGCATGGCTCTCTAGGCTGAAATTATGGTTCTTGGCAATTTCGTGCTGACGCTGCTCAATGGCGCTATCGACAAACTCCACCACATCGCCACAAACGGAACACACTAGGTGATCGTGGTGTACGCCATCATCAATCTCGTAGACGGCTTTACCGTTGTCAAATTGGTGCTTGGTGAGAATGCCTGCTTCTTCGAATTGGGTAAGGACTCGGTATACAGTGGCCAGACCGATCTCGACATTTTCTTTTATAAGGAGGCGGTAGACATCCTCGGCACTCAAGTGGCCGATTTTTGGACGTCTGAAAATATCTAGAATTTTGAGGCGTGGGTATGTTGCTTTTAGACCCATGCTTTTTAAGTCACCTTGATCCGCCATACTGTTTCCTTGTTAATGAATAGTCATCTGTGAGTCGTCTGTTAATTAGATCCCTCACCTAACCATTATAGCAAATATGGCAAGTCTCTCATTTGATTAAAACCATATTTTCAGCGCTTAAAGGCGTATTTGCGGCTTTTTTATCGTCATTAGCGACGTCTTTAGCGTCGTTAAGGCAATATCTGGCCCAGCTAGAATCTACTACTTTTTAGGGGGATTATGGTAATATTGCCTTATCTTTCTTTAACAATAGTATGCCTTTTGAATCTATGAACACAGTTGTCCGCTCTCGCGCCCTCTCTCAATGGCGTCGTTACCTGCGCCCTACCCTCAAGGCGAGTTTTCTTGCTTGCACCGTTTCGCTTAGCACACTCACCCTCAGTGCATGCAGTTCTGGTAAGTGGGGCTTCCCTTATCGCGCCTCATTGCAACAAGGCAACTGGGTCACTCAAGAGCAGGTCGATTTGCTCCAAAAAGGCATGACACAAGAGCAAGTGCGCTTTGCGTTGGGTTCACCAACACTGGTCGATGTTTTTCATCCGGATCGCTGGGACTACCCTTATTATTTTAAACCGGGCTATGGTGATCCTATCCAACGTAACTTCTCTGTTTGGTTTGTCGATGGTGTGGTAGATCATTGGGGAGGCGATCCTTTGCCTAACTTCCAACCAGCGGACTTCGAAGAGCAACAAGCTAGCGGCGCAGATCTTGCCGAGATCGAACAAAAACGTATCCAAGGCATTCACGAGCAAGAAGCACGCAATCCTGAGGCCACTCAGCCTAAGCCAGCGGTAGACGCGGCCACTAAGGCGCAACAACAGGCTCAAACCAAGGCAGAGCTTGAATCACGCTCCTTTGACGTGCCACAGTCTTTACAAGAATTCCACCCGCTCAGCCAAGAAGAAAACGCGCAATTACAAGCCGAACAAATTCAAGAGGCCGATCGCCAAGCTCGAGCTAAGCCGCGCTTACCACGTGGGGTTCAAATCAACGCTCCTAATAGCACTAACTTGAATAATTTATACCAACAAAAACCTGTGCCTTCTGCACCGGGTAGCCGCCCAAATTCACTACCATAAGCTTATGAAGATCGCTATTGTTGGTGCTGACGGCCGTATGGGCAAAATGCTCATCGAAGCGGTGGTACAGCACCCTGATTGTCAATTACATAGTGCCTTTTGTTTGCCAGATAGCCCACAAAAAGGCAAAGATGCTACTGAGTTTTTAGGGCAAAACAGCGGGGTTAAGGTAAATGATGATTTAACCGCGCTACAAGGCGCCGACTGCCTCATCGATTTTACGCGTCCCGAGGGCACACTCAAACATGTGCAAGTTTGCCGCCAATACCGTGTCAAGATGGTAATTGGCACGACTGGATTTAGTGCCGAGCAGTTGCAAGCTATTCAAGACGCCGCTCAAGAGATTGCCATTGTCTTGTCACCTAATATGAGTATTGGTGTCAATGCGATGTATGCCCTACTCGAGCAAGCGGGGACGATTTTTGATGATAATTATGATGTCGAAGTGTTCGAAGCACATCATCGCAACAAGGTAGATGCACCTTCGGGTACCGCCCTAAAAATGGCCGAGGTCATCGCTCAGGCCAAGGGTCGAGAGCTCGAGGCAGTTGCTGATTGGGCCAGACATGGGCATACAGGTGTGCGCAAACGTGGGCAAATTGGTTTTGCAGTGATGCGCGGTGGTGACATTATTGGCGATCACACGGTGAGTTTCTGCGGCCCGGGTGAACGCATCGAGATCACTCATAAGGCTTCTAATCGCAGCATCTACGCCCAAGGCAGTCTAAAAGCCGCCGCGTTTTTGCAGCAACAGGCGCATGGTTTTTTTAGTATGCGCGATGTGATTGCTCAATCGCTCTCTTAATTTTTCGCCGTTGCGCTTGTACAGACTCAAGCGCAGCTTGCTAAACGCCATGGTTCCCCTTACCCATTACCCATGGCGTTTTTTATTGGATAAAACTAGGCTCGGGCACTAAGTCCACAGCAAACTTGGCCTGCACATCGGCCATAATGGCCTGCGCCACTTCTTGTACCTCTGCAAAGGTGGCACCACCATTGTTAACCAAGACCAAGGCTTGACGATCGTGCACGCGCACGCTATTCAGAACGCGCCCTTTCCAACCCGCTTGATCAATCAACCAGGCCGCCGCTAATTTATAGTCGCCGTTAGCTTGAAGATAATTTGGTAGTTGCGGGTAGTGCTCGAGTAAACGCGCACGCACTTTCGCATTGACGATGGGATTTTTAAAAAAACTGCCCGCATTACCATGCACAGCGGGGTCAGGTAATTTATGCTGACGAATCTCACATACCGCTTGGAAAACGTCTTGCGCACGGACTTGCTCGGGATCCTTTTGGGCCAATAAGGGATGTTTTTGAAGATCGGGATATTGCAAACAGGCTCGCCACGACTTGGCTAAAGCAAACTGCACAGCCACAATTAGCAGGGACTTGCCCTCATGCTTGAAGTAACTGTCTCGGTAGCCAAATTGACACTCAGCGGGACTCAAATGGCGTAATTGGCGCTGCTGTAAATCATAGGCAATGACTTGATGGCAAAAATCTTTGAACTCGCGACCATAAGCGCCGATATTCTGAACAGGGGCCGCGCCCACGGTGCCCGGGATCAGGGCGAGATTTTCTAGTCCTCCATAACCCTGCTGCACACAATATTTGACAAAAGCGTGCCAGGACTCACCCGCGCCCGCTTCTAGCATATAGGTTTGATCATCTTGCGCAAGCAAACGGATGCCTTTAATGGCATTGTGAATCACCAAGCGCTGCACTTGCTCCGCCAAAATCACATTGCTGCCCCCACCCAATACTATATAGTCCGGGTACTGTGTGAGCAGTTCTGCCAGTGCTGGCAATTGCTCTATATGCTCAAGCTTGACATAGTGCTGCGCCTGCGAGCGAATACCAAAGGTATTGAAGGCGCTTAAATCAACCTCTGACTTGACGGTAAGTGAGGACACACTGGACATAGAAATGGCCTAAGATAAAAAAGCTTAAGTATAGCAATAAGTACAAGGCCACAGCATATGCTTGGCTCAATTTAGTCTTGCTTACAGGCACAAAAAATCCCCGTCATGTTTACCATCACGGGGATTGTTGTTGAGATCACTAATTAATCATGAATAGCATTAGTCATTTCTTTCTGGATGTTGATCCAGTAAATCTTGACGTTTGCGTTGTAAGCGTTCAATCTCGGCACTAATCGCATCGATTTTTTCGCTGATACCGTCATGATGTTCTTGTAACAACTCTTGCGCTTCTTCAAGATTAGAGGCCGTTGGTGAGGCACCATGTAATGGTTTGTTGGCCGTTTCGCGGAAGAAGAAGCCGGTAGAGATACCGACAATAGAGACCGCCATTAAGAATAAGGCAGGCACATAGAGGTAGTAATAGAAGCCAGCATCTTGGGCAAATTTAATCAAGAGTGCGAGTAAGGCTGGCGTTAAACCGGCCACGAGTACGGCCACATTGTAGCCACTGGTGAGTGCACTATAACGATAACGGGTTGGGAATAAGGCCGGTACCGTAGACGCTGTCACCCCGATTAAACTACATAAAATACTGGAGAGAATGAGTAGACCAAAGAATAAGTGGGTCAAGCTCTCGTGTGTAATCAAGTAATAGGCCGGGATCGGTAAGAGCAACATGGCGAAGCTACCCAACAGAATAAATAGACGACGGCCAAATTTATCACTGAGGTAACCAATCAATGGCTGCACGCACAAGAGACCCAAAATAACCACAATCACAATCCATAGACCATCTTTTTCGGTGTAGTCTAGATTATGTTGTAAATAGCTAGGCATATAGGTCAATAAGGTGTAGTACAAAGCATTTTGGGTAAATACAATGCCGATACACACAATCAGACCGCGTTTTTGGGTGGCTAACAGCTCACGGAAAGAGAATTTTGCCGCTTTTTTCTCGGCGCCTCCTTTGCCCTCAAATTCTTGCATGCTTTTTTGGAAAGCCGGCGTTTCTTCGAGGGCGTGACGCAAATAAATACCAATCATACCCAAAGGTAAAGCCAACAAGAATGGGATACGCCATCCCCAGCTGTGGAAAATCTCATCCCCCATGAGGATATTGAGACCGATCACCACACCGGCGCCGACCACAAAACCAGACATAGAGCCAAAGTCTAACCAGCTACCTAAAAAGCCACGACGGCGATCAGGCGCATACTCGGCAACGAAAATACACGCACCGGCGTATTCACCACCGACAGAGATCCCTTGGAATACTTTACAAATGAGTAGTAGGCACGGCGCGATAATGCCCCATAGTCCCCAACTCTCAAAGTTGTGATAACTTGGAATCAGACCAATACCCGCGGTACTAATGGTCATCATGACAATGGTGGTGGAGAGAACCTTTTGGCGACCGTATTTATCGCCGAGCACACCAAAGATAAGGCCGCCGAGGGGGCGGAGCACAAAGGGCAAGGAGAATGTGGCTAACGCCGCGATTAATTGAATGCTTGGATCGGATCCAGGAAAGAACATTTGACCAAGCACAGTCGCTAAGAAACCATAAACACCAAAGTCGAACCATTCGAGTGCATTACCTAAGGAGGCGGCGGTAATGGCTTTACGGACACTTTTGTCATCAACAATGGTGATATCGTCAATCGATATCGGCTCTCGCTTTTTGCGTTTTAATTTATTTTTTACAGTTTGTATTGGGGCTTTCATGTGAAATTCCTCATCAATCTGCCTATAAACAGTGCAGATCTGATTTGAGTTAAAAGACGGTAAAATACCGTTTTATATTAAAACACAAAACCGCGCTAGATTAACTTATTATCTTTATTATTTTAGCAATTGACAAAATTTATTCTTAAATATCAAATACTTATAAAATAGATCTCGAAAGCAAATTTACAAATTTATGAGTAAAAAAAGCCACAATCTGAAACAGAATTGGCATTATTTAAGCTTCAGTCCCCTATTTTTTTCAAAAATACATGCCTATCTGTCTAATTTCATGAATTACTGTTTTTTGTAATCACGATCGTGTCTTTTAAGTACTTTTGTGGTCATGATAGGCTTATACCCCCCTCTGTTAAATCGTTATTAAGATTTTTTAGTAGGTGT
>NZ_JHZJ01000009.1 GCF_000621025.1 Brackiella oedipodis DSM 13743
AGCTAACCGATACTAATTGCCCGTGAGGCTTGATCCTATAACTGATCAGGCTGAACAAAGAAACAAACAAACGTGTGCGTCAACACGTTCTACTACAAACACAATCAGTGTTGTGCTTCTTTCTAATTGCTCAAAGACTGAGCCATACGAGCTTTAAGTCTGACGACCATAGCAAAGTGGTCCCACGCCTTCCCATCCCGAACAGGACCGTGAAACGCTTTTGCGCCGATGATAGTTGGTGGACACCCGTGAAAGTAGGTCATCGTCAGACTATTTATTACTAAACCCCGTCTTATACAGACGGGGTTTTTTATTGCCTAAAAAAATATAGCAAGTCACTGCCGAGCAGCACAGCGAGCTAAGTGATCTAAGGCATCTAAGTTAGCTAAGTACTCTAGGCAAACTAAGCAGTCTAATAAGCTAAGCGCCGTCAGCCTTCAAAGAAACTAATATTCACTCCGTGGCTAAGACCACGTCTTTATAAAAATGACGTACCTTTGCACACAGCGATAAATTTATAAAGTGCTGTCTTGTCCCATGCGCGTAGGGCGTAAATAAATATCATATAGGCTAAACCCATAAGAAAATACGTCAAACGAGACGCTGCTCAGCATACTCTAAGCACAGCAAGGACGGCTATTTTTGGCTGTGACCACGTACCGCAACAACAACTTGTTGCTATTGTTTCACAAAGAGCCGAGGCTGAGTCACTACTATCTGCTACCTAACATCTTTAAACTAACCACAACGTCTGTTATGGCACTTGTCATCTCAGCATGACTAGCTATCGCTTAGCGCTAGAGTGAGCGCTAGGCATTGTCAATCTATATAACGAGCATGCTTAACTATGCCCCTATCTTTATTGTTTTTTTGCAAAAAAAAGCCCCGACGCAGCGGGGCACTGGAGTTAAACGGTAGTCACAGCGCGTTAATTATTTTTAATGATATTACCAAGTAATCACGAGATCGCTTTTACTATGCGCAGAAACGGTTAGGTGTTTTTCATGAGAACGATTTTGGGAAGAAAGTGTGGCCGTGTATTTACCCTCTGGTAATTGAATATATAAGAAGGGACCCGTGTGTTGTTCAGTAAAAATGGTCTCGCCTTTGGCATTTTTGATCGTGACCTCGACATCACTCAAATAAGCTCGCTCTTTGGCTTCAGCAAACGTAAAGTGCACATTATAGTGTTGCGCTTCTTGCTTAATTTCGTACTGCTCTGACTGGCCATAACCCCCCGTCATATAGGCAATATCATGATCATTATTGCCTTTGCGAGCCGCCGCGTGCACATTGGTGTAACCCGTTATCAAAATACCAAAAGCGCATGCCGAAGCCAGCATAAATTGATTGAGCGTTTGACTGTCACGCTTTTTTAGCTTCTTGAGCTTTTTGAGTTTCATGGTAAATCTCCTGCAAACCATAACAACGAGCTAAATGAGATTCGTTCTTATGTATAGTCATGAACTAGTGTACTTGATAGCGGCGTGGCTAATTATTAATAAATGTAAGTATCACCTTACAAAATGTAACTAGTATCGATCTTTATGGCTAGGCGATGCGTTTGATGCCCGGGCCTTCTAACTGGCTACGTGAGTTGCTATTGGCAATGACCTTGATCGTGGTGGCAATCCGTTCCTTTAGGGCAGCTACGTGCGAAATAACTCCGATTAATTTACCTTCTTGATGTAGACTGGAGAGCGTATCGAGTGCCACATCCAGCGCTTCCTCATCTAACGTTCCAAACCCCTCATCCATAAACAAAGTGTCAATCTGTACTTTATTATTGGCCATATGCGATAAGCCTAGCGCCAGAGCAAGACTAATAATAAAGCTCTCCCCACCCGAAAGATTTTTGATACTACGCATTTCGCTTCCTTGGAAATTATCCAATACATGTAGCTCTAAAGGACTGGCTTTGTGAGTGATTAATAAATAGCGATCACTCATGCGCCTCAGTTGCTGGTTCGCAAAATGCACCATGATTTCAAATGTTAAGCCTTGAGCAAAAGCTTGATATTTACTGCCATCAGAAGAACCAATCAACTCGTGGAGGTCGCCCCAGCGTTGGTAGTTGGCAGAAACTTTTTCTATGCGTTTAAGCTGTTCACTATGCTGCTGGCGAGCTTGGTCATTACGACGAATTTGGTAGTTGATCTGGTTGTTTTCTTCTCGGAGCTTTTTAAGTTCATGCTGTTGTTGCTGGAGCTGTTCTTGTAGCTGCGTTAGATTTACATGAGCCGTGATATATGAACGTGTCTCGGCTCTTTGCTGACGCAGTCGTAGCATATCCTGTAATAAAGCACGTTTTTGCTCAGTCAAGAGATCGTTTTGTTTTTGTAAATCTAGTCTTTCAGTCTGAGTTAAATGCGCGGCTTCAAATTCGTCTATCGTCGCAAAACCACAGCGCTTTAAGTCTGTACGAAATCGCGTTTCAGCGTCCAGTAGTTCGCTTTGCAATTGGGTTCTTTCAGATTGGCTATTGGCAAGAATAGCCTGATTGTTTTGAACCTCAGTGTTTATTTTTTGAAAGGATTGACGTTGTAGTTCATAATATGTTTCGCTCGTATTGACCTGTTCGCTGCTTAACTTTTGCTCTTGATCAGGTATCTTATCTTTAAGTAAATCATAGCGTTGTTGAGCATAATCAGAGATACGCTGATTGAGCAAAGCGACTTCTTCATCAAGTTGTTTAATTTGCGTTTCAGCATTAAGTAAATCTGCTTTTTCTAGGGCAAATTCATAGTTTGCTTCCTGCAATTGCTCCTGATTGTGCGCTATTTCTTTTTGCGTATTGAACCAATCATCGCGCCTTTGTTTGAGTGCGTCTAGCAGTGCTGTCAGCTGCGACGCCTGAGAATCTTGTGCCAAGCTATCGGCGTCTTTCACATTAAGATCATAGGGACTTAATTGCTGGTTCAATTGAGAGATCTCATGGCCTAGTTGCTGTTTAAAATCCTCTGCCGATTGCGCCGTGCTCTGTAAATGTTGTTGCAAGCTGCTTATTTCAGATTTGAGCTCTTTATTGCTATCTTGATAAGTATTTAAGGTGTGTTGTACCGCTTTGTATTGCTCTTCGAGTTGATTAATATCGGCATGTTGCTCTTCTAATTGGCGCAGTTGTTGATCCAGTTCATTTTGTTTAATGCCTTCCTGCTCGAATAAGGTTTTACAAAACTCTAGTGCCTTTTGTGGCTGATCCTCATCATAAATCGCCAGGAATAAATAAAGCCAAGTCTCGTAATCTAGGGATTGAGCCTCTTTAGTATAGTCTTTAGCTACAATCATCTCTCGATGTTGCTGTGCCTTTTCGAGTGTTTGTTTGCGGCTGTTATCAAGATGCTTTACCTCAACGTTAAGCTCTTGAAGCTGTGCTTGCAAGCCTTGTATCTGTTCAAGGCAGTCTTTCTCTTGATGTTGCAGCTCAGCGATTTCTTGCGTTTTGGCGTGATAAAGCGCCTCACTCTCATGGTCAACATTGGGATTGTCGTGATCAATGCTGGGGTGATCTGTAGCACCACACAAGGGACAAGGTTCATGCGCTTGTAAACGATGACGATAATTCGCTAATTCTTTTTGTAACTGGAGGACTTGTAATTCAGCATTGGCCGCACGTAGCGGTGCTTCAAAAGTGTTAAGGGCTTCTTTTTGGCCTTGCACTTTGGTCTGTAAGGTCTGTCGATGGGCAGTTAGGCGTTCTATCTTTTCTACAAGTTGGCTCTGTTCAATCCGTAGACTTTGAAGATTTTCTATCCGTTTAATTTTTTCATCCCATGCGTATTGTCTAGTCACACTTTCATTTTTTAGTTGACTAAGACGGCTTATACTGCTGTTGGCTTGAAGTTGGACCAGTCTTTGCTTAGCGGCTTGCAGTGTTTGCAGCGATTGCTCGTGCTCATGCGTGTGTTTTTGAAGTTGACTGGTTTGCTCCTCAAGCTGTGTTTGTTTGCTGTTTAGCTCTAAGTTTAATTCTTGTAGGCGATGCTTGTTATCTTGCCACTGTAGGCTAAATTTCTGTACTAGCTTAACCGCTTGAGAAATGGCATTGAAATCCTGAATGAGCCCTTCATCGGTTTGGTGCTGGGTTTGTCTTTGCGTCAATTGCGACACCTTATTTTGCAGCTCTTCGATTTTGCTATCGATCTGCTGTATGACATGCGTTGAATCGGTTTGCACCTGTAGTTGTTGCTGCAATAGGGTTTTGTGCTTGTCAAGCGCCTCCTTTTTTTCTTGAATTTGCTGATCCAATGCCCGAGTTTTCTCCAGTTTAGGCATGAGCGTTTGATAGGCTTGCTTTGCTTCAGAAAAGCTCTGCTGCGCTTGGGCTAATTGCGCTTTCTGCTGTGCTAAACGTTGTTGCAATTCAGGCGCGAAGGTCTGCGCTTGTTCGATTTTTTGGTCTAATTGCCGTGTGGTATCGCGTAAATGGTTAAAACTTGTGTACGATACTTGGGCGCCTAAGGCCTGATTGGCACGTCTTAATTTTTGTTGTTGAGGCAGGAAGGCTTGAGAGGCGGCGCGTAGATTTTTCTTGCTGTGCTGATAGCTGGTAAATAGCTTTCGAAACTTATCAAGTTGCTCGTGATAGGAAATCTGTTGTTCCGTGTTTTTAATCGCTCTTTCTTGGCTGAGCGTTTGCTCTTGGAGTGCGTTGGCTTGGTGCTTTAGGGCCTGCTCCTCTGCCTCTGAAAGTAGATCGATACTCTCAAGCTTCTTAAGTTCAAACTTTTGGCTATTGTGAGCTTCGGTTTTGAGTTCATGCACTTTTTTGGAAATTTCTGCATAAATCGGGGTGCCTGTGATTTCTTGTAAAAGATAGGCTCGCTCCTTAGGGCTGCATTGCAAGAATTCGGCGAACTTACCCTGCGCTAATAGCACCGTGCGAGTAAATCGCTCATAATCCAAACCACTTTTCTCAATCGTTAGGGCCAGCACTTCCGAGGCCTTGCTCGCTAATAATTTGGCTTTATCGTCGTTGATATGCTGTAATTGAGCGATTTCATGCTTGTAATTTTGCAATTTGCCTTGTGGACTTCGACGCGCTTTATGCTGATACCAGTAATTGCGAAAAATCCCAGCACGCGTTTTATAAGTCACTTCAGCAAAACACTCGGCTTGTTGACGTGACATGATTTCGTTTTGGCTTGCATTGATCTGGCTCAGACGTGGCGTGCGACCATACAATGCCAAGCAAATAGCGTCAAGCAAAGTGCTCTTACCGGCCCCGGTCGGGCCTGAGATACAAAATAAACCCGATTCAAGATAAGCAGGATGGGTGAAATCAATAAACCATTCCCCTTCGAGTGAATTTAGGTTTTGAAAACGGACATTTAATATACGCATAGTTGCTGTGGCTTAAGAATTATTCGAGTGTTAAGTGATGAATGGCTTCTTGATAGGTTTGTTTAAGGGTCTGGCGGGCTTCACCTTGTATTTCGTGACTATCCAGACAGCGTTCAAAGACCTCCTCGTGACGTAGGTCTTCTAGGGCGGGTTGCTCCACCTCTACATTAAACACCTGATGGATTAAGCGTTGATTGTAGAGTTTTAGTAACTCAACTTGACTGCCTTGCAACGCCTGTTGCAGGCTGTGTTTGAGATTACTGGCCACCGCTTGGCCGGTATAGCGTGCTTCTAGCCAAACTGAGCAATTGTCTTGTTTAAGCTGCTCAATGCCCTCTAATAGTTCTGTCATATCACCTTGTAAACGCGCTAGACACTGAAACTTGGGGATCGCAATCGGCGTGACAGTAGACAGTGTGGCTCCCACAAACTCCACTATGAGCACTTCTTTTTGTTGAGCGGCTTCACCAAATCCCATCGCGATAGGTGAACCGCAATAGCGGATATGGTCTAAGCCATTGATTTTTTGGGGAACATGGATATGTCCTAAAGCGACATAGTCAAAACAAGCAGGAAAAATGTCGGCGCGTACGGCGCCTTCGTTACCTACATAGAGCTCACGCACCCCATCATCATCGGTAGTTTTGCCTCCCACCATGAAAAGGTGACCCGTGGCCATGAGTGGCACCTGATGTTGCTGCGCAATGAGTTGCGCTTGCTCAGCCACTGTTTGATAGTGCGTTTGGATGCCTTTGACAATATTTTGATCTTTGTCTGCGATGTTTTCAAAGGCTTCGACCTGACGGATATCGCGCTCATGTAAATAGGGTACGGCACACACCACTAACTCCACGTTCTGATCGGCGTTTTTGAGGACGAGAATTTCCTCTTCGGGTGCCGTCGCTTGGCCAACCACATGAATATTCATGTGTTTTAGTAAGAGGCGGGGTGCATTTAATAGTGTTGCAGAATCATGGTTGCCACCGACAATGATGCAGTGACGACAACAGGTATTTTGGAGGCGATACAAAAAATCATAATACAGCGCTTGTGTCGAAGCACTAGGGGTGGTGGTATCAAAAATATCACCGGCTACAATCAGCGCATCGACGTGTTGTTCTTGGATACATACTAGGAGCCAATCGAGCCAAGCCGAGAATTCAGCATGGCGATTTTTACCTAGCAGGCGACGGCCTAAATGCCAATCGGAAGTATGTAAAATTCGCATAAATATTGCTAATATAAAAGAATTAAAATTTCTCTAAAAAGGAATGCTTATGAGTGTTGATAAGCGCGAATATAAAGTCACAGATGCCGAGCAATTGCAGTTACTACAAGCACAACTCAAGCAACTGCTGCAGGAACAGCGTAGTCTATTGATATCCAGTATAGATGATGAAGGCTTACCGCATGCAAGTTACGCACCGTTTGTGCAGGTGCCAGAGGATCAAGGATTTTATATTTTTGTCTCAGAATTGGCGGCGCACACTCAGTATGTCTTAGATCGCCCCCAGGTGCAAGCCATGATCATCGAGGACGAAGCGCGCACCAAAAATATCTTTGCGCGTCTACGCGTGACCTATAGTTGTAACGCCCAAGAGATCAGTCGTGATGAGCCATCCTATGACCAAATTTTAGATGCGATGACCCAGCGTTGCGGCAAAACGCTGGAGTTATTGCGTAGTTTTGTCGATTTTAAATTAATCCGATTGCTCCCTTCTAAAGGCGTACTAGTTACGGGGTTTGGTAAGGCCTACCGAATCGATACCAAGGGGCATCTTGAGCACATTACCGAAAAAAATCTCAAACAAAAATAACGTACAATAGGGTCTATTGTTTTTTATATCAATTACTATGCGTATTTCATCTATTCTTCGTGCCTTGCCTTTATTGAGTTTGCCTTTGTTGGCGGCTTGCGCACAGCCCATTCTTAATGACATCAGTGACCAAGAGATTGCGGCTATGAACTGCAAACAACTCAGCAAACAAAATGATTATCTATTGCTCAAACTCGTGCAATTGCGTGAGAATCGTTTGCCCTTCAAAACCGACGATGATGTGGATGAAGCACGCCAAGAAGCGCAGCGTCGCCTCAAAAAAGTCGAAGAGAGCAGTGTTCAGAAATTTTGCACCTTTGGCTAATTGATTGCTTATCAGGTTTTCTATGAAACTAATTTCTTTGTCCAGTCTCATTTTGTCAACGGTTATGTTAGCCGCGTGTGGTAGTACCGAAGTTGAGCATAGTCGCGCCGCCGAATGCTCACGGATCAACTCCAAAATCGTCACTGCACCAAGCTCTACGCCCGGTATGGGCGGTGGCAATTTTATAAGTCGTAACCAAGCGAATCAACAAGCGGACGACGAAAGATCTAGAGCGCGTCGCTTAGGTTGTGGCACCTACTAGATCAATAACGCCATTTTTGATATTTGTGACATTCTCGCCATCTGCGCTATGAGCTCGTCTTTAGTCGCTGGATGAGTTGGTCTGAGCCGGATTATCTTGTAGCATGACTTGACTGACACCTTGATTGGCCAGGGTGTCAGCCATCTCATTGCCTTCGTTACCGGCATGGCCTTTGACCCAATGCCAATTAATGTGATGGGGCTCGCTCAGCGCTTGTAGTTTTTGCCAGAGATCAGCATTTTTGACGGGTTTATTGGCAGAGGTTCGCCAGTTTTTTTTGATCCAATTGGGTAGCCACTCGGTTAAACCTTTTTTGACATATTGCGAATCGACGTACAATTCAATTGTGCTGGGCTTGTTTAGGGCCTGCAATGCCTCGATTACTGCCATGAGCTCCATACGATTGTTGGTCGTATCTAGTTCACCTCCAAAGAGTTTTTTGTGATGCGAGCCGTAGGTGAGGTAGGCTCCCCAACCGCCGGGGCCTGGATTACCTTTGCAGGCACCATCGGTCCAAATTTTAAGTTTTGCTTCACTCATGATGGCTTTGCTTCTCGTAGTTCGATTGCGTCGAGTTCGTAGAAACTACAGGGTTATTTTTGATTTTTTTATTGTACCAAGGCACGCTTAATAAATGCATAGAGCAGACAGTCTTGCGACACCGCACCATATAAATGCTGCCACAGTCTGGCCACCAGCGATCGCCTGCTTGGTTCATAAAACGCCATTTTTGTAAGCGTCGCGCACTTTTAAAGCCTGGCTCATAACAGCCGAAATGACCCCGATCAATCTCAAAAGACAGTAATTGCATCCAGTCGCGCAAACGATGTGGACTAATATTGGGCCTGAGAACCGGTAAATAACCAGGGCTAAATTGATTGCGTAAACGCCACAGGCTGTGAGGATTAAACCCTGCAATAATGACCTGACCATTGTGGACAAGTACACGATCGATTTCGCGTAAAATTTGATGTGGGTTAGCAAAGAGTTCAAATATAAGCGGTAGAATAATAAGATCCACGCTCTCATTTGCTAAAGGCAATTTACTGCTTAGATCGCTGGCAATGATGTGCTGACGATCATAGGCGGGATCGGCTTGGCTGATAGCAAGTGGATGGGAAACCAAGAACTTCTCTCGGATGCGGTTGTTTTTGAGTAGGTTGTACTCTGCAAAGCCTATCTGTAAAGCACAATAACCAAAAATATTATCGACCAAGCTATCCGCTTGTTGCTGGATCCATGCGGCAGCCAACTGCCCTTGGGCGGTTTTTAACCATTGTGATAAGACGAGTTCAGGGTGTTGGTCTAGTGCTGTCAAGATCTCGTAATCCAAAAAAAACTATGACAAATTATAAAGTTTTTCCATTGCCTGCCTTTAGCGATAATTATATCTGGATTATCCAACAGGCTGACAAAATCATCGTCGTCGACCCTGGGCAAGCTGAGCCTGTTTTAAACTTAATTCAAGAACAATACCTGCAGTTACAGGCTATCTTAATAACGCATCATCATGCCGATCACACCGGAGGTCTATCAGCATTGCTGCAAGCCTTTTCGGTACCTGTATTTGGGCCACGTCACGAAGCCATTCAGGGCGTCGACCATTTGCTCGAAGAGGGCGATCGCTTTGAACTGATGCTTGGCGACTTGCGGATTTCTGTCTTGGATGTGCCGGCGCACACGGCGGGTCATATTGCCTATTTTGCGCAACCTCAAGGACAGGATCCATGGTTGTTTTGTGGCGATACGTTATTCGCTTCAGGCTGTGGTCGTCTATTTGAAGGAGATTCTAGACAAATGCTGCAATCCCTTGAAAAGTTTAAGAATTTACCGCAAAATACTAAAGTATTTTGTGCCCATGAATATACCTTAAGTAATATCAAATGGGCCTTAGCTGTTGAGCCCCACAACGCTGCATTACAGGCTTGGTCAACACGAGCTCAAGCGTTGCGTGATCAAGGGCAGGCCACTATTCCAACCACTATCCAACACGAGCTGCAATGTAATCCATTTATGCGTACAGAGCAGCCTGCAGTGATTCGCAGTGCTAGCGATTATGCTCAGCAGGATTTACAAGAACCTGTGCAAGTATTAGCGACTCTTAGGGAATGGAAGAATAATTTTTAGGATCAAGCATGAACATATTTCGGTACGCATTTATCGGTTGCTTAATCGCTCTAGGAGGCTGTGCTAGCACAGGTGGCAATCATGGCGCCAATAACGCTAAATTAGTTCACAAAAACTACAGTACTGTGTGGGAGCGCATTCGTGATGGCTATGGTATGCCAGAACTCAATGACTCCAAGGTTGATTACTGGGTAAATTATTATCGCAATCGCCCAGGTACCGTAGAAAATATGGCCGAGCACTCGCGCAAGTACATTCACTATGTGACGACGGAACTCGAAAAGCGCAACATGCCTACTGAGTTGGCGCTCTTGCCTTTTGTCGAAAGTGCCTACAAACCAACCGCCTATTCTAAATCAAAAGCCGCGGGGTTATGGCAATTTATTCCAAGTACTGGAACCGAATACAATCTCACCCAAGACTGGTGGCGTGATGACCGCCGTGATCCCGTGCACGCGACCCAGGCCGCCATCAACTATTTATCATACTTACATGACTTTCAAGATGGTGATTGGTTCCTAGCACTAGCATCTTATAACTGGGGTCAAAACGCTGTCAAAAGAGCCCGTGAATCGAATGCGGCTAGAGGCTTAGGCACTGATTTCTTGTCTCTAAAATTGCCTAATGAAACGCGCAATTACGTACCTAAGCTAATCGCCCTCAAACAAATTATCACCAATCCTAGCCAGTACGGCATCAATATCCCAGCGATACCTGATAAACCGTTTTTTGAAGAAGTCCCGGGCGGCAAAGACATGGATGTCGCCGTAGTTGCTAAACTAGCGGGTATGTCAGAGAAAGAATTTAAAGAATTGAATTCCGCATCGACTCGTCCCGTTTTATTGGCTAACCAAAAGCACTTTTTATTGCCAAAAAGCCGCGTCGCACAATTCAAAAAAAATCTGGCTAATTATCAAGGCGAATTATCAAGTTGGTTAGCTTATAATCCAACTTATGGTGAATCTTTAAGTAGTATTGCGCAGCGCTATGGGATTTCCTTGGCGCAACTCAAAACTCTAAATGGCTATTCTCCGCGCCAAAACGTGGCTATCTCGCAACGCGCTTTATTACTCCCAAAAACACCTGAGGGGTTAGCGGCACCTGCTGCCAACGCCGTGACTGCGCCTGTGGCCGCTTTACCGGATGCGATGCTAGCGCTCAATACCTCAAGCATCAAAGCTAAATCAGCACCAAGCCCAGTTGCGGAGAGCCGTCCAGTATTGGCCTCCAAAGCGTCAGCAGTATCGAGTCGTGACACCCATCTCGCGGTACCTACCGCGGCCCCAGCCTTGGCACAGCGCGCGCCGAGTCCAGAGCCTGAAGCTGCTACACCCGACCCAATGGCTTCTTTAATTGCGGCGAATAATGCCGCTCAAGCGGCCGAAGTCAGACAAGTGGCTTACAGCCCAGAAAATACGCATATGAGTGCTGTGCGTTCAGCGGTGTATAGCCCAAGTGACAGAGCGGTCGCGACTTCCCACGTTGTCCAGGCGGGTGACACCCTATATTCCTTAGCTAAACGGTATAATACCACCGTAGAAAATATTTCCGCCCTAAATAATCTCGGTGCCAGCGGTCTCAAAGCCGGTATGACGCTTAGATTGCCAGGTTCCGGAGTCAAGGGGTAAAATCACAATCTTTTAAAAGCCAAGGAATAATAATGGGTTTTTTAGCGAATAAGCGAATTTTAGTGACAGGTGTCTTATCCAATCGTTCGATTGCATATGGCATTGCCAAAGCCTGTCGTGAGCAAGGTGCAGAATTAGCACTAACCTATGTCGGCGAGCGCTTCAAAGAACGCGTAGAAAAATTTGCCGAAGAGTTAGGTACCAATATCATCATTCCATGCGATGTCTCTAAAGATGAAGACATCGAAAACACTTTTACAGAATTAGCCAAACACTGGATCGATGGTCTAGATGGTTTAGTGCACTCGATTGGTTTTGCGCCACGAGAAGCGATTGCAGGTGACTTTTTGGATGGTATGACACGAGAGAACTTTGCCACGGCCATGGATATCTCTGCTTATAGTTTCCCGGCAATGGTCAAAGCTGCACTTCCTATGTTGCAACAACGCAAGGGCGCTGTCTTAACCTTAACGTATTTAGGCGCCGAAAAAGCCCTACCTAACTACAACACGATGGGTCTTGCCAAAGCGGCACTCGAATCAAGTGTCCGTTATTTAGCTGTTTCTCTTGGTCAACATGGAATTCGTGCCAATGCCATTTCTGCTGGTCCTATCAAGACCCTTGCGGCCGCTGGTATTAAAGACTTTTCGGTGATCTTCAATTTTGTGGAGCAATATGCCCCGCTACAACGTAATGTCACCATTGAGGATGTTGGCAATAGTGCATCGTTCTTATTGTCACCATTAGCCAATGGTGTGACTGGTGAAGTCTTGCACGTAGATAGTGGTTTCCACGCTGTGGTACCTGGCATGGGCTACTAAGTCTGTATGAGTAGGCTGATTGTCCTAGATACCGAAACCACAGGGATGAATGCCAGCAATGGCGATCGTTTGGTGGAGCTCGGTTGTGTCGAGCTCATCAATCGCGAACCGACGGGTAACAACTTGCAGTTATATTTCAATCCTGGCCGAGACAGTGACCCGGATGCTCTCAAGGTGCATGGCCTAACCACAGAGTTTCTGAGTCAATTTAATGACTTTAAGAGCCATGCTCAAGAGATTCAGTCCTATCTCAAAGGGGCCGAAGTCGTCATTCATAATGCTAGCTTTGACGTGGCCTTTATGAATGCTGAGTTTGCGCGGGCTGGCTTACCAAATATAGAAGAGATAGCGGACAAAATCACCGATAGTTTAATGGTGGCACGCCGCAAATTCCCAGGCCAAAAAAATAACCTCGATGCCTTATGTACGCGTTTTAATGTCTCTAACGAACATCGGGTCTTGCACGGTGCCTTATTAGACGCTGAGTTATTGTCTGAGGTGTGGTTGGCCATGACGCGCGAGCAATTTGGCTTACTGGATAGCGCTTCACCTAATCAACGTGGCCGTCAGACGCCGACTCAAGCGCCTATGGTGACAGGGGAATTGCCCGTGATCATGGCCTCGCCAGAAGAACTAGCCAGTCACGATGCTTATTTACAAACGCTTGAACAAGATATTGGCACGGCTCCTGTCTGGCGTCAATTTAGTGGCTAAACACGGACATTAGGCGATCAGCCCCCCCTGATCCCATGACTAAAAAACGCCCCGCGGGGCGTTTTTTAGTATCTACGCAGCAGTTAGCGAGGCTTAACTCAGTGCTTTAATAGGGGATGATAGGTTTTTTTGCAGAGTGATGCTATCGAGCCATTGATTAAATTTATAACCCACACCCAGTTGTCGAGCTGTTTCACTAAAGCCATATTTACGGTGAAGATGATAAGAGCCCTGCATGTCTGTGCCACCTAACACCGCCATGATGGTATGCCATCTTTGAGCGGCTTCACAACATTGTAATAAGTCTGCTAATAATTGACTACCCAGGCCTTGTTGACAGTAGTCAGGATGCAAATAAATGGTGTTTTCTACACAAAAGCGCCAGCCGCTATGTTTGCGATAAGGGCCAATATAAGCCAGGCCCGCAATAATTTGCTCAATTTCTAGGACGCGATAAGGATAGCCAGCCTGCGTCAGCTCCAAAAATCGTTGTGTAAATTCTTCAAGGCTGGGCGGAGTTTCTTCGAAATTGGCGGTACTGTGCAAAATATAATGTGAAAAAATTGCATGCACTGCGCTCATATCTTCGAGCTTGGCATCGCGGATAAGGTACGGCGTTGCACTCATAGCGAATCCATAATAAATAATAGTTTTTGGATGACGATTAGCGTATTATAAGATAATAACAATCCAGTAATTTAGCTCAATTAGATTTATAGGCTATTGTCATCAATGTTACCTATTCAAGCATTAAACGATCACTTTGCCGTCGCGGGCTTATTGAATGAGCAAGATATGGCAGCGGTCAAGCAAGCGGGCTTCAAAAGCGTCATTATTAATATTCCCGACCAAGAAGCGGGTCCACAGCAAGCGCTAGCGGCAGATGTTATCCAAGCCGCCCAACAGCAAGGTCTAGAGGCGGTTTATCAACCCGTCGCTCCGGGACAACTTACACCTGAGCATATCCACGAATTTGCCGAGTATTTACAATCATTGCCAAGCCCTGTGTTGGCGTATTGCCGATCAGGAATAAGGTGCAGTGTTCTTTATAATGCAGCTATGCAACTTTCCAATCAGGAGGAATAACTCAATGTACAAGAAAATTTTATTACCCGTCGATGGCTCTGATATTTCCAAACACGCGGCCGAGGTTGGTATTGGCTTTGCCAAGCAATTAGGTGCCGACGTTGTGCTCGTGAGCGTGACGCAACCATTTTCTACCCTTGTTGGTTTTGATGGTATGGCGGCCTCCTATGCCATCTCTGATGGTGATTATGAGGAAGTTGCTCGCAAAGAGGCTGAACAATATATCCAACCCATTCTCGATTATGCTAAATCCCAGGACGTCAAAGCAGAGTCTTACGTCGTCTCAAATTACAATGTGGCCGAGGGTATTGTAGACGCGACCCAAGAGCATGGTTGCGATTTAATTTATATTGCTAGCCATGGTCGTAGTGGGTTATCCCGCCTCTTATTGGGTAGTGTTACCTCTAAAATTATCACCGTCGCACCAGTGTCTGTATTGGTTCATCGTGCGGTGACCCCCAACGCCGACGCTTAATCTTTAAGCGCCGTGTTCACCAAAAAAGCCTTGTTGCTTGATGCTACAAGGCTTTTTGGCAATTAGCTCATAAATAAGCAAACAATGGCCGTGAGGGCAAGGCCTAGGCCAAGGGCGTTTATTTTATTTATTTTTTCCCGAAAGAAAAGTGCACCTATCAATGTGCCCACGGTGATGACACCAATATTCATGGCAGTAAAGACTAAGGTAGGGCTGCTGTGCCAGACCTGATGCGCACGAATATAAAAATAAATATTAGCAAAATTAAAAATACCCATCACAAGCCCTAACAGCACACTCATGGGTGCAAGGCGGATCTTCTGAAGTAGGCAGTAAAGCACACTCAGTACTAAGGCTACGCTAAAACTCAAGAGTAAACCGCTAGCGGTATCGAGTCCCGATTTGGCAAACTGCTTAAAGAGAATATCAATCGCGCCATAACCCAGCCAGACTAGCAATAGTAAGGCCAGGGCCAGTCGATTGGCTCGGGTACCGCTGCCTTGACTCGGCTTATATAATAAGGCGGCAAGCGCCAACAGCGCCAAGATAATGCTAAAGAGTCTTTGCTGGCCTAAATGCTCACCAAAAAGCGTAGCGGCAGCCAAGATCGGTAAAAATAAGGATAATCGTTGGGCGGCTTCGGCCAGCACAATCCCGTTATGCTGTACTGCCTGACCCATCAACACAAACACTACCGGTAGTAAAACGCCTAGACCTAGCAGGGTAAGCCACTGATCCAGCGCCGCCGAGTGCTGCCAACCATACCAGGGGTTGGGGGCAAGAAACATCAGAATTAATGCAATGGCACTGACATAATTGCAGGTCACCATTAACACGATCTGTTGTTGCTGCTGTTTAGCAAGTTTTAGTAAAACACTGACAAAAACGCTGCAGCAAATGGCGAGAATGATATATGACATGGCTTTCTAAATCATCAGGTCAGCGGGTTAATGTAGACCACTATAAACACAAAAGCTCGTTACGACTTGGGTAACGAGCTTAGCTTAAAGCGACGACAATCTGCCCTTTGGCTTACTTTGATTCATAAACACTAAACGGGAAGTATTGTTTGTTGAGTTTCTCGTAAGTGCCATCGTCATGAATTTCTTGTAGGGCTTTGTTAAGATCGTTGAGAAGATCTTTGTCGGATTTACGTACCGCAAAACCGGTACCCGCACCGAATATATCTTTGTCGGCGTCGTTTTGGAGGGTATCGCCTAATAAGACGTAACCTTTACCGGCATCGCTTTTGAGGAATTCATTGGCAACACCACCATCGGCAAAAATCGCCACCACACGACCCGTTTTAAGATCATTTAAAGCATCTTCAAAGGTTTTGTAGCGACGGATATTGGCTTTGGTAAAATACTTGCTGGCATATTTGTCTTGGGTGGTGCCTTGTTGAATACCGATGTCTTTGCCGGCAGTGGCTTCTGGCGTGGTATTAATGTCTACCCCTTCTTTGCCGATTAAGACATTAGGGGTGGCCCAGACTTTGTCGGTAAAGGCAACCGCGCGTTTGCGTTCATCCGTGATTGACATGGACGAAGAGATGACGTCGAATTTTTTGGCATGCAACGCTGGAATAATGCCGTCCCAACTTTGGTTTTGGAAAGTGCATTTGGCTTGTAATTTGGCACAGATGGCTTTGGCAATATCAATATCAAAGCCCACGATATCGCCGCTAGGGGTAGTGGACTCGAACGGGGCGTAAGCCGCATCGGTACCAAAACGAATAGTGCGTTCTTTTGCTTGCACAGCCGTACAAGCAAAAGCGGCGATCAATCCCGCCGCCATTAAAGTTTTACGATTGCATTTAAACATATGATTTCTCCTCGGATGATTAGCAACATAATAAAGGAAAACTGCTTTTTATACTATAGTGGTCCCCTGCAATAGGCTAAAATCCTAGTTTGCTAAAAATCCCCATCAAAATAATAAAAGACGCCACTTGTCGTCTTCATAAACGAATATATGGACTATTTAACAATAATATATCAATATATGCCGCGAATATTAGAGGGCGCTTGGTTAACCCTCGAAATTGCGGTTTTTTCAGTCTTGTTTTCTATCTTGATTGGCGTGCTGGGCGCGTTGATGCGAGTCTCTGGCAGTCCAGTGCTCAATGCCATTGCAGCGACTTACTCCTCTGTGGTTCGAAGTGTACCCGATATTATCTGGATGTTGATGGTGTACTTTAGTGCCCAAATTGCCCTTAATTCTATGACGGAAGCGTTTGGTATGGGTGATATAGAAATCAGTCCTTTCGGTGCGGGAGTCTTTACCTTATCCTTTATATTTGGGGCCTTTTTTACCGAAACATTCCGCGGCGCGATTCTGGCGGTACCTGGTGGGCAAATTGAGGCGGCCTATGCCTATGGCATGAAACCGTCTGCAGTGATTAAACGCATTACCTTTCCACTCATGATGCGTTTTGCGCTCCCTGGAGTGCGCAATAACTGGCTAGTGCTCACTAAAGCGACGGCCTTAGTGTCCATTATTGGGCTGGATGATATGACGCGGATTGCCCAACAAGCGGGCAGCGCCACGCATTTGTCCTTCTTATTTAATCTATTGTCGGCGGTATTGTTCTTGGTGATTACGGCCAGTTCTTTGCAAGTGTTTAGCTGGCTAGACAAACGTTACCAACAAGGCTTTGTATTTGGAGAGGACAATGCTTGAGACCTTAGATTTATTTAAAGAAGCCTTGTTGCAATGCTTTAAAGGCATCCCCCTGACCATAGAGTTGACGGTGCTTTCTGTTGCTTTGGGCTTTTGTATTGCGGTGTTTTTGGCTGTCCTATTGCAAGGCCAAAATCGTCTGATTAAACGTTGTATTAATGGTTTTACCTTCTTTTTTACGGGCACACCTTTACTCGTTCAGTTGTATATTTTTTACTATGGCATTCCAGAGTGGAATGTGATCGGTAAATTAATGCATACCCCACAATTTGCTTTTCTGAAAGAAGGCTTTATTTGGGTACTCATCGCCTTAACACTCAATACAGCGGCGTATTCCACGGTGATTTTTGCGGGGTTCATACGCAATATGGATAAGGGTGAGCTCGAAGCCGCCAAAGCCTATGGTATGTCGTATAAACAGGCCATGCGCCGGATTATTGTGCCCTCTGCCTTACGTAAAGCGCTGCCAGCCTATAGCAATGAAGTCATTATGACCATGCATGCCACTGCCTTGGCGTCGGTCGTCACCTTACTCGAAGTGACGGGACAAGCGAATATTTTCAATCAGACGTATTATGAGCCCTTTATTGCTTATGGGGCGGCGGCAGTGATTTATTTTGTGCTCAATGGCATTATGATCATGGGCTTTAAACAACTCGAGAAAAAATATCTCAAACATCTCAGGGTCAGACGTGCTTAATGAGAGCGCTTGAGCTATGCTATTTGCTGTAGTTTGATAATCATTTCAAAAAGACGTCCATCTATGTTAGAAGAAATTGTACAAATCGCAGCCGATAGTCCGAATATCCATTACCAATTACACGCCCTAAAATTTGGCCCAACGGCAGTAGACGATCAGGCAGCGCCCAAAAAGGTCTATTTGCAAGCCAGTCTGCATGGTGATGAAATGCCAGGTTCTTTAGTGGCTTATTATCTGCATCAAGCCTTGCTGACCTTAGAACAAGAAAATCAGCTCAAGGCACAAATCATTTTGGTGCCGTTTTGCAATCCAATTGGAGCGGGACAATATGTCAACTATAAACATATCGGGCGCTTTCATTTAACGACAGGCCAAAATTTCAATCGTCTGCAGGCCGTAGACCTATATTCAGGCCTAAAACAACGCATCGCCGCCGACACTTGGCAATGGAGCACAGAGCCCACACAAAATGTCCAGAAAATCCGCAATGCCTTACTAGAGATTGTCTCGCAAACTCAGGCCAGTAATGCGGTTAATGCTATGCACTTACAGTTGCTCAAATGGTCTTGTGATGCGGATATTGTGTT
The DNA here is from genome assembly GCF_000621025.1 of Brackiella oedipodis DSM 13743. Lineage (GTDB taxonomy): Bacteria > Pseudomonadota > Gammaproteobacteria > Burkholderiales > Burkholderiaceae_B > Oligella > Oligella oedipodis. The sequence continues at coordinate 18,568 of NZ_JHZJ01000009.1, forward strand.
TGATATGCATTGTGATATCGAAGCAGTTTTGCATATTTACACGACCCCCAATAGTTGGCCAGTATTTGAACCCTTAGCGCGACTCTTGAGAAGTCAATGTCAGCTTATCGGAGAGGATTCTGGGTGTGCCTCTTTTGATGAGGTCTTGTCGGTGCTGTGGTTACGGTTGCAACAAGACTACCCTGAATTAGATTTGCCGCAGGCTTGTCATAGTGCCACGGTAGAGTTTCGCAGTAACCATGATTTAAGCCATGAATGGGCGCAACAAGATGCGCAGGCGATTATCGATTATTTGCGTATACAGGGATGTATTGGCTCATCAGAAGCAGCGGCCACAGCCGCGGCCCCAGCCATTGCTGAATTGCCTGCCTTACTCACACCGCCGCATCCACTCACCGGTCTGTGCTATGTCAATGCCACAGCGCAAGGGATTGTGGTCTATCATGTTAAACCTGGGGATTGGGTTGAGCCTGATCAGGCACTTGCAGATATTATGAATCCTATGACCTTGCAAAAAACCACGGTATACAGTCCGGCCGCAGGTATCGTCTTTGCGAGGGGTGGACAGACGCTTGTCAATCCGCACATCAAACTCCTAAGCATTTCATGCCCAGAGCCTGTGGGCAATGGTCAGTTATCTCCTTAGTAAGCTCTACAACTCGTTGCAGAGGCGCTTAAATTAAGCCGCGTTCTGCAGTAGCCAATGTTGCAAGGCAATCAATGATTTAGCGTCGGTGATCTGATCATTTTGCAGAGCTTGCTTGACCTCTTGGCGACTCAGTAGGACTGTATCGACAAACTCGTCCTCATCACTGGCGACTTGGCTATTTTTTTGGAGCTCTGTGGCCTCGTATAAATACATAAGCTCATCGCAAAAGCCCGGTGCCGTATAAAACGTATGTATTAACTTGACCTGTTGGGCGGTGTATGGCGTTTCTTCGGCGAGTTCACGCAAGGCACAAGTCTCTGGCGCTTCGCCTTTGACATCCATTTTGCCCGCGGGCACTTCTAGCAAGATCTGTCCGGTCGGGTGCCGATATTGACGCACTAAAATCACTTGATCATCTGGGGTGACAGCCAGAATAGCGACGGCGGGACAGTGCCGCACGACTTCGCGGCTGGCTGGCTTGCCATTGGGCAGCGTTACCGTATCGACATACACATCGACGATTTGCCCCTTAAAGATTTCTTGGCTCTGGGTGGCTGTTTCTATGAGATGTGAATCAGACATATAGATTTCCTGAAAATGCAGATTCTATCATTATAAGATAGGTGAGAATAAACGCGCGGTGGCTTCAATCAGCCTATCGACAAAGGATTTCTCTTTGAGTGTTAGGGCTTGGGCAGATTGCAAACATTGCTCGAATTCTTGGATCAGCTGGTCGGTGACATCAGCCCCATAACAAGCCACCATTAATTCAAAGTTTAAATAAAAACTACGATTATCAAAGTTTGAGCTGCCTATAAAGGCCGTTTCGTGGTCAATCACCATATGTTTGCTGTGCAGCATCCGTGGCGTGTAAGCATAGACGTTGACGCCTGCTTTGAGCATATCTTCGTACCAAGACTGGCTCGCTTGTTCAACAATAAAACTATCGGGTTTTTGTGGTACCAAAATACGGACATCGACCCCACGTTTGGCCACAGAAGTCAAGGCATGTAGGGCCGAGATGTCTGGAATAAAATACGGTGTTGTTAAATAAATAAATTCTTTGGCTTGGTAAATGGCATTGACCATCACTCGCAACACAGGGGCATATTGATTATCTGGACCGGCTGGAATCAGCTGCATGGGATAGGTCACTGCGACATTGGCGTTGCTAGCCTCTGCATGAGTAGCCGCATGTGTTTTTTTGTGCTCAGTTTCGTAGGCAATTAACTCCACAAAGGAATGCAAATTTTTGCGCGTCGAATACGCCCAGTCTTCGGCAAAGAGTAATTCAAACCAATCTACAATAGGGCCTTTGACACGCATATGAGCGTCGTGAAAAGCCTCAGGATTAAATTTGAGATTCTCTTGGTCGGTGATGTTAACCCCTCCAAAAAAGGCCACCTGACCATCGCAGATGGCAATTTTGCGATGATTGCGCATATTAATTAATGATTGCAAACGTCGAAAATTAATATCGTGGAAATATTCTAAATGGCCGCCAGCCTCTGTAAATTCGCGCATATATTTACGGGTGGTTCTCCAGGAAGCAAGCGCGTCAATAAGCAGATAAACTTGGACCCCCTGACGTGCTTTTTTGGTGAGGAGTTCCTTGAAGAGTTGGCCCGTATGGTCTTTATTAAAGGTGTAGTACTCCATCAAGATGAGGTACTGTGCTTGATCAATCGCCTCGTATAGCGCTTGGAAGGTCTCGACGCCACCAGAAAGAACCTGAAAATCCGTGGCATAAGAAGCGGCATAATCGGTGAGTGATTCGGCCAGACAACTCAGCTCTTGATGGTGTGACTCTAGCACGAGCCCGTTTTGATTGTGTTGTTGTAAGTCAGGGTGACTACGGACCTTTTGTTTGCTGAGATTACGATAGTGCTGTTGGCGTTTGATCTTGCGCGGACCGAAAATATAATAAATGACAATTCCGAGACCCGGTAGGATGGCTAAGCAGAAGACCCAAGCGATAGTGGACGCGGGTGGGCGTTTTTCAAGAATGACCCAAGCGGCCAGTACGACGGCATAAATACACCAGACTAAGCCGATCCAAAAGTGCCAACTATCAAGCATGCAATTCACCTTTTTAGAGCTTTAGAAGTAGCAGTAATGAGCGCAAGTTACTTGGCTTACCGCCATGAAAAAATCCAAAGTTGCTTTAATTTGCATTATTCTATACCGAGTCCATGTCAATCATATGAAGTTTATGAGTAAACCTAAAATCGCTATTGCTGCCCTAGGCGGCACTATTAGCATGCTACAAAATCAAGAGGCCAGCCAAGGCGTCAAACCACAACTCACCGCACAAGACTTAATCGCCGCTGTGCCGCAATTGGCGTCAATCGCAGAGATCAGGGCACAGACCATCGCTTCAGTGGCCAGCGCTTATATCCGTTTTGAGCATGTATTGGCGTGCTTGGATTGGGCGCATCAAGCCGTGCAGGCGGGCGCTCAGGGCCTGGTTATCACCCAAGGTACCGATAGCCTCGAAGAGACGGCTTTTTTACTGGATTTATTATGGCCGCATCCAGAGCCCATCATTCTTATGGGCGCCATGCGCTCACCGCAAGCCTTGAGTGCGGATGGCCCCGCGAATCTGTATGCAGCTGTTTTGGCGGCTTTGGCGCCCAACAGTCGTCAACGGGGTGTGATGGTGCTGATGAACGATAGTATTTTTGAAGCGCGATGGGTTCATAAAGCTCATGCTACGAATTTAGCAGCGTTTAGTAGCTGGACTGGCGCCGCAGGGATGGTGCTCGAAAACGCTGTGCATTACTTTAAAGACGTGCCTAAACGCCAAGTGTTTGCAAGGCCGCCACAACTTGATAAACAGGTGTTATTGTGGACGCATAGCCTCGATGAAAATATTTCGGGGTTGGCGCAACTCATGCAGTCAGATCACTATGCAGGTGTAGTGTTGGCAGGGATGGGTTCAGGCCATTGCGATGATCGAAGCGCCAAGGTTTTGCATGACATTGCTGCCCATAAAGCCGTGGTCATGGCCTCACGCACGGGCGCTGGTAGCACCACGCTTAGGACCTATGGCTATGAGGGGGCAGAAATTGATCTACAAAGTAAAGGTGTCATTATGGCGCAGTGGCTAGCGCCGCTCAAAGCCCGTTTGTTATTAACGTTATTGTTAAGCTTAGAGCTGCCACTAAGCCGTTTTAGTGATTACCAAGCAAGCTTAGTTTATTAGCTTAGAGCGGGTGATTGCCATAGGTTTTTTTGTCAAAAAAGGCCAAGAGGGCGGCGCCTAATGAGCAGAGGCCAGCAATGCTGATGACTACCATGATATTCGTCTGAGCCAACAACAGACCACCGACAGAACTAGCAATCATAATCGAAAAATTATAAGTGGCCACCTGCATGGAGATACTGATGTCGCGGCCCTTATTGACGTTGCGCACAATGGCGGCTTGATTGGTCGACAAAATACCATAACCCAAGCCCCACAGCACAAAGGCCAGATGGCTAATGAGCGGTGTCCCCTTAAAGACGACCAACAACAGCATAGAAAGCGCTGTCATGGCAAATAAAATCACCGTCAGTTGCTGAAAGTATTGATCAATCCAGCGAGCAGCGATAAAAATCGTCGCAATTGCGCCCACCCCAAATAAGAAAAGTGCCGTTGGCACACCGCCCATAAATTGACTATCGCGAACCAAGACGGTGATATAAATATAGCCAGCATAGGCACCAATCACCCCAAAGCAGGTCAGCACCAATGCACTCACAACATAACGGTTTTTGAGCATGGACCAGACGGTTTCACTATATTTATGTGAGACCCCCTCAATAGAGGGTAAATAACGGTAAGCTAAGTACAATTGCGTCAGCAAAATGAGCGCAATCATAAAGAATTCCACCCGCCAGTGAGTCCACAAACCAATCGAACTAATAACCGGCATACCAATGCTGGTCGCTAAAGACGTGCCAGAAAATATAATAACGGTGGCACGGCCTTGATAACGACGATCCACCAAACGCATGCCATACGTCCCGATCATAGGCCACATAGTACCGGCGCAAACCCCTGCAAGCATACGGCAAGCGGATGTCAGATAAAAACTCGAGGAGATGGCAATAATGAGATTGCATACAGCAAAACCTGCTAAGAGTGTCATTAGCAGCGTCTTGCGATTGCATTTTGCCGTTAGGGCAATCATAGGAATGGCACAAAGTGCGGCTGGGAAAGCATATAGCCCGACCAAGTTACCCGCTTGAGCCACACTTACACCCAATGACTGCGCCATTTGGGGCAGTATGCCGCTGGGAGAAATCTCTGAAATCACGGCCATAAAGGTGACAGAAGACATGATGCATAGTACCCATAAAGGCAATGGGCGACGATCATAGCCCATAGTATTGGGCGCCGTCTCTGGGTTGGCTTGCTCAGTATCCATGCGTTAACTCCTAAGGTTTATATAGTTATTAGTGGTCGTAAGAGCGTTAGCATCGCTAGTATTGAACCTTAACGGATAGCAACAGTCGTTAAGGCGTTTTGAGACGCACTCGCTGTCAAGGAGTGCGATGAAAAAACAAAAGACCATACAAAAAACCACCTGTAAACAGATGGTTTCTTGTGTTTAAAAAGCGGTTTGCCCCCTGGGGCAGGTATTTGAAACTATTATACGATTTAGTTTTTTTCTTTGTCAAAGTATTTGGATTCTCTAGGAATCGCAAGACTGCAAACAAAGCAAATGATTAACATGATCACCACATAGACATAAAAGGCTTGTTCGTGACCAATATCTTTGAACCAGATCGCAATAGCAGGTGCTGAGCCTCCAAACACCGCATTCGCCAGTGCATAGGAGAAGCCAACCCCTAGCGCACGAATATGAGCGGGGAAAAGCTCAGCTTTGACAATGCCACTGATTGACGTATAAAAGCTCAAGAAGAACATCAAAGACATAATAAGCAGTGTTAATAGCACGGCGCTGTCTTTGACGGCTGGCATGGCCCATACCATGACGGGATAGGTCAATATAGCTAAACTCACACTGAAGATCAGCATAAACTTGCGGCGTCCTAATTTATCTGCGAAATGTCCAAACACGGGTTGGATGCACATTAAGAAGAAGAGGGCGATCGTCATCATGATAGAGACGTCAGAATCCTCTAGCGTACCAAAATGTGAGATATAGGTTTTGGTGTAAATAGTGAGTACATAAAAGGTCAGTGAACCGGCACCGGTAAGACCGACTACCGTTAGGAATTCACGCCAGTGCTCTTTAAACAAATTACGCAAAGTACCTGATTCACCCTTGTGCTTGGTTTTGTTTTCGTCGGATAGCGTCTCTTCTAGGCGACTACGTACCAACAATGAAAGTAAGCCGCAAACACCTCCAATCACAAATGGTAGGCGCCACCAACCATCACTCAGCTGCTCTTTAGAGAGGGCATACAACATAATCGTCGAGACGGCGCTGGCAATCAATTGACCGCCCACGAGGGTGACGTACTGGAATGAAGCATAGTAACCGCGGCGGTTTTTGGTGCCAACCTCACTCATATAGGTGGCCACCGTACCATACTCACCACCCACGGATAAGCCTTGTAGTAAGCGAACTAATAATAAGAGAATTGGCGCTATTTCACCAACACTGTTGTAGGTCGGTAAAATGGCGAATAAGAACGAACTGATCGCCATCAGTAAAATAGCAATCATCATGGAATGTTTGCGGCCATGTTTGTCGGCAATGGCGCCAAATAGCCAACTACCGATTGGACGCATAAAGAAACTTGCGGCAAACACACCCCATACATAAATCAGTTGGGTAGAATCCGACATATGCGGCGATGCCAGCGCATGTTGGAAATACGGCGCGAACATGGCATAAATATAAAAGTCGAACCACTCTACAAGATTACCCGTGGCCGCACCGACCACTCCCCGAATACTCTTTCTTTTTTGGGCCTCACTAACATGTGTGCTCATAAAAGCTCCTTTGATGCTAGGTCTCAAAAGTCTGACCTATGATTAATAATAAAAATGACGACAGCTCTGTTATTAGAAATATCAAAAGTAGTTTACAAGAAGTCAGGGCATGTCACTCTAATCACAAGTAGCTAGACACAAAATAAAAAGCAGAGAAGATAGGGGGCGCCTAAATTCTCTGCCTTTTGCCAAATTTTGCCGTAGCGTGATCTAGAACTCGTAACCGATTCTTGCCGCAAAGCCCCAGGCGTGGTTGTTACGCCCATCCACACTATAGAGGCTACTGCCATTATCACTACCTTTTTGGCCTTTAGCATTGTGGAATTTGAGATATTGGGCCCCTAAAGCTACACTCCAACCACTATTAGGTGCCTTGTAGGCAACGCCGGCGCCATACCCCATGAAGCCATCATAAGGACCCAAGACGCCCGGATAGTTACCGGCACCGGAGTCATGGGTGAGCATGATATTAGCGGCCCATTGTTCATTAAAGCGATAGCCAATGCCGCCGGATACCGTAAATTGGTCTTTTTGGTAGCGTAAGACTCGGAAACCTTTGGGGTTGATAGGGTTTTTGCCAAGCGCCCCTTGGGTTTGAGTGAGGTGAGCAAAGGTTTTTGGGGTACCTGTGACTTGTTTCCAGTTGACCCAACGCAAGTCAGCAAATAATAAGGTGTTAGGTGCAATCCCCGTTTGTAGGTGGAGGTTAACGTTTTGCGGACTGCGGAATTTATAAGTGGTTTTTTCGTCGAAGTAGGGGTTGCGATTATGGTTGTAAGCGGCCCATAGAGCACTTGTGCCCCATTCATTGGCGCCTGAACTATGGTGAATGGAGGAACGATATGTCACAGAAGCACGCATAGCGTACTCTGGAATAGAGTAGGACATACCTGCGACCCAGCCCCAGCCATTGGAGGGTTTGGTTTTTACATCGTATTGACCATAACCTTGGGCTAAGCCATTATCAACCCCACGCACTGCTAAACGGTTCCAGCTTCGATCGTAAGCCGGGCCGCCATAAATTTCAAAATTAGGGGTGACGTGATACCCCAATAACAGTGTTAAGTTGTGCGAGATAAAGTTAATTTGCTGCGTTGAACCGTCGCTGTTGTAATATTGACCATTGCCATGAGCGTCAGTGGCACCTTCACCACTACGAAAACGAGCCTTACCCCCAAATGGTTGGTCATACAAAATGCCCAAATCAAACTGATCAGATAGTTTGAGTTTAAGAGAGGCCTGTTGGAAAAATTGATTCTGAGAAATCTTACCTAAGCCACCGCCACTAAATTGGGTGCCGCGAGGCGCTCCTGGAGGTGCATATTTATCTGGCGCCTTACCACGCACAGAAGGGAGTACCCAACTCAAACGGGCTTCAGCGAAGTTATTTTCGTGAAAAAAGCTCTCGATGGATTGGCCGGTACGATCAAAACCCGCCGCCTGCGTATTGGCAAAGGGTAAAATGCCACAGCATAATACTAAGCCGTGTGTACTTGCTAATTTAAAAGTTTTGCTCTTTAGCATAGTCCTGTCTCCCGTGGATAGATTTGATTGTTGTTGATTGTTGTATTTTTTGCGTATTGGTATCTATTGTCTGAACTATGTAAAAAATCGTAAATAGCCACAAACCTTAATATGGCTATCCCTAGGAATTCAAAATTTCCTATTTTTGCGTCTTATTTTTATAAAATTTATTAAAAAACAAAGCGTTAAGAGGGCTAGCAAACATAGAGATCTCTGCCGAACACGTCGCAGTTAACAGCACTGTGGTTTTTTTGTAAATGGTAGGACAATCTAGCTGCTGGGTTTGAGCCTTACCCACGCAATGGGTTGAGGGCTTGTACAAAAAATTGACAACATAAAACCCCCTGTGCCTTCGGCGACAGGGGGTGATAACTAACACTCTCACTAAACAGAATTAACCCATCAATTCTTGAGCGGGGTCTTCTCGCTTAGGTGATTTGACCATATCCTCGCGTTTGATACCTAGCCACATCGCAATTGAGGCCGCGACAAACACTGAAGAGTAAATACCGAACCAAATACCGATGGTCAAGGCTAAACTGAAATAGTGTAAGCTGGGACCGCCAAAGAAGAACATGGTCAAGACCATCATTTGCGTTGAGCCATGGGTAATAATCGTTCGTGAGATATTTTGAGTGATGGATGAGTTGATGACCTCCACCACTGAGGTTTTGCGTTGCTTTTTGAAGTTCTCTCGAATCCTATCCATAATCACGACGGATTCATTGACAGAGTAACCCAAGACGGCAAGCACTCCAGCCAGTACAGGCAAGGAAAACTCCCACTGGAAGAAGGCAAAGAAGCCCAAAATAATCACAACGTCATGAAAGTTCGCAATCACGCCAGCAATCGCAAACTTCCATTCAAAACGAAAGGCCAAATACAAAATAATACCTAAGGCAACAAATAGGAAAGCCTTAATTCCATTGGTATAGAGCTCATTACCGACTTGTGGACCTACAAATTCAACGCGTTTAGCGGTGACTGCAGAACCTTGGTCGCGTAAAGCCTGTAGCACTTTCTCGCTTTGTTCGGCCGTGCTGACGTCTTTGACTACCGGCAAGCGAATCATGACATCACGTGAGGTACCGAAGTTTTGTACTTGGAAGTCTGAGTAATTGAGACTCGTAAGAGCATTGCGAACTTGGTCTAAGTCAGCAGGTTCCTCATAGGTGACTTCCATGACAGTACCCCCCGTAAATTCAATCGAGAGATTAAAGCCACGAGTAGCAATAAAAAATACCGCTAATGCAAAGGTAATTAAGCTAATAATATTTAGCACCAAGGCATATTTCATGAACGGTATGGTTTTGTGGATACGAAATACTTCCATGCTTATTTACCTTTTTTTGTATCAGTGTGAGTGCCTTGAGGTTCAATGGCCTTAGCCGTTGACGGTGTCCACACCGTACCGATAGAAATGTTTTTGAGTTTTTTGCGACCGCCATACCAAAGATTAACAATGGCTCTGACGCCGACTACGCTAGAGAACATTGAGGTCAAAATACCCAGACAATGCACGACCGCAAAGCCACGAATCGGGCCTGGTCCACTAAATGCCAAGAGCGCTAAACCCACAATGAGGGAGGTTAAGTTAGAGTCTAGAATGGTGGCCCAAGCACGATCAAAACCTTCATTAATGGCTTTGTGGGGGCTAGCACCATTGCGTAACTCTTCGCGAATCCGCTCATTAATCAAAACGTTGGCGTCAATCGCCATCCCTAGAGTTAGGGCAATAGCAGCAATCCCCGGTAAGGTCAGCGTAGCTTGGAGGGTTGACAAAACGCCTAATAAAATCAACACATTGAAAGACAAGCCTAAGGTAGAGAAAATGCCAAACAAGTGATAATAAATTATCATAAAGATGGCAATCCCAATAAAGCCATAAAGCGTTGAGTTAAAGCCTTTTTTGATATTCTCAGCACCTAGGCTAGGACCGATGGTACGTTCCTCAATAATAGACATGGGTGCAGCAAGGGATCCAGCGCGTAATAACAGGGCCGTATCTGCCGCTTGTTGTGGATCCATAGACCCAGAGATCTCAACTTGACCGTTGGGGATCTCACTGCGAATGACAGGTGCGGTGACGACCTGACCCTTGCCGTTTTCGAATAGGACAATGGCCAAGCGCTTACCAATATTGTTGCGAGTGGTTTCGCGGAAAATGCGAGCACCTTTGTCGTCGAGTGTGAGGTTGACAGTAGGTTGTTGGGTTTGTTGATTGCGGCCTGACTGGGCGTTTTCGAGATTTTCGCCGGTTAAGATAATCTGCCGACGCAAAAGCAACTTACGACCGTCCGTATCCTTGAATTGCTCGAGACCAAAAGGCACTGTACCAGATGCCATCGCGGTTTGTGCGGCGGGCGAATCATCCACCATGCGTAATTCTAGAGTGGCAGTACGACCGAGGATTTCCTTGGCTTTGGCGACGTCTTGAATCCCAGGTAACTGCACGACAATCCGGTCATTGCCTTGTTGTTGAATCACGGGCTCGGCCACACCAAGCTCGTTAATACGGTTATGGAGCGTGATGATGTTTTGTTTGAGCGCCGTATCTTGGATGTGTTGAATTTCTGAGGGTTTGATGGTGGCAATCAAATTGTAAACACCCTCATCGTCCTTATTGCTGTAATCAAACTGAGGTAAGCTGTTGCGCAATGCCTGCAGGGCCTTGTCACGCTGCTTGGCGTCTGTAAAGGTGGCCGTAATCGTTTGCTCGTTGCGTGATACCTCTTTAGCTCTAATGCCTTGGGAGTTTAGCTGGTTGCGAATATCCGTCGCGAGCGAGTCATAACGGCTTTTGAGGGCGCCCTCCATATCCACTTTGAGCAAGAAGTGAACACCGCCGCGTAAGTCCAAACCTAAGAACATAGGATTCGCGCCAATGGCACTCAGCCATTGCGGCGAGCTCGGTAATAAGTTCAGGGCTAACGTATATTCAGGCTCTTCAGCATTAGCGTTGAGGGCTTTTTCAAGATGGTCTTTGGCTTTGAGTTGCAAGTCTGTATTTGCAAAGCGAATGCGGATCGTGCCGATATTGTTATTACTTTGAAAAAAAGCGCCTGTGTAAGGGATCTGAGCCTGTTCGAGTTCTTTCTCGACGACAGGCAGTAATTCCGGTTCGATTTTTTTGGTGACGTTGGCGCTAGAGATTTGAACCGCGGGAGATTCTCCAAAAAAGTTCGGCAGGGTATAGAGAATACCAAAGATGAGCACAACGGCTACAAGAATATATTTCCAGATGGGGTAACGATTCATGCCAGACTCTTATAATAAAGAGGACCCGGCCAGAGGGCCGGGTGAATTAAGAAACTACAAGATACTACAGAGATTTGATGGTGTTTTTTGGTAGCACACTATTGACGGCACTACGTTGAACGATAATTTCTATAGGTTGATCAAATTTGCGGCTAATATCCACATGGATGTAGTTTTCGGAGACCTTGGCGATACGGCCTAAAATACCGCCGTTGATGACGACTTCGTCACCAATGCCGAGCGCTTCTACCATTGCTTTGTGTTCTTTTTGGCGTTTCATTTGTGGGCGAATCATAAAGAAATACAAAGCCACAAACATAATAATGATGGGTAAGAAGCTCAAAAATCCCGCTTGCTGTGATTGTGCTTGCGCAATGACAGAAGAAAACAGAGGGTGTAATGACATATATACTCCAGTTTAAAAGTATTGCTAGGCAATAGTAGTTAATAATTCGTAATAGATTTAACAGTAATTAAGCATTGTAGCGTTTTTAGACTTATGCTATGCCTTTTGCACGGTCTTCTTTGAATTGTTTTTGCCAGGTCCCAAAACGATTTTCCTCAAGCGCTTGGCGAATCTCTGTCATCAGATTTAGGTAGTAATGCAAATTATGTAAGGTGTTCAAGCGAGCCCCCGTGATTTCATTGGATTTTTGCATATGATGCAAATAAGCACGTGAGAAGTGTTGACAGGTGTGGCAAGTGCAGCTTGGGTCAAGCGGGCGAGGATCATCCTTGTAGCGCGCATTGCGAATCTTGAGGTCGCCATAGCGTGTAAAGAGCCAGCCATTGCGCGCATTGCGAGACGGCATTACGCAGTCGAACATATCCACCCCTTGAGCCACCGCTTCGACCAAGTCTTCGGGTGTGCCCACACCCATTAGATAGCGAGGCTTATCGTCGGGTAAACGATGAGCGATAAATTCTAGAATACGCTGCATATCTTCTTTGGGTTCACCCACAGACAGGCCGCCAATCGCGTAGCCATGAAAACCGATATCGGTGAGTCCGCGTAAGGATTCGAGTCGTAAATCCTCGTACATACCGCCTTGCACAATGCCAAAAAGCGCATTGGGGTTGCCTAAACGCTCAAACTCATCTTTAGAGCGCTGCGCCCAACGTAAGGAGCGTCGCATAGAATGTGCGGCCACTTCGGCACTCACCGCTGCTCCATTGAGTTGATAAGGGGTGCATTCATCCAGGACCATCACAATATCGGAGTTTAGATCCTTTTGAATTTGCATAGAGATTTCAGGCGACAAAAATAAGCGCTCGCCATTGATCGGAGAATAAAAGGTCGTGCCTTCTTCTTTGATTTTGCTACGTAAGTCACTCAAACTAAATACCTGGAAACCGCCAGAGTCTGTGAGGATAGGTCCGTGCCATTGCATAAAGTCATGCAAGCCACCGAATTGCTTGATGATTTCGGTACCTGGCCGCAACCATAAATGAAAGGTATTGCCAAGAATCACTTGCGAGCCAATCTCTTTGAGTTCGTGCGGCAACATCGCCTTGACGGCTCCATAAGTGCCGACAGGCATAAACATAGGCGTCTGGACGGTGCCATGATTGAGGGTTAACGTAGCGCGACGTGCTTTGCCGCTGGTGTTTAAGACCTTAAAAGATAAACCAGTCATGTCAGTGTTGGATTTCTGAAAGTCGCACTAGGACTAGCTAGTGCCTTGATTTTAAAAAGGAACAATAGGATTTTAGCGCGGTTCTATAAACATGGCGTCGCCGTAACTAAAAAAGCGATAGCGCGCTTCGATGGCATGTGCATAGGCCTGCTTAATGGTGTCAATGCCCGCTAAAGCAGAGACCAACATTAAAAGCGTTGATTGTGGCAAGTGAAAATTTGTGAACAAGCCATCAATCACTTTGAATTGATAACCCGGCGTGATGAATAGGCGCGTGTCATCGCTATGCGGAATGGGACAACGTTGCGGTGCTTGCGGATCCTGATCTTGCAGTAAACCGCCTTGACTCGCGGCCGATTCTAAGGCCCGAAGACTGGTGGTGCCCACGGCAATCACGCGACCGCCTAGGCGTCGAGTCTGGGCAATCGCTTCTGTGACTGAGGCATCAACACGATAACGCTCGGCATGCATAATATGGTCTTTGATGTATTCAACGCGAACTGGCTGGAAGGTGCCAGCGCCGACGTGTAAGGTCACATAACAGCTATGAATGCCAAGCTCTTTAAGTGTTTGGAGCATGGCTTCATCAAAGTGCAAACCTGCCGTTGGCGCGGCGACAGCGCCAGGATCTTTAGCGTATACCGTTTGGTAACGTTGTTCATCGCTGCTATCATCATCGTGCTCAATATAAGGCGGTAAAGGCACATGCCCATATTGATCGAGAATATCCAAGATGGGCTGTGTAAAGCGCAAAGCGAATAAATCATCTTCGCGGCCGGTCACCATGGCTTGGATTTGGCCATCGGCAAAATACACGGTGCTTCCTGGTTTAGGGGCTTTGGCCGCACGCAGATGGGCTAAGGCATGATAATCATCGATTAACCGTTCTATTAAGGCTTCTAATTTGCCACCGCTGGCTTTCTGCCCATATAAACGTGCCTTAATCACTTTGGTATTGTTAAAAACCAAGAGATCATTAGGTTTTAGGAGGCTAGGAAAGTCGATAAATTGCCGATCATGATATTGCCCTTGCGAATCAATATGTAAAAGGCGGCTCTGGTTGCGTTGCTTAGCCGGACTTTGGGCGATCAGTTCGCTAGGCAGATGATAATCAAAATCTTGCAGGGTGAAATTAGGCGCAGTGGCAGGCACGCTCTGGGCGTGGGCTAAGTGCTGGCTGGCCTCTACATCCCTTGCTTGTGGATCCTTCATAGATGGTTGAGCTCAAAAATTCTAAACCTCTATTATAAAGCCTTGTGTAGCCTTGAAATTTAAAGCCTGGCTTTTGTTTATTTTTAGGGAAGTGAGCCAGCTTATTGGTAGAATAGGCATACATCTGTTTGTGAACTTATTTCTGAGGATTATTATGGCTGTTCATGAAATCAATCATCCCTTAATCAAGCACAAAATCGGTTTAATGCGTAAAGCCGAATTAAGTACTAAAAGTTTTCGTGAATTGGCCCAAGAAATTGCTGCTCTCTTAACGTACGAGGCTACCAAGGATTTTCCTCTAGAAGAAGTCACGATCGAAGGTTGGAATGGCCCGGTTCAAGTCCAAAAAATCGCTGGCAAAAAAGTCACCATCGTACCGATTCTGCGTGCAGGTATTGGTATGCTCGATGGCGTTCTAAGTCTAGTCCCAGGTGCCAAGGTAAGTGCTGTGGGCTTGGTGCGTGACGAGAAAACCCTGGAAGCCGCCACCTACCTCCAAAAATTAGTCGCCGATATTGACCAACGTCTAGCCATTATTATTGACCCTATGCTGGCCACGGGTGGCTCTATGGTGGCTACCATCGATATGCTCAAAAAAGCTGGCTGTAAGGATATACGTGCTTTGGTCGTGGTGGCCGCCCCAGAAGGCATCCAAAAAGTCACTAGTGCGCATCCAGATGTACACATTTATACCGCTGTCGTCGATCAAGGCCTTAATCAAGATGGCTATATTATTCCTGGTTTAGGCGATGCCGGTGACCGAATTTTTGGGACGCGCCAAAAGACATCAGACTAGTGTCGAGCGTGTTGTAGGCGTCACAGATTCACATTTGTGCAGGTCTGTAACAAAATATAACTAGAGTAAAAAAGTCACATTTATCTTGAAAAACTCTTAATTAGCAGCATATGATAGACAAGTAGCTAGTTTTTAATTTCTTGAGGAGAAAAACATGTCTAAAAAAGATTTCAATCGTGATCTAAACAAAGCTATCGAAGATGCAGAAATTTTACTCAAACGCATTGGCGATGAGGGCGGTGACGAAGCCGATAACCTACGCGATCAAGCGCGTAATATTTTAAGCAAAGCCTTAAACTCTGTTTCTGATGCTAGCGATGCCGCTGTTGAACAAGGCAAAGAAGTCGCTAAAACTGCAGACAACTATGTCCAAGAAAACCCATGGTCTACTGCAGGTATTGCTGCTGTCGCTGGTATTTTACTTGGTGTAGTCATTGCACGCCGCTAATGCGCTACGCTTAGTGCGCTAGTGTGCTTACCAGTTGCACTTAGCAGGCAGGGTCTAGCAGTTTTACTAGACATTGCTTAATTTCAAACGCATAGCGGCTTGTGCTGCTATGCGTTTTTTTATTTATTTACGGAAACCACGCTTATGTTTCAAGGAATCAAAGACGTAGCATGCACATTGCTGGGTTTGGCTAGCAGCCGTACCGAGTTGTTTGCACTTGAGCTCGCCGAAGAGAAGGATCGCTTAATCAAAGCCATCGCACTTATGTTGACCGCTGTGTTGAGCTTTGTTTTATTTTTATTTAGTTGTGCCTTAATTTTAATTGTTTTGGTTTGGGAATCCCCTAATCGTATTTGGTATTTAGTAGGTATTGCCGCTTTCTTTGCGATTGTGGGTCTGTATGGTTTGATCCGCGGCAAAGTCCTCGCCAAAAAAGTGCCGTTTGCAGATACCATCCATATGTTCAAAGAGGATGTCTCCAACATCAACCCATCTAAGGCTTCACAACAACTCGCTGAGGTCCAAAAAGCATCTACTCAAGGGGGTAAAGATGAATAAACAATCCAGCACGGTTTATAACACACCCGATCCAGAGACCAACAAAAAAGTGCCGACACAACATGTGCCCGAAGACCTTAACGCTAAAGTGCGACCGTCAAACACGGCCTCAAAACCTGTAGTGAGCGCGTCCACCGAGAGCAAAGCTGTAGATGTGGCGCCTCAAAATGTCGAAGAAGCCCTGGCCCAAGCCTTGCAAGAGGTCAAAGATAACCTCAAAAAAGTCATTCAAGAGACGCCTAAGGTGGAATCTGTTAAAACCATGAGTGCTTTTGAGCGCAGCAGCTACAAAAAACAACTCATTACTAAGATCCGTGCACAACGTAGTCTACTAAAAGCCCAAACTTATCAAACCAAACACGATTTGAAGCCAGCCACGATTAAGCGCTCTTTGTTTGGCGGATCTTTTTTGGGTAATTTATTTGGTGCCAATAAATCGTCACGCCGTCGCAGCACAGGTAATCAAGACTGGAGCAGTAAGGCGTTTGATTTCTTCAGCAGCCACCCAATGCTGAGTACCGTCTTAGCCAAGTTATTAATGCGTTCAGGCAAGAATTCTAAATTTTTGACTAAACCTTTAGTAATGGTGTTAGCAGGCCTTGCTTTACTTAAAAAATTCCGCAAATAATGCTAGCGGCTGTTCACAGCACCGTAAAAAGCCACTTCTTCGGAAGTGGCTTTTTTGTGGTCCCTATAAGGATTTGCACAAAGGCAAGGCTTGACGACCTTGCTCCTTGTCATATGTGGATAGGGCTTAAACTGCGCATCTCTGGGTGATGCACTGAGGTTCGCTTTATAATCCTAAATCTTGCCAAATACGATCTATCTTGTCTTTGATGGCGGCGTCCATATGAATAGGCCTGCCCCATTCTCGTTGAGTTTCTCCAGGCCATTTGTTGGTCGCATCTAAGCCCATTTTGCCACCCAAGCCAGAGACCGGAGAAGCAAAATCAAGATAATCGATAGGCGTATTTTCTACAAGATGAGTATCGCGGGCGGGATCCATACGTGTGGTCATGGCCCAGACAACCTCCTTCCAATCGCGTGTATCCACATCGTCGTCGACGACAATAATGAATTTAGTGTACATAAATTGCCGCAAGATACTCCAAATACCAAACATCACTCGTTTCGCATGACCGGGATATTGCTTGCGAATGGATACCACCGCTAAGCGATAGCTGCAGCCTTCGGGTGGCAAATAAAAATCCACGATTTCAGGGAGTTGCTTGCGTAATAAAGGCACAAAGACCTCGTTTAGGGCCACGCCCAAGACCGCAGGCTCATCGGGAGGTTTACCTGTATAGGTGCTGTGGTAGATGGGGTTTTTGCGCATGGTAATACGCTCCACCGTAAACACAGGAAACCAATCTTGTTCGTTGTAATAGCCTGTGTGATCCCCATAGGGGCCTTCGAGGGCCATTTCGTAGCTTGTATTGGCTGGGCCTGTCATGCCTTCGGGGACCTGTGGCGCAATGGCGCGTGGATCACTGGCGGGTAGGATATGACCCTCAAGAATAATTTCGGCACTGGCAGGGACTTCCAGATCGGAGCCAAGGCTTTTGACGAGCTCTGTTTTGCCACCGCGCAGCAGACCTGCAAATTGATACTCAGAAAGGCTATCAGGCACAGGGGTGACTGCGCCCAAAATGGTGGCAGGATCACAACCAATGGCTACGGAGATTGGGAAGGGCTGGCCGGGATTAGCAAGGCTAAAATCTCTGAAGTCTAGGGCGCCACCACGATGGGATAACCAGCGCATAATTAGCTTGTTACGACCGAGTAATTGTTGCCTATAAATACCAAGATTCTGGCGTTTAGCCTTGGGGCCTTTAGTGACTACCAAGCCCCATGTAATTAAAGGCGCGGCATCTCCTGGCCAGCAGGTCTGAATCGGTAAGCGATTTAAATCGACGTCATCACCTTGCCAAATAATTTCTTGGCATGCCGCATGTTTGGTACGTTTAGGCGCCATATCCCACAAGGCCGATTTGAGCATACCCACTGTGCCGACGGCTTCCTTAAAATTGCGAGGCGGCTGTGGCTCTCGCAACTCGGACAATAAGACGCCAATCTCTTTGAGGGCACTGATATGGTCCGCACCCATGCCCCAAGCGACGCGTTGTGGGGTACCAAACAGATTCGTCAAAACCGGCATTTGCGCTTGCTGTTGCTGATGTTGAGCATTGTCGAATACCAGAGCGGGCCCTTGAGCACGTAAAACGCGATCGCTAATCTCGGTCATTTCGAGATGGGTAGAGATCGGTACTTGAACGTGTTTGAGATCATTTTTTTGTTGTAGTTGCTGTAGAAAGTCACGCAGATCTTGGTATTTCACAATCATTCCTCGCCATTAGCTATCGATTTGATTTGTTATTGTAATATCAAACCCTGATTAATGTGTTTAATGAATACTTAGCATGTATAGGGGGCGAAAGCACCCTGTGTTGCCTTTGAGAATGATCTATGCTTAACCGACGTGATTTTTTACGCTTAAAACGCCGTCATGATTACCCCGATTGGCCGCACTGGTCAAGCTTTACTGAGCGCGTACGACGCATTGCTCGAGGTCCATGGCAGGAGTTAACACCAGAGCGCTTAGCTCCCGAACAACAAGCCTATGACAGCAAACCGATGATGGCGGCGCCGCAAGCCGTTTTGCGGCTGGAGCGCTGGCACGAGTTCGAGCATATACGGCAAATGTGTTTGCAATATGAGGTGAGTTTGTTGTTGTGGGGGGCGGCTGCACGGGCTTATGTTCTGGATCGCCCTGTGTTGTGGTTACAAATTAGCGAGGACTTAGCCGAATGGCAAAGCTTGTCTGATCAAGCCTGCTTGGCCACCAGTGCGGTGTCTTGTGGCGAATTGTTGCAACAGGGGTTTCAGCAATTTCGTCGAGTGCCTGACCATCTTAGTTTAGGGCAGTGGTTAGCGAGTCCCGCATGGCATGATGTACGGCCGGGGTTGAGCTATTTATCGGGTGTAGAGCGCATCGAGGTGTTTTTTGCGAATGGCGATCATGTGGTGCTCGGTGGTTTTGGGGTTCATGATAAAGCACCGCTGAATACCGCTTTATTAAATCGCAGTATTCCACAGTTATTTAATTTACTGCAACAAAGCAGCACCCAAACGGCCCTGACTGCAGAATACTGGCATCAGGTCTATCGTCTCGATAGTTTGGCCAATTTACAAACGGAAAGTAATTTGGCGCGGCTGTTTTTGGGGCATAGGGGCACCTTAATTTGGCTCAAGTCGCTGGTCTTGCGCAAGATGCCTTACGATGATTTATTGTTACCTGAAGATGTGCCTGATTTTCAGCGTGAAGCCAGTTATAGTGATGCCGAAATCAAGTCCTTATTTGATAGCCAAGTCTTATTTCCCTACTTAGATGAGCTCGAAGGCGACTGAGTCAAGCAGTGGCCTTTATTTTATAATAGTGAGCAGTATTGGCCGATAGGCCCTGCCAAAGCAAGGGTCATGGTTTAACTTTCTACTACTAAGAGTCTGTTATGCAAGATGAATTACGAGAAGCGTCGTTGGCTTATCACCGCAGTGGTAAACGCGGCAAAATTTCAGTGGAACCCACCAAGCAATTAATCACGCAACGTGACTTGGCCTTGGCTTATTCGCCAGGGGTGGCGGCGGCCTGTGATGAAATTGTCAAGGATCCGGCTAATGCGGTGCAGTATACGGCACGCGGTAATCTGGTTGGCGTGATCACCAATGGTACAGCCGTTTTGGGCTTAGGCGATATCGGCGCCTTAGCCTCCAAACCAGTGATGGAAGGTAAGGGCGTTCTCTTCAAAAAATTTGCTGGCATTGATGTATTTGATATCGAAATTAATCAGCATGATCCAGACAAATTAGTGGAAATTATCAAGAGTCTGGAGCCAACGTTTGGCGCCATCAATCTTGAAGACATTAAAGCGCCCGAGTGTTTCATCGTCGAAGAGCGCTTACGCCAAGAAATGAATATTCCAGTTTTTCATGATGATCAGCATGGTACCGCTATTTGTGTGGCAGCGGCTTTTTTGAGTGCTGTCAAAGTCGCCCAAAAAGACATTAGTCAAATCAAGTTAGTCGTCTCTGGCGCGGGCGCGGCTGCCTTAGCGTGCCTGGATTTATTAGTGGATTTGGGGGTGCAACGCAAAAATATCTGGGTCAGTGATATTGAAGGTGTGGTCTATGAAGGTCGCACAGTGTTGATGGACAAGAAAAAAGCTATTTATGCACAGGCGACTGATAAACGTAGTTTGGCTGAGATTATGCCTGGCGCCGATGCTTTCTTAGGCTTATCTGCAGGCGGTGTCCTCAAACCAGAAATGCTCGCGGCGATGACGGCCAATCCGATCATTATGGCACTCGCAAACCCCGAGCCTGAGATTCATCCTCAAGCGGCTCATGAAGTGCGCCCCGACGCTATTATGGCGACAGGCCGTTCTGATTATCCTAATCAAGTCAATAATGTCCTATGCTTTCCTTATATTTTCCGCGGCGCACTCGATGTGGGCGCCAGCAGTATTACACGGAATATGGAAATTGCAGCGGTCGAGGCGATTAGTCGATTGGCGCAAGAGGAGCTCGATGAGACGGCGGCAGTGGCTTATGCCATGGAAAGCATTAGTTTCGGGCGCGAGTATTTGATTCCAAAGCCTTTTGATTCACGCTTGATTTCGCGTATTGCGCCAGCGGTTGCCAAAGCCGCGATGGAAGATGGGGTCGCTTCTCGTCCTATTGAGGATTTACAAGCCTACAGCGAGCAGCTCAAAGAATTTGTTCACCATTCTGGCGCCTTTATGAAACCACTGTTCTCAATGGCACGTAAATTTGTCAGAGAAGGGGGTAAATCACGCATTGTCTTTAGTGAGGGTGAAGAAGAACGCGTCTTGCGAGCGGTACAAATTCTGGTCGACGAAAAAGTCTGCAAACCGATTCTAATTGGTCGTCCTTCTGTGCTCGAGCAGCGCATCAAACGCTACGGCTTACGTCTTAAACTCGACCAAGATGTTGAGGTCTGCAATTACGAAAATGATCCGCGATATAAGCAATATTGGAGCAGTTATTGGGAGCTCACTAAACGCAAGGGCATTAGCCTTAAAATGGCGCAGGTCGATATGCGTCGTCGTTTTACGTTGATCGGTGCCATGATGGTCAAACTAGGCGATGCCGATGGGTTGATTTGTGGCACGGTGGGCTCTTATGTGAATCACCTAAAATTTGTGGATCAAGTGTTAGGCAAGTATCCCGAGTGCTCCACTTATGCGGCCATGAACATCCTACTCTTGCCAGAGCGCATGATTGCGATTGCTGATACCCATATCAATCCTAATCCGAGCGCCCGAGAGCTGGCCGATATTACCTTGATGGCCGCCCAAGAAATGCGTCATATGGATCTTACGCCTAAGGTAGCCCTAGTCTCGAGTTCATCTTTTGGTACAGATGCGCCCATGAGTGGCGAAACTATGCGTCAGGCGCTGGCCTTGATCCAACAAGAAGCCCCAGAACTTGAGGTCGATGGCGAGATGCAAGGTGACGTCGCCTTGGATGAAAGCTTACGACATGCACTGATGCCTGATAGTATTCTTAAAGGCAGTGCTAATCTCGTGATTTGCCCAAATATGGAAGCCGGTAACATTGCTTATAATTTACTCAAAACCTCCATGGGACATAACGTAGCTATCGGACCGTTCTTATTGGGTTGCAATGCACCTGTACATATTTTGACGGCGAGCTCAACCATGCGACGCATCCTCAATATGGCAGCGCTAACTGTGGTAGATGCCAATAGTCGATAAGTTTTTTTGTAGTATTTGTTACAAATAAAGCAAGACTTTATTAGGATTTTTATTGACTAAACTCAAACAACTGTTTTAATTTCTAAAAAAGTCACGCCGGTGGCGGACTTCGCATGTCAATGAAACAGTCGTCTATAGGACAAAGAGAGGGCGTTGATGAGTCCAAATAAAGCGAGTCATGCACAACTAGAGCAGGTCTTAATTAAGGGAGGGGCCTTGGTTGCCAGCCCCACCTTATGCAAACAATTGCCTAAATTGGCTGAACAACACAAATTGGCGCTTTTTATAGCACAATGCGACAAGGCGCGCAGCCCTTCAGCAGTACTTAGGGCAGTGGCCAAAGCCGTGGATTATCCGGTGTTTTTTGGTAGTGATCTCGAGGATTTATTTGATTGCCTTAATGACACTCTAATCGACTACAAGCACGGGTTTATTTTGTATTTGGCCGATTTACATTGGCAGGACGATGCGCTTTTAGAATTTATCCCCAAGGTGCAAGAAGTGTTTTCCGCTATGCAGGAAGCCGCACATAGCAAACAAAAAGTCTTCGTCTATGGTATAGAAAACGCTGGCAAACACCCGGCACCAGAGCCAGGTATTGCGCCCGAACCATATGGCGGCGCCAGTGACGACTAATCCGATTGCTCGAGCAGTGTCAGAATACTACTGCTGAGTACTAATCCCGCCGTTTCGGTACGTAATACTAACTGTCCCCATCGTATGGCATGGGCCTGTGGTGCGGCCATAATCAGCGCTTGTTCAGACGCTGACCAGCCACCTTCGGGGCCAATCAGCACATCAAACGCCGCGCCTTTTAAGTGGCTGATCACCTCGCCGAGTGTGTCCGCCGCATCGGGCTGACACAATAATAAATGGCGTCCCGTCTCTTGTGGCAACCACTCCTTGAGGGTGGTGACTGCGTGTATTTGTAATGGTAAGTTGCGGCCACACTGTTCAGCCGCCGCTAGACTAATGTTTTGCCAACGTTGCAAGCGCTTGTCTTGACGTTTCGGATCTTTGAGATTGACGACACTGCGATCGGCTTGAATGGGCACTAGACTACGCACGCCCAATTCACTGGTTTTTTCAATGATCCACTCCATTTTGTCGCCTTGAGGTAAGCCTTGGAGCAGACGAATATCGACGTCGGGTAAGTAATTATTGGCATCGAATTCTAGTAATTGGGCTTTGGCGATAGCGTCCTCAAAAAATAGGCGCGCAATAAATTGTCCACCCTCCCCATTAAAGAGACAGATTTGATCGTTCTCTCTGAGACGAAGGCTGCGACCCGCGTGACTTGCCACCGTGCGGGGTAGAGTCACAGTAACACCCAGTGACAACGGCATTGGGCAGAAAAAACGAGGGAGCGCCATGATTTCCAAAACTCTTAGGTGGTAATGCTAAAATTATACGGGATTGAGAACACCATGCTTAATTTTCAATAGGTAACCCATGAATACTTCTACCGATGTGCAGCCGCAACAGTTAGCCAATGCGATTCGTGCCCTCTCTATGGATGCGGTCCAAAAAGCTAATTCAGGCCATCCTGGTGCGCCAATGGGTATGGCCGATATGGCCGTCGCTCTATGGACACGTCATTTACACCACAATCCCAAAAACCCTGATTGGTTAAACCGTGACCGCTTTGTGCTATCCAATGGTCACGGCTCAATGTTGATTTATTCATTGTTACACCTTACTGGTTACGATTTATCGATTGACGATCTTAAGCATTTTCGTCAGTTACACTCCAAAACACCCGGTCACCCAGAAGTGGGGGTTACGGCAGGCATAGAAACCACGACTGGTCCTTTAGGACAAGGGATTGCCAATGCTGTGGGATTTGCCCTTGCCGAGAAGCTTTTAGCCCAAGAATTCAATCAAGATGGGCATCAGATTATTGACCATTTTACCTATGTCTTTACTGGTGATGGCTGCCTGATGGAAGGTGTGTCCCATGAGGCTTGTTCATTTGCGGGTACCCTAAAATTGAGTAAATTAATTGTCTTGTGGGATGACAATGGCATCTCTATTGACGGTAAGGTCCAAAACTGGTTTGCCGAAGATGTGGCCAAGCGCTTTGAAGCCTACGGTTGGAATGTGATTCGCGAGATTGATGGTCACAATATCGATGCCGTCGATCAAGCGATTGCCCAAGCCAAGGCCAATGCTAAAGAAGCTGATGCCGGCCCAACCTTGATCTGTTGCCGTACCCAAATTGGTAAGGGGTCCCCCAATAAAGCGGGCTCCGAAAAAGTGCACGGTGCGCCTTTAGGTGACGAAGAAATTAACCTAACGCGCCAAGCCTTGCACTGGCAAGCGGCTGCTTTTGAGGTGCCTACGACCATTGCCCAAGCATGGGATCAAACGGAAGTGGGTCAAGAACTCGAGCACGCATGGCAAGAGCAATGGCAAGCCTACGAACAAGCGCATCCAGAACTAGCCCAAGAATTAAGTCGTCGTATGCGTTCTGAGTTGCCTGCAGATTTTGCCAAAAAATTCGAAGCGATTTTAAATAATATCGTGGCCCAAGCACAAACCGTGGCCACTCGCAAAGCTTCGCAAATAGCGATCAATGCCTTTGCCAAGGAATTACCTGAATTTTTGGGGGGGTCAGCGGATTTAACCGGTTCTAACCTAACTAATTGGGATGGTGTACAGCCTGTTCGAGCTCATCAATTTGGCCAACATATTAACTATGGTGTGCGCGAGTTTGGTATGGCGGCCATTATGAATGGGATCGCCTTACATGGTGGTTATTTGCCATTTGGTGGGACGTTCCTGACCTTTTCTGATTATTCACGCAATGCGATTCGCATGTCTGCACTCATGAAGCAACGCGTGGTTCATGTCTTTACGCATGATTCTATTGGTTTAGGAGAAGACGGTCCGACTCACCAGGCGATCGAACACGCCAACAGCTTGCGTTTAATCCCTAACCTACATGTCTGGCGTCCATGCGATACCACCGAAACCGCCGTGGCTTGGTATAGTGCGGTGACAAGACCGGCTAGCCATGGTACACACGTGCAAGCCGGTGGGCCGTCAGCCTTATTACTATCACGCCAAAACTTACCCTTTATTGAGCGTGATCAGGCAACGATAGCATTGATTGCCAAGGGTGGTTATATCGTTTCACCAGCCAAAGCCAAACCACAAGCCGTGTTGATGGCAACTGGTTCAGAAGTACAACTAGTGTTGCAAGCACAAGCGCAATTAGCCAAAGACAATATTGACGTCCAGGTCGTGTCTATGCCTTGCACAAACTTATTTGACACCCAAGACGCAGATTATCAAGCACAAGTCATCCCTCGTGATATTCCAGCCTTGGCCATAGAAGCGGGAAGCACCGGTTTATGGCACAAATACGTGGGTCGCGATGGTGTCGTTTTGGGAATTGACAGCTACGGGGAATCTGCACCCGCTAGTGACTTATTTAAACATTTCGGTCTGACAGCAGAACATATTGTTGCTGCCGTCCAAAAGCTTGTATAACAGGAGAAATATTGAATGACAATTCGTGTTGCAATTAATGGTTATGGTCGTATCGGCCGCATGGTGTTACGTGCTCATTACGAGAGCAACAAAAAACACGATATCGAAATTGTGGCGATCAATGCCAGCGGTACTCCAGAAGTCAATGCCCACCTGACTAAATACGATACGACTCATGGTCGTTTTAATGCAGAGGTGAGTCTTGAGGATAATCACTTAGTGGTCAATGGCGACAAAATCCCTATGTTTTTTACGCGTGACCCTGCCGAATTGCCTTGGAAAGATTTAG
This sequence comes from Brackiella oedipodis DSM 13743, assembly GCF_000621025.1. Lineage (GTDB taxonomy): Bacteria > Pseudomonadota > Gammaproteobacteria > Burkholderiales > Burkholderiaceae_B > Oligella > Oligella oedipodis. The sequence goes on from NZ_JHZJ01000009.1 coordinate 44,179, forward strand.
GCGTTGATGTAGTACTCGAATGTACCGGTGCCTTTAAATCCAAAGCAAAAGCCATGAAACACATTGAGAGTGGCGCCAAAAAAGTTCTTATTTCGGCTCCAGGCGACAAGGATGTGGATGCGACAGTGGTTTACGGCGTCAATCATGACGTTCTTAAAGCCTCAGATATTGTGGTTTCTAATGCCTCTTGCACGACCAACTGCTTGGCCTCTTTAGTCAAACCAATTCAAGAAGCGATTGGCATTGAAAACGGCTTGATGACCACTATTCATGCTTACACCAATGACCAAGTCTTAATCGATGTGCGCCACAACGACTTGCGTCGTGCGCGTTCAGCCACCCAAAATCTTATCCCTACCAAAACGGGTGCCGCTTCTGCCATGGGCTTAGTGCTTCCGGAACTCGCCGGTAAATTGGATGGTTTCTCCATTCGCGTACCTACCATGAACGTGTCTATCGTGGATTTATCATTTGTGGCTTCCCGCGATGTTACTGTTGAAGAAGTACACCGAGTAGTCAAAGAAGCCGCCGAAGGTAGCATGAAAGGTATTCTGGGTTACAACGCTGAACCATTGGTGTCTAGCGACTTTAATCATACCTCTGAGTCTGGTATTTATGAGGCTTCATTGACTCGTGTGAGTGGCCGTCTCGTCAAAGTCAGTTCTTGGTATGACAACGAATGGGGCTTCTCAGAGCGCATGTTAGACACTACTGTGGCGATGATGCAAGCTAAATAATTGCAGTAGTCAATCATTCGAGTGCGGCATTCAGAAACTGAATGCCGTTTTGCTGTAATAACGCTCAAATAAGGAACAAGTATGTTATCCGTCAAAACCCTGTCTTCACTGGCTGAGAACCAGCAACTCCAAGGTAAACGTGTTTTTATTCGTGCAGACCTCAATGTACCGTTAGATGGACATCGCCAAATTACTGAAGATACTCGTATCAAGGCTTCTATCCCGGCCATTAAAATGGCTCTCGAGGGCGGTGCAGCCGTGATGGTAACCTCTCATTTGGGACGTCCTAGCGAGGGCGAATTAAGTGCGGAAGATAGTCTTGATGTCGTGGCTCATCGTTTAAGCGAATTATTAGGCCAAGAGGTGCCTCTAGTACAAAATTGGCTAGATGGTGTCGAGGTACAACCTGGTCAGGTGGTTCTGCTCGAAAATTGCCGTGGCAATGTCGGTGAAAAGAAAAACGATGAAAGCCTTGCCAAAAAAATGGCCGCACTCTGCGATATTTATGTCAACGACGCTTTTGGTACGGCTCATCGCGCGCAAGCGACAACCTATGGTATTGCGCAATTTGCCCCGATAGCCTGCGCCGGTCCACTGTTAGCCTCCGAGCTCGAGGCGCTTAACAAAGCCCTTAAAGATCCAAAACGTCCAATGGTGGCGATTGTGGGGGGGTCTAAAGTATCGACCAAGCTGTCGGTCCTCAAAAACCTCGCCCAAAAAGTGGATCAACTGATTGTGGGCGGTGGTATTGCCAATACTTTCATGTTGGCCGCTGGCTTACCGGTGGGCAACTCTTTAGTCGAAGCCGATCAAGTCGATGAAGCCAAAGAAATCATCGATATCATGGCCAAACGTGGTGCCGAAGTGCCTATTCCGGTGGATGTTGTCTGCGGTAAAGTCTTTAAAGAAGACGCCAAAGCCACACTTAAAAAGGCTCAGGAAGTCGCAGACGACGATATGATTTTCGATGTGGGTCCAGAGACTTCAGCCAAATTCGCAGACATTATTAAAAGTGCAGGTACCATTGTTTGGAACGGTCCGGTAGGTGTGTTTGAGTTTGATCAGTTTGGTAAGGGTACCCAACAGCTGGCCGAAGCCATCGCGGCCTCTAAAGGCTTCTCATTGGCGGGTGGCGGTGATACGCTCGCCGCCATCGCTAAATACGGTGTGACCGATAAAATTGATTATATTTCAACGGGCGGCGGTGCCTTCTTAGAATATCTCGAAGGCAAGGTCTTACCCGCCTTTAAGATTTTACAAGAGCGAAACGAAGGTTAATATTTAGCGTTAGGGCGTATGTCTTAGCGAGTGCCTAGGCGCTACATTGCCCGTCAACTCATAAAATCAACCCCGTTTGCAAGTCTATGCTTGCGCAACGGGGTTGATTTTTTGTATCTCGTGACCGGGTAGACTAAGTCACCATACACGGATTGCTTAGTCCGCCTCTACTGCCGCTAACACCTAAGTTAATTTGCTGTAGAGGCTCGCTAAGCCATGCCAGTCACCTTAGTTGTGAGTCATATCGATAGGCACAATGTATTTATCGAATTCTTCCTCAGTCAAGGCATTTAATTCGAGGGCAGCCTCACGCAAGCTCTTGTGTTCGTGGTGCGCTTTTTTGGCAATCTTGGCGGCCGTATCGTAACCAATGTGCTTGTTGAGCGCAGTCACTAACATCAGGTTTTTGTCGAGGTATTCTTTAATGACTTTTTCGTCTGGCTCTAGCCCGATGGCGCAGTGGTCATTAAAGGCGTGGCAAGCGTCAGAAATCAGTTTGATGCTCTCTAAGACATTGTGTAGCATTACAGGTTTGTAGACGTTGAGTTGGAAATTACCTTGGCTATTGGCAAAGGCCACGGCCGCATCATTACCGAAGACCTGCACGCAAACCATAGTCATGGCTTCACATTGGGTCGGATTGACCTTACCTGGCATGATAGAGGAGCCGGGTTCATTTTCGGGGATAGTGTATTCACCAATGCCGCAGCGAGGGCCGCTGGCTAACCAACGAATATCATTCGCGATTTTCATGAGGGCAGTAGCTAGTGTCCGTAAAGACGCAGAGACACTGGTCAAAGCCTCGTGGCTAGACAATGAAAAGAATTTATTCGCGGAGCTCTTGAATGGTAAACCCGTGATTTCGGCGATATTGGCGGCGCAACGATCACCGAATTGTGGGTGTGCATTAAGGCCTGTACCCACAGCTGTACCGCCGATGGCTAGATCAAATAAACCTTGCATGCTGCGTTTGACATCTTCAGTGCAATAGTCTAATTGCGCAACCCAGCCACTAATTTCTTGACCGACAGTGATTGGCGTGGCGTCTTGTAAGTGGGTACGACCAGTTTTTACGATGTTTTTGTATTGTTCGCTTTTTTTGGCGAGCGTGTCGCGTAGTACTTTGACGGCTGGGAACAGTGTCGCTTGTAGTTCGCAAGCCGCGGCGATGTACATGGCAGTAGGGAAGGTATCGTTAGAGGATTGGCCACGGTTAACATGATCATTGGGGTGAATCGGCTTTTTGGTGCCCATTTCACCACCAGTGATTTGGATCGCACGGTTAGAGATCACTTCATTGGTGTTCATGTTTGATTGTGTGCCTGAACCGGTTTGGAAGACGACCAATGGGAAGTTATCGTCAAGTTTGCCTTGAATGACTTCATCTGCGGCTTGAATTACAGGCTCAGCCACCTCGGGGGCGATTTCACCGAGCTCTTTGTTGGCCAGTGCAGCGGCTTTTTTGAGCGTACCTAAGGCCTTGATGACAGGACGACCCCATTTAAAACGCTCAACTCCAATTGGGAAATTTTGGATTGAGCGTTGTGTTTGGGCACCCCAGTATTTGTCTTCTGGGACCTCGATGGTACCCATTGAATCTGATTCAGTTCTCATTGAATAAACCTCCATAAAAGTTGCTTTCTATTTTAGCTGATAAATAGTGCTAAGGTAGGCAGACCTCTGTAAAAGTCAATAAAGCCAGCCTTTTTAGGCGAGTTCAAATTAGATAATGTTGAGTTATTTCAAATGTTTAGCAGAGTCCATCAAGTAAAATAGTGGATTACTAGTTTTCATTGTGTTTGTATTATATGTCTCAAGAAATTATCGTCGCCGCCATGTATAAATTTGTAGATCTACCTGACTACAAGGATCTGCAGTCGCCTTTGCTGACCTTATGTCAAGAGCAGGGTATTAAGGGGACGCTATTACTCGCGCGTGAGGGGCTCAATGGCACCGTGGCCGGGTCGCGTCAGGGCATTGATGTCTTGCAGCAATTTCTGCGTGAGGATGGTCGCTTCGAAAATATGAGTTACAAAGAGTCTTGGGCCGAGGATAAGCTGCCGTTCCATCGCATGCGTGTGCGTCTCAAAAAAGAAATCGTAACCATGGGACAGCCTAATGTTAATGCCCACAATGCGGGTACCTACGTCAAACCCAAAGATTGGAATGCTCTGATTAGTGACCCTGATGTCGTGCTCATAGATACCCGCAACGATTACGAAATTGATATTGGTACCTTTAAGGGCGCGATCAATCCCAATACTGTCGCCTTCAGAGATTTTCCTGAATGGGTTGAACATCAAAAACAAGACGGTGTATTGGCCCCCAATCCAGATGGTTCTCCCAAAAAAGTGGCGATGTTTTGTACGGGTGGCATCCGTTGTGAGAAATCTACCGCCTTCATGAAAACGCAAGGCTTTGATGAGGTTTATCATCTGCAAGGTGGTATTTTGAAATACCTTGAAGATATGCCAGAGCAAGACAGTCTATGGCAAGGGCAGTGTTTCGTCTTTGACGAACGCATTTCAGTTGGACATGGCCTGGTTCCCGGCGACTATATCCAATGTCACGCTTGCCGTCATCCGCTCACCCCTGAAGAGACCCAATCACCGCACTACGTACGCGGTGAGAGTTGCCCTTATTGCTGGGGGAGCCATACGGAGGAACAGTTGCAACGCTACCGCCAGCGTCAGCTACAAGTTGATTTAGCCGCTGAACGCCATGAAGATCATATTGGTGCCGATATGACGACAATCACAGAAGAGCGACGCCAGCAAAAAATCGCGGCCAAAGAAAAGGCGCGCGAAGCCGCAAAAAAATCACAAAAATGAGTGCATTCCCTAAGTGATTTTTTGCATAAAAAGCCTCATAATGGACTCATGCAGGTGAGGAGACGCGCTCTGCATGAGCAACTTAAGCGATGAGCATAAGTGATAATAGCGATAAGAGCCATAAGAGTTAGTTGAAGTGCTCGTTTGAACTAATAGTTTTTGACTGATAGTTTTAAGTGTTTTGACTAATTATATTTTTACCGCTTTTTTACTCATCTCATAGTGCTTAGACAATACGTAGATAATAAATAATAACTGCATTCAGCAGTTTATAAATAACAAAAACGGTGCAATGACTTTAATGCCATTGCACCGTTTTTTTGCACGCTTCGTTTAGCGTCTTGGAGGTATGTATGGTTACCGCGGATCCACTAAAGGTATTCATACAAACACGGAGAGCAGTATCCTAAAGCTAAAGCGAGTCGTGTTTAAATAGCTGATTCTGTCTTACTAAGCAATACCAGGGTAGCGCCCGCACCACCACTATGCTCGGGGGCAGGGATAAAGGCCGCAACCGCAGGGATTTGTTTGAGCCAAGATTGAATCACATTTTTGAGAACGGGTGTTTGGTTTTTGGATCCATAGCCTTGACCATGGATGATATTGACACAACGCACGTCGTGCTCAATACAGGTATGCATAAAACGATCAAAACGATCGGCAGCTTCGTTTTGTGTATAGCCATGCAAATCAACAGTTGCCTCAATCATCCATTGACCATTACGAAGCTTGCTTAGCACATCTGCCGCGTGCAAATCACGCACGTAGGTGCCCGCTTCAAATTGCTGTTGAGCCTGGGCAGGTTGACTGGCGGCCGTGGCAGCTTTGGGTTGCAAAGCGGTTTTATCAAACCAAGGCGCGCCTTCTGCCTGCTCACGTTTTTTCTGATAATACTCTGGATGACTTAAAGGTACGGCGTGGCGGTCACGACGGTTGCTGTCTTTAAGTTTAGTGACGCCTTTAAGGGAGGCTCGAAAGGCGCGTACATCTTCTTCGCTCAGTCTAAATTTAGCGGGTGTAGACGGGGACTGAGAGGGCGAGACCGCGGCTTTGGCTTTGGCGCGCTTTTTTTGAATGTTAATGTATTGTTTTTGCAGGTTTTTTAGGTCCTGCAAGCCACCTTTTAGGGAATTAGTCACTTAGATAAGACCTTGATTTTCGAGCCAACGTTGGGCATCCAGTGCCGCCATACAACCGGTACCGGCGCTGGTGATCGCTTGGCGATAAATATTATCTTGGACGTCTCCCGCGGCAAAGACGCCTGGGACTGAGCTCATCGTTAAGAAATGCGGATCGTTTCTGGTGAGAATATAACCATGATTCATATGCAGCTGGTCTTGGAAAATATCCGTATTTGGTTTATGACCAATGGCGATAAAAACACCTGTGACCTCAAGCGCCTTAGTGTGTCCATCAGTGTGTTTGAGGCGCACACCGGTGACGCCATTGTTAGTATCGCCTAGGACTTCATCGAGGGTCTGAAAAAGCTCGAGTTTAATATTGCCGTGGGTAACTTTGTCCATCATTTTGTCAATAAGAATAGGTTCGGCGCGGAATTTGTCCCGACGATGTACGACGGTGACAGTTTTACAGATATTGGATAAATACAAAGCCTCTTCGACGGCTGTGTTACCGCCACCGACGACGACGACATCTTGATTGCGGTAGAAAAAACCATCACAGGTCGCGCAAGCAGAGACACCTTGCCCCATAAATTGTTGCTCACTGGCTAAACCTAAGTATTTTGCGGAGGCCCCTGTGGCAATAATCAAGCTATCGCAACTATAGACAGCGCCGCTGTCTGCATATAATACATAAGGTTTTTTGGAAAAATCCACGCGAGCAATTTGATCATGGACAATTTCGGTATTGAAACGTTGGGCGTGTTTAAGAAAGCGCTCCATTAAGTCAGGGCCCATCACGCCTTCAAAATCAGCGGGCCAGTTGTCAACATCGGTAGTGGTCATTAATTGACCACCTTGTTCGTAACCGCTAATTAATAATGGCGATAAATTGGCTCTGGCGGCATAAACTGCAGCGGTGTAGCCCGCCGGTCCCGAGCCCAAAATAATGACTTTGGAATGTTTACTATTTTCCATGACAAATACATTCTATTATTAACAAACTACAATTATAATATACAGCTATGGCTAAATCTTCAAAAACCAACACCTACAATAGTCGCGGCATACGTAAGCATCGCGGCAGTGGTCGTGGTAACACTCGCATAAATACCTCGAATCGCCGCGTCCATGTGGCGTCTCCGACCTATAACACGCGTTTAGCAAATATGTTTAACGAAGTGCGCTGGCTACTCTACGCCATTGCGGCGGTTCTGCTCAGCGTGATGTTGTTTACCTGGCATGCAACTGATCCTGGCTGGGTCAGTACCTCAGGCAATACTGTGGTGCAGAATAAATTAGGCGCCTTTGGCGCTTATCTTTCTGACATTATGCTGTATTTGTTTGGATTTTCAGCATATTGGTTTGTGATCCTATGTTTGCGACGCATGTATGTAGGCTATCGGCGCATGATGGACAAACTGGTTCTTGAACCGCGTGAGGTGCAAGATAGTATTCATTGGCGTGAAGGTCTAGGCTTTATCCTCTTAATGATTGGCTCCTTGGGGATAGAAGCGACCCATCTACGCTTTGTGGGTGTCGAACTCCCAGGCGGCGGTGGTGGCGCGGGTGGCGTGCTTGGTTTGCAACTGACACGCATGCTCAAACCCTTAGTTGGAGACATCGGCTTTACACTCATTATGGTGGTGTTGTTCTTTTTGGGTCTCAGTTGGTTTTTAGGCTTTTCTTGGTTACGTTTAGCAGACAATATTGGTGGCTTTATCGAGCAGTTTTTTGCATCGATTTTTGGCTTTTTTAGTTCACGCCAAGATAGACGTATTGGGGCTGCCGCCAAAGAAGAACGTCAGGAGCATATCAGCTCTCTCAAAAACGAGTTGCCGGATCATCAAACCCAGCCTTTACAAATTAAACCTGCGATTACTGCCTTCCCAATCTCGGAGGAGGCCGATAACTTGCGGCAACCCGCCTTGTTTAAAAACCCACGTCATCGCAAAAATGCTATGCCTGGGGCGGCTCCAGAGGGGGTTCAAGCAGACGCCTCGCCAGCTTCGGAGGCTACTGTAGCGCCGCAGGACACAAAAAACGCCGACGCGACAACGCCTAAAGTCAATCCAGTGCCAGCCTTTAGTGTTTTTCCACCGGCCACCGGGGCTGAGTCTGATCACACGGCAGCTGCATCCCAGGTCGTATCTGAGCCACAAATCGTATCTGAGTCTGTTGCAGAGAACAACGCTACTGATTCCGGTGCTGATATTCATGCAGCCAACCAGGACTTGGAGAGCGATCCTGAGGCTCACAGTACTTTGACTGCAACATCCACAAACACGGTTGCAAGCTCAGTGAGTGAGCATGTAACTGCCCCTAGCGGCGCGATCGCTGAGTCTGTGCCTGCTACAAGTACGACGATGACGCCGCCAGCGTCTTCTTCGACGCCCCGCTTTGAGGCTAAACCACAAGCCACACCACCAGCGGTGCAAACCAAAGGACAGGTTGGCGTCTCAAGTCATGATGATTTTGAGTTGCCGGGGTTAGAGTTATTGGATCCCGCACCTGCCCATCAAGAATCAGTCTCTGATGATTTAATTGAATACAATTCCCGCCTGATCGAGAAAAAACTGTCTGATTTTAATGTCAAAGTTCAGGTCAAAATGGCGCAAGCGGGTCCTGTTATTACTCGATATGAGATTGAGCCTGCCTCTGGGGTGAAGGGTTCACAAATTGTTAATCTGAGCAAAGATTTAGCTCGGGCCTTAAGCTTGATTCGTTTGCGTGTGGTAGAAACCATTCCTGGCAAGAATCTCATGGGGATTGAGTTACCGAATAAGCGCCGGCAAACCGTTCATTTATCGGAAGTGATCGGCGCTCAAGTCTATCATCAAAACCCTTCGTTGTTAACGATGGCGCTAGGTAAGGACATTGCCGGCAATCCTGTGGTCGCAGATCTTGCCAAAATGCCGCATTTATTGGTGGCGGGTACTACTGGTTCAGGTAAATCAGTGGGCATCAATGCCATGATTCTATCCTTGATCTACAAGGCCGACCCATCGCAAGTGCGCATGATTTTGATTGACCCTAAAATGCTCGAAATGAGTATTTATGAGGGTATCCAACATTTGTTAGCACCTGTTGTCACCGATATGAAGCAGGCAGCCAATGCCCTAAATTGGTGTGTCAATGAAATGGAAAAACGTTACAAACTCATGAGTAAAATGGGCGTTCGTAACGTGACAAGCTTCAATAACAAAATTAAAGAAGCCGCCAAAAAAGGCGAGACGATTCCTAATCCATTCTCGTTGACCCCGGATGAGCCGGAGCCCCTACAGCATTTACCCTTTATTGTGGTGATCATCGATGAGTTAGCCGACTTAATGATGGTTGCGGGCAAAAAAATCGAGGAATTGATTGCACGTCTTGCCCAAAAAGCGCGTGCTGCAGGGATCCATCTGATTTTGGCGACACAACGCCCAAGTGTAGATGTGATTACTGGCCTGATTAAAGCCAATATTCCGACACGAATTGCCTTCCAAGTTTCCTCTAAAGTTGATTCACGTACCATTCTCGATCAAATGGGGGCTGAATCCTTACTTGGCATGGGCGATATGTTGTTTATGCCACCTGGCTCAGGATATCCAGAACGTGTGCATGGCGCCTTTGTTTCCGATGACGAAGTGCATCGTGTGGTGGAATTCCTCAAAGAACAGGGTGAACCGGATTATATTGATGGTGTGCTTGAGGGTGGTAGTGCCGGTGAAACGGGTGATGGCGTGGGTTCTGTCACAGGGATCACTGACAATGAGTCTGACCCGCTCTATGATCAAGCGGTCGAAATTGTGATTCGCACCCGCAAGGCCTCGATTTCTTCAGTCCAAAGGCAGTTGCGCATCGGTTACAACCGCGCGGCGCGATTATTGGAGCAAATGGAGCAAGCGGGACTAGTGTCACCGATGCAATCGAATAATCAACGAGAGGTCTTAATTCCTGCCGAGAACGCTACGCAAGACTAATTGTGTGCAGTATAACCTCACCCCAACTTGCCTAAAGCGGTTGGGGTTTTTTTATAGCACAAATCGTTAAGGTAAGTTCGCTAAGCCAAGTTGCAGTGCGCTTAGCTTGAAATTTACTGAAGTCACACTATATATAATGGTATAGACAAAAATGATACCGCTCACTTACGGGAGTTTTATGAAAAAAATTATCGCACTCACATTAGCGGCTGTTTTGGCGCAACCAGTGTTGGCACAAGATTTTAAGGTCAACTCTGAGATGCTCGATCCGCAACAAGGCTTAGTCACCGATTTAGGCAAGGTGGAATTTACACAAATTCCCGATGTCCAGAACAAAAGCGCGGGCGATGCCAAAAAGCAACTCAGCGATTTTGTCAAAAATATCAAATCCGCGAGTGGCCAATTTGCGCAACAAGGGGGTACGAATCAAGCCAAATCACAATCCGGTAGTTTTGAGTTCAAACGTCCTGGTAAATTTATTTGGCATGTCAAAAAGCCTTACGAGCAGCAAGTAATTTCTGACGGTAAAACAGTGTATCAATATGACCCCGACCTCAACCAGGTTTCTAAGCGACCTGTGAATCAGGCGGTAGGGGCCTCACCAGCATCTATTTTATTTGGTTCAAGTACGCTAGATGATTCCTTCAAAGTAGAAGTGCTACCAGAAAAAAACAATATGGTTTGGCTCAGAGCCACGCCAAAAGTGGCTGATCAGGGCATGGCTTATGTTGATATTGCCTTTGCGAATAATTTGCCAGCGCAGCTTAATATCAAAGATTCCTTTGGCAATATTACACAGATCAAATTGCGCAACCTCAAAAGCAACCACGCTCTACCCGATTTGCATTTCAAATTCAAAGCGCCTGCCGGTGTTGACGCCGTCGATATGTAATGACAGACGCCTCTCAAAACGATTTATTCGCGAACTCATTTGCCAAGAAAAACGCACCCTTGGCCGAAAGACTACGCCCACGACAGTTAGATGACGTCGTGGGTCAGTCGCATTTATTGGCCCCAGGTAAGCCCTTGCGTACGGCCTTCGAGTCGGGGCGGCCGCACTCCATGATTTTTTGGGGACCACCAGGGGTCGGCAAAACCACCTTAGCGCGTTTAATGGCGGATGGTTTTGACGCGGCGTTTATTGCTATTTCTGCAGTGCTTGGTGGCGTGAAAGATATTCGAGAGGCCGTGACCCAGGCGCAAATTGCCCAGAGCCAAGGGCGCAAAACTATTTTGTTTGTTGATGAGGTGCATCGCTTTAACAAAGCCCAGCAAGATGCCTTTTTGCCCTATGTAGAAAGTGGTTTATTCACCTTTATCGGCGCCACTACCGAGAATCCCTCGTTTGAGGTGAATTCAGCCCTATTATCGCGGGCTCGCGTCTATGTTTTGCAGCCCATAGGCGCTGAAGATCTGAAGTGCTTGGCGCAAAGGGCTTTGACCCTGTTTAATCAGGATTTGCAGCTGAGTCCAGCGCTGCAAATGAGCGAGGGGGCGGTTGAGCAATTAGTGGCCTGGGCTGATGGCGATGCCCGCCGTCTTATCAATACCATTGAAATTGTGTTAGAGGCGGCGCAAACGGCACAACAGCCCCTCATCGACGAAGCCTGGCTCGAACAATCCTTACCACAAAATTTGCGACGCTTCGACAAGGGCGGCGATGCTTTTTATGACCAGATCAGTGCATTGCACAAATCGGTACGCGGTTCAGATCCTGATGCGGCTTTGTACTGGTTCTGTCGTATGCTCGATGGTGGCGCAGATGCGCGATATTTAGCGCGTCGCATCGTGCGCATGGCCTGGGAAGATATTGGCTTAGCCGATCCTCGAGCCATGCAGATTTCCAATGATGCAGCCAGTACTTACGAGCGCTTAGGCAGTCCCGAAGGTGAGCTGGCGCTGGCGCAGGCGGTCATTTATTTGGCAATTGCTGCCAAAAGCAATGCTGGGTATATGGCATATAACCAAGCCAAAGCCTTTGTGCGCAAAGACCAAAGCCGTGCGGTGCCAATTCATTTGCGCAATGCGCCAACCAAGCTCATGAGTGACTTGGGATACGGCAAACAATATCGTTATGCCCATGATGAGCCCAATGCCTATGCCGCAGGAGAGAAATACTTTCCCGATGAGCTCCCTGTGCAACGCTGGTATCAACCCGTGCCTAGAGGCCTGGAGATTAAAATTGCCGAAAAACTCAAGACGCTCAGAGCGTTAGACCAGGAATATCAACGCCAACAGCGCCCGCAGGCACAGAAGCCGAAAAACAATAACAAGCCGACAAACAATGAATAATGGCTAGCATCATATTCTAAATTTCTATCACTCAAACCCAGAAGCGCTGAGTCACAGAGTACAATAGCAAACAACAATACGCGCTTAAATTATTCAGAAGTAGGAATTATGTTAGATCCCGTTTTACTCAGAAAAGATCTTAATACCGTGGTCGAACGCCTCAAACGTCGGGGCATTGATTTTGATGTAGAGCGTTTTAATGCGCTCGAAGCTCAACGCAAACAAATCCAAGTGGCCACCGAAAACTTACAAGCCAGTCGTAACACCCTGGCCAAACAAATTGGTCAGCGCAAAGCCAAGGGTGAGGATGCGGCTGATTTGCTGGCCCAATCGCAGCAGATTCCGAGCCAACTCAAAGAACTTGAAAATCAACTCAATGGCATCAAAACCGAGCTTGAGTCTTGGTTAATGGCGATTCCTAATTTGCCTCATGAGTCTGTGCCTGTCGGAAAGGATGAGCATGAGAATGTTGAGCAGCGACGCTGGCTACCACAACAAGGGTATGTTCAAGATCAATTACCTCCTGATTTAGGATTCGACCCCCAAGATCATGTAAGCGTGGGAGAAAAACTAGGCCTAGACTTTGAGACAGCCGCCAAATTATCAGGGGCGCGTTTTAGTTTCTTGCGTGGCCAAATGGCGCGCTTACATCGAGCGCTAGCACAGTTCATGCTCGATACGCAGACTACAAAGCACGGTTACACAGAGTGCTATACCCCTTATATGGTAAATAGCTCCACCTTAATGGGCACAGGTCAATTACCAAAATTCAAACAGGATATGTTTTGGGTCACCAAGGGCAAAGTCGAAGAGGACGAAGTCAATCCCAATGCCGAAGATATGTATTTAATCTCAACCTCCGAGATTACCTTGACCGCCAGTGTGCAAAACAGCATTTTAGCCGAGCAAGATTTACCACTACGCTTGACTGCTCATACACCCTGCTTTCGTTCAGAAGCGGGCAGTGGTGGCCGTGATGTGCGCGGTATGATACGCCAGCATCAGTTTGACAAGGTTGAAATGGTACAAGTCGTGCAACCTAGTCAATCCTATGAGGCACTCGAGCAAATGACCCAGCATGCGGAGCATATCTTGCAAGCTTTGCAACTGCCGTATCGGGTTGTTCTATTGTGTACGGGTGATATGGGATTTGGCGCCGCCAAAACCTATGATCTCGAAGTCTGGATCCCGGCGCAAAATACTTGGCGCGAGATCTCCTCAGTCTCTAACTGCGAGGCTTTCCAAGCACGTCGAATGAATGCACGGTTCAGAAATGCACAAGGCAAACCAGAGTTAGTCCACACCCTCAATGGTTCAGGCTTGGCCGTCGGTCGGGCTCTAGTCGCGGTGCTCGAGAACTATCAACAAGCGGATGGTACAGTCAAAGTACCAGAAGTCTTACAACCTTATATGGGTGGTTTGACGGTGCTCACTCCTGATGCTTAACAATCGATTGACAAGGATAAAAAATGCTATTTGTTTTATCTCCTGCCAAAAAACTGGATTATGACTCGGCACTTTCTCAGGATTATGACGCGACCCAACCCTTGATGGTGGAGCCGGCGACAGAACTCATAGCAGTGCTTAAGCAAAAATCACCGCAAGAAATCGCTGACTTGATGAAACTTAGCGATAATCTAGCGCAACTCAATTATGAGCGTTACCAAGATTGGCAGCCAGAGTTTAACCAAAGCAATGCCAGGCAAGCCATTTTGGCCTTTAATGGTGATGTCTACGAAGGCTTACAAGCGAATACATTAAATCAGCAGCAGATGCAATGGGCGCAAGAGCACGTCTTGACCCTTAGCGGGCTTTATGGCGTGCTTAGACCGCTTGATCTCATGCGTCCTTACCGTCTCGAGATGGGCACCCGTCTAGCCACAGACAAAGGCAAGAACCTGTATGAGTTCTGGGGCAGTCATATTGCAGACTATATTAATCAACGCTTGGCCCACCACAAGAGTCAATTTCTGATCAACCTGGCCTCTGAGGAATACTTTAAGTCGGTTGACCGCAAAACGCTCAAGTACCCTGTGATCACTGTCGTGTTTCAAGAAAAACGCGATGGTAAGTACAAGGTGATAAGTTTTAATGCTAAAAAAGCACGTGGCTATATGACACGTTTTGCTATTGAGCAAGAGGCACAACGTCCAGAAGACCTCAAGGCCTTTAACACAGAGGGTTATGCGTTTGATGCGAGTGCCTCTGATGAAGAGACATTCGTGTTTAGGCGCGAGCAGCCTTAGAGTTTCAGAGGTGTCATTGCCATTACCGTGATGACTTACTTTATAAAAAAGGTCGGTGCCTTATGAAGCACCGACCTTTTTTTTGGCTAAGTGTGCCTGACGCCTACGACTTAGTCTCGACCATTTGCAAAGGCTCTGACGCTTGTTGCTCAGCGACTTTACGTTTGCGACCTAATTTAGGCGCTTGAACAGGGGGCGTGTCTTGCACTAACTCAGCTTTTGTTTGTACCAGTTGTAACTCGGCCTGAGCGGCAATTTGCTCAAGTGAGTCAGTGCCGTTTGTGCGCTCTGCGTGGCTAGGTGCAGTGGCTTGAGAGGCCGGAGCCGCGTCGTTACCATCTTCTGACTCTTCAAGACTGGCAATCGACTCGACTGCCGCCGGCTCGATGCGCGGCGCAGGCTCAGCGCTTGCTGCTGCCTGAGTGTCAGGTTGGGCCGCTGAGGTTTGAACCTCGTCATTGCCCGCCACTGACTCGCCAGCCGCTTTGGCCGTTGCAGCAGGAGCTACTTTCGTAGCGGTCGTGGCTGAGTCATCTGACGCCGTGGCGACTTGATCCCCGGATACTGTAGCTGCCGTAGAAGAGGATGTCGCCGCGGCCTGATCCGCCTCTGGCGTTTTAGCTTTTGGGGTAGGGCTTGGCGCCCCTTGCTGTTCCTGAATAGGCTCACTGACCGTTGGCCAAGGCTCACTGACAGCAGCTTCCTCTTGTTGCGCAATTTGCTCAGAGACGCGCTGGTAATTATCATCGCCTGCGTTTAGCATGACCTCGTTTGGCACAAAGGCAGGTACGCCAGTGTTGGCATTGTCAGAGCGCTCGTTACGATCATTTCTATCGGCGCGACGACCACGACGATTACGACGACGGCGAGGGCGATTTTCGGTGTCACCTGTATGGTCGTCATTCTCTGAAGCCGTGGTATCCTCAGGCTTAGCGTCAGCGGCTGAGCTTAACGCGGCATTGTCTGCTGCAGCTGGCACGTCGGTAGCAGCTGTCTGCTTGGCTTGGGCCTCATTGACCTTGGCTTGCTGTGCGTTGTCTGCGCCTGCTTGAGCTGTTTGATCCACTGATTCCGCTTTTGTAGACTCTACGTCCCGCTCAGTTGCCTGATCTTCTCTCTGTGGCGCGCGAATCGATGCTTTAAAGCCTTTAGGGATCTGCGGTGCAGTAGTTTCTTTAGCTGCACGTTGAGTCTTGTCATTAGAGTTTTTATTTTTGCCCTTATTAGATTCATTACTACGCTCTTGTTTGTTGCGAGCATTGGTTTTTTCAGCCTGCGTATTTTTGGCATTGGCTTTGTTCGCGTTTTTGCCATTATCATTGGCTGGAGCCGTCGAGTTTTCGTCTTTGTTAGGTCGTTTATCGGCTTGATTTGAGCTATGACGACTACGTTTGTTTTTGCCATCTTGGTTTTGTTCACTCAAGACCTTGTCGTCAGACTTATTCGTTTGACCACGTTTACGTGGCGTACGACGTTTGTTAGAGCCCCCATCTTCGGTTTTTTCGAGACGTTCAGCACGGCGTGATTTACCCATGCTATGAGAAGCGTCTTTTTTGCGTTTATTGTCTTGCTTAGATTGGTTACTAGCACGTCGCTGCGTCTGAGACGATGATGGGCTTTGTGCGCTTTGCTCTGACTCTGGACGATTAGGTGTATTTTCGGAGAATTTGAACCAACCTAAAACACGTTGAATAAAGCTTGGGTGCAAGCTGACATCGGCATTTTTGCTGTGCGCTTTGACGGCTTGTTTAGGCGCAGGCTCAGCATGTGTAATGCCTTTGACAATGGCTACTGGTTTACTGCGATTTTCGGTTGTGCTCCTGTCAAAATCGTAGCTCTGCACACCT
This sequence comes from Brackiella oedipodis DSM 13743, assembly GCF_000621025.1. Lineage (GTDB taxonomy): Bacteria > Pseudomonadota > Gammaproteobacteria > Burkholderiales > Burkholderiaceae_B > Oligella > Oligella oedipodis. The sequence goes on from NZ_JHZJ01000009.1 coordinate 60,496, forward strand.
TCTTGGGTTTCGACCAAATCAACGCTGGAAATTTGCTCATCTAAGCGGCTGTCATCATAACGAATACGTTCGATATGATGATGCGGTGTATCCAAGTTGCGGTTTGGAATCAGCATGACATGGACTTTCATGCGAGCTTCGAGTTTGACGATATCGGTGCGTTTCTCGTTGAGTAAGAAGGTGGCCACATCAACCGGTACTTGCACGTGCAAGGCCGCGGTGTTGTCTTTCATGGCTTCTTCTTGTAGTAAACGCAAGATATTGAGCGCGCTCGATTCTACATCACGAATCACGCCTGTGCCATTACAACGTGGGCAAGTAATGTGTGAACCTTCATTGAGTGAAGGGCGTAGACGTTGGCGTGACAACTCCATAAGACCAAAACGTGAAATCTTGCCCATTTGGACGCGGGCACGATCTACTTTGAGAGATTCGCGAAGTTTTTGCTCGACTTGGCGTTGGTTTTTGTTGTCATTCATATCGATAAAATCGATGACAATCAGCCCCCCTAAATCGCGCAAGCGCAGTTGGCGAGCGACTTCTTCAGCGGCTTCTAAATTTGTCTTAAGCGCGGTTTCTTCGATGTCGGTACCACGAGTCGAACGCGCAGAGTTAACATCGACGGCGACTAAAGCTTCTGTGTGGTCAATGACAATGGCACCACCCGAAGGTAATTGCACGGTGCGAGAATAGGCCGTTTCAATCTGATGCTCAATTTGAAAACGTGAAAAGAGTGGCACCGCATCTTGATAGCGTTTAACGCGAGGCAGGTTGTCTGGCATCACGTCTTGCATAAAAGCCCGTGCTTGCGAGGTGATGTCATCAGTATCGATTAGAATTTCGGCAATATCGGGAGAAAAGTAGTCGCGAATCGCGCGAATGACGAGACTGGATTCTTGATAAATCAAGACGGGGGCTGGATATTGAGAAGCCGCTTTATCGATTGCCGCCCAGAGCTGTTGTAAATATTTTAGGTCCCAATCCAACTCTTCGACACTACGACCAATGCCCGCCGTGCGCGCAATAATACTCATGCCTTGAGGCAGAGATAATTGGTCCATAGCTTCGCGTAATTCTTGACGATCTTCACCCTCAATTCGGCGAGAAATACCACCACCGCGTGGGTTGTTGGGCATAAGCACTAAATAGCGACCCGCCAAAGAAATATAGGTAGTGAGTGCCGCGCCTTTGTTGCCACGTTCCTCTTTGTCGACCTGGACAATCAGTTCTTGGCCTTCACAAAGGGCGTCCGTAATGCGGGCGTTACGAAAATCAGTGCCTTCTTTGAAGTAGCTACGTGCCACTTCCTTAAAGGGTAAAAAACCATGGCGCTCGTGACCATAATTAATAAAGCAAGCTTCGAGGCTAGGCTCAATTCGAGTAATCACCCCTTTGTAGATATTGCCTTTACGCTGTTCACGACCAGCGGTTTCGATGTCGATATCTACCAATTTTTGGCCATCGACGATAGCAACGCGTAATTCTTCTTGATGCGTTGCATTAAATAACATGCGTTTCATAGAACTCTCCGAAAATATCAATGCATTAGGATTAATGCATTCCCGGAAGTTCCTGGTTTGATTTGTCTTGTTGTCTGGCTCGGACCAGTATTATTGTGAAGGTTAAGTGAGTACTAGGTTGTATAAGACAAAAGATACACAAGTCAACTTAATCGCAACAAACAAAACCCTCGGTAACCTTAACTCTTAACTAAGGCATGGAGTGTAGCGGGTATCCTCCCGCTCCTCTGACAGGCATGACGCTTTTGAGAACTACAGCACGATCGCTTGAGCCACGCCGTAATAACTTAGGCGGGCGTTTTTGGGCCGCCAGCAAGCCGCCTACAGATAGGTAGGAGCAAAGCAGCAGGCTAGACAAAAATCTTAGGGGATCTAACGCAGTGTTCATGCAGTTAATGGGCTAATACAATAATCTGGAAAATGGCTACGACTAAAACACCCAGGCGATAGTAGAGTTTGTGGAAATTTATTGGTTCTATTTCTGCAAAGCCGACTATCTACCTGTGATGCATAAAAATACGGATACACAAAGACAATTCAGGTTTATTTTTGGGGGCTGTGGGCAGAAATATAACACTGCCGCATTAAAAACAAGCACGCCAAACAATAAAGCTCCCAGTCACTTCGGAAAATAGTGCGTAATACCGCCATCAAGGGGATCTACTAGGTGCCTCTAACAGGTGATCCTAAGAGATGGTCCTAACGTATGCCTTGATTGTCAGTACGTTACAATATAGACAATGAAAACACCTTGGGGCGGAGTGCGAAATCATATGTATTGCCTCTACGCAACCCAAGGTACACCCTATTCTCCACAGGGTATATTGATTATAAAGTAGTATCGAATATATGTGCAAACAATCTTCATCGCCAAATTCATCTTTTTCCGTGCAATGGGTGACGGTGGATGCCGCCTCCGATGGCCAACGAATTGATAATTTTTTGCTCAAATACTGTAAAGGCGTCCCCAAAAGTCATCTCTATAAAGCCTTGCGCTCAGGTCAGGTGCGTGTCAACAAAGGTAGGATCAATGCACAGTACCGTCTGCAAGTCGGAGATGTGCTGCGTATCCCGCCTTTACGAATGGCACAAAAAGATCAAGCGATCCCTGCCCCCAAGGCCGAGTTTCCTATTGTTTTTGAGGACGATGCCATAGTCGTGATTGACAAGCCGGCCGGCGTAGCCGTGCATGGTGGCAGTGGCGTTTCGTTTGGGGTGATTGAACAAATGCGCGCGGCTCGACCCCAAGCCAAGTTTTTAGAATTAGCGCACCGTCTCGATAAAGAGACCTCAGGGTTGTTAATCATTGCCAAAAAACGCTCCGCCTTAGTAAAACTGCACGATATGTTTCGTCAAGGTAAAGGCGAAAAGCATTATTACGCTTTAGTGTGTGGTGATTGGCAGAACCAACGGCAGCATATAAAATTGCCGTTGACTAAATACCTGACGCCGCATGGTGAGCGTCGAGTTCGGGTTGATAAATCTGAAGGAAAGTTTGCCCATACGATTATTGAGTGTATACAACGTTTTGGTGATTATAGTTTAGTCGATGCTGAGTTGCGCACAGGACGCACACATCAAATCCGCGTTCACTTGGCGGCCAGTGGCTTTGCGATTGCGGGTGACGAAAAATACGGTTCCGATGAAGTGCGTGCTAAACTGCAACAAGCGGGTTTCAAGCGCATGTTCTTACATGCCCATCATCTGATTATCGAGCACCCATTGACGGCCCAGCTGCTCAACCTCAAAGCGCCTTTGCCACCCATGTGTCAGGCACTGTTGCAGTCACTTCAGTCTCGGGGCGTGCCTTCATCCAAATCTTAACCCTCTTAGGAATTCTCATGGCATACAATACGATAGTTTTCGATTGGGACGGTACCTTAATGGACTCAACGTGGTCGATTGCAGTCGCCATTCAGGGGGCTTGTCGAGATTTAGGGGTGCCTGAACCAACGATGCAAGAAGCCAAGTGGGTGATTGGTTTAGGCATGAGCGAGGTCATCCCCAAAATTGCGCCTAATCTTTCGCAGCCCCAGCTACAAGAGTTTTTGCAAGCCTATCGCCGCCATTATTTTACCCAGGACCAGGATTTAAAGCTCTTTAATGGAATTCCACAATTACTCCAACAACTCAAGCAGCAAGGGCTAAACCTCGCCGTTGCTACCGGTAAAAGCAGAGTGGGGCTTAATAGAGCCCTCGACAAACATCAACTGACGCCTTTATTTGACATCACACGTACGGCTGATGAAACTCGCGGTAAGCCCCATCCGCAAATGCTTTTTGAAATTATTGATGAGCTCATGGTTGAGCCAGAGCAAGTGGTGATGATTGGCGATACCAGTCATGACATTCAAATGGCTCAAAATGCGGGCGTCGATAGTATAGCGGTGACCTATGGTGCCCACGAAATCGAAGAGTTGGATAAGGCCCAACCAAGTAAAACCGCCGCCTCAGTAGAAGAATTGGCCAGATTATTGGAATTATTTACTGTACATTAATGCCTGGGCTGACTTTTCTTAAATATAGGTAGAAAATATAAGGATAGATCAGTCTAGGAAATACACATGGTACACAGATTAAGTCACCATAAGCATTTTAATCAAGAAGAATCGATAGCTTATTTTCGTAAATTTAGAAGCCATTTTATGGTGTTGTTCGCTATCCCCGGCCTACTAGGCTTGTGGATTAGTCTCGATCCAGCCACTAAAGAATCTTCACAGTGGGCGCTGTCACTGCTGTATTACAGTAGCTTAGCCGCCTTATTGATGTTAGTGATTGCGCTATTGATTAAGCCCATCCGAGTGTTTAGTGGGCGCTTAGGTATCAATCTATATCGTGCGCCTGCACTTTATTATGCGGCAGCTTATGCCAGTGCTTTTGCTTTGATCTGGTTTTGGGCAAATATCAATCATCATGCCTTACTAGCACAGGCTAATTTGAGTTTCAGTCTTTATGCGCTCTTAGCAATGGCGTCATGGCTTATATTAATAGTGCTGGCGATTTCTGCCAGCTCACTCATGATTCGCAAAATCGGTAAAGCCTGGCATCTCCTACAGTGGTTATTTTATGCGGGATGTGTAGCCTGGCTGGTTCATGTTTGCGTCGATTTTGAGCTCAGCGCTGCGGATATCGGGCTGTGTGCTGTCTGTGTATTATTATTAGCGTGGCATGCGGGTTATGCGATCTGGCAGCAGCAAAAACAGCAAAAAACGCTGGCCAATATTAAACCACCTACCAAGGAATAAGGTAGCCTATTGGATCTTGCTAGCATTTAAGCGCTCGTGATTCGAGCGCTTAAGTGTATTAAGGGTGCTTAGGCCAAGAATAAAAACAAGGTGGCTAATTTATTGAGATCGGGTAAGCTTTGTTGCCGCCATTGTGCCACCGTATAGGTTTGAATCAGTTCTTGTGGCCCGGTGAGGTCTCTGGCCACACACAAGCGAGTGTCAGGCTTAAGCGAACTGATTAAGGTCTCTAACATGGCCTGATTGCGATAAGGGGTCTCAATAAAAATTTGCGTTTGCTGTAGCTTATGCGAATCGCTCTCCCATTGTTTGAGCTGCTGCGTGCGTTCATGAGGTTTGATGGGCGCATAACCATGAAAGGCAAACCGTTGGCCATCCAAGCCACTGGCCATCAGTCCCAACAAAATAGAGTTTGGACCAACATGAGGACGTACCTTAAAGTTCAGTCGTTGTGCTTGACTAACGACTATCGCCCCTGGGTCGGCAACAGCCGGGCAGCCGGCTTCAGACACTAAGCCGATAGCACCGTCGCTTGGCACGGCTTGTAACCATTGTTTTACCTCAGAGGGCTGGGTACTTTTGCTGAGGGTATGGATTGTGATGTCACGAATGGCTTTTTGGGGCTCGACCAGTTTCAGAAAGGCTCTAGCCGTTTTAGCATTTTCGGCAATATAAAGGTCGAGTTGGGCAGCCATTTGGCGACTGTGAGTTGGTAACCACTCTTGAATGGGCGCTTGGCTTAGGCCCACGGGGATCAAATGTAAAGTCTTCATAACTGAGCAGACAGCGTTGGATTAACACCAAAATGGCGTAACATGCGGCATAATTCAATCAAGGGTAAACCAATGATGGCGGTGGGATCGTCCGAACGCATGCTTGACATCAGACTAATGCCCAGCGATTCAGCTTTGGCGCTGCCCGCCGTGTCATAAGGTTGTTCGACCTCAAGATAATGCTGGATCTCGGCATCCGTTAGATCTCTAAAGTGACATTCAGTGATGACATCATAACTGAGGGTCTCGGCACCACAACAGACCGCCAGTGCGCTATGGAATTGGACGCTTTGGCCACTCAGAGCCTGCAATTGCTGAAATGCCTTTGCAAAACTGCCGGCTTTGCCAATGATGTTGTGACCGAGAGTGGCGACTTGATCAGCGCCAATCACAATGCTGTGAGGGTGTTGTTGAGCAATGGCCTGAGCCTTGGCAATGGCTAAACGTTGCGCACAAGCAGGCGGGGTTTCGCCCTTTTGTGGTATTTCGTCCACATTTGGACTCATGCTCTGAAAAGGCAGCCCCAGCCTTGCAAACATCTGTTTTTTGTAGATTGAAGTCGTCGCTAAGATGATATTTGCGTGGTCTAAACTCATGATTTATATTGACCTGTAACTTGATTGCAGGTTATTATACTATGTTTACTAGTAGTTAAGTGCAAGGGTATAAGTGACTTGTGATTTAGGTAAATCAGTCCCAAATACTGTCGAGGATCATACACAAGTTATTAGACAATTGTATTTGTCTAATGTTTATGATTTTATTCGCAAGGGGCAATCGATAAGCGGTCAAGCGCCGCTGGCGACCTTTGAGCGCGTAATGACTAGTTTGGCTGATGATATGCTGGAATGGTTAGCGGATCATTCTCCAGAAGCCGGTAATTCTGCACAGGGCGTTACGCAACGCCCCCAAGGATCAACCGCTTTGTCGTCTAGCGCTCATCACGACAAGCCGAATTTATCGAGTTTGAGCCAAGCTAAGCAAGCCCTGGTGGCTTCTGTGCTTGAGCAAAATAAATCTCAACTTGTGCAATGGCAGTTACAGCCCGAACTGGCGCATAGCGAGCAGTATTTTTTGCATTTTCACGTGCAAGCCAACGTTGTTTTGCTGTGCCAGCGTTGCCTTAAACCGTTTATCTTTGAGGTCGATAGCCGAGCCACGGTGCAACCCGTTAATTCTGAGCAGGCTTTTGATGATCTGGATGAATCGGGTTTTATTGATGAGCAGGCCTACGATAAGTTGCTGGCTAACCCAAAACTGGATGTGGCGCATTTACTCGAAGATGAAATTCTCCTTAGTTTGCCTTATATCCCAAGGCATGAGAACGAGTCCTGTATAGACATGACAGCGTATGCCCCCCAAAAAGACCCTTCGCCGTTTGCCATACTAGAAAAACTCAAAAAAGAGTCATAGTCGTTGCGATTGGTTAGCGACTAGCTCACTGAATATTCCTTTAATAGATTTTGCTTATTGCTTTGTTTCACAAAGCTTTTTAACTTGGAGTCATCATGGCTGTACAACAAAATAAAAAATCTCCTTCACGCCGCAATATGCGTCGTTCTCACGATGCCATTTCTGCGCCTTCTACAGCAGTAGAGCCAGGTAGTGGTGAATTACATTTGCGTCATCACATCAGCCCTAACGGCTTTTATCGTGGTCGCAAAGTGCTGAAATCAAAAGACGAAGAGTAATCATTCTCTAACCAAACAGAATATAACTCTTAAGTAATTTGTCATAATACTGTAATATTCTGTTTTACGTTTTTTTGACAGAATTTATTGTGATTAAAATTGCTATAGATTGCATGGGTGGTGATCACGGACTGAGCGTGACTATCCCCGCTGTATTACAAGCTGCCCAAAAACTTCCAGATGCCCACTTTATCTTAGTGGGTTTCAAGGATCAGATTGAGGCAGCTTTACGCAGCGCCACCGTGCCTAATGCATCACAGTTTGAAGTCTTACATGCCTCCGAGGTCGTCACTATGGACGATTCAGTGGAGGTCGCTTTGCGTCGCAAAAAAGACTCATCCATGAAAGTAGCCATTAACTGCATCAAACAAGGTCAAGCCGATGCCTGTGTGTCGGCTGGCAATACGGGTGCATTAATGGCTATTTCGCGTTTTGTTCTCAAAATGCTCGATGGTATCGATCGTCCAGCAATCGCCACTTTATTGCCCAACCAAAAAGGCACAGGTACCACTGTGCTTGACTTGGGCGCCAATGTGGATTGTAGTGCCAAGAATCTCATGGAGTTTGCGATTATGGGATCCGCCTTGGCACAGTCCATTGATGGCTTGAGTAATCCTAGCGTGGGTTTACTCAACGTGGGCGAAGAAGCCATCAAAGGTAACGAGACCGTCAAACAGGCTTCGCAACTCTTACAGCGCAGCAATTTGAACTTCATCGGCAATGTCGAAGGCGATGATATTTTTACAGGCAAAAGTGATGTCATTGTCTGCGATGGCTTTGTGGGTAATTCTGTGCTCAAATCCATCGAAGGGGTATCGCGTTTAGTCAACAACGTCATGAAAACTGAGTTCAAACGCAATATCTTTAGCAAATTGCTTGCTATATTATCTTTGCCAGTTCTCAAAAATATTCGTGGCCGCCTAGACAACCGTCGCTACAATGGCGCTTCATTGTTGGGCCTGCGTGGTGTTGTCATCAAAAGTCATGGTTCAGCGGACGTTTTGTCTTTTGCCTGTGCCATTGAGCGAGCCTACGAAGCCGTGTCCCATAATCTCTTAGCCAAAATTAGCAACAGCGTTCAGCACATTAACCAAATGGTGCATGCGGATGCAACGGCTGCTAATGCTCCCGAGCAAACGAGCACGCCCGTCGCCAGCAGTCATGCGGCGCCTGACAGTATTTCATGAATTAATCATTTACCTTGCCGGCACTGGGCAACGGTCTTTTGTGGAGTTTATTAATGAGTCTATATGCCAAAATCATAGGTTCAGGCAGCGCTTTACCCGAAAAATGCGTCTCTAACGACGAACTGGCCGCACAACTGGCCACTCAGGGTATCGAAACTTCCGATGAATGGATCCGAACCCGAACGGGTATTAAACAACGCTATTTAGCGGCGCCTGAGCAAGAAACCAGTGATTTGGCAGCAAGCGCCGCTAAACAAGCACTGCAAAGTGCCGGTGTACAAGCCAGCGATGTCGATCTCATTATTGTGGCCACCTCGACCCCCGACCATATTTTTCCAAGCACGGCGTGCATGGTTCAAGCGAAATTAGGGATTAGTGGCTGTGCATCGTTTGATGTACAAGCCGTATGTAGCGGTTTCGTGTATGCCTTGACTACCGCCGATAGCTTTATTCGGGCAGGTAATGCCAATTGTGCGCTGGTGATTGGCGCCGAGGTATTTTCTCGCATTCTCGATTGGCAGGACCGTAGTACATGTGTCTTATTTGGCGACGGTGCTGGTGCAATGGTTCTCAAGGCCGATAAGCAGCCGGGCATTAAGGCGACTCAACTCAATGCTAACGGTTCACTCTATCCCATTCTCAATACCGAAGGCCGTGTGGAACATGGCCATATTGTCGGTGATCCCTTCCTCCGCATGGATGGCCAGGCCGTCTTTAAAACAGCAGTGTCGGTACTCGATCAGCAAGCGCGAGAGGTCTGCCAAAAGGCGCAACTCGATGTCGAGCAAATCGATTGGATGGTGCCACATCAAGCTAACGAGCGCATTATTTCCTTCTTAGCTCGTAAACTACACTTGCCATTAGAGCAAGTAGTGATCACTGTGAATCAACACGCTAATACTTCTGCGGCCAGTGTGCCACTCGCCTTCGATGTGGCGCAAAGAGACGGCCGCCTCAAAACCGGTCAGCATGTCTTGTTACAAGGAGTAGGGGGCGGTTTTACTTGGGGCTCAGTGCTCGCTCAACTATAATTTAGACTCATCATTTAAAAGGGGTAAATGTATGACAAAAGTCGCGTTTGTTTTTCCAGGTCAAGGCTCACAAAGTATCGGTATGATGGATGCTTGGGCTGATAACAAAGTGGTACAAGCGGCCATCCAAACCGCCTCTGAAGCACTTGGGCAAGATCTTGCGTCCCTTATGGCACAAGGCCCTGAAAGTGATTTAAATTTAACGACGAATACGCAACCCGTCATGCTTAGTGCTAGTGTGGCTATGTATCAAGCCTGGCTCGAGATGGGAGGTCGTGTCCCTGAGGTCATGGCGGGACATAGTTTGGGAGAATATTCTGCCTTAACCGCTGCTGGCAGTCTCGATTTAGCCAGCGCTGTCAAGCTCGTACGCGTTCGCGCGGATGCCATGCAACAAGCCGTACCGGTGGGCACAGGCTCGATGGCGGCTATTTTGGGTCTCGATGACGATACGGTTTTGCAAGTGTGTGAGCAAGCGGCACAAGTTCCCGAAGTTGTCGAAGCCGTCAATTTTAATGCACCTGCACAAGTCGTGATTGCTGGTCATGTCGACGCCGTTGAGCGCGCGTGTCACTTAGCTAAAGAAGCAGGTGCGAAACGCGCCTTGGTATTGCCGGTATCAGCGCCGTTCCATTCCTCCTTACTCAAGCCTGCGGCGGCTGTCTTACAAGACGCCTTAGCGCAGATCAATCTAGCGGCCCCTAAAGTCCCAGTCATCAATAATGTTGATGTCAAGATCGAGCAAGAACCTGCTAAAATTGCAGACGCGTTAGTACGCCAAGCTTGGCATCCAGTACAATGGGTCAAAACCATTCAAGCCATGAAAGCTCAAGGTATCACCCATATTGTTGAATGTGGTCCAGGTAAGGTCCTCACCGGTTTAGTTAAACGTATTGATCGCGATCTTACGGCGCTTACGATTAACGATCCAGCCTCTCTGCAAAACGTATTGCAAACTTTAAACTCCTAAGGAATGACAATGTCAGAACCCGCTCCTCTGAAAGATAAAATTGCTTTAGTGACTGGTGCAACGCGCGGTATTGGTAAAGCCGTGGCACTAGAATTGGCACGACAAGGCGCTCGTGTGGTCGGCACCGCTACCTCTGAGGCCGGTGCGCAAGCCATTAATCAATACTTAACCGAATTTTCTGGTCGAGGCGTCGTCCTTGACGTGACTGATAGTCAAGCTTGCGACGATTTATTAGCGGATCTTGCTAAAGAGGGCGGTCCGCATATTTTAGTGAATAATGCGGGTATTACTCGCGATAATTTAGCAATGCGTCTCAAGGACGATGATTGGTCAGCAGTGATCGAAACTAATCTCAACTCGATTTTCCGTTTGAGCCGTGCCGTCATCAAACCCATGATGAAGGCTCGTTCTGGTCGTATTATCAATATCACCTCGGTCGTCGCCTCTATGGGTAATCCAGGGCAAGCGAATTATGCCGCTGCCAAAGCGGGGGTTGCGGGTATGTCACGAGCCCTAGCACGTGAACTCGGTAGTCGCAATGTCACCGTCAATTGCGTGGCGCCTGGCTTTATTGATACGGATATGACGCGGGCTTTGGGAGATGAGCAAACCGACGCCTTGCTCAAACAAATTCCGTTGGCACGTTTAGGTAAGCCCGAAGATGTGGCCCATGCTGTGGCCTTTTTAGCAGGTCCAAATGCGGCTTATATCTCTGGCACAACATTGCATGTCAACGGCGGTATGTACATGATTTAGCGCCAAATTGCGTTAAAATTAGCATTTATTCGTGGTATGAAACTACACAAGGATTCAAAAAATCAAGTTTCTTGCAAAGAAAAGATGTTTTTAATGAATCTTGTAATAAATTTTTATAAAATGCTGTATTGTTTTTAAACAGTATTTTATTTTTTGATACTTAAATGATGTTTTAAGTATTCGCTTTTTTCTTATAACTCATCCGAGTTCAATTGATAACTTATAGGGCAAAGCCCAAATTGGAGAATTACATGGACAGCATCGAACAACGTGTTAAGGCAATTATTGCAGAACAACTAGCAATTAAAGACGAATCAGAAATCAAAAATGAATCTTCTTTCCTTGACGACCTAGGTGCAGACTCTTTGGATATGGTTGAATTAGTTATGTGTCTAGAAGACGAATTCGAAACTGAAATCCCAGACGAAGAAGCTGAAAAAATCACTACTGTTCAACAAGCTATCGATTACATCGAAAAAAATAGCAAAAAATAATTACATTACAATGGCTCTTTTCTAGATTGGAACTTTGTACCAAGGATGAGAGCCATTTTTACGTCATTACGATAAGCCGCGCTTGCTCGTTGCGGTGACTAGTTCTACGACTAGATCTGTTGATGCAGCTCGCTGTATCTGCACGTAACGGTTATTTTCTTTGCTTTTTACGTACAGCTCACACAGCTTGTATAGTTAATTTTTATTTCTAGCTACCAAGCTGGGGATACTGGAGTTTTTTGTGAAAAAACGTGTCGTCATTACAGGTTTAGGTATTGTCTCCCCTGTAGGTAATACCATTCAATCTGCATGGGACAACCTTATTAACGGTCGTTCTGGCATTAGCAAAATCAGCCGCTTTGATGCGAGTAATTTTAGTTCTCAGATTGCGGGTGAGGTCAAAGACTTTGATATTACCCAATACATCAGTGCCAAAGAAGCCAAACAAATGGATACCTTTATCCATTATGGGATTGCTGCTTCGCTTGATGCTTGGCGCGATTCAGGCCTCGAAATCAGCGCAGAAAACGCCGATAGAGTCGGTGTTATTGTAGGCTCTGGCATTGGGGGGTTACCACGCATCGAAGAAACCCAAGCTGATTACCTCAAAAAAGGCCCACGCCGCATCAATCCATACTTTGTACCGGCGTCTTTAGTCAATCTAATTTCTGGTCAACTCACGATTCTTTTGGGAGCCAAGGGCCCGAGCTACGCCGTCGTTTCTGCTTGTACCACAGGTTTGCATTCTATTGGTGATGCTGCTCGTATCATCGAATATGGCGATGCCGATGTCATGGTGGCTGGTGGTGCAGAATCTACAGTTTCTCCTCTAGGTATTGGGGGCTTTGCGGCGATGCGTGCTTTATCGCAACGTAATGACAGTCCAGAGACAGCTTCACGTCCTTGGGATATCGATCGTGATGGTTTTGTCTTAGGTGAAGGCGCGGGCGTCTTAGTCCTTGAAGAGTACGAACACGCCAAAAAACGTGGTGCCAAGATTTATGGTGAGTTTGTTGGCTATGGTATGAGTTCAGATGCGCATCATATTACGGCACCTAATAGCGACGGTCCACGTCGTGGTATGCTTAATGCAATGCGCAACGCCGGTATTAATCCAGAGCAAATTCAGTATGTGAATGCGCATGGCACCTCGACGCCACTCGGTGACAAAAACGAAACAGCGGCGCTTAAACTTGCCTTGGGTGAGCATGCCCAAAACGTCGTGGTAAACTCTACCAAATCAATGACAGGCCATTTATTGGGGGCTGCCGGTGGTATTGAAGCTGTCTTCACGACTTTAGCGGTTCATAATCAAGTATCACCACCGACCATTAATATCTTTAACCAAGATCCTGAATGTGATTTGGATTATTGTGCTAATCAAGCGCGTGATGTAGCCATTGATTATGCCTTATCTAATTCATTTGGCTTTGGTGGTACCAATGGCTCAATGATTGTTAAACGTTTTAATGACTAATGATGCAAAGCAAAGACTAGACAAGATATGGCAGCAAACGCTGCCACTTGTGCCACTTAAATACCAGAACTTAGTGGTTACCAGTCTAGTCTTTGTTTCTGTACTCAGTATTTTTAATTACGAAGTTGCCGCTGTTATGGCGGCGCTAACGCTTTTAAAGCAATCCACTCAACTCTCTACCGAGCCGCCCACCTTGCTGTTACAAGCACAGCGTCAATGTCTTTTAATCCGCCAGGGTCAGGCCTCGGCTTATCACATCCACAAAATTCGTTGTAGCTTTACGTGGTGTCATCTCGTTTTGCGCGATCCACTAAGCCAACGTCAATCTTCCTTTATCTTTAGTCTCTGGCAATGGTCGCCCGAACAACAACGACGTTTTCGTGTGCTATATCATTATTTGCGACAGCAGGGTGCCCATGACTGAAGCCAACCAAGACACACTCTGGGTTACACAGGCGCAACAGGGTGATAAAAAAGCCTTTAGCCTCCTGATGCTTAAATACGAGCAACGGATTTTACGTTTGCTCTCACGGCTATTGCGCAATCCTGCCGATGCCGAAGATGTAGCCCAAGAAACCTTTATAAAGGCCTATACCGCCTTGCCGCGTTTTCGCAGTGATAGTTCTTTTTATACTTGGCTGTATCGTATTGCCGTCAATACCGCCCATAATCACCTCAAAAAAGGCAAACAAAATCTACATCTAAGTGCAGAGTTTGCCAACCAAGATGGTGAAACTTTTAACAAGATCAATACTCTAACAGATGAGGAAACCCCAGAGACACAACTCATCAACCAAGAGATTGTGCAGACGGTTAACCAAGCCATAGAACAATTATCCGATGAGTTGCGCGAGGCCATTGTGCTGCGTGAGCTCGAAGGCATGAGCTATAAGCAAATTGCCGATGTTCTCGATTGTCCCGAAGGGACAGTACGCTCTCGGATTTTCAGGGCCCGAGAGGCAATTGCCAAAGCTCTCAAACCCGTATTAGACACAACAGGTAAGCAACGATGGTAATTTTTCTTAATAAGGTTCTGCTATGAATACGCGCCCAAGCACCTGCTCTGAGCCCGAAAGTTTTAGTGCCTTCATAGATAATGAGTGCTTTGATTTTGATCCTATAGCACTCAATGCACAGCAGCAGGAGAATTGGTATACCTACCATTTAATTGGTGATGCACTACGTAGCCAATCGGCCAATGTCGTGTGCAGCAGCCAATTTGTAGCGCGCTTGCATAGTGAACTCGATAAATTACCTTGCCACCACAAGACGGCACAAGCAGAATCGCAAGCCGTCCAGCTGAGCCAATTACAAAAAGCTAAATGGCGATTTTTTGGCACTAAGGCCAGTGACGCCAGGCCTAAAATTTTTGCCTGGCTCGGTTCAGGTGCGATGGTGACGGCGGTGCTGGCCTTAGTCGCGGTGATTATTAATCAAGGGGCCCATACTGAGTCTAGTCGCTCAGACGCTGTGTTAGCCGCTCATCAAGCGGATGCTGTGAGCGATGAGGCGCCTGAGGTTTTGGTAAAACGTGCCAGTCCGGCGGTGGCAGCTTTTATGAATAATCACCCTGATTTACCTGAATTATTGCAGTCGTCAATGCCAGCGGATTTACAATCCCTACCGTTTTCAAGACCGTCAGAAATGGTGGGTTTAGGTCAATATCCTTATAACCAATATATCCGTGCTCACACCCAACGCTCAGGGCATTTGCCTTTTGTTGAAACCAGCTATGCGACACCATAATAGGGACATGGCTTATGCGTAGATCATATGATTTTTTAGTCTTTGGAGCGCTGCATGAATAGCTCACTCGCTAAGCTGAGTCAGTACGTCTTGATGCTCGTGTTAAGCTTTAACGCTACCTTGACGCTGGCTGCAGAGCAGTCACTGAGTCGCGAACAATTAGTGCAAGAGTTACAGGCCATTCAAAAGGCGGCCACCGCCACTAATTATCAAGGGGTCTATGTCGCTCAGGATCCAAATCACGATTTGCAAGTCAGCAAGATTGCCAATCGCACCGATCAAAGCGGTTTGCAGCGTCGGGTGCAACATCTTAATCAGTGGGCCCAAGAGGTATTGCGTCATAACCAACGAACTCTGCATTTATTTCCTAAACAACGCCAAATCTATCAGCAGGCGGCCGATGACAGCGAATTTCCGGGGTTGCTTTATTTACCTGCTGAGCATATTGCTCATTATTATCGTGCCACTGCCTTGCCCAACGCAGAACGGGTGGCTAATACCCCTTGCCAAGCTTATCTAATTGAACCTGTCGATCAACAACGATATGGCTTTCGGCTTTGTGTTGACCCCCACAGCCACCTCTTACTTAAATTTCAAAGTTTAGACCAAGCCCATCAACCGATTACACAAATGCTTTTTAGTGAGTTAAACCAGAGCGGTGTCATCGCTGCACAGGACTTGCAATCAGACTATGATTATCATGATTGGCCAGAGCAAGCATTGCCGTCATTCGATGCCTACAGTCGCTATTTCAAATTTAGTTTAGCGCCCGGGTTTCAAATTGTTGCAAGTCTGCATATGATGGTAACGAATCAGGCTGGAACCAAACAAGCTGTAGAGCAACTAACAGTCACAGATGGTTTAGCGAACTGTTCGCTTTTTATCCAAAAAGCGAGCAAGCAAGATCCCTTTTATACAGAACATATGGCTGTAGAGGATGGAATCAATGTCTATAGCCAAATAAAATCGGGTTATCTCATCACCGCGATGGGGGCTTTACCACTATCGACCTTGGCGGCGATGGTTGAGTCAGCGCAAGCGACTCGTCACTAGCCAAAAAATTGTTAATAATAAAGGAATAGTATGAATTTTAAGAAAAGCGTATTGTTTGCCGTTTTAAGTCTTAGTTTATTCAATGTTGGCCTAGCCAATGCCGAGGAAACGGGAATCAATTCCGTCCAAGCTAATGTGGCGAACGCGCCTGCCGTCAACCCGCAAGCGCCATTAGTGACGGGTTTGCCAGACTTTACGCAAGTGGTCAAGGCCACCGAAAACGCTGTGGTGAATATCCGTACCGAAGAAACATTGAGTCGTCGTGGGCTAGGAAGTTTTGCGCCAGGACAGGACCCCGATGAAATTTTCCGCTTCTTTTTTGGTCCCGAGTTTGATAATTCACCGTTTTTTGGACAACAAGGCCCTTATCATCGCGCCAACCCTTATGATAGACAGGCCCCTAAACCTAACCCTGACGAAGAAGAAAGAACAGTCCCTTCTGGCGTAGGTTCTGGGTTTATTATCTCTGAAGACGGTTATATTATCACCAATAATCACGTTGTTGATGGTGCCTCCAAAATCATTGTGAGTCTAAACGATGGCAAAGAATACAAAGCCAAAGTCATTGGTACTGATAAGCGTACAGATATTGCCTTACTAAAAATAGAAGCTAAGCATTTGCAATCGCTCAAAATCGGTCATGCTGGTGATTTGCAAAAAGGTCAATGGGTGCTAGCCATTGGCTCGCCTTTTGATTTAGATTCGACAGTAACGGCGGGTATTGTTAGTGCGATTAATCGAGATACGGGAGATTATTTACCCTTTATTCAAACCGATGTGGCCGTTAATCCGGGTAACTCAGGCGGTCCATTAATCAACCTCAAAGGCGAAGTGGTAGGGGTCAACTCACAAATCATTTCACGCAGTGGCGGCTTTATGGGGGTGTCCTTATCGATTCCTATTGATGAAGTCATGAAAGTCGTTGAGCAACTCAAAGCCACCGGCAAAGTCACACGTGGTCGAATTGGTGTCTCAATTTCTGAAATTCCCAAAGAAGTCGCCGAAACGCTTAATCTGCCAAATAGCAATGGTGCCTTAGTGGGTAATGTTGAACCCCAAAGCGCCGCCGCTAAAGCGGGCGTCCAAGCAGGTGATGTCATCCTTAGTTTTGATGGGCAAAAAATCAATAAATGGAGTGATTTACCACGTATTGTCGGTCAAACTAAACCCGGCAAAAAAGTGCCTATGCAAATCTGGCGTCGCGGCAAGGATCAGACGCTAGACATTACCGTCACTGCCTTGCAAGATCCAAGTGGCCTAGCACAAGCAGGATCTAACGCCGATGGTCAGAACACGCCAACCACGGCCGATCGTTTTGGTTTAACTGTGTCTGATTTGACGCCAGACATTGCCCAACGAGCGAATGTTAAAGGGGGTGTGGTGGTCCGTAGCATTACACCAGAAGCCCAGCAACAAGGCTTAATGACAGGGGATATTATCTTGGCTGTCAATAACCAAGAGGTGGTCAATAGTGAGCAGTATCTTAAAGCCGTCAAGGCCTTAGCCAAAGATAAACTCGCGGCACTCCTGATTCGTCGTGACAATACGACCCAGTGGGTCACTATTAAACCCAAAAAATAAAGTACAATAAAAGCATTACGCTAATTTAAAAGGGGGCGCTGCGCGCCCTTTTTTGTATTTCTTAAATCAATTACAAACCTAATGCAAAATATCCGCAATTTTTCTATTATTGCTCATATTGACCACGGTAAATCGACCTTAGCCGACAGATTAATTCACCGCTGCGGTGGTCTTGATGACCGCGAGATGTCACAGCAAGTGCTTGATTCAATGGACATTGAGCGCGAACGCGGCATCACCATTAAGGCGCAAACAGCCACCCTAGACTACAAAGCCAACGATGGTCAAACCTATCGACTCAATCTGATCGATACTCCAGGGCATGTTGACTTCTCCTATGAGGTGAGTCGCTCCTTATCTGCCTGTGAAGGGGCACTATTAGTGGTCGATAGCACGCAAGGGGTAGAGGCACAAACCGTAGCTAACTGTTATACCGCCATTGAGCTCGATGTCGAGGTCATTCCGGTACTCAATAAAATGGATTTGCCTTCAGCTGACCCCGAAGCGGCCCAACAAGAAATCGAGGACGTGATTGGCATCGATGCTTCACAAGCCGTTAGAGCCAGTGCCAAGACAGGCATGGGGATTGATGAAATTCTCGAAGATATTGTCACCAAAATTCCACCTCCTAAGGGTGATCCAGAGGCGCCGCTGCAAGCGCTGATTATCGACTCCTGGTTTGATAATTATGTAGGCGTAGTGGTGTTAGTGCGTGTTGTCAATGGCACGATTCGCCTCAAAGACAAATTGCATTTTATGGCCACGGGCTCGAGCCACCTGTGTGAACAAATGGGGCAATTTCGCCCCAAAGCGGCCTCCTGCACTGAGTTATCCGCAGGTAATGTAGGTTTTTTGATTACAGGTATTAAGGATCTCAAGTACGCCAAAGTCGGCGATACCATTACCTTGGCTAATCAACCAGCTGAGCAGCCGCTACCAGGCTTTAAGGAAGTCAAGCCACAAGTATTTGCTGGCATTTATCCAGTCGAAAGTAGCGAATATGATCAACTCCGTGATTCCCTCGAAAAACTACAACTGAATGATGCCTCGTTAATGTTTGAACCTGAGGTCTCGCAAGCCTTAGGCTTTGGTTTTCGTTGTGGTTTTTTGGGGCTTTTACACATGGAAATTGTCCAAGAACGGCTCGAGCGCCAGTTCGATATGGACATTATCACTACAGCGCCATCGGTCATTTATGAAGTGATTAAACATGATGGCGAGTTGATCCAGGTTGAAAGCCCATCTCGTATGCCTGATGTTGGCGAAATCCAAGAAATCCGCGAGCCAATTGTCAATGTCACTTTATTTATGCCCCAAGACTATGTGGGCCCAGTGATGACCTTGTGTAATAGCAAGCGCGGCATCCAAACCAATATGGTCTATCACGGCCGCCAAGTGCATTTAAATTACGAAATGCCGCTATCAGAGATTGTTCTGGATTTTTTTGATCGCCTAAAATCCGTCTCCCGTGGTTATGCCTCTATGGACTATGAATTTTTGGAGTACCGCGCTGCGGATGTGGTGCGAGTGGATTTACTCATCAATGGCGACAAAGTCGATGCCTTGTCAATGATTGTGCATCGTAGTATGGCTCGCTATCGTGGTCGCGAAGTCGCCGCCAAGATGCGCGGCTTGATTCCCCGCCAAATGTATGACGTAGCCATTCAAGCGGCCATTGGGGCCGAGATTATTGCCCGCGAAAACGTCAAAGCTTTGCGCAAAAACGTCTTGGCCAAATGCTATGGCGGTGATATCACCCGCAAGAAAAAACTCCTAGAAAAACAAAAAGCCGGCAAGAAACGCATGAAACAGGTCGGTACCGTAGAGATCCCGCAAGAAGCGTTCTTAGCCATCTTGCAGGTCGAGGACAAATAAGGAAACGACATGAGTGCAGATTTTGGCCTAATCCTCTTTTGTATTCTGGTGGTAATGTTAGCCATCATGCTGTTGGATCAGCTTTTTTTCAAAAAACAGCGTCTGCCGCGCAAGCAGGCTTATGAGCAAGCAAAACAAAACCCAGGGCAGAGCGGTGCCTATAGCCAAGTGGGCAAACCCACAGTGCTCGATAAGATCATCGAGATCGCCTATGGTTTTTTTGGGGTGGTGTTGCTGGTTTTTGTGCTGCGCTCATTTGTCGCTGAACCCTTTAAAATCCCTTCGGGCTCGATGTTGCCGACCCTACAATCGGGCGATATGATTTTGGTAAACAAATTCACTTATGGTATTCGTTTGCCAGTCATTAATCAGAAAATTATTGATATCGGTGCACCTGAGCGCGGTGATGTGGTGGTTTTTAGATTTCCGCCAGATCCTAAGGTTGATTACATCAAGCGCGTGGTGGGCGTGCCAGGCGATGAGGTGCATTATGACAATGCGACCAAAACGTTGCAGCTAAATGGCCAGACAGTAGCGCAAAAGCCACTTGGTGATTACATCAAACCCGAGCAACAAGCGGGTGCGGCGCAAAGATTCGCAGAGCAACTTGGAGAGCATGAGCATGATTTACTCAAGCTTCCAATCAATACAGTCGCCGCGCCAGAGCAAGATTTTAGTGGCGACATCCAAAACTGCCACTACCAAGACCAAGGGTTTACGTGTAAAGTGCCTGAGGGGTATTATTTTGTTATGGGTGATAATCGCGACAATAGTCGTGATAGTCGGTTTTGGGGCTTTGTACCTGACCAAAACTTAGTCGGCAAAGCATTCTTTATCTGGATGAATTGGCAGGGTGAATTCAGTCGTTTAGGTTCCTTCAAATGAAATTAGATCAATTTGAGACCAAACTAGGTTATCAATTTAGCAAACAAAGCCTTTTACAACGTGCGCTTACGCACCGTAGTTATGGTCACAAACACAATGAGCGTTTAGAGTTTTTAGGGGATTCGATTCTTAACTTTACCGTGGCTATGTTGCTTTTTAAACAGCTCACAACGGTCGATGAAGGTGACTTGTCTCGAATTCGCTCTAGCTTAGTCAATCAAGGGACGCTCGCCAACCTGGCCAATCAACTGCAGATGAGTGAAGTCCTGCGCCTGGGTGAGGGTGAGCTCAAAAGTGGTGGCTTTAAACGTCCATCTATTTTGGCGGATGCGCTCGAGGCGGTCTTTGCAGCGATTTATCTCGATAGTGATATGGAACATGTCCAAAAGGTCATCAGCGACTTATATCAACCCCTGTTGGCTAATTTAGATGTCAAAACCGCAGGCAAAGACAGTAAAACCCTGTTGCAAGAGATCGTTCAAAGCCAGCATATGGCCTTGCCCCAATATGCCATCATTGAAACTCGAGGCGAAGCCCATCACCAAGAGTTTATTGTGCAGTGTCGTTTACCACAATTTGACATTGTCACAGAGGCCAGCGGCTTGAGCAGGCGCCAGGCCGAGCAAGATGCCGCTAGCGCCGCCATTTCTAAAATTCAGGGCTTGCTGGCTGATCCCACCACTTCAAAAAAACATCGTAAAGTGAGCCAACTGAGTTTAGCCGTTGCCACCCGACAGGAGCCAAGCCATGACTGAATCGCAGGATCAACAGTCCTCAGCCAGCTCAACAGATATGCAAGAACCGCACACTCGTTGCGGTTTTGTTGCAGTCGTAGGGCGCCCTAACGTCGGCAAATCTACCCTTACTAATGCCCTGGCAGGTAGCAAGGTGTCGATTGTCTCACGTAAGCACCAGACGACGCGACACCGTATTCATGCGGTGTTGACACAAGGTGATCATCAATTCGTCTTTGTCGATACGCCGGGTTTTCAGACCCGTCATCAAAGTACGCTCAATAGCATGATGAATCGCGTGGTCACCCAGACCTTGGGCCAAGTGGATGTAATCTTACATTTGGTTGAAGCCAATAAATGGTCGGCTGGCGATGAGCAGATTTTGCCTTTGTTACCCGCTAACAGCAAATGCATTTTAGTGATTAGCAAAATTGATGAGGTCAAAGACAAAAATTCCTTATTTGCCTTTGTTCAAGGGATTGTCCAAAAATATCCATATGAGGCCGTCGTACCTATCAGTGCTCTCAAAGGCATTCAAACTGACGTATTGCTGTCGGAAATTGCCAAGTACTTACCGGCAAGTGAATTTATGTTCGAAGCCGATGCCTTGACCGACAGACCGGTGCGCTTTTTGGCTGCAGAATTAATCCGTGAAAAAATCTTCCGATTGGTGGGAGATGAATTACCTTATGCCTGCACCGTGGTCATAGAAAAGTGGCAGCAACTAGATCAGGGCGTGCACATCAATGCCTGCGTCATCGTCGAAAAAGAGGGCCACCGACCCATCCTATTAGGCGCCGGGGGTCAACACATGAAACGAATTGCCACAGAAGCCCGCCAAGACATCAAAGAACTGCTGGATCAGCCCGTATTTTTAGAAATTTATATCAAGGTCCGCAAAGGCTGGGCTGACAAAGTCTCATTGCTCAAAGAATTGGGCTATGAATAAGCCATTAGCGCCGTCACACCGCCACTTTCGGGTGAGTGAAGCGCCAGGTTATTTGCTGCATGCCATGGCTTGGAGTGAAACCTCGTTAATCACTCGCATTTTTACCAAGGATCATGGCTTGCAGACCATGGTTGCTAAGGGGGCGAAACGACCTTATTCGACGCTGCGACCTATTTTGTTGCATTTTCAACCCTTGTTATTGTCTTGGTCTGGCAAAAACGAAGTCAAAACCCTCACAAAGGCTGAACTTAACGGCATCTGCTTTCTTAAAGGCCGTTTACTCATGTCCGGTTGGTATATGAATGAGCTGCTGTTGCACTTTTTGGCTTTGGAGGATGCGCATCCGCGCCTGTATGAGGCGTATGAACTGAGTCTTCAAGCCTTGGCACAAGGGGAGGAGGCTGAAGCCAGTATACTAAGACGGTTTGAATGGATTTTGCTCGAAGTCTGTGGTTATGGTACAGAGCAAGCCATGCCGGACTTTAAAGATCCCCAGAAGACCGTGTATTGGCGCCAGCAGTTAAGACAACGCATCGATCGCCAAATCGATAATAAGCCCATGCGCACACGGCAAGTGTTACAGTCTTTTCGGGATTTAGATATCCCTAAAATAAAATCATAATCATTTACCAAGCCCTTGTGATTGCAAGGGTTTTTCTTTGATTTATCAATTCTTTTGCTAAAATTACCTTTCTTCTTAAGGGAGTAGTTGTTCGGAAACGAAGCAATGGTCAACATATTTGCCTTCTGGCATGGTCATTGCGTCTGTTAGCGCATTGCAAGCAATGTGGGCAGATTAACGAGACTTAAGACATTAATCGCAGTGCAACGTGGGGCCTGTGGCTAATGTCTAAGTTTCGACCCACAGGTATTTTTTGTAATGGATGCTTTATTTTCTTCAATAGGGGCCGTATTTCTGGCCGAAATTGGTGACAAGACACAACTACTTGCTCTTTTTCTTTCACTGCGTTTTGCCCAAAAACACATGATTGTCTTGGGCATTTTCCTATCCTGTCTGATTAATCACCTCGTCTCTGCCTATTTAGGTGTGTGGCTTGCACAATGGCTGCATGGACCAACACTGACCTGGATTCTTGGTATTAGCTTTATTCTGATTGGGCTCTGGCTCTTAAAACCCGATAAGGCCGAACGTCCCGATGATAGTCAATTTCACAAATACGGCGTCTTATTGACCACGATTATCCTCTTCTTCTTGGCTGAATTGGGGGACAAAACACAAATCGCTACTGTGATTTTAGCGGCCAAATTTCAGGTCGTGACCCCCGTGGTGCTGGGTACTACCATTGGTATGCTATTAGCGAACGCTCCTGTAGTTTATTTAGGTGGCTGGTTAATGGGTAAGCTGCCCTTCAAGACGATACGAATAGTCGCTTGTATCCTATTCTTATTATTAGGCGTGTGCACGCTAAGTTCCTTGCTCTTCAGATAAGCGAGGATTGGCCACAAAAAAGCCCCCAAATGCGATGGCGTTTGGGGGCTTTTAGATTGTAGTGAGTGATTAGTTGCGTGAAGACAAACCAATAATATTAAGCAAGCTCACAAAAACATTATAAATATCAAGATATAAGGTTAAGGTCGCGCTAATGTAATTAGTCTCGCCACCACGCACCACGCGTTGCACATCGACCAAGATGAAAGCAGAGAAAATCACCATGGCCAAGACAGAGATGGTCAGTGAGAGGGCAGGTACTTGGAAGAAAATATTCGCAATGCCGGCCAGAATAATCACGACAACACCCAAGAACAAGGTCTTAGACCAGGTAGAGAAGTCTTTTTTGGCAGTACTGGCAATGGTTGCCATGGTGGCAAAAATAATCCCTGTGCCACCAAAGGCCATCATGATAATTTGTGGGCCGTCTCGTAGTTGTAAGATCACACTAAGAATTGGAGAGAGCATGGCTCCCATGAAGAAGGTGAACAGGTACAACATAAAGACGCCCGTACTACTATGGCGATTACGTTCTACTAAATACATCAGACCGAAGGCACCAACAAAGAATAGCAGCGTAAAAATGCCTGGTCGCATGTGCATAAAGAATTGATAATGCATCGCGAGCATGGCACCCAATACAGTAGGCACCATGGAACTAGCGAGTAACCAATAGGTATTGCGTAGCACACGATTCTGCGTGTTGCTGACACTGGAGGAGCGTTGCTCCTGGATTTGGTTAGGAAATTGATTCATTTAGAGGCTCCAATTAAAGAGTCAAGTCATAAGAGTATCATGGACTAGACGATAGGCTTAATAGCGCTTAGTCAAGGATACGTGTATAAAACAATATAAAGATAGTTAGCGAAAGTTAGGCTATATTTACACTTATATTACTACAAAATAAATAAACAATTAAATAATAAAAATCAACAATGGCCTGCTATTTTGAGTCATTTTGAAGTCAAAAGTTCCATCGTTATTAATCAACCCGGGGCTCGTTATGCAAAGTTAAGCGTTGCTCAAGCACTCATGCCCAATCCTTAGAAGACTTCTGTAGACTCAGGTAAGAAGACTCACGTAAAGGCTACCTCTGGCATGTACTATGCACTACAAACCATGCTTGCTGAGCTCTCTGTCGATTCTAGTGCTGATGCGCTGACGGGCGAATTCCAACTCTTCATCGATAATTTCATCGACAGTGGCCTTAAGACTTGAAGACTTGGCAGCATACTCATAGGCAGGCGGCTCAGTGCTTGATGGTCTGGAGACCGGGTTGTGATAGGTCGCCCCAGGAGTTTGTAATGGTACCGCAGCAGCTGGGGTATCTGGATGCTGCGTACCAAGCACAGGATAATCCTCTTGTGCAACGTCCTCAGGGTCGGGCCCTGCTGGACGCAGTACTGGTAAATCGTCATCCTCAAAGCGCTCATGTTGCGGGGCATTGGGACGTTTACGGAACAAAATACTCATTAGTGATTTACTCCTTAAGCAATCTGGAATGCAGCTCAACGCCTTGAGCTTTATAGTGGCGCCAGCGTTCTCGAGCTAATTCAAGATCTTTTTGGTGCGTTGACACCACCTCCAAGATACGAGGGTAGTTTTTGTAATTGGGCGGACACTCTACGTCCAGATTGAGTAACCAAAACTTTTTGTCAGTGCCTGTAGGAGGCAGTGGCAATTGCGGACAAATAACGACATCAAGCGGCTTAGCTGGCATCGTATCTAAGACAAACTCATGCGCGATAAAGGCCGTGTCCTGTACGGCCCATAAGGCTTTACTAAAAGCCAGATTGCGTTTTTCATCGGCGCAGTAAACAAACACCTGCTCCTGACGTTGGTACAAGGTTTGGACGATTTGAGCCGCCTTGACGAGACGATTTTGGGCGCCAAAGGCAAAATCCA
The DNA here is from genome assembly GCF_000621025.1 of Brackiella oedipodis DSM 13743. Taxonomy (GTDB): domain Bacteria; phylum Pseudomonadota; class Gammaproteobacteria; order Burkholderiales; family Burkholderiaceae_B; genus Oligella; species Oligella oedipodis. The sequence continues at coordinate 85,818 of NZ_JHZJ01000009.1, forward strand.
CCCTAACGTTCATCTTGGACGCGATTGAGTAAGTATTGCGCGAGCAAAGGTACAGGACGGCCAATCGCGCCCTTGTCTTCACCATTTTTGTTCCATGCTGTGCCGGCAATATCCAAATGAGCCCATGGGTAATTTTTGGCAAAACGCGATAAGAAGCAAGCCGCCGTGACCGAACCCGCTTCACGACCACCGATATTAGCCATATCGGCGTAGTGGCTTTTCAGTTGTTCTTGGTAGGCGTCATCTAAAGGCATTGGCCAAGCTTTGTCTTGAGCTTCTTGGCCGGCGTTTTGGAGAGATCTGAGTAGGGCTTCGTTATTACTATAAAGTCCCGTATTGACTGAGCCCAGGGCAATAACGCAAGCGCCCGTCAGCGTCGCCATATCAATCACAGCCGCTGGTTTGAAACGTTCAGCATAGGTGAGGGCATCACACAGTACTAAACGGCCCTCAGCATCAGTGTTGAGCACTTCGATGGTTTGACCAGACATACTGGTAATGACATCACCCGGCTTAGTGGCTTTGCCACTTGGCATATTTTCGGTGGCGGCCACTATACCGATGACATCTTGGCTGTATTGAGCCTCAGCTAGAAAGCGCATCACGCCAAAGACCGTAGCTGCGCCACACATATCCCATTTCATTTCGTCCATGCCCAAACCTGGTTTCAGAGAGATACCGCCGCTATCGAAAGTCACGCCTTTGCCGACGAGGACGACGGGCGCTTGTTGACTGTCTTTTTTGGTGCCTTGATATTTCATGACAATAAAACGTGGCGGTTGCTCGGTGCCCGCCGCAACCGCAAGAAAGGCACCCATTTTGAGACTTTCGATTTGTTTTCTTTCGAGAATCTCGACCTTGATAGATTTAAATTCTTTGGCGAGGCTCTTGGCTTGATCTGCTAAATAAGTAGGCGTACAAATATTGGCCGGTAGGTTTCCTAAATGGCGTGTTAATTTCATGCCTGCAGCAATCGCTCGACCTTCTGCTAAGCCGTCTTGTGCAGCTGTTGTATGGTTTTTGGCGATACTGAAGGTGACGGTTTGTAAATGCACACTAGGTGCTGGGCGTTGCGTGATGGTCGTGTGATAAAAATAGCTGGCGTTGTGTAAGGCGCGAGCCGCAAGACGGGCTTTGTGGTGTACTCCTAAGCCATCACAATCGACCTCCAAGAGGGTATTAGTGGCTTGCTCAATAGAAAGCTCATTTAGGATAGAAAAAAGTTGGCGATGTATTTTTAGTAAGGCGTTCGCGTTATAATCGTCTTTCTTACCTAAACCCATTAAAATAACACGCTGCGCGGCAACGCCTTCTAGATTGCGCAAAATTAAATACTTAGCGAGGCTGGCTTTAAATTCTTTTTTTAGGAGCTCAGCAATCACGTTGTGTGATGCAAGATCAAGAACAGAGGCCGCTTCTGTCAGGCTCCCATCTTCAAAGACGCCAATAATCAGCGCAGGAGTTTTTAGTTGTTGATAAGCTTGCGTTGTTTGTGTCTGAAATTGCATTTTTGTCCCTGTAATTGTTTAAACTATAAACCAGTATTTTAGCCTTTATAAATCCCTATGTCGCTTTTTAAACGTTCCATCACCGCCGAAATCTGCAGTCATGGCGGTGTCGTATTCTCTACCTTAATCGTTGTTTGGTTAAGTGTTTTATTGGTACGTTTATTAGGCGAAGCGGTTCAAGGTACGATTGGCACCGATATTGTCTTAGGCATTGCGGCCCTATCGACGATTACGGCCTTGCCGACGATTCTAACCGTCGCCTTGTTTATTGCGGTATTGGTGACTATCTCTCGTAATTACCGCGAATCCGAAATGGTAGTGTGGTTTTCGAGCGGACAATCCATTCTAAACTGGCTCACACCGATAAGTATCGTGGCTATTCCCACGACTGTTGTGATCGCCTTTCTCTCAATTCAAGGCTCACCTTGGGCTTATAGCCAAATCGAGGAATATCGTCAGCGCTTTGAGCAGCGCTCAGATTTTTCGAAAGTGGCACAAGGACAATTTCTCGAAACCGGTGGGGGCTCGCGGGTCATTTTTATTGAGTCCTCCGATAACAAAGAATACCCAATGGGTCGCGTCTTTGCGACTGCCGTCGAAAAAGGGTGGGAGACCATTATTACGGCAAAATACGCACGCTTTAGGACCAATAATGATAACGAGAAATTCGTCGATTTAGGCCCCGGCAATCGGTATGACAACGAAATTGGCACGGCTCGCTTTCGCATTGCTAAATTTGATAACTATACGCTTCGCATAGAAAGTCACAAGGACGTCAGTGACGATAAAATTCACGAGCTCATCCAAAGTAAACTCAAGGCCAGACAATTTGGCAAGCTCCTAAGCGATGATAATCCAAAGAGCGATGCCCAAATTATGTGGCGTTTGTCATTGCCACTGGCGGCTCTCAACTTAGCCTTATTGGCGATTCCATTGGGCGCTGTTAATCCCCGACTAGGGCGTTCTCTGAACCTGGTGATCGCTGGTCTGATCGCTTTGTTCTATATGAATTTAATCAATTTGGTTCGAGGTTGGATTGCTAACGATCAATTGAATTTTATGGTGGGGACGATAACTCTAAATGCACTGGCTTCGATTTTGTGCGTATACTTATTCTGGCGCGCTTTGCATGTCAAAAAACCTCGTGCACCCCGTGCCACTTAGTGCTTATTACAACGGTAGAAATGCATGAACCTGCATCAATTTAAGTTTATCCAAGAAACGATTCGCCATAATTTTAATTTGACTGAAGCAGCTCGTGCGCTTTATACCTCACAACCCGGTATTTCTAAGGCTATTATCGAACTCGAAAATGAATTAGGTTTACGTATTTTTGAGCGCTATGGCAAACGGATCAAGGGCTTGACCCAACAAGGTAAAGAAATCATTAAAGTGATTGATACCATTATGCATGAGATCGATAATCTCAAAAAGCTCAGTAATGAGTTATCGCAACCTGATGACGGCACCTTATTAATTGGTTGTACCCATACTCAAGCCCGTTATTATTTGCCAGACCTGATTCTCAAATTCAAACAACGCTATCCCAAGGTCAAAATTTCAATCGTTGAAGGCAATCCCGAGCAGTTAGCCAAAATGGTCTTACAAGAGCGCGCGGATATTGTTTTTGCTACAGAAACACTCTACAAAACCGAAGGTTTAGTGACGCTACCCTGCTATGACTGGCATCATGTCTTAGTGATGAACAATAATCATCCACTCACCGAGCTAACGTCTAGTCAAGCCCGTAATATCAGCCTCGAGACCATTGCTCAATACCCCATTATTACTTACGATCCAAAATTTTCAGGACGCAGCAAAATAGATGCCGCTTTTCAGCAAGCCGGTTTGCAACCCGAAATTATTCTTGAAGCGATTGATTCCGATGTCATCAAAACCTATGTCAATCTTGGTATGGGTGTCGGGATTATCGCCGAGATGGCGTTTGATCCTCGGCGCGATCAAGGCATGAGCGGTATTCCCGTTGGACATTTATTTGGCACCAATCGCACGCATTTAGCCTTTCGTAAGGATATTTTTATTCGCGCTTATATTATGGATTTCTTGATTATGTGCTCGAGTGGCATGGATAGGGACTCTTTATTTGAGCTTCTTGAGAGAGTTTAAACAGCCCCCAAAAGCAGAATCTAGAAAGTCTCTAAGTCAAGCTTGTCACTTGCTTAATTAGACGACATAAAAAGCAGCCATCAGGCTGCTTTTTTGTGTGAGAGCGACGGTCCTCTGAGTTAGATTTTTATTAATAAAAACTATTAAAAATATTTGATAATAAAAAACTTTTAGTTGAAAGTTTGAATGCAAATAGTAATAATTATCATTACCGATTTAACCAAGGGAATGATATATGGACATGACACAAGCATTGATAGTGGGTGCCGATAAGCTTGGCAACCTACCCCTACTACTCAAAGAACACAATATCGAAATTGGTCATCACATTACAGGTCGTGATACCTCTCACCAAAAGAAAGTATTAAGCCTACCCAATGGCACTAAATTAGTGATTTTGTTGACGGACTTCTTGGGTCACAACGTGATGAAATCTTTCCGTGGTGCTGCCCAAAAAGAGGGCGTGCAAGTGATGGCTTGTAGACGCTCTAAGGCCAGTATGCAGCAAGCACTGACCCAATGCGGTTTCTGCTCGAATTGCGCGAACTGCCCGAACCGCCAAAATCTCAAAAAACATTAATTAGCAAACCTGGGCTAATCCACTTAGCAACGGACTAGCGTCCATAATCGTCGTCTGCTTTTACCTGACATTGACTTTATAAAAAGGAATTATCATGCAATGGGCTTTTCAATTACAAAAGATTTTGATTGCTTTAATCGCCATGGTCGTTCTATGTAGTTCGATTGGTTTTAAAGTCAATTACAATTTAGGTGAAAACAGCCTAAAATGGTCGAGTTTGCGCGTATTTATTAAGACTGAGCCACAGTTTCAAATGCTTTATTTACTACCAGAAGCGCGCTAGTAATGCGTCTGATCACCCTAGACCGTGTTGCTTGCATACTAGCCATTAAGCGTTTGCGATTAGTCAGATAGCTCAGCGCTTGCAGGTCTGAGCGGCCACACAGAGTGACCGCTGTACACAAAAGCCCCCATACCAAAAATGGTTGGGGGCTTAGTCATGACCGTTTCAAGCCGTTGCCAAGAAAATAGAAATGCGCTTAGCTCTCATGGTTACATAGGATCTAAGCGCAAAATTAAATAATTTAGAAGTGGACTTTTTGGGTGGTGGTACTGAGTCGACGAGCGCCGTTGTAGCGCTTATCCCAGTAGGCACTGATTTTTTCGACGCGAACCGTGGCGCCCGTGCGCGGCGCGTGAATGAATTCGTTATTGCCTAAATAAATGCCCACATGTGAATTACGGTGGCCACGCGTATTAAAAAATACTAAATCACCCGGTTGGAGGTCAGCACGACTCACACTCGTGCCAATATGTGCTTGTTTAGCGGCAACGCGAGGAATGCTAAGACCAAGGTGTTTGTCGGCGATGTATTTGATCAATCCACTGCAATCAAAACCACCAGGTGTAGCGCCACCGAATTTATATTTCACCCCTAAGTAGTTCAGGGCGGCTTCTGCTAATTCACTATTAAGATCACTCTCGAAGTTAATGGAATCAGATCCATTGGCACCATTGATTAACAGGGCAATTTGATCCGTGTTGTTATTGCTAGAGAGGCCTTTGGGTTGCGGCGTGTAGGCGACTCTTTGCACTTCGATGTGATTCTTGGGCTGAGTTTGCGTTTGGGTGCTGCGAATAAAATCACCAATCGTGTCTTCTTGGGGAGCAGCGTGAGCGAGCGATGTGCTAAGTAGTAAGCCAAAAGGTACTAAAACAGCACTAAGCGCATTGCTAAATCGTGTAAATCGAGCAAAAGAGGGTGGCATGGTTGTCACTTATCATTGGCAGGGGTTAATCTGTACGGTGGGCTCTGTAAAACAGATTCCTAAAAGTTTATATAGTTTGTAATTTTTTTACAAGGCTTTTTACATTTAAAAGGCAAAGATTTGATTTAAAAGCAATTATTTGGTTTTTTAAACGAAAAAAAGCGCTGTTTTTGCGGCAAAAACAGCGCCAATTGGGGCTTTAAATGAGAATTATTAACGTTGCTAATTCACCACTTACATGCCACTATAAATGGGACCCTCACCACCTTCTGGGGTGACCCAAACAATGTTTTGGGTGGGATCCTTGATATCACAGGTCTTACAGTGCACACAGTTTTGAGAGTTGATTTGTAACTGCTCTTTACCCTCCTCATTTTGGATGAACTCATACACGCCCGCAGGGCAATAACGCTGCTCAGGTCCGGCATATTCTTCTAGATTGATACGTACCGGGACCGTAGGATCTTTGAGTTTGAGGTGGCACGGCTCATCTTCGCGGTGGTTGGTATTAGAGAAGGACACCGAAGTGAGTCGATCAAAGGTGATTTTGCCATCGGGTTTAGGGTAGTCGATTTTTTGACATTGAGCCGCTGGCAATAAGCACTCATGGTCGGCCTTGCTGTGGTGAATGGTCCATGGGAATTTACCATTGAGGATTTTTTGTTCGAGACCGGTCATGAGGATGGCAATTTTGCGGCCTTTTTTGAACCAGTTTTTAAAGTTGCGTGCCTTGTAAAGCTCATCGTATAACCATGATTTTTCAAAAGCTTGTGGGTATTCAGTCAGCTCATCTTGGGCTCTGTCTGCCTTGAGGGCATTGAAAATCGCATCAGCGCATAACATACCTGATTTAATGGCAGCATGGCTACCCTTAATGCGTGAGGCATTGAGGTAGCCGGCATCACAGCCGACTAAGGCGCCACCTGGGAAGACCGTTTTGGGCAATGAAAGCAAGCCCCCAGCGGCAATCGCTCGAGCGCCATAGGCTAAGCGTTTACCGTTTTCGAGGTAAATGCGAATATCTGGATGCGTTTTGAAGCGCTGAAATTCCTGATACGGTGAGAGGTAAGGGTTTTTGTAGTCTAGTCCTACAATAAAACCAATAGCCACTAAATTGTCGTTGAGATGATATAAGAAAGAACCGCCATAAGTATCGGTATCGAGTGGCCAACCCGCTGTGTGAATAGCCAGACCTGGTTGGGATTTTTGGGGATCAATCTCCCAGAGTTCTTTGATACCAATGCCGTAGCTTTGGGGATCTTTGCCTTCGGCTAGTTTGAATTTATTGATTAGTTCACGACCTAAGTGGCCACGTGCGCCTTCTGCAAACACAGTGTATTTGGCGAGTAATTCCATACCTGGTTGATAGTCGGCGGATTCTGAACCGTCACGGTTTAGACCCATAACACCGGCGACGACACCTTTTACGGCGCCATTTTTGTCGTAGACGATCTCGCTAGCCGCAAAACCAGGAAATACATCGATTTCTAGGGCTTCGGCTTGTTCGCCTAGCCAACGTGTGAGTTCACCCAAGCGTACAATGTAATTGCCGTGATTCTGGAAACAGGAGGGTAGCAACCAATCGGGTGTTTTTTTGGAGCTGCTTTCGTTCAGGAATAAAAAGCGGTCTTCTTTGACCTCTGCATTCATAGGCGCCCCTTGCTCTTTCCAGTCGGGGATGAGCTCTGTCAGTGCCTTGGGATCCATAATCGCCCCAGACAAAATATGGGCACCGATTTCAGGAGCTTTTTCGAGCACACAAATGCTGTAATCCTGGTTATTTGCTTGGCATAGTTTTTTTAGGTGAATCGCAGTTGCCAAACCGGCGGGACCACCGCCGACGATGACAACGTCATATTCCATTTGTTCGCGTTCGCTCATAAGAGTCTGTGCTCCTTGAAATAAAATATTTTTATAATTTGTGACTAAAATTAGCTAAAACGAGGCTTATGGCCCAAAAGTTTAATTAAATATTTTAGCTAAACTAGACTATAGGCATCGCTGTAACAGCACTTAATAAAAAATAAAATGGCTGTCTAAGTACTTGAAATATAAAAATCTAATACTGAAAATCCCAAAAATGTACTAAACTAAAACGTGTGTTTGACACAGTAGACGGTGTCCACAGAAATAGAATGGGTGACTTTCCAGTGGCTTAAGCAACTTTCAGTTATAGCCAACTTTCAACGATTAATAAATTATGGAAAGTCTGTATTTTGCTTTTAAGGAGACAACCATGGATAAAGTTTATCCAAATGCCCAAGTGGCACTTGCCGACATTGTGGCTGATGATCAAATGATCGCTGTCGGCGGTTTTGGTTTATGTGGTATTCCAGAATTACTCATAGAGGCGCTGCAAGCCAGTCAAGTCAAGGGGCTAACATGTATTAGTAACAATGCTGGTGTCGATGATAAGGGCCTGGGCAAGTTACTCTATAGCCGCCAAATCAAAAAAATGATCGCCTCCTATGTAGGCGAGAATAAAGAATTCGAACGTCAATTTTTATCCGGTGAGGTCGAGGTCGAATTTAGTCCGCAAGGCACCATGGCTGAGCGTTTGCGTGCCGGTGGTGCGGGCATTCCTGCCTTTTATACCGCTACCGGCGTGGGAACCCTGATTGCAGAAGGCAAAGAAGAGCGACAATTTAATGGTCGTACTTATATTCTCGAGACGGGCTTGGTGCCTGATATCGCCCTCGTAAAAGCCTACAAGGCCGATCGTAGCGGTAACCTAGTCTTTCGTAAAACAGCCCGTAATTTTAATCCAGATGCGGCTATGGCTGGACGTATCACTGTGGTTGAGGTCGAACACCTGGTCGAGGTCGGAGAGATTGAACCTGATCAGGTCCACTTACCAGGGATTTTTGTACATCGCATTGTCCACAACCGCAATCCCCAAAAATACATAGAACAACGTACATTACGATCATAAGGAGACACAACATGGCTTGGACAAGAGAGCAAATGGCCCAGCGCGTGGCTAAAGAACTCAAAGATGGTTTTTATGTCAATTTAGGCATTGGTATGCCGACCTTAGTGGCCAATTATATTCCCGATGATGTCGATGTGTATTTGCAATCCGAAAACGGCTTGCTCGGCATCGGACCATTTCCCACCGAGGATGAGCTGGATGCTGACTTAATCAATGCCGGTAAACAAACAATTACCACCCGAGCGGGTGCCGCATTTTTTTCTTCTTCCGAATCATTTGCCATGATTCGCGCTGGTAAAGTCAATCTCGCTATTTTAGGCGGTATGGAAGTTTCCGAAAAAGGTGATTTGGCCAACTGGATGATCCCCGGCAAAAAAGTCAAAGGCATGGGCGGCGCGATGGATTTGGTCGCTGGTGTGCAAAAAGTGATTGTGATGATGGATTTTGTGGCACATGCCAAAGACGGTTCTACGTCCCCAAAAGTGCTCAAAGAATGTCATTTACCGCTGACAGGCGTCGGGGTAGTGAATATGATTGTCAGTGATTTAGGGGTGCTTGAAGTAACCGACAAAGGCCTGGTGGTGACCGAGTTAGCGCCTGAGGTCACTTTTGAGGAAATCCAATCCAAGACACCCGTGTCATTGCTTCAGGCCTAGAGAGCTAAAAGCTTTCGGCGTCACTTGGCATTCGCTATACCTAGTGATATGTAAAACCCCCATGCTCGTTTTGATCGACTGGGGGTTTTTTGTGGCGGTACTAAAGACTAAAAACTAAAAACTAAAAACTATAGTTCTTGGCAGCGTTCAGTCAGCCATTCTAGTGCCGCACCCTTGAGGGAACCGTGCAAACGCTCATAAACCATGGCATGGTATTGGTTCAGCCACTCAATTTCTTCATGGCTCATGAGTTTGAGATCAATACAACGGCTATCGATAGGGCACAGGGTGAGGGTTTCAAAGCGGCTAAATTGCCCAAACTCAGTCGTCTCGGCGGCATAGCAATACATGAGATTTTCTATGCGAATGCCCCATTCATGCGGTCGATATAAGCCAGGCTCATTGGAGGTAATCATGCCGTCACGCATGGCGGTATGAGGTCGTTGATAAGCAGGATGGGCAATCACTTGAGGGCCTTCGTGCACATTCAAAAAATAGCCCACACCATGGCCTGTGCCATGACCGAAATCAAGACCAGCCTGCCACAATGGCTGGCGCGCATACATGTCCAGCAAGGGCGCCGGAATATTACTAGGAAAAACTGCCTGACTCAGTTGAATCATGCCTTTGAGGACAATTGTGAAATCGCGTTTTTGAGCTTTGCTAGGTTTCCCAATAGGTATAACTCGCGTGATATCGGTAGTGCCATTCAGGTATTGGGCACCTGAGTCAATGAGCAACAGGCCATTGCCTTGGATTACGGCATGAGATTGAGGAGTGGCTCGATAATGGGGTAGGGCGCCATTGCCATTAAAACCAGCGATCGTTGCAAAACTCAAACTTACAAAATTCGGATCTTGGGCGCGATATGCGGTCAGTTGTTCATCTACATCTAACTCGGTTAGGGTTTTGCCACTTTGTAATTGGTGCTCGAAGTCACTAAAGAATTGACATAGAGCGATACCATCTTGAATCATGGCTTGTCGTACATGCGCGATCTCATCAGGCGTTTTGAGCGCTTTAAAGCGTTGACTTGGATTCAAAGCTTGTTGCAGTTGTCCCATATAAGGCTGCACTAAACCAAAGACCACGCGATTCGCATCCACAAGTAGGGTGTCTTGCTGAATTTGCTCGAGGGTATGTGCAATCGCCTCATAAGCGAGGACCTCGACTCCATCGGCTTGCAGGGCTTGAATGATTTTATCGTCGAGCTGCTCGGGATTGACGTGTAAATAGGCACGCTCTTGGGCAATTAATAAATGGCCTAAAAAGACGGGATTATAGTCGACATCGCTACCTCTTAAGTTTAAGCACCAAGCCATATCATCTAAAGAAGAAATTAAATGCCAGCGGCAACCTTGTTGGCTCATGGCGTCGCGAACCATTTGTAATTTCTGGGCGCGGCTGTGGCCTACATATTGAGATTCGTGAGCATAAATGGCCGCTTGGCTCAGACGCGGGCGATCTTGCCAAATGGATTTCAGTAAATCGACAGAAGTTTGAAACTGCAAATGTTTTGCTTGTAATTGTTCGCTAAGTTGCTGATATAAGGCAAGGCTAAGGGTCATGCCATCACACGCGACGTTGTCGCCTGGCTGGAGGTATTGTGCGAGCCAGCTGCATAAGCTAGGGGTTTTTGCTTGGCCGAGTTTTTGTAGGCTAAAACCGCTATCTTGTAATTGCTGACCCGCTTGCTCCCAATAGCGGCTATCCGTCCACAAAGCGGCTTCATCCTGAGTGATCGCCAGAAAACCAGCCGAACCATCAAAGCCACTTAGCCAAGCGCGCTGTTGCCAATGCGCCGGCAAGTATTCCGACAAGTGAGGATCCGCTGAAAACACAATATAGCCTTGGATATTGTGTGCTTGCATGGCTTGTCTTAAGGCTTGAAGGTTTTTTTTGCTTTGCATTTGAATTGGCCTCTAAGTTGGTTAATCAAGATCTATTATTATAGTGGATGTCTTGTGTCGCTAGAAAAAAGCATTCGGCATCCTGGTGTACATGGACTTGTTTTGTATCAAAACCTAGCGCCAAGACTCTCTGTTGGTATGACTGTTTTTTAAAAAAGAGGAAAAAATGCGTGTGTTTATTGTGTTAGCAGCGCTATTAGGCTTAAGCGCTGTGGGCTTGGGAGCGTATGGAGCGCATGGACTCACGGCCTTTGCATCAGAACGTTATTTGCAGCTATGGCAAACAGCGGTGCATTATCAGGCTATTCACAGTTTAAGTATCTTGGCCGTGGCGATTTTGGCATTATGGCAACCTGGGCGCCTTTTGACGTGGGCGGCGGCATGCATGGTACTTGGGGTGTTGATGTTTAGTGGCAGTTTATATGCGATTGTTCTGATGAATGTGCATGATTTAGGCATGATTACCCCAATCGGTGGCACCTTGTTGATGATTGGCTGGCTCTTATTGGCTATCGGGGCGTTTGGACTCAAGCAACGCCTGCCCTCCATCTAACAAAAAAGTAGAACCACAGCGACAAAAAAGCCTGCATGACCAGAAGTGATGCAGGCTTAATTCAATATTAAAAAATCAATACTGAAAACGTCACTAATTACTTAAGTTTAGTTTCTTTGTATTCAACGTGTTTACGTGCCACTGGATCAAATTTTTTGATCAGCATTTTTTCGGGCATATTACGTTTGTTTTTGGTAGTGGTATAGAAGTGACCCGTACCAGCCGTAGATTCTAGTTTGATTTTTTCGCGAACACCTTTAGCCATGATATTTCCTTATAGGTTATGTTGGATTCTGAATTGCTGGGCAATTAAATGGATTGACCGTTAGCACGCATTTCGGCGACAACGGCTTCGATGCCTTTTTTGTCGATAGTGCGCAAGGCGCTAGTGGAAATGCGCAAACGAATCCAACGGCTTTCGCTCTCGAGCCAGAAACGGCGAGTTTGAAGATTAGGTAAGAAACGACGCTTAGTTTTGTTGTTAGCGTGAGAGATATTGTTACCCACTAAAGGGCGTTTACCTGTAACTTGGCAGACCTTAGCCATGATTAAATCCTTATTACAAAATAGTTGAGGTGCAGTAACATTGCAGGTTCGATTTTTGGCCCGAACCAGCCTTCTTGATCCCAATGTGTTCATTTGATACGCTCAAATCACTTTGACTTTTGACCATCTAATTTAAGCCTAAATCTATATACCAGCGGTATATCAATTCTTTGGCGCCACACTGAGAGTCCATTATTATATATTTAAAAACAAGTAAAATCAATGTTTTATAGCGGTTTTGCGACAAAAACACAACGTCATCAGTAATCAAGCCTGCTGGTCAAAGGCTACGTCTTATTATTGGCAAATCGAGCCATGGCATTGCGATGTGTATGCATATACCAATAAAGGAGCGTAATGGTGCTCACCACTAAGCTGCAGGCGGCCATCAACCACAAACTAGACACTCCTGTAGGGACACCCGGCGTCAGGATATCGCTGACCATCGATAAGGCGCCACGCGCTGAACCGTAACCAAATAAATAACCCCCACCTAAGCCTAAAACCAGTAAGCTCATGCCCTGCAATATAAATGGCAAAATAGCGACTCGATGGGCTCGCAACACAAAAATGCTCATGCACTGCAAGACGTCGAAGAAGTGAAAATAAGGAATAAAAGCGATCAAACCACCTACAAGTCCCAGGGTTTGCGGAATAGACGTATAAGCGTTGGCAATGTCCTGCTTAAAGACGATCACAATGATGATAGTGAGTAGGGCGCCAGCCATAGCTATAATAAAACCAGTGACGATAATTTGGTGCGCTAAGGCTGGCTTTTTGGCCCCTAAATACTGGGCCGCTAGGGCAGAGGTAGCAATTGCAAAGGCCATCGGCATCATATAGGTAATGCCAATTAAGTTCGACATAATCTGGTGCGCCCCAGACGCATATAGCCCCTCGCGCGCCGCTAAAAGCGCCATAAAGGTAAAGGAACTGACTTCGACTAAATAAGATCCCCCCATTGGGATACCTAATCGCAGCAATTCCTTTAATAAAGCCGCCACGGGTTTACGAAAACGCAAATCAAATTGCGCATAAAATGGGTCTTTTTGGACCAAGACGACGCCTGCGATGAGCGTGACCCAGGCGACCAAACACGTCGCAAGCGCAGCGCCGGTACTGCCCAAATCCAAAGTAAAAATAAATATGTAATTACCGATGGCTTTGACTGCAATCCCTGCCACACTCAAATACATCACTAGACGGCTTTTTTGGGTGGCGGTACAGAGGGAATAAATCACACGAAATAGCAGTATGGCTGGTAAAGCGGCCGCACACACATGTAAATAGGTATTGACCTGCTGCTTGACTGTCGCGCTGAGATTGCCAGACATCGCTAACAAATAGTTGGGATTGATGAGCAATAAAATACCGAGAATAGTGGCACCAATAGCCAACCAAATACCTTGACTCCAGAACTCGCCCACACGCTTTATTTGGCCACTACCAATGGTCTGTGAAAAAATCGGGATCAAGGCATGTACCACGCCCATCAATGTAATGTTAATCGTAATAAAAATTGATGTGGCCAAAGAAATGGTCTGCACCGATTGAGCACTGTAGTGCCCTAACATCATGGTATCGAGTACCGCATAAGAAATACCGGCCCATTCGCTGATAAGAATGGGCCAAGCTTGCTTGAGAATAAGCGCAAAAAAACCACGCTCTTGAAGAGTTGACTGCATGGTTATACAGAACAAATAATTATTTGAGTGAAGGTAAGCTAATTAATTGGAAAATTTCACCATGGCGTTCGCTGCTGCGATTGCCTTGCCAGACTGTTTTGCCTAGGGTGGCAAAAGGCGAGAGTTCGTCGCGGACCTTAGGTAGGGTAGTTTGGACCAAGACCCAAGGGCAAAATAAACTGTCGCTAAATTGCAGATGCTTATAAATATAAAAGAGCGCGCGCTGACCGTCTCCCAACCCCGTACTACTGACGCATTGATCGGGCGCGACATGGCGACTGATGGCACGATCCAAGTCGGCACTCAACGCCACATAACTGCGTTGATAATTTACGGCAGGCAACCATAGTGACAATAATAAACACCAGGCACTGGTCAAACCCACTGCAGCCAGCAACACACCGCGCCAAATAGCGGTGGGTTTGGCGTGCAAACGCCAAACAATCAACAATAACCAAATCAGCGTAATAACGACCGCACACAAAACCGCAGGCCAATGGATACTAGCTTCGAAACCTTGGATAAGACGATCAATATTGTGATGTAACTCCGGAATATAAGGCGTGTAATAGGCAAACCAGGCGACCCAAATAAAGACCATGCTCAAGGACAAAATCATGATACTGAACCAGTCCAAGGTATTAAAAACACCTCGTCTGAGGGTAGGTAAGGCCATAGAGGCTAAGATCGCGATGGGAATAATAATCGGCGCGAATTCCAGTTCAAACGGCTCAGCTAAGACCGTAAATAAGACACAATGACTGATTACTAAAAAGAGTGGTAAAAAGATATGCGGTGCATACCACCATTTGCGCCATTGGTATAAGGCCAGTATGGCAAATGGCCAAGCGGGCCATGTAAACCACAATAAGTCGCGGATGCTTTGCGCAAATTGTCTAAATACCTGAGTCCCAAAGGCCTCTGCTGTGTTGGACAACCAAAGCTCAAACCAAGCAGGATTTTGCAGGTGTACCTGCCAGCACCAGAGAGCTACTAAGAGTAGGCTGAAAATTAATATAAGGGCGATCGCACGGCGGCGTTTAGGACTATAAAAAGGATAGAACAAGCAAATTAGACCACATAAAAATAGTGGAATATAAGTCACGACGCCGCGTGCAAAAAAGCTTGCACTAAGACCCAATAAAAACACTAGACATGCGCGTCTTGGATACACCAAAAATAACACTAAACCATAAAAGGTGAGGGCATTGACAGCGATGATTAAGGGGGCTGTCGAGGTCTCGTGCATACGGATCACGATACCAATGCTGGCAATAATAAAAAAGAAAGCGCAATCGGCGATAGTGCGACTGTATTCGGTTTTGTGCGGTTCGCCCCCAAAAGGTAATGGCAAAGGTTGCGCTTCGGCGCGGCGCGCTAGAATTCGACAACTATGCCAGCTACACCAGAGCAGCACCGTAATGTAAAAAAAGTTGGCTAAACGTACTGCTTGGATCTGTGCTTGTAAAGGACGATTAAAGAGTTCAAAAAGAGGGGCAAAAAGCTTGACGAATAGAGCACCAATCCAAATTAATAATGGCCCGTCGTCGACATGAGGATATTGACCAATATAGGTCGTTAACCAAGAATGAGCCGGAACCTCATTGCAAAAGCTAAGAATAGTTGCTAAACCGACCGCATCATCGGTTTTCCAGGCATCTCTAAAGCCCAAACCCGCAAAAATATACACCACCGCCAGTAATACCAAAACCCAACGCGGGATAAAAGGGGTGGCAAGTTTATTAAGCCTAGCAGGCGTTTTTTTGGGTACGTAGCTCACAAAGCGATTCCGTCATGATTTTCTGAGTCATTATATTCTATATCAGTGGCTGAAACAGTAAAAGCAGCCACCGTCTGAGCCCCGAAGGACTGTCCTAGGTGAAGAGTGATTGGGACGTCTTGGAGGAAAGGCAAGAATATAAATGAAATGTGATATACAACAAAAAAGGTAACCTGATGGTTACCTTTTGGGGATGCAAAACAATAGCTAAATAGCCTATAGTCAGATTATTTAGATGGCGTTGATTATTCTGCAGCTTTCTTTTTGAATGCACCAGAAGTGCGAGCGAAACGAGCGCGGAATTTTTCGACGCGACCGGCTTCGACGATGCGAGTTTGTGCACCTGTGTAGAATGGATGGGATTCAGAGGTGACGTCACATTTGTAAAGCGGGTAAGTTTGACCGTCTAAATCGATAGTCTCACGAGTAGGTGCTGTTGAACGAATAATGACTTTATTGCCCGTTTGTTGATCCAAAAACACAACATCACGGTATTCTGGGTGAATGCCTTGTTTCATAATAAATCCTAATCAAAATAGTTGGGTCGCCGGCCAAAGAAATACTAGCTATCATTCACTAAAAATGCATAATTAATTAGCCGGGTGGTAAGCCAATCAACTCAAAATTAACGCTGATGATAAGTTTATTGCTCATCATCTATATAGCTCAACTATAAAGCTCATTAAATAAGTGACGATAAGTAGACAATAGCTTCAGCTACGTATCCTTAAACGCAACATTATATACCTATTTAGTCCTTTCAGTAAAGATCTGAACGTTCGAGTTAATGATTTAAGTCGCTGTTTTTGCAACAGATTTGGGTTAGTAGACAGTCGCCAAGCGCTTAGACTTGATTTTGTTCGGCCATGGAATAAGATTTGCCGCCGCTTACGATCACATGATCGAGCAGCTTAACGTCGACCAATTTAAGCGAGTTCTTAAGCAGTTGCGTCAATTGCAAGTCAGCCGTACTCGGATATAGCAGACCCGAAGGATGATTGTGTGACATTATGACAGCGGCTGCATGATGCTTGAGGGCAGATTTTACGACTTCTCGAGGATAGACGGAGGTTTGACTTAATGTGCCTTGAGAAATGTCTTCGCTGCAAATCAGGCGGTACTGACTGTCGAGATACAGCGCAATGCAGTGCTCGATCGTGAGATCACCCAAGCGACTGCAGCAGTAGTGCTTGACTACCTCGGATCTGTGTAGGTCCACGCCAATTTTGAGTTCCTCGTGCAGACAACGATTGGCTAACTCCTTAATGGCTAAGAGTTGGCAGGTTTTGGCGGCACCTAGACCCTTAATGTCTTGGAGTTGCTTACTTTCGGCGTTTAGAAGTTTGCGTAAACTACCGAAGTGGTTTAATAACTGATTACAAAACTGAACCACATTGCAGCCATACATACCTGTGCCCAGAATCAGGGCGAGTAGCTCTGAGGTAGTTAATACCTTGGGTCCATGTTGTAGTAGTCTTTCGCGTGGCTGATCGATACGGGAATTCATGCGTAAATCACTCATAATCGGTAAAATAACAAGTTATAAATAAATGCCTTTTATGGTGTTCACTATACAGAATCAGTTGTCAGGAAATTTCAAACGTGAATCAAATTGTCCATGGTGATTCTTATGTCACTTTGCATTATCGAATTCGTCTAGGTTCAGGCTCAGGTCAAGGCGAAACCTTTATTGAGACCTTTAGTAGCCAGCCTTCAACCCTGCAAATGGGCGCAGGACAGTGGTTAGAAGCAATGGAGCAACCCTTGATTGGTATGCACGAGGGCGAGCAAAAGAGTTTTACGGTTCCCGCTGCACAGGCCTATGGTCTACGCAACCCCGAGTTATATCAGTACGTTAGCCGCCAAATGCTAGCCGAGAATGCGGGTGAAGAGGCCGAATTCAATGACAATGACTTGGTCGAATTTACAGCCCCTAATGGCGCTAAATACTCAGGTTATTTCCGCCGTTGGGAAGGCGATAAAGCCTTATTTGACTTTAATCATCCCTTGGCAGGGATTGACCTGTTAATCGATGTTTCGATTATTGGGGTACTCTAAATGACACAGGATAATCGTTCCGAAATCCTCTTAGCAGAGCCGCGCGGCTTCTGTGCTGGGGTTGACCGTGCTATTGATATCGTCGAACGGGCCTTAGAGTTGCATGGCGCGCCTATTTATGTACGTCACGAAATTGTGCATAATCGCTTTGTGGTGCAATCCTTGCGTGACAAGGGGGCTATCTTTATTGACGAGTTGGATCAAGCGCCCAAGGGCTCCATCGTGGTGTTCTCCGCGCATGGTGTGCCCCTTAGTGTGCGCCAGGAGGCTGAACAACGTGGTCTACAGGTATTCGATGCGACCTGCCCACTTGTCACCAAAGTGCATATGGAAGTCAAAAAAATGCACAATGCAGGCAAAGAAATCATCATGATTGGTCACCGTGGCCACCCCGAGGTTGAAGGGACGCTGGGGCAGGCCAAAGGCCGTATGCACTTAGTAGAAACGCCCGAGGATGTTGCGCAATTAGTCGTAGATGATCCCGAGAACCTAGCCTATGTAACGCAAACCACTTTGTCTGTCGATGATGCCTCATTGGTGACGAGCGCTCTCAAAAAGCGTTTCCCTAATATCGCTGAACCCAAAAAAAGTGATATTTGTTATGCCACCCAAAATCGTCAGGATGCCGTCAAAAAAATCGCCTCTCAATGTGATGTATTTTTTGTTGTGGGTAGCGTCAATAGCTCTAACTCTAATCGCTTACGAGAAGTCGCCGAAAGACTAGGCTGTCCTTCCTATTTGATCGATGGGCCAGATTCCATCAAGCCAGAATGGTTGCATGACAAACAAAACATTGGTATTACTGCTGGGGCATCGGCACCAGAAGTTTTGGTGCAAGATGTGATTATTCGACTCAAGGAATTAGGGGCGATTGCGGTTCGCAAAATGGATGGTATCGAAGAAAACGTGTCATTCCCTTTACCTAAGGCCTTATCACGCAAAATCGCGCCCAGTAGCACCTAAACGTTGAGGCGCTGCAGTAGCTGCCAGGTCTCATGTGCAGGTAAACCCATGATGCCGCTATAACTGCCTTTGATGGCTTCTATAAAGGCTGCGCCCAAGCCTTGTACCGCATAACCGCCCGCCTTGCCTAGCCCCTCTTGGCTACGAACATAATGTTCGATGTCAGTGGCGCTGAGCTTTTGTAACTTGACCCAGCTAACACTTCGACATTCCAAACGTTGTTCATGGGACTGTAACACTACATAAGTATGTACTTGGTGCCAAGTATCCGAAAGGGTGTGAAGGGACTGGCGCACATCGGCATCACTGCGTGCCTTGTCTACTACCTTGTGATCCAGCATGACGCAGGTATCAGCGCAGAGGACGGCTTTGGGCGACAGTGCTTGTTGCTGAATGTAGAACAAAGCGTCTTGCATTTTTTCTTGGGCTGTGCGTTGCACATAGTCTTCGGCCGCTTCGCCCGCCAAGATTGGTTCATCGGCCTGGCCCGCAGGACTGGGTATCTTCAGTACTTCATGAACAATACCGAGTTGTTCCAGGATTTGTCGACGGCGTGGACTGTTAGACGCCAAGTACAGAGGGGCAAACGGAGCCAGTAACTGTGTCATAGGATGAGAGGATTAGGCACGATGATAAGGGTGGTTATTGAGAATACTCCAGCCTCGATACAATTGCTCTGCCAAAATCACGCGTACCATGGGATGAGGGAGCGTTAATGAAGATAAGCGTAGCAAGCGCTTGGCGGCTTGCTTGAGCTGTTTATCAAGACCATCAGGGCCACCAATCACCAGGGCTACGTTTTGATTGAGAGTTTGCCAGCTGCGCATACACTCAGCTAATTGCATGGTATTGAGATCCTTGCCGTGCTCATCCAGCGCCCATAGTTCATAATCGCTAGGAACAGCCTCCAGGATGCGTTGAGCTTCGGCTTGCATCAGTTGCTGTGGTGTTTTACCTGTGTTGCGAGGTTCGGCTTTGATTTCTCGCAAAGTTATCTGGTATTCGTTACTAGGCAGACGCTTTAGGTATTCATCACTGGCAGTTTTGACCCAATCAGGCATTTTTTGGCCAACCGCCACGATCAAAATTTTCATGGATTTTGGGGATCAAATTGGCTAAATGGGCTTTCTGGCTTAGTTAAGGAGTGCGGCAGTAATTTAACACGTACAGGCTTACCACCCCAAATAGCTTCCAAATTATAGTATTGGCGAATAGCGGGTTGCATACAATGCACCACAATATCACCTAAATCCAAGACCACCCACTCACCAGTGTCTTCACCCTCAATAGAGATGACGTCAACATTTTTGTCACGGGCGGCAGTGAACACACTACGAGCCAAGGCACGTGTCTGACGGTTAGAGGTCCCACTAGCAATAATTATTCGATCAAATAGGCTCGTCATATCTGCAGTGTTAAAGACCTTGATATCGGTGGCTTTAACATCTTCGAGCGCATCAATCACTAAACGCTGTAACTTGCTTAATTCCATAATTAATTCTGATAAAGATGATGTTCTTGAATGTAACGATAGACGTCGGGATGAATTTTGTGAGCAGGAAAACGATGCTGCTCAAGTGTTTGTCGAATGTCGGTAGAGGAGACTTCGTGCTCAGCAAAATCAATTAAATAGACTGGACGCTTAAGGTGCTGCAAATGCTGTTGCAGTGGTGCAGGCAATTTAAGTTCATAGTCGGGGCGTTTGGCGACAGCTAAATACACAAGCTCAACAATTTCTTGCCAACCATTCCATGTACAAAAATTCTGTAATTGGTCACTGCCCATGATCCAGACGTACTCGTGCGTCTTGGGTAAGGCCCTAACGGTATCAATCGTATAGGTGGGGCCACCACGCTCGATTTCTGTGGTGTTAATGTGCAGTTGTGGATAGTCTTGAATCGCCAATCTAAGCATGGCCACTCTGTCGGTGGTGCTGGCCTCTAGCGGGTCTTTTTGCCAAGGTTGTGCCGCTGGCAGTAATTGCACCTCTTGCAAGCTCAATTGTTGCCAAGCCGCCAAGGCTAACTGCACATGCGTTAAGTGTACCGGGTTAAAACTACCCCCTAAAAGGCCGATTTTATTGGCTTGTTTGGTCATAGGCAATTAGGCTTGCTTGAGCGCACGCCAAGCAATGT
Organism: Brackiella oedipodis DSM 13743; assembly: GCF_000621025.1. GTDB lineage: Bacteria > Pseudomonadota > Gammaproteobacteria > Burkholderiales > Burkholderiaceae_B > Oligella > Oligella oedipodis. Next base: position 106,459 of record NZ_JHZJ01000009.1, read on the forward strand.
CGCTACGGTATTGCGCGCCTTCAAAATGAATGGCTTGAACCGTGGCATAAGCTCGATCACGAGCGGCTTCGAGGTCTTGGCCGAGTGCTGTGACACATAAGACACGACCACCACTCGTGAGCAATTGACTATTGGCGGCTTTGTTGGCCAACGCCGTGCCTGCATGAAAGACAACGCAATCAGCTTGATCTTCGGGCAGACCGGTAATGCTATCGCCCGTGCGCGGTTCAACGGGGTAGTTGTAAGCGGCCATCACCACCCCAATGGCTGGGCGTGGATCCCATTGCGCTTGAATTTGGTCTAAACGTTGTTCTTGGGCCGCCTGTAATAGGGCCACAAAGTCGCTTTGTAAGCGCATCATAATTGGTTGTGTTTCGGGGTCACCCATACGGGCATTGAATTCTAATACCTTTATAGGGCGTTCTTGGTCGTTACCCTCACCAATCATTAAACCCGCATATAAAAAACCCGTATATTCGATGCCATCTTTGAGCATACCTTGCATGGTGGGCTCAATCACTTCTTGCATAATGCGACGATGCAATACTTCGGAAACAATGGGCGCTGGTGAATAAGCGCCCATACCACCGGTATTAGGGCCTTGGTCGTGATCGAGCTGACGCTTATGATCTTGACTGGAGGCTAGAGGCAAGACATGTTTGCCATCGGCCATCACAATAAAACTGGCTTCTTCGCCAGTAAGAAATTCCTCGATCACCACTTTGGCACCCGCCTGACCAAAGAAACCGCCTAGCATATCATCAATCGCTTGATCTGCTTGCTCGAGCGTTTCGGCGACAATAACCCCTTTACCGGCAGCCAAACCATCGGCTTTGATGACAATGGGGACTCCCTGTTGCCGTACATAGTCATGAGCTTGTTGGGCATCATTAAAGACGGCATAGGCGGCCGTCGGAATATGATGCCGTTGCATGAACTCTTTGGCAAAGGTTTTGGAACTTTCAAGTTGGGCAGCGGCCTGCTTAGGACCAAAAATAGCGAGTCCATTGGCACGAAAGAGATCCACGATACCCGCTGCCAGCGGGGCTTCTGGGCCTACTACCGTGAAATCAATACCTTCTTGAAGCGCAAATTCGAGACATTGTTGCGCCGATTTTGCGTTGATATTGTGCAGATTGGGCGCCAATGCGGTGCCACCGTTACCTGGTGCCACAAACACTTCAGTCGCTTGGGGTGATTGAGCAATTTTCCAGGCCAAGGCATGTTCGCGTCCGCCAGCGCCGACCACTAAAATCTTCATGAAAGTTCTCTAAGTAGTAACAAGGTTAAAACAAAAGTGAATTAATCGATGTCTATGACCGCATTGGTATAGACCTCTTGGACATCATCCAAGTCCTCTAGAGTGTCGAGGATTTTTTGCATTTTTTCGGCCTCGGCGCCTTCGAGTTCAATCTCATTGAGCGCCTTCATAAAGACGCGAGAAACCTCGGGTTTAAGCGCTGCTGCTTCAAAGGCATCACGCACAGTGGCATAATCACTCGGTTCGCAAATGACTTCAATGACACCTTCATCATCGGTTTGAATGTCTTCGGCCCCGGCTTCTAGAGCGACTTCCATGATTTTTTCTTCGTCAGAATTAGGGGCAAAAATAAATTGGCCGCAATGCTTGAACATAAACGTCACAGAACCATCGGTGCCTAGATTACCGCCATTTTTGGTGAGGGCATGGCGCACATCAGAAACCGTGCGCGTACGGTTATCTGTCATGCAGTCGACAATAACAGCCGCGCCAGCGACGCCGTAGCCTTCGTAGCGAATAGATTCATAGTTAGCACCGTCTGTGGCACCGCTACCTCGGGCCACTGCGCGTTGGATATTATCCTTAGGCATATTTGCCGCCGTGGCTTTGTCCCAAGCCATGCGTAGAGCGGGGTTAGCAGCGGGATCAGGACCGCCAGCACGGGCTGCTACGGTAATTTCGCGAATAATTTTGGTCCAAATTTTGCCACGTTTGGCATCTTGGCGCCCTTTACGGTGTTGGATATTAGCCCATTTACTATGACCTGCCATATGGTATGAACTCTCTCGTATAGTTGTGAAATAGATGTGAAAATTAATAATAAATTTTAACCCGAGTTAGACTTTTTTTTTATAAAATGTGCAAACCTAGAAGGATTACATGTATTTACTAAGGAATTTTTATGGCGGAGCCAGTCGTTGTTGGTCAGAATTCAGAGCAAAAAGTTGCGATTATTCCTAAACTCATCAATCGCCATGGACTTATTACTGGTGCCACTGGTACGGGTAAAACGGTCTCCTTACAGGTCTTGGCACAAGCCTTTTCGGAGTTAGGTATTCCAGTCTTTATGGCCGATGTCAAAGGCGACTTGACGGGCATCGCGATCGCTGGCCAAGACAGTGCCAAACAGCAAGAACGTCGAGCACAGCACAATTTGCCTACGCCTCATTGGGGCGCATGCCCAACGGTGTTATGGGATCTCTATGCTGAAAAAGGCCATCCAGTGAGGGCAACAGTTTCTGATATGGGTCCATTACTGTTGGCTCGGATCATGGATTTGAATGAAACTCAAACGGGTATTTTGCATGTGCTCTTTAGGGTGGCCGATGATGAAGGCTTGCTGATTCTGGATTTCAAAGACCTCAAGGCTATGCTGCAAAATATCGATGAGCGTTCGTCCGAGTTGCGCAGTGAATATGGCAATATTGCGAAGACCTCGATAGGTGCTATTCAGCGTCGTTTATTAGAGCTCGAGAGTGCGGGTGTTGATCACTTTTTTGGTGAGCCTATGCTCGATATTCACGATTTGATGCGCCAGGTAGACGGCAAGGGGGTGGTCAATATTCTTGCCGCCGATAAGTTAATGCAATCGCCTAAGCTTTATAGCATCTTCTTATTGTGGTTACTGGCAGAAATTTATGAGCACTTACCAGAAGTGGGCGACCTAGAGATTCCAAAATTTGCCTTCTTTTTTGATGAAGCGCATTTGCTCTTTAACGACATTCCCAAAGTTTTATTAGAACGTATCGAGCAAATCGTCCGTTTGATTCGTTCCAAAGGCGTAGGGGTGTACTTTATTTCACAAAGTCCTTCAGATATTCCGGATAGTGTGTTGGGGCAGTTGGGTAATCGTATTCAACATGCCTTACGGGCGTTTACACCAAAAGACCAAAAAGCGGTCAAAGTAGCGGCCGATACCATGCGTCCGAATCCTAAGCTCGATATTTCCCAGGCCATCACAGAACTAGGTGTTGGTGAGGCTCTGGTGTCTTTCTTAGAAGCCAAAGGGAATCCAGCCGTCACTGAAAGAGTATGGATGTATGCACCGGGCAGTCAAATCGGTCCCGCTAGCCCAACAGAGTTGGCGCAAATTCGTCGGCAATCACCGTTTGCTGATAAATATGAGCAGAGTATTGATCGTGAGTCGGCCTATGAGGTGTTGCAACAGCGTACCGCCCAAAAAACAGAAAACGGGCAAGCCGTGGCTGCGCCTACCGAAGAGTCAGGCGGTTGGATGGACGCCTTCAAAGATTTGATGGTCGGTTCGACGGGACCCCGAGGTGGACGGCGTGATGGTTTGGTACAGCAAATTGTCAAAAGTGAAGTTCGTTTGGCAGGACGGCATTTATTGCGAGGCGTTTTGGGCTCTTTGATTGGCCGTAAGTAGCCTGTAGATGGCCCCTTATAGTATAAGGGGCAATTAACAGGACGTAGAGGAAGACGTTGCGGTAGTAGAAGGCGATTTGCTCTTAGTTTTGTGGGCTGTGTCTATTGGCTTAAGAATGTGCGGACGTACCCGGGCGATGATTTTTTTGAGAATGCTGCGTAGCGTATCAAGTTCTTCTGGGCTTAGTTCATCAAAATGTGCATCCAGCACTTTTTCGATGGAGTTTGAAATCTGATCGTTAATCTGTTGGCTCTTGTCCGTGAGGTATAAGTTAGTGACGCGCTTATCTGTCTGACTGGTGCAGCGTCGTACTAAACCCTTTTTTTCGAGGCGATCGAGTAAACGTGTGATGGCCCCAGAATCAATTTCGAGTCGGCGAGCTAACTCGGTCGCTGTTTTGACGCGGCCACGACCAATCAAGGCAAGGGGCTTCCATTGAGCGGCGGTGAGGCCAAGTGGTTGCAGTTCTTGATCAAGTTTGCGTTCGATAGAGACCGTGATAATACGCATCAAAAAACCGACGCTAAGGTCGTTTTGATCGTTATTGTGTGGGTCGTATATATGGCGCGCAGACACGGGTAATCAATGAATAAATAGCTGTCAATATCTGTATTATTCTAACTGCTTAAGGAACCAATGTCATGTTGTTTATAGCAGTTTTTCTGGCTACATTATTGATGTTAGCCAAAAGTTACACAACTTTAGCGTAGTGATGAGGAGAGTTGCATGAAGACCAAACAAATTATCATCCAACAACACGGAGAGCCAGAGGTTCTGCAAACCGTCGAGGTCGAGTTAGCGGCACCCGCCCCCAAAGAGGTGCAGATCGAACAAAAAGCCATCGGGCTTAACTATATAGATACCTATTTTAGGACAGGATTGTATAAGCATGATTTACCGCATGGTTTAGGTTTTGAAGCAGCCGGTGTAGTCACGGCGGTGGGCTCGAGTGTGACGGAGTTCAAGGTAGGGGATCGTGTCGCCTACGGTCAAAGTCCCATCGGTGCTTATGCGCAATTTCGTAATATTCCCGCGCGTTGCCTGGTTAAACTGCCTGAGCAGATTGATTTTAAAACAGCCGCGGCCATGATGCTCAAGGGTCTGACAGCACAGTATTTGCTGCGCCAGACCTATCGTGTGGAGGCGGATCAAACGATTTTGCTACATGCGGCGGCCGGTGGGGTAGGTTTGATTGCTACGCAATGGGCCAAAGCGCTCGGGGTCAAGGTGATTGGTACGGCTTCAACACAAGCCAAGATCGATTTGGCGCTACAGCATGGCGCTTGGAAAATGATTAATTACACCCAAGAGGACGTGGTCCAAAAAGTCCTTGAATTCACTGATCATCAAAAAGTGCCTGTGGTTTATGATGGCGTAGGTAAAGATACCTTCATGACGTCCTTGGATTGCTTGCAACCTTTGGGTTTATTAGTGAGTTATGGCAATGCCTCAGGCCCCGTTACCAATGTTAATTTAGGTACTTTAGCCAACAAGGGCTCATTGTTTGTGACTCGTCCTGTGCTGGGCACTTATGTCGCCACCCGTGAGCGGCTGCAAGCGGCAGCAGATGATTTATTCGAGGTTGTCCAAAGGGGTGACGTGAAGATCGAGATCGGTCAGGAATTTGCGCTTACAGAGGTGGCACAAGCGCATGAAGCCCTGACTACAAGACAAACGACGGCCTCCACCATTTTAATTCCTTAAGCACAGCAGAAGGCAGCGGTTCTCATGATGAAAGCCGCTGCCAATAGTGACCTTACCCTTGTGCTTGAGGCGTATAGTTCTGCGCTAATTTTTGACTTAAAAATCTCAACAGCATGCCGTAAGCGGGTAAAAAGAACACGCCACACACGGTAATTTTGACGATATAGTCTAAGACAGCGATTTCAAACCAATGTTGGGCCATGAAGGCATTGGGACTCCGATAGAAGGCTACAAAAAAGAAGACTAGGGTATCAATTGCATTGCCCAGAATCGTTGAGGCTGAAGGCGCTACCCACCAGTTTTGCAGACGACGTAAGCGATTGAACACTGTTATATCCAAAAATTGGCCCACGATATAGGCCGCAAAGCTGGCTAAAGCGATGCGCGCGACAAACACATTAAACACCCCTAAATTAGCCCATCCTTGCCAGACGCCATCCTGCCACAGCACCGATATCACATAGGACAATAGCAAAGCAGGCCACATCACGACAAAAATAATCCTTCGAGCTAAATAAGCCCCAAAAATTCTAACCGTGAGATCAGTGGCTAAGAAAATGAACGGAAAGCTAAACGTCCCCCAAGTGGTTTCAAAACCAAAAATCTGGAAGTTTAGCTGTACGAGGTAATTACTGGCGCAAATAATAAATATATGAAATACACAAAGACGCCAAAGCGCACGGCGTTGCTGCGTTTCGGTCAGGGGCAGCGCTTGCCGAAGAATCGGAGAAGACATGAGAGTTCCTTAGTTTTTTTGTGTGGGAGGATTGCGAACCACAATGATGAATTGCGATGGTTATAGGCACATCGCCCAAGGCCTTTTGCTAAGCCGTAAAAAAGCCGTAAAAAAGCTTGGTTCAAGCCACTTGAACCAAGCCTTAAGCATTATAAAAGAAAACTTATTGTTTGTGTTTTTGGTAGTAGTCGGCGACGGTTTGCACCTCCTGAGCTGATCCTAAAATAACACTTAATCGTTGGTGCAAGCCTTGGGGATCAACATCGAGAATGGCTTTGTCGGCGTTAATGGCTTTGCCACCGGCTTGTTCAACCAAAAAGCTCATCGGATTGGCCTCATACATAAGACGTAACTTGCCTGGTTTGCTTGGATCACGTTTGTCCCAGGGATACATAAAAATACCACCGCGCATCATAATGCGATGGACATCGGCTACCATGGAAGCGATCCAGCGCATATTGAAGTTTTTGGCGCGTGGCCCTTCGGTGCCGGCTAAACAATCTTTTACATAGTGACGAATCGCCTCATCCCAATGCCTAAAATTAGACATATTAATAGCAAACTCTGCGGTTTCTGGGGCGATCTTAATATCCACGTGGGTCAGCAACCATTCATCACGATTTGGCTCCAGTGTAAAGCCAAATACCCCATGACCCAGGCTAAACAGTAGCATCGTTTGAGGACCATAAATGGCGTAACCCGCTGCGTGTTGCTGACGACCATTTTGTAAAAAACTATCGTCCGTAATTTCGGTACCTGTGGGTGCTTTCAGTACCGAGAAAATCGTGCCCACAGAAACATTTACATCGATATTAGAAGAGCCATCGAGGGGATCGAATAAGAGCAAATAGGGACCCTTGCTATACTCGGCGGGAATAGCATAGTGATGGTCCATTTCCTCGGAAGCCATGGCCGCTACACAACCCCCTTGTTGGTTGCCTTCAAGCATGAAGTCATTGGCCATCACATCTAATTTTTTTTGAGTCTCGCCTTGCACATTTTGTTGTTCTAGACTGCCCAGTACTCCCCCTAGGGCGCCTTGACGCACGGCTTGATGGATACGGCGACATGAGGCAGCGATTTGCTGGATGAGGGCGATTAACTGCGCATCGAGTTGGTGCTGTGCCTGATGCTGCTCTAAAAATTGTGCGAGCGTTTGCGTAGACATATCGTTTCCTTTGAATAAATATAAATTTCTAGTGCTTTGCTGATAATTTCATGAACGTTGCGCGATAAATTGTTGGCACTAGCCACCCGTTGAATAGCTTTGTGCATGGCATCGCGATAGGGCTGCGCATAGCGCTTCCAGTTATCAAGACAGCGGGCTAGGCGTGCTGCCACCTCTGGATTAATTTGGTTGAGATACAACACTTGATCCGCCCAAAACTCATAACCTTCACCATTTTTATGATGGAAATTCTGCATATTATTCATGCAAAATTGGAATAATAAGGAACGCGCCCGGTTAGGGTTGCGAATATTAAAGGCTGGATGCGCCATCAATGCTTCCGCCTGTGCCAGACTGACAGAAGGCGAACTGGCCTGAATGGCAAACCACTTATCAATCACGAGTGCATCATGCTGCCAGTGTTCAAAGAAGCGAGCTAGGGCATGGCTGCGGACATCTTCAGGGCCATAGTCGGTGATCGCACTCAGGGCAGTGATGCCATCGGTCATATTATTATGGTTCTTAAACAGCGTTTGGCTATACACTTGTGCTTCAGGATGCTCGATGCTCATGAGCATTTTCAGTGCTTGTTGGCGCAAACGACGTTTACCCACACTAATCGGATCAGGACTATAGGCGCGCTCGGGTTCATGAGCCTGCAAGATGGCCCAGTACGCTTGGCTAAATTGTTTGGCTAGCGTCTGCTGCAGGAGTTGATGAGCGGCCACCAGAGCTTGCGGATCCGCTTGGCGCATTTGTTCTAACAAAATCCTTAAGCTAGGCAAGCTCAATAAGCACGCTTTATAGGCCGGATCGAGCTGTTGATCTTGCAGAGTGGCCTGCCAAATCCTGAAGATCTCAGGCTTGATAGAGTGGCTATCAGGGTTAGCCGAGTCGCTAGCAAATTCTTCGGCCAGCGCCAAGGTAGTGCTTGTCAGTAACTCTTGTAAGGCTTGCCAACGTGTAAAGTGATTACTATCGTGGCTGGCCAGGACAGCCAGGTCGCTATCGCTGTAGTCATATTCCACCACTACGGGCGCCGAAAAATCACGCAATAAAGAAGGAATAGGGGCTGATTTGACTGCGTTGAGCGTCCAAGTCTCTTGGGCTTGCTTGAGTTCTAATAGCACTTCTTGCTGTGTTTGACCGGCTAACTCAAAGCTCAATGCCTGCCCTTGAGCATCTAATAAGCCAAGTTTAAATGGAATATGGAAAGGCTGTTTATGGAAGTCTTGACGGCGTTTTTCAACGCCGACGAGGTCGCACGATTGTTGCAAGGTAATTTCGCAAGTCTGCGCCGCTTTATCATAGTTTAGGGTGACTTCTACCCTTGGTGTGCCCGCTTGGCTATACCAATGTCGAAATACGGCTAAATCCTTGCCTGGATGTTGTTCCTTATAGACGGCTTGCATAGTTTCAAGAAAATCATCGCAAGTTACGGCCTGACCATCAAAGGTATGGAAATAATTGGCAATACCTTGCTGAAAACCCGCTTCACCCAATAACGTGTGTTGCATACGAATGACTTCAGCGCCTTTTTCATAGACAGTAGCGGTATAAAAATTACCGATTTCTTCGTAACTATCGGGTCGGATAGGATGCGCCATAGGGCTGGCATCTTCTGGGAACTGCGCCATTCTCAGTAGGTTGACGTCCTCAATACGCTTCACAGCTCGTGCGCTTTGGGCAGCCGTATCGTCCAGGCCACGCGCCCGTATATCCGCCGAAAACTCTTGTTCACGAAAAACGGTTAAACCTTCTTTGAGACTAAGTTGAAACCAATCGCGACATGTGACGCGATTGCCACTCCAGTTATGAAAATACTCATGTCCAATAACATCTTCGACGCCGATAAAATTTTGGTCGGTCGAGGTTTCTGGGGTGGCCAAGACATAGGCAGCATTGAAAATATTCAGTCCCTTATTCTCCATGGCGCCCATATTAAAGTCGCGTACCGCCACAATCATGAAACGATCTAAATCAAGCTCAAGATTAAAGCGTTTTTCGTCCCATTTGAGTGCTCGCTCGAGACTTTGCAAGGCCCATAGTGATTGTTTACCTGAGCCTTTATCGGTATAAACTTGCAATAAAACTTCTTTACCGCTTTTGGTTTGCGTGGTGGTTTCACGAACATCAAAATCACCCGCGACTAGGGCAAATAAATAACTTGGTTTTGCAAAAGGATCATGCCAGACGGCTTCATGGCGGCCGTGTTCGAGCTCACGTTGTGAAACTAAATTACCATTTGAAAGTAGGTAAGGAAATTGAGCCTTGTCTGCTTGCATCGTTACGGTATAGATACTCATCACATCGGGGCGATCTGGAAAGAAGGTGATGCGTCGAAAACCCTCGGCCTCACATTGGGTAAAGAATTGCCCTTGAGAAATATATAAGCCCATGAGATTGCTATTAGTGCTGGGATTACAACTATTACAAATCTCTAGCACAAACTCGCCTTGCATGGCCGTAATCGTTAAGAGGTCACCCTGCAAATCATATTGCTCGGTGCCCAGCGCTTGTTGATTGCAATGAATACTTTGTAATTCTATATTCTCGCCATTGAGAACCAGATCACATGCCTGCGCCTGTTTGGCTTTAAAATGCAGCTTACTTTTGACAATCGTATGCTGCGGTTGCAAATCAAAAAATAACTCTACGGTTAGCAGTTCAAAAGGATAAGGTTGATAATCACGACGATAAACCGTGGTGGCTTGAGATTGAGTAGTAGACATACATGACTGTGCTTAAAAATGTGCAAGAAAGCTTATTGGACTCGTTGATGAGAGCTAGGGGTTATTATATAAAGCTCAGAGGACGGACTCAATAATGCAGTGTGGTACTGATAGGATAAACCAAAATGAATTGCCAAAAAATAATGACTAGCTGGCAGCAGCGTTGTTTGGCGTTGTTGCTGATCTTGATGTTAGGCGCTTGCGCTAGCCAAGAACCCGCGACGCTGACCACGCAACAACAAGTATTTTCTGAATGGCCATTACATGCCACAAATAAGACCTATACCATTGTAAATCTCAATGATTTGGATTTAGAACAAAAACAATATGCCAAGTTATTAGCGAACTATATGCCACGCACAGGTCTAACACCGGCCGCTAAAGCCAGTCAGGCAGGTTTTGAAGTGTCTTTTAGTTATGGTAGCCAAGACAAACAAAGTCTAGTGCAAGATGTTTTGTATGATGAGCCGTTTATTTATCCGAGTATTTGGTATAGTGGTTGGCGCGGCCCCTTTTGGGGCGGTGGTTTTTATACCCAACCCCAAGTCATCACCCGCACGGTTGAATATCGGCGCTATCGTCTCCATATAACGATTACGGATGCCAAACACAAAAAAGCCGTTTACCAAAGTAATGTCATTACCGATTCAGACCGTCTAACCCTGAGCCAGGCGATGCCGTACCTGATGCTATCGGCCTTCAAAGATTTTCCGGCTGCTAATGGCAGTAGTCAATATATCCGACTTAATTTTTCACTTTATGACACAAATCACGCAAACAATCACACCGACAATTAATTTAGCGACCCCGACTGAGGATGCCTTGGCAACGGCCTCGACACTGTTATTAGCCCCATGGGGCTTGCAAACGCACCATTTGGATCAAGCGCTCGCAGATATTTATAGTCATCATGTCGATTATGCGGATTTGTATTTTCAATATTCTCGCGCCGAGAGTTGGGCGCTCGAAGAGGGCATCGTTAAAGCAGGTAGTTTTGGGATTGAACAAGGTGTAGGCGTGCGTGCCGTCAGCGACGAAAAAACCGCCTTTGCTTATTCCGATACCTTATCGCCTCAAGCCCTACAAGAAGCCGCCGCTGTGGTCAAAACCATTGGCCAAGCGGGAGCCAATGGGCAACAAAGAATCCTGACCCCAAGGGCTTTACAGGCACCCTCTTTATATCAAGCCATTGATCCTAGTAATAGCTTGGATGCAAGCCAAAAAGTGCAGTTACTCGAACGGCTTGAGGGCTTTGCCAAAAAAATGGATCCCAGGGTCATCCAAGTCATGGCGGGTTTAGCCATGGAGTATGAGGCTGTACTCATTGCTAATAGTCAAGGTCGCCTAGTGGCAGATGTGCGTCCTTTGGTGCGTCTTTCGCTCACAGTCATCGCCGAAAAAAATGGTCGCCGTGAGACGGGGGTTGCAGGTGGTGGTGGCCGCTTTGATTTGGCCTATTTTGATGATGCCAAACTCAAGGAGTATGCACAGCAGGCCGTGCGTTCAGCACTGATTAACCTCGAAGCCCGACCAGCGCCAGCGGGTCAAATGCCAGTGGTCTTGGGCAATGGATGGCCAGGTATTTTGATTCATGAAGCGGTGGGTCATGGTCTTGAAGGCGATTTTAATCGCAAAGGTTCCAGCGTGTTTTCTGGACAAATTGGCCAGCGCGTAGCAGCCAAAGGCGTCACCGTGGTCGATGATGGCAGTATTGCGCAACGCCGCGGTTCGCTCAACATCGACGATGAAGGTAATCCGACGCAACGTAACGTCCTGATCGAAGACGGTATTCTCAAAGGCTATATGCAAGATACCCTTAACGCTCGTCTCATGAACTTGCCAGTGACCGGTAACGGCCGGCGTCAATCCTTTGCGCATTTACCGATGCCGCGAATGACCAACACTTATATGATGTCTGGCGAGCACGATCCACAAGAAATCATTGAGTCAATTGACAATGGTCTTTATGCCGTCAATTTTGGTGGAGGTCAGGTTGATATTACAAGTGGCAAGTTTGTCTTCTCGGCTTCCGAAGCCTACAAAGTAGAAAACGGTAAAATTCTCTATCCAGTAAAGGGCGCCACCCTTATTGGTAGTGGCCTAGAGGCCATGAACCAGGTCAAAATGGTGGGAAATGATATGGCCTTAGATACGGGGGTAGGGACTTGTGGTAAAGAAGGTCAAAGTGTGGTGGTTGGCGTGGGTTCGCCGACGCTGCGTATCGATGGCCTAACCGTTGGCGGTACCGCCTAGCTCGTCGCCACCCTGGGTAATTGTGCGCAAATGGCTACAAAGCACACAAAAAATCCTGTAAAAACTAGTATTTCACAAAAATTGTGCTAGGATTAAATCATGAATAAGCTTGCAGTGTTTGTCTTTTATTTTTTTAGTTTTTCAATGCCATGTGCGGAGAAAAGGACAACACTTGCTTAGCTAACCCAAATCCTTAAAAGCCGCCAAGACCACTGGCGGCTTTTTTAGTTTTTGATCACAAGAGGGTGGGGCTAAAGCCACCCATCACAAGAGGAGAAAGCAGGTGTCGTATAATACCGATGATAATCGTATCCAAGAAATTCGCGAGCTCAGTCCGCCATCCCATTTAATCAGAGAGTTTCCTTGTACCCCAGAAGTATCTAATGTGGTGCACAATGCTAGACAAGCCATACATAATATCTTGCACGATCAAGACGATAGGCTTGTGATCGTGATTGGTCCATGCTCTATTCATGACCCCAAAGCCGCGCTTGAGTATGCAGATCTGCTCCAAAAAGCCCGCCAGACTTATCAAAATGAACTAGAAATCATTATGCGGGTGTACTTCGAAAAACCCCGCACTACCGTCGGTTGGAAAGGTCTGATTAATGACCCAGATTTAGACAAAAGCTTCAATATCAATAAAGGCTTACGAACGGCTCGTGATTTATTGGTTAAAATTAACCAAAAGGGCTTACCAGCGGGTTCAGAGTATTTAGATATGATTTCGCCACAATACATTGCGGACTTGATTTCTTGGGGCGCCATTGGTGCGCGTACCACAGAGAGTCAAGTGCATCGAGAACTGGCCTCCGGTTTATCGTGTCCTGTGGGTTTCAAAAACGGCACAAACGGTGACACTAAGATTGCCATTGATGCCATTAAAGCCGCCTCACAACCGCACAATTTCTTGTCTGTCACCAAGGGCGGTCATTCTGCGATTGTCAAAACCAAGGGGAATGAAGATTGTCATATCATTCTGCGGGGCGGTAAGCAGCCGAATTACCAGGCCGAGTTTGTGGCGAGTGCCGTGCAGGATCTACAAAATGCCAAGGTCAAAAGCAAACTCATGATCGATACTAGCCATGCTAATAGCTCCAAAAAGCCTGAGAATCAGCCCTTGGTGGCCGCCGATATCGCGCAGCAAATCGCCAATGGTGATCCACATATTTGTGGTGTCATGATCGAAAGTCATTTGGTGGCGGGTCGTCAGGATCATATTGAAGGCGAGCCTTTGGTATACGGCCAGAGTATTACGGACGGCTGTATCGATTGGGCCACCTCAGAACAAGTATTAGCGCAGTTGGCGCAAGCCGTCAAAGAGCGCAGAACCAAAAGTAAGGTATGAATCAAGAAGTATCAGCACATAGTGCCAAGCACGTTGTCATCGGATTGTCTGGAGGGGTGGACTCTTCAGTCAGTGCTTGGCTGCTCAAACAACAAGGCTACAAAGTCACGGGTCTTTTCATGAAGAACTGGGAAGACGATGATGATTCCGAATACTGTTCTTCGCGCCAAGATTGGTTGGATGCCGCCAGTGTCGCAGACCTTCTAGGCATAGATATAGAAGCGGTGAATTTTGCCGCCGAATACAAGGAGCGTGTCTTTGCTGAGTTTTTACGAGAGTATGCGGCTGGACGCACACCTAATCCAGATGTCTTGTGTAATGCAGAGATTAAATTCAAAGCGTTTTTGGATCACGCCATGCATTTAGGGGCTGATTATATTGCGACAGGGCATTATGCACGCGTGCGGCAAGTACATATCAATGACAGGACTGAGTATCAGCTCCTAAAAGGCTTAGATGCTAACAAAGACCAAAGCTATTTCTTGCATCGCCTTAATCAGGCGCAATTAAGCAAGGCCTTATTTCCCCTCGGAGAAATTACCAAGCCTGAAGTACGACAAATTGCTCAGGACTTAGGGCTGCCCAATGCTGCCAAAAAAGATTCTACGGGCATTTGCTTTATTGGTGAGCGACCGTTTCGCGAGTTTCTCAATCGTTACTTACCTACGCACGAAGGCCCGATTCTGACCGATGAGGGTCAAGAAATCGGGCGTCACCACGGTTTGGCTTTTTACACCCTTGGCCAACGTAAAGGCTTAGGCATAGGGGGCGTCAAGGGGTATCAAAGCGATTCAGGCGAAGCGCCTGCCTGGTATGTGGCGCGTAAAGACTTGGCTAACAATATTCTGTACGTTGTCAATGGTCACGATCATCCCTGGCTGTTACAATCTGACTTGCAGGCCGCGGATGTGAGTTGGATTGCCGGTTATGCTCCACAAGCGGGGGCTTACGGCGCCAAAACACGCTATCGTCAAGCTGATGCGCCGTGCCAATTATTAGACAAATCTGATCAACAAACATTCTCTTTACATTTTCAACAACCCCAATGGGCCGTTACACCTGGGCAATCTGCGGTGTTATACCAAGATGATATTTGCTTAGGGGGCGGTATTATTATCTAAGATTACCTATGAAAATCGCTTCGCAACTTAGTTCCTTAAATGCTTTATCACCGCTTGATGGTCGCTATGCCTCCAAAAGTGATGCACTTCGCCCCTACCTGTCTGAAGCGGGGTTTATGGCGCATCGGGTTGAGGTTGAAGTGGCGTGGCTCAAGGCCTTGGCGGCAGCAGCGCTACCTGAACTGCCAGCTTTTGATCCTAAAGCGCTACAAGTGCTTGACGACTTAGTCGCAAATTTCACCGAGGCCGATGCACAACGCATCAAAGAGATAGAAAAAACCACCAATCATGATGTCAAAGCGGTGGAATATTTCCTCAAAGAAAAGGTCGCGGATCACGCCGATCTCGCGAAAGCCGCCGAATTTATTCATTTTGCATGTACCTCTGAAGATATTAACAATACCTCTCATGCGCTGATGCTATCGCGTGTACGAGATCAGGTGATTGTTCCTAAATTGCAGCAGGTTTTGCAATTTTTAGTGCAAGCGGCACATGATTTTGCTGAGCAACCACTTTTGTCACGCACTCACGGTCAACCGGCGACACCGTCTACCATGGGTAAGGAATTTGCCAATATTGCTGCACGCCTCAAAAAAGCCATCAGCCATATCCAAGCGGTGCAACCTTTAGCTAAACTCAACGGTGCTACCGGGAACTTTAATGCTCATTTAAGTGCCTATCCAGAGATTGATTGGCCAGCGCTTAGTCATAACGTATTGAGTCAGTTTGGCCTAACCCAAAACCCCTACACGATTCAGATTGAGCCGCATGATTGGATGGCCGAATTATTTGATGCCATCGCGCGAGCTAATACGATTTTGATCGATATGAATCGTGATATTTGGGGCTATATTGCCTTGGGGTATTTCAAGCAACGCCTCAAAGAGGGCGAGGTAGGCTCATCGACCATGCCGCACAAGGTTAACCCTATCGACTTTGAAAACTCAGAAGGGAATTTGGGCTTGGCCAATGCCGTTCTCAAGCACCTCTCCGAAAAACTGCCAATCTCACGTTGGCAACGTGACTTAACGGATTCTACGGTACTGCGTAATCTCGGTGTGGCCTTAGGCTATTGTATGGTGGCGTATGATTCCTGCCTCAAAGGCTTAAACAAACTGGAGCTCAACGCAGAAGCGATCAATGCCGACATTAATAATACCTGGGAAGTACTAGCCGAGGCTGTGCAAACCGTTATGCGTCGTTATGGTCTGCCACAACCTTATGAGCAACTCAAAGCCTTAACGCGTGGTCGCGGCATTACGCAAGACGCTTTGCAACGCTTTATTGCAGACCTAGAGCTCCCTACTGAGGCCAAAAACTACCTCCAAAACCTCACGCCACAGACTTATCTGGGTATAGCAACGCAGTTAGCCAAAGATATCAAAGAGTAAACCCTGTGTTTACCTCAAAAAAAACCGCTAAGATGTATGCCACACCTTAGCGGTTTTTTTGTAGCTTGCGCCTTTACATATAACGACCAATGTATTTAAAAGGCACGGCTTGACTTAAGGTATCGACCTCACCAAGTGTCGTGAGCCAATACACAAATAAGGCACAGCAAGCCAGCGCAATAATAGCTTTGACAAAGAGCTTGGGTTCGTGCGTAACGTCCAGACAGGCCACGCTAATTTCGTTGATCATTAAGACCCTGCCCGTAAAGAACGGCCGGATCACCCGTAGCTTATGTTTGAACAAAAAGATAGAAAAAATTGTCATGTGAATGACGACGACAAGCAGCGCGGCACAACCAGAAACAAAATGCAAAAGATTAATGGAATCTTGCCAACCTTCGGGGAGATGATGACTGAGAATGCCTTTGTAGGCGTCTGGGATATAGATTAAGAAATCAGTCGCTGACCACAATAATAACAGCACGAGAATCATCACAATCGAGAGACCCGCGAGAGGATTATGACCAAAGCGATGGTATTTTTTGCTCATCACAAATTCATAAATGGCCTTAGGACTCTTTAGGAATTGTTGAAAGCGCGCATAATAGGTGCCAATAAAGCCCCACACAATACGAAATAGTACTAAAGTTAGGACGGCATAGATGCTGCGCCGATGCCAGCTATCAAATAGTTCTTGTTGGGACTCCTGTCCATATAGCAGGCCTTGCATACTAAAAATGGCTAGCAGAGTGGCAATGAACAAAAGCCAGTTACAGATACGCGTTGGCCAATCCCAAATATTAACTGTACTGAGCTTGTCTTTTTTGAACATGATCGAATGAGAATTTAAAAACGATTTAACATTATAAATTATAGGTTTGCTGCCTACATTAACCAACCGTAATTTACATAAAGGCAACAGGCGCGTATTTTGAGAGCGTAGATTTTTCCAATTGCGAGTCATGAGTGAAATTTTTCACATAGGGGCTAGGGATAACGTTAAACTTTTATAATTAGTTCTTTTATAGATGAAGGGGTCATTGGCTTTATGGATTTGCAATCGTTGAATGTCAAGCTGTTACAGCGAGTGGGCAGCTTAGGTTTAATACTCGCTCTAGCGGCTTGTGCCTCGTCTCCAGCCAAGAATCCAGTCAAACATAAGGTCCGCAAAGAGGTGCCTCGAGTGGCCTTTGATGCCTCACAAATCAAGGCCGGCTCCGAAAAAACCATGCTCGTGGGCTTGGCCTATATCCTAGAAGGCACCACCCACGTACGCCATGCGTCCAACATTGATGTCGTACTTAATCCTGTGACTGAGAGCAGCACACAATGGTTTAACGAGGTCTGTCACAAAGGTCGTGTCCTGGAAGGTGAGGGTGAGGCGGCGTATCGTCAACATATCTACACCACCAAAACCAATGAATACGGTCAATATGTGTTCTTGGATGTGCCCGTTGGGGAGTATTATCTGACCAGTCGCATGTATTGGTTTGATACCAAACCGATGAGTGGTCCAGTGCAGTATGGTGGATTGGTAGCCAAAAAACTCAAACTAGAGTCTGGCCCCAATACCATCAATATCACCTCTGATGATCGCTGTCCAATGTATTATCACTAGTTAAGTATTTGCTTTAAGAGTTAATCATAAGTGAGTGTAAATATTAGCAAAATGGCTTGATTATTGAAACTTTGGCTTATTACAATAGAGAGCGTTTATCAACATATTTATAAGGTAACCATTTTATGAACAAAATGCGTATTGCAACGCTGACAGGCGTAGCCTTGTTGTCTTTGAGTTTGAGTGCATGTTCTATTTTCCATCGCGGAGAATCAGGTCACAAACACGTCACTTCGCTCCAAAAATACAAAGAAGCACGCGCCGGTAACAATCCTGAGCGCTTAGTCATTCAGTCTCGTGACAATAATAATTTTGTCATCTATATGGGTAGCCTCACTGCCAAAAAGGGCAAAAAAAATCAAGGCCAAACGCTCGATGTGGCTGGTAAAACCTATCACACGTCTAATTTGAACATTCCATTACACGAGATTAAACGCCCGTTTGTTGCCAAGACGAATGACGGCAAACCTGCCTTGGCTTTACGACTTAAGCCAGAAGCTGTGAGCAAATTACAACAAGCCCGCAAACAAGGTTACACCGTGATTTTGGCCAGCCTCAATAACTCTGTATTCTCTGAAGTCAATGGCGCAGGCGCCAACTTAGCGGATGGTGTGTTATTATTCCCAATGCCTACACTCGTTAGCGCGAGGGATGCAGCAGACGCCTTACGTTAATAAGTGAATTATTATTCCAGTATTAGGTACTTTACTGTAGCTAAAATTTGACAACAGACTACATAACTGGGTATAAATA
This sequence comes from Brackiella oedipodis DSM 13743, assembly GCF_000621025.1. Lineage (GTDB taxonomy): Bacteria > Pseudomonadota > Gammaproteobacteria > Burkholderiales > Burkholderiaceae_B > Oligella > Oligella oedipodis. Next base: position 124,930 of record NZ_JHZJ01000009.1, read on the forward strand.
CTGCATAATACGGTTTACGTAGATCGTAATAGTTTTCAAACCATAGAAGGAAATTTTTTCATGAAATTATCTCGCAAATTAGCATTACTAGCTTTACCTTTAGCATTAGCGGTTACTGGTTGTGCTAACCACAATCACCATCACGATTCTGACGCTGCTGCAGCTCAAACTGTTCAAGCCGCTGACTTACAAGTTTTCCAAGCGTCTAACACTGCAGTACAAGGCTTCCGTCCTGTAAAAATTTCTGAGAAACAAACTATCTACGTTTCTCAAGCGCCAGTTTTCTCTCGCGCTCAAGTGACCGATGTTAACTTGGCTCAAGACCAACAAGGCCGTTCTTTCGTAGTCCTAACGCTTGATCCAGCAGCTCAACAAGCACTTTCTAAAGTACCTAATACTCGTGGTTACGTGACGCTAGTAGGCGGTCAAGTGGCTTCACTCAGCGGTACTCGCCAAAACAACAACTTCTTGTTGCAAACTCGCAGCCCACAAGTTTCTTCAGCAATCGTTAGCTCTGTCTTCCCACAAAAAGCAGCAGCTATCGCTAACAGCGCTAATGCGACTAACGCTACCAACGCTAAGAAATAAACACAATATGTTTGTGCGCATTGCACGATTGACTAAGTCGATCAGGTGCAATGCCGCTTTCAAGGCTTCAGGCACGTTTACCTAGTAAACGTGCCTTTATTTTTAACTAAAACAAGGGGAGGTCAAATGCAGTATTTTGCGCTTAGGTTTTTGGTGTTTGGCATTGTGATTGTCCTAACACCTATTTTCTTTATCTTGGCGGCTGTGTCATCCAATGTGTGGTGGGTATTTGCCATAATTACCCTCGCACTATCGCTGGTGGGTATTTGGGATTTAATCCAACCCAACCACTCGGTACGCCGTAACTATCCTGTCATCGGTAATTTGCGTTTTATCTTTGAGGCGATTCGCCCAGAAATTCGTCAATATTTCATCGAAAGCGACGAAGACAATTTACCTTTTTCTCGTGAAGAGCGCAGCATCGTATATCAACGTGCCAAACAGCAAATCGATAAACGTCCTTTCGGTACCATCGAAAATGTGTATCGAGATGGCTACGAGTGGATTGGCCATTCCATGGTGCCCAGCAAAATCGAGGACTATGACTTTAGACGTCGGATAGGGAGCAAAGCTTGTACGCAGCCCTATGATTGCTCTATTTTCAATATTTCAGCCATGAGTTTTGGGGCCTTATCTGCCAATGCCGTGTTATCTCTTAATAAGGGCGCACAGTTAGGTGGTTTTGCGCATGATACGGGTGAAGGCGGGATTAGTCGTTACCATATCAAGCATGGTGGAGATCTTATTTGGAATATTGGTTCGGGGTATTTTGGTTGTCGAGACGCAGAGGGTAATTTTAGTCCCGAAGAGTTTGCAAAACGCGCTACCATGCCACAAGTCAAAATGATCGAGATTAAATTATCCCAAGGTGCCAAGCCCGGTCATGGTGGGGTATTACCGGGACCCAAAGTGACCCCTGAAATTGCCGAAGCTCGAGGCATCCAAGTGGGGCAAGAATGCGACTCGCCCAATAGCCATAGTGCCTTTTCTACACCTGTGGGTCTCTTAGAATTTGTGCAACAATTGCGGCAATTATCGGGTGGTAAACCCGTCGGCTTTAAGCTCTGTATTGGTCATGTCTGGGAGTGGTTTTCTATCGCTAAAGCCATGGTAAAAACAGGCATTGTACCTGACTTTATTACCGTTGATGGCGCCGAAGGTGGGACGGGAGCAGCACCTGTTGAATTCTGTGATCATGTAGGGCTACCCATGAAAGAAGCCCTACGTTTGGTGCACAACACCCTCAAGGGTATTGGCCTGCGTGATCAAGTCAAAATCGCCGCCGCAGGTAAAATTGTGACCGGTTTTGATGTGCTCAAGACACTTGCGCTAGGCGCAGACTGGTGCAATAGTGCGCGTGGTTTTATGTTCTCTTTAGGGTGTATCCAGGCGCAAAAATGTCACACCAATACCTGTCCGACAGGCATTGCAACGCAAGATCCTATGCGTCAAAAAGCCCTTGTGGTGGAAGACAAGAGCTGGCGCGTTAAAAACTTTCATCACAATACCTTGCTGGCCTTTGGCGAGTTATTAGCGGCGACAGGTCTTGAGCGACCTGATCAATTACAAGCTCACCACGTCGTTTCGCGCGTCTCCAGCAATGAGATTAAGCTATGGTCCGCCTTGTACCCCGAAGTAGAAGAGGGTGCTTTATTGCGTGGAGAATATAAGTTACGGATTTTTGAAGTGGCCTGGCCACTAGCAACGCCGGATTCGTTCAAACCACAAAATACGACCGAAGCGGTAGAGAAAAAAGTCAACCAAGCTTACAACGATTCTTCTTCAGAGCAGGATCACGATCAGGATTAAAGTGTCCAAGATATTGTGCTCACCGTAACCATGGTGGTAAACCACAAAAAATGCCAAGCAAATTTGCTTGGCATTTTTTGTTGCACGGTGGAACGGTTGAGTCGTTAAGCGGTAGGGCTAATGACTCATTTGTTGTTCTTCTTGTTGACACAATGACACAAAGTTCTGAATAAAGCGTCGACGCTCTGGTAATTGGTCTTTGTTTTGGACTTTTTGGGTAAAGGATTTTACAAAGGAGAGCATCATATCGACATTGTCATCAGGAATGGCTTTGTTACTACTGATGTAGTCATTGATCGTATCGGTGCTTTCACCCTCTTTGTACATATCGTAGATGTGACCTACAACATCGCCCGCTTGTTGACAACTCAGGGCAGGTGATGAGCCAGTATCAGGTGCTGAATCATCTGAGGTTGACTCAAAGGCTTCTTCAGCGCTCAGTTCCTTAGGTGCTGGGGTGGTGATTTTAGGGCTTGTTTGGGCTGGGATATTACTGTCTTGGTTGACAGAGGCGTGCTCATTGTCATCGAATAGAACTTTTTGGGCCGCTTGCCAGAGAATAAATATCACGGCGGCCACTATAATAAATAATAATAGAAATTTTCCAATGGCTTTCATACAATATCCAGAATGAACCAGGCGTTAATCACGTTAATCATTAAGTATGCAAATCATGCAGTATCAAAGATGATACAGCAAATTGACTTATACTGGTTATCTTTTTAGGATATATGTCGGTATCTAAATCTGTCAAAAAATTTTTTAATAAGGACAACCATGAGCAGTAAGCGATGGGTATTAAGCGTATTGGCCGCTTCTTCATTAGTAGGGCTTGGTGTGAATGCTCAAGCGTCCGAAAATGCGAATGCTGATTTAGAGCATGTTACGAATGCACAGGCTTGCATTGATCGCATGCAGAAATTTAACGAAGAGCAACTCGATGGACAAATAGATGCTCAAGAGCTTGCTTATGCGATTTTGCATTTACAAAAGGATAATCGCCTACCCCAAAAATATCTTAGTAAGCACAAAGCCCGCTCACTCGGTTGGGTGCCGGGGGCAGCCTTTGATGATATAGAAGCGCTCAAAGGCAAAGCGCTGGGTGGTGATCATTTTGGTAACTATGAAAATAAACTACCCCGTAATGGCTATCATGAGGCCGATCTCGATTATCAAGGTAAGCAGCGCAATGCCAAACGTCTGGTTTATACACCCTATGCCAAACCCGCCTATGTCACCATTAATCATTACCAAAGCTTCATAAAGGTACCCTCATGTCAGTAGTTTATAATTCTCGCCAACTCAAAAAACTCTTTACCAATTTGGCGGCTGACGGCGCGCAATTTTGCGAGCTCAGAGACTTGCACTCTCTCCAGGACGCTTATGCCCTCATACAAAAGCAATTGCATTTGCCTGAGCATTTTGGCGCTAATTTAGATGCGTTGTATGACGTGCTGAGCAATGATGTCACAGGACCGGTGGTCATGGTGTGGCCTGATCGGCTTCAGAGTAAAGAAGCCATGGGGGATGATTACCGCGCCTTACTGAATGTTTTATTAGATGTAGCCGCCCAAAGAGAGGATTTTGTCCTATTCTACTAACAAAAAAACCGAATCCTAGGATTCGGTTTTTTTTGAGGTTGCGCAGCGCTTAGTCTGCTGATTCTGCTGAACCTACCGCTTGAGCGTCAATCACAGCCAAGGCGGTCATATTGACAATGCGACGCGTAGTCGTGCTGGTGGTCATAATATGAACGGGTTTTTTGGCACCCAATAAAATAGGACCCAATGCGACACCATGGCTACCCGTCATTTTGAGCAGATTATACGTGATATTACCGGTATCTAGATTAGGCATGATCAAGAGATTGGCCTTACCTTTGAGGCGATTATCCGGGAAGCTATTGTGACGGATGCTAGCAGAAAGTGCGGCATCGGCGTGCATTTCACCTTCGACCTCAAGTTGAGGTGCTTTTTCACGAATAATTTCGAGCGCCCGCGCCATTTTTTGAGCAGATTCGCTGTTTTTACTACCAAAATTAGAGTGTGATAGCAAAGCGGCTTTAGGGTTGACACCTTGGCGTGTCATTTCTTCGGCGGCCATAATAGTGATCTCTGCGATTTGCTCTGCAGTTGGGTTCTCATTGACGTGCGTATCGCAAATATATAAGGTTTGCTCAGGCAAGATTAAGACGTTCATCGCGGCGAGCGTACCACTTGGATAACGCGTGCCCGTGACCTGTTTGATGTATTTAACTTGGTTATCAAAGTCAGTGCTGACACCACAAATCATGGCGTCTGCATAACCCATCTCGATCAATAAAGCGCCGATTAAGGTATTGTGTTTACGCACCATGGCTTTGGCGATTTCTGGACTAATGCCTTTGCGAGCACGTAATTTGTAATAACGCTGCCATGTCTCATTGAAGCGATCGTCATGTTCTGGGTTGACGACTTCAAAATCTTCGCCGGCTTTGATACGCAGATTTAGTTTGTTAATGCGCATCTCGATGACGTTTGGACGACCCACTAAGATAGGTTTAGCGATTTTCTCGTCAATCACTGTTTGTACCGCACGTAAGACGCGATTATCCTCGCCGTCAGCATACACAATGCGCTGGCTAGCACCTGTACGTGCTTGTTTAAAGAGCGGCATCATTAATTGACCTGAGTGATAAATAAAGCCACTGAGTTTCTCGACATAGGCTTCCATATCCTCTATCGGTTTGCGAGCCACGCCGGAATCCATCGCCGCTTGAGCGACGGCGGGAGCGATTTTGATGATTAAACGCGGATCAAAAGGTTTAGGAATGATGTAGTCAGGACCAAAGTGTAAGTCCTCATCACTATAGGCGGAAGATACTTCATCATTTAGCTCCGCTTGCGCTAATTCAGCAATGGCCTTAACGCAAGCGAGTTTCATTTCTTCGTTAATGGCACTGGCTTGTACGTCTAAGGCACCGCGGAAAATAAATGGGAAGCACAAGACGTTATTGACTTGGTTAGGGTAATCAGAGCGACCCGTGGCAATGATGACATCAGGACGTACGGCTTTGGCATCTTCAGGGGTGATTTCTGGGTCTGGGTTGGCCAATGCCAAAATAAGTGGATCTTTGGCCATGGTTTTTACCATGTCTTGAGTCAAGATGCCTTTGGCAGAACAACCCAAGAAAACGTCAGCGTCTTTGATGACACTGGCCAGGGTGGTCTCTGTGGTGTCTTGTGCATAAAGAGCTTTGTTGCGCTCCATATTTTCTTCGCGGCCTTTACGAATGACCCCCTTGGAATCGCAAACATAAATGTTTTCTTTTTTAAGGCCTAGTTTGACAAGGAGATTTAAGCAAGCAATCGCCGCTGCTCCAGCACCAGAGCAAACTAACTTAACATCACTAAATTGCTTTTTAACCAACGATAAACCATTCATGATGGCGGCCGCTGAAATAATCGCCGTACCGTGTTGGTCATCGTGGAACACAGGAATATTCATGCGTTCACGCAATTTTTCTTCGATGTAAAAGCACTCGGGCGCCTTAATATCTTCGAGGTTGATACCCCCTAGCGTTGGCTCGAGGGCCGCAATAATATCGACCAATTTGTCAGGATCGGTTTCGGCCAGTTCAATATCAAAAACATCAATCCCAGAGAATTTTTTGAATAAGCAACCTTTGCCTTCCATGACCGGTTTAGAGGCATAAGGACCGATATTGCCTAAGCCCAGAACCGCCGTGCCATTGGAGACCACGCCGACTAAATTACTACGAGAAGTGTAGCGATAAATATTGCTTTGGTCTTCATAAATAGCCATACACGCTGAGGCGACCCCTGGCGAATAAGCCATGGACAAATCATCTTGGTTCGTGAGGGGCTTGGTAGGTACCACGGAAATTTTGCCGGGACGCGGAAACTCGTGGTAGAAAAGGGCGGATTCACTGTAATTCTTAGGCATTGAGGCCTCCTTGAGATAAAACTTAAGCGTACATTTTACGCTATTCAAATCGGGCTTTATATGGCAACATAGCACTGTGCGTGAAATTACGCGCCTATTGAGCCCAAATAAGGAACAGTTAGCAAATATACGCAATTGTGGTTTATACTAAGAGCAGTGGTTAAAAAGTGCAAGTGACATTCATAGTTCCTAAGCCGCAGATTTATTTGTAAAATGCAAATAATCATTCAGTAACATTCATCTCTGGTGATTGCTTTTTCGTACTTTCAGTATCATCTTCAACAAGGTGCAACGATCTAAAATGACTAGTTTACAAGACAAAATATCGAATTCTTATCTGTCTGGTGGCAACGCCACCTACATTGAGGAACTGTACGATGAGTATCTTACAGACCCCGAAAATGTAAGCCCTGAATGGCAGGAATATTTTGATAAATTGCAGCATTTACCTGCAACAGATGGTAATGTAAGCACGCGTGATTACCGTCATACCAGTATTGTAAGATCCTTTGCAGAGCGCGCTAAACATCCACAATCAGCGCAAGCACAATCGCAAAGTCTAGAAATTGCTCAAAAGCAATTGAAAGTACAATTGCTAGTCTATTCATTCCGCACACTAGGTGTTCGTCATGCCCGTTTAGATCCGCTCAAACGGGCACATCGTTTTATGCTGCCACAACTTGATCCAGCTACCTACGGTTTCACAGATTCAGACCTAGACACTGAGTTTTTTGCTAGTAACACCTATTTCACAGACAGCAACACCATGAAGCTTCGCGATTTAGTCGATGCTTTACGCAGTACTTACTGTGGTTCTGTCGGTGCCGAATTCCAACACGTCTCTGATCCTCACGAAAGAGAGTGGATTGAGCAACGTCTTGAGAGCTCACGTAGCAGCATGCAAATCAGCACAGAGGGCAAAAAACGCATTCTCCAACAATTGACCGAAGCTGAAGGTCTAGAGCGTTATTTACATACTCGCTACGTGGGTCAAAAACGCTTCTCCCTAGAAGGCGGAGAAAGCTTTATTGTGGCCATGGATGAATTAGTCAACCACGGTTCCCAAACCAAGGTTAATGAATTCGTCGTGGGTATGGCTCACCGCGGTCGCCTCAATATGTTGATCAACATCATGGGCAAAATGCCAGGTGACTTGTTTGCCGAATTCGAAGGCAAACAAGCCGGTGAACTCACTTCTGGTGACGTAAAATACCATAATGGTTTTTCAAGCGACTTATCCGCCGCAGGTGGTCCAGTCCACTTATCCTTAGCGTTTAACCCATCTCACCTAGAAATCGTCAACCCTGTTGTTGAAGGTAGTGCGCGTGCCCGCCAAGAGCGCCACGGTAATACTGACGAAGTGCTTCCTGTCTTAGTGCATGGTGATGCGGCCTTTGCGGGTCAAGGCATTGTCATGGAAACCCTTAACTTAGCGATGACACGCGGTTACGGTACGGGCGGTACGGTTCACTTTGTGATCAATAACCAAATCGGTTTCACCACCTCTGATCCTCGCGACGCGCGCTCAACCTTGTATTGTACTGACGTCGTTAAAATGATCGAAGCGCCTGTCTTCCACGTCAACGCCGATGATCCAGAAGCTGTCGCCTTTGTGACTCGCTTAGCTCTTGACTACCGCATGAAATTCAAAAAAGACGTAGTGGTAGATATCATTTGCTATCGTAAATTAGGTCACAATGAGCAAGATACACCAGCCCTTACGCAGCCATTAATGTACAAAACCATTGGCGCTCACCCTGGTACTCGCCAACTTTATGCAGATAAACTCGTCTCCACTAAAGTGCTTGGCGAAGACGAACCAGAAGCCATGGTCAAAGCTTACAGAGACTTACTCGATAAACGCCAAGAATCTGTAGAGCCAGTACTCACTGACTACAAAAATAAATACGCGATCGATTGGAAACCGTTCTTAGGCGCTAAATGGTCTGATCAAGCCGAAACCGCCTTGCCTGAAGCTGAACTCAAACGCTTAGGTGAACGCATCACGACTATTCCAGAAGGTTTCAGTGCCCATAAATTGGTACAACGTCTCCTCAATGATCGCCGTAAAATGGCAGAAGGTGAGATGAATCTTGACTGGGGTATGGGTGAACACTTAGCGTTTGCCAGCCTAGTCGCTACGGGCTACCCAGTACGCATCAGTGGTCAAGACTCTGGTCGTGGTACCTTTACTCACCGTCATGCCGTATTGCATGACCAAAACCGTGAACGTTGGGACGGTGGTATTTATATTCCTCTCCAAAATGTCTCCGACAAACAAGCGCACTTTACCGTCATTGACTCTGTGCTTTCAGAGAATGCGGTCTTAGGTTTTGAATATGGTTATGCGTGCGCTGAGCCAAATACCCTTACGATTTGGGAAGCCCAATTTGGTGACTTCGCGAATGGTGCACAGGTAGTGATTGACCAATTTATCACTTCAGGCGAAGCCAAATGGGGTCGTCAATGTGGTTTAACTTTAATGTTGCCACACGGTTACGAAGGTCAAGGCCCAGAGCACTCATCTGCCCGTATTGAACGTTTCTTGCAATTATGTGCAGATACCAATATCCAATGCGTGCAACCAACGACGGCATCACAAATTTTCCACTTGTTGCGTCGTCAAATGATCCGTCAATTCCGTAAACCATTGGTCATCTTTACGCCAAAATCATTGCTACGCAACAAAAACGCAGCGTCTCCAATGTCTGAGTTTACCGAAGGGGGCTTCAAAACCATCATTCCTGAAGTCGATAGCAACATCAACAAAGACAAAGTCAAACGCATTCTTGTATGTTCTGGCCGCGTCTACTATGACTTAGTCACTTACCGCCAAGAGCATGAACTTAATGATGTCGCTATTCTTCGTATTGAGCAACTGTATCCATTCGCTCATGATGAGCTCGATAAATTATTTGCTCAATATCCTAATGCCGAAGAAATTGTTTGGACGCAAGACGAACCTCGCAACCAAGGCCCTTGGTTCTACATTCAAGCTCCACTTTATAACCACATGAAAGTGGGCCAAAAACTAATGTATGCTGGCCGTCCATCTTCTTCTTCACCTGCCGTAGGCTATATGGCCAAACATGGTGAACAACTCAAAAACTTAATTGAACAAGCTTTTGGTTCAGAAACCGAAGTCTTAATCGTCAAAAACTAATAGTTATTTAAAGGTAGAATTATGTCAATTGAAAATGTTTTAGTCCCTCAATTCTCAGAATCGGTTTCAGACGGCACCTTACTTGAATGGAAAGTTCAAAAAGGCGAAGCTGTGACCCAAGGCCAAACCTTGATCGAAATCGAAACTGACAAAGTCGTCATGGAAGTTCCTGCACCGGTAGACGGTGTCATCACTGAAATCGTTGAAGAAGAAGGCGCTACTGTTGAGTCAGAGCAACTACTCGCCAAAATCGACACCGAAGCACAAGCCAGTGCCAGCACCGAAGCAGCGCCAAAAGAAGAGTCCGCTGCCAAAACAGAATCTGAAGATGCTTCCCAAAAACAAGAGCAAAGCACCGAGAAAGCGGTTCAAGAAACCAAAGCAGATAACTCTAAAGCCGGTATTGCTTCACCAGCGGCCTCTAAGATTCTTGCTGAAAAAGGCGTCAACGCTGCTGACGTCAAAGGCTCTGGCCGTGATGGTCGCGTCACTAAAAATGATGCTCAAAATGCCTCTAAAGGCGCTGCTGCGGCGGCTCCTGCCAGCGCTAGCACTAACTTGTCTGGCCGTGCCGAAGAGCGTGTCCCAATGTCTCGCTTGCGTGCACGTATCGCCGAACGCTTAATCCAATCACAACAAGAAAACGCTATCTTGACGACATTCAATGAAGTCAACATGAAAGCTGTGATGGATTTACGCAGCCAATACAAAGAAAAATTCCAACAAGAGCATGGCGTTAAACTTGGCTTTATGTCTTTCTTCGTCAAAGCAGCGGTTGCAGCGCTCAAAAAATACCCATTAGTCAATGCCTCTATCGATGGTAAAGACATTATTTACCACGGCTACTATGATATCGGTATTGCGGTTAGCTCCCCACGCGGTTTAGTCGTACCTATTCTTCGCAACGCTGATCAACTCAGCTTTGCAGAGATTGAAAAACAAATCGCCGAGTTCGCCGTTAAAGCCCGTGACGGTAAACTTAGCCTTGACGACTTGAGTGGCGGTACCTTCTCTATCTCTAATGGCGGTACTTTCGGTTCTATGTTGTCTACACCAATCATCAATCCACCGCAATCTGCCATTCTTGGTGTTCACGCCACTAAAGAACGTGCTGTGGTAGAAAATGGTCAAATCGTGATTCGTCCAGTCAACTTCTTGGCACTTTCATACGACCACCGCTTAATCGACGGTCGTGAGGCTGTACTCAGCTTAGTCGCCATGAAAGAAGCACTCGAAGATCCACAACGCTTGTTGCTCGATCTATAAACTCGAATCTTCGTCACAACGCCCCTCTATAGGGGCGTTTAACATAAACTGAATTAAGAGAGAAACATATGGCAAAAGAATTTGATGTAGTAGTGATTGGTGCAGGTCCTGGTGGTTATATCGCGGCTATTCGTGCGGCGCAATTAGGCAAAAAAGTCGCTTGCGTAGATGCGTGGGTAGATTTAGACGGTAAACCAAAACCAGGTGGCACGTGCACTAACGTGGGTTGTATCCCTTCCAAAGCCTTATTGCAATCATCTGAGCATTACGAGCAAGCCCAGATGCATTTTGCAGAGCACGGTATAGAAGTCGGTTCTATCAAGCTCAAACTTGATACTTTGTTAGGCCGCAAAAATACTGTGGTAGACCAAAATAACCAAGGAATTCAATTCTTATTTAAGAAAAACAAGATTGAATTTATCGTCGGTACTGCGCAATTTGTCGGTGCAGAGAACAATCGCTACAAGCTCAGCGTCAGTGCTGGTGAAAAAACCATCGAGATCGATGCAGAGCACGTAATTATTGCCACTGGTTCAGAACCACGTGCACTACCGGATCTACCTTTTGACGAGAAATTAGTACTCTCTAACGCTGGGGCGCTTGATATCCCTGCCGTCCCTAAAAAACTCGGCGTGATCGGTGCCGGTGTTATCGGCCTTGAGTTAGGTAGTGTTTGGCGTCGTCTCGGTGCAGAAGTCACGGTACTTGAAGCTATGCCTGAATTCTTGGCCGTAGCTGATGCCCAAGTCGCTAAAGAAGCCAAAAAAGTCTTTGCGAAACAAGGTCTCAACATCGAAGTAGGCGCCAAAGTCGAAAACGTCAAAGTCAATGATAAATCCGTGACAGTGACTTACAAAACCGCTAAAGATGAAGAAGTCAGCGCTGAGTTCGATCATTTAATCGTATCTATCGGTCGTATTCCGTTTACCAAAGGTCTCAATCCAGAAGCCGTGGGTCTTAAATTAGATCAACGTGGTTTCATCGAAGTAAACGAGGAATGCCAAACCAATCTACCAAATGTTTGGGCTGTCGGTGACGTGGTTCGTGGTCCTATGTTGGCCCACAAAGCCGAAGAAGAGGGCGTAGCCGTGGCTGAACGTATCGCTGGCCAACACGGTCATGTGAATTACAACACCATTCCTTCAGTGCTCTATACCAGCCCAGAAATCGCTTGGGTCGGTGCTACTGAGCAACAACTCAAAAAAGACAAACGTGAAATTAAAGTTGGTACCTTCCCATTCATGGCCAATGGACGTGCTCGTGCGCTAGGTGATACTACTGGTTTTGCCAAAGTCATCGCTGATAAAAACACCGACGAAGTCTTGGGTGTTCACATTATTGGCCCAATGGCCTCTGAGCTCATTGCCGAAGCCGTGACCATTATGGAATTCAAAGGCGCTGCCGAAGATATCGCTCGTATTTGTCACGCTCATCCAACGCTCTCTGAAGCGGTCAAAGAAGCGGCATTGGCTGTTGATAAACGTACGCTCAATCTCTAATTAATCATATGTAGCCGTTCGCTGCATATTTTTGATTAATCATTAGCCGTTGTTATAAGCTAAAGGCTTGTAACAACGGTTTTTTTATATCTATCAAAACGTAAAAGTTTATAATATTTGCTTTGTTCTCTAGCTCGAGCCAGATCCATGAATCAGCCAGTCATTCAGTATTATCAAGATCAGCTGCAACGCAAAGGGTTTAAGCAAGACGCCGCCCAAAAAAACGCGATTGAGCATTTGCAACGACTGTATAACGATTTGCAAGCGCCGCGACGCGTAAAACCGCAACAAGGATTTTTTTCTAAATTATTGCAGCGCAGCCCGAGCAAAGAAGCGCTCCCCAAAGGCGTGTATATGTGGGGGGGTGTTGGCCGTGGCAAGAGCTTTTTGATGGATGCTTTTTTTCAAAGTCTTCAAGGCGACGACAAAATTCGCATTCACTTTCATGAGTTTATGCGCAGTATTCACCATCGTTTGCGTGAGATACGAAGTTTGCCGGACCCACTAGACAAAGTAGCCCGTGACACAGCGGATAAGTATCGCGTTATTTGCTTTGATGAGTTCCATATTTCAGATATTGCCGATGCCATGATTTTGTATCGCTTGCTCGATAAATTATTTGAGTATGGCTGTACCTTTGTGATGACCTCAAATTACGAACCGAATACGCTTTATCCCGATGGCTTGCACCGTGATCGTCTGCTACCCGCCATTGATCTGATTTATGAGCATATGGAGATTATCTGTGTAGATACGGGCGTGGACTATCGTTTGCGCAGTCTCGAGAACGCTCAGCTGTACTATCAACCCTTGGGCCCAGAGACGGACCAGAAACTCGTCAAATTATTTACCGATCTTAGTGGTGAACCGCCTCAAGCGGATGTCATCACCATCGAAAATCGTGAGATTGCCGTCAAAGGCGTGGCCAAAAATACCGTCTGGTTTGATTTCGAGAACTTGTGTCAAACGGCCCGTTCCATGAATGATTATTTAGAGCTAGCGAGCAGATTTGAAACAATTATCCTTAGCGACGTGCCGAAAATGTCGCAAGCGATGTCATCGCCAGCGCGCCGTTTCACCTGGTTAATTGATGTTCTTTACGACTTCAAAGTTAAATTTATTATGTCTGCAGAGTGCGATGCCGAAGAGCTTTACACCGAAGGCACACTCGCCAATGAATTCACGCGCACGGTGTCACGTATTATAGAAATGCAGTCCAAAGATTATTTAAAAGAGGTTAGACGTAAAAATGTGGACTTATAACAAATCACATCAAGTATTTTCACCACTCACGCATAGTGCCTTGCTTTTGTTTCAAGATGACAAATATGACTGTGTCTTACTGCTCTCTAAGAGTTTTAAGGCGCGTCTACTACAAAAATTGAATCAAAAAGTCCATCACTAATTCATGCGGAGTCCTTTATTTATGTCTAAAACAAGAGTTCTTACAGGTATTACCACATCAGGCACACCGCATTTAGGCAATTATGCGGGTGCTATCCGCCCAGCCATCTTATCGAGTCAAGACGCTAATGTCGATGCGTTCTTTTTCTTAGCGGACTATCACGCCTTGATTAAATGTGATGATCCGCAGCGTGTGGCCGATTCACGTCGTCAAATCGCCGCCACTTGGCTAGCTGCGGGCTTAAACCCAGAGACGGTGACATTTTATCGGCAGTCCGACCTACCAGAAATTCCTGAATTGTCTTGGATTTTGACCTGCATGACGCCGAAAGGATTGATGAATCGCGCCCACGCCTATAAAGCAATGGTCGACAAAAACCTCGAGAAACAAGAGGAACCGGATGATGGCGTGACCATGGGGTTGTTTTCTTATCCTGTACTCATGGCAGCGGATATCCTCTTATTTAAAGCCCATAAAGTCCCTGTCGGCCGTGACCAGATTCAACACCTCGAAATGGCTCGCGATATTGCGCAACGTTTTAACCACCATTATGGTCAAGGCCAAGACTATTTTGTGTTGCCAGAAGTGCTGCTTGACGACAATGTCGCGACTCTACCGGGCTTAGATGGCCGCAAAATGTCCAAAAGCTATAACAACACCATTCCTTTATTTGAAGGTAGTGATAAGGACCTCAAAAACGCGATTGCGCGCATCCAAACGGACTCCAAGGCGCCAGGAGAGGCCAAGGAACCTGATGATAGTGCGATTTTCTTGCTTTACAAGGCTTTTGCTAAACCTGAACAAAGCCAAGCTTTTGCGCAGCAATTGCGTGAGGGCATGGCTTGGGGCGAGGCCAAACAGCAGTTATACAGCCTCTTGCAACATATGATTGCGCCTATGCGTGAGCGCTATATGGATTTAATGCAACGTCCAGATGATCTCGAAGATATTTTGTTAGCAGGCGCCCAAAAAGCGCGCCGTATCGCCACACCATTTATGGCACAAATTCGAGAGGCAGTAGGGCTAGTAAGATCTAACAGTATGGTCACACAAGGCGCTCGCGCAAGCGCTGAGCCAAGTGGCAAAGACAAAACCAATAAATCCAAAAAAACGGCGCGCTTTATTAGTTTCAGAGATGAAGCAGGGCAGTTTATGTTCCGACTATTAGATGCGCATGGCCAAGAAATCCTTCGCTCAGTGCCTTTTGATCAACCTAAAACTGCAGGACAATGGATTAAAACGCTACAAAATTCGGCTATCGATGATTATTTAATTGCCACAGACGACCTAACGCAAGCGGGCTTGCAATTCCAACAACAAAAAATTGCTAGTGCCATCGATGCTCATCAATATTCTAGCGTGCAGGCTTGGCAAGAAGATCTCAAACAACAACTAGCGAGTTTTAGCGAAGACTAAAAAAGGGGGAGTGATGAATGCTGTTGTCGTGGCTATTGCCATTGTTGTAGTCCTGAGTCTGCTACGGATTTCTGTGGTACTTTCCATGGTCGTGGGGGCCGTTGTGGGGGGCCTAGTGGCGGGTCTACCGTTTCTCGATGTCGTGCATGCCTTTGAAAAAGGTCTAGGAGGCGGCGCGGTCATCGCACTAGGTTATGGAACCTTGGGCGCATTTGCCGTCGTACTTTCGCGCACGGGGGTAACGCAAGCCTTTGCCGATTTACTCATTCAGAAGGTCAACCACAATGCCAAGCTCGGCAAAACCGCCAAGGGTTTGGTATTTATTATATTTCTGAGTCTGATTGCTATGGGGTTTGCGGCCGAGAGTATTGTACCAATTCATATTGCTTTTATACCCATCGTGGTGCCACCACTGTTATTGGTATTTAACAAACTACAGCTAGATCGCCGAGCGATCGCTTGTGCGCTGACCTTTAGTGTGGTCACGATGTACATGGCGGTGCCTCTAGGGTATGGCGCCATTTACCTCAATGACATCCTCATGAAAAGTATTAATGAGGCCGCGCAACCCTTCGGACATGTTTATAAGCAGTCCTTGGCCATGAAAGCCATGGCTATTCCGTGCTTAGGTATGTTAGTAGGGGCACTTACTGCGATTCTTTTTACCTATCGCAAAAAACGTGTTTATCAAGATTTGCCCATTGCTGATGATAGCAATGATAGCCCAACCCCTAAGCTCAATCTTTTACAAAAATTGATTGTATTGGGGGGCATTGTCTTGGCCTTGGTCACGCAAGTGGTGACTAATTCCATGGTCTTTAGTGGTGTCGTCGGTTTTTCGGTGGTCTCACTCAGTGGTGTAGTCAACTGGAAGGAGCAAGATCATTATTTCTTGCAAGGTATGCGCCTGATGGCCATGATTGGCTTTATTATGATTACGGCCAATGGTTTTGCAGAAGTCATGAAAACCACCGGTGAAATCCCACAATTAGTCAGTGCTAGTGCCGAGATGATTGGCCACAACAAAAGCATTGCCGCCTTGGTGATGCTGATTATCGGTTTACTCATCACACTTGGCATTGGTTCATCGTTCTCAACCATCCCAATTATTGCCACCATTTATGTGCCTATGTGCATCCAATTTGGCTTTTCACCGTTGGCCACGATTGCGTTAATTGGTGCCGCGGGCGCTTTGGGGGATGCTGGTTCGCCAGCCTCGGATTCGACCTTAGGTCCGTCTGCCGCCTTGGGAGCAGATGGTCAGCATAACCATATTTGGGATACGGTGGTGCCGACCTTTATACACCTTAATCTGCCCTTAATCGCCGCAGGATGGATTGCCGCGATGATCTTATAATTTGTAGAATTATTTCTTTAACTTCGCAAACGCCTGTGCCATCGCTCCTTGAGGCACAGGTTTTTTGTGCTGCGAAGACTTGGCCTGAGCGCTGGATGCTTTGCGACCAGACTTAGGGTTGTGGGTGGACGTGGTACTGGCATCATCGTTCAGACGCATTGTCAAAGAAATACGTTGACGTTGAGGATCTGCTTCTAGGACTTTAACAGTGACCGTTTGGCCCACACGGACTACATCGCGGGGATCTTTAACAAACTGTTCTGATAGGGCGGAGATATGGACCAAACCATCTTGGTGCACGCCGATATCAACAAAGGCCCCAAAATTCGCCACATTGCTGACGACCCCCTCCAGAATCATGCCCGGCTGCAAGTCTTTAATGGTTTCAATGCCATCCTTAAACGTAGCAGTTTTAAATTCAGGGCGGGGGTCACGACCCGGCTTTTCGAGTTCACTAAAAATATCTTTAACCGTAGGCAAACCAAATTGCTCATCGGTAAATTGCGCAGGTGACAGGCCCTTAAGTGCATCTTTTTGACCCATCACCGCTTTGATATCGGTGGCGGCTTGATTGAGAATACGCTCTACCACAGCGTAGGCCTCAGGGTGTACCGCCGAAGCGTCGAGCGGATTATCACCATTGATAATACGTAAAAAACCAGCCGCTTGCTCAAACGTTTTGGCGCCAAAACGACTAACCTGTAGCAAATCTTGTCGATTTTTAAAGACGCCATGTTGATTGCGCCATTCGACGATATTATTGGCCAAGCTATTGTTGAGCCCAGATATATGAGCCAAGAGTGCGGCCGATGCTGTATTGACATCTACGCCCACAGCGTTGACGCAATCCTCGATGACCTTATCGAGGGCATTGGCTAATTGTCGTTGGTTGACATCGTGCTGATATTGCCCCACACCAATGGCTTTAGGATCGATTTTGACCAATTCAGCCAATGGATCTTGCAAACGACGCGCGATAGAGACGGCGCCGCGCAGGCTGACATCTAAATCCGGGAACTCAGCGGCCGCCAAAGAAGAGGCGGAGTATACCGACGCGCCAGCTTCGGACACGACTATTTTGGTCACGCCTGTGATCGCAAATTCCTTAAATAAATCACTCACCAGTTTTTCTGTTTCACGGGAGGCGGTCCCATTGCCGATGGCAATTAACTGGATATGGTGACGGTGAATGAGTGCCGCCAGGCTGCGCAACGCTCCTTCACGATCTTTACGTGGTTCAAAAGGATAAATCGTAGTGGTTTCTAGCAACTTCCCGGTGTGATCGATTGCCGCGACTTTTACACCCGTACGAATCCCGGGATCTAAGCCGAGGACGTTTTTTGGACCCGCGGGTGCTGCCAATAACAAATCTTTAAGATTGCGAGCAAATACTTGGATGGCTTCGAGCTCAGCACGTTCACGTAAGTGATTGATAAATTCATTTTCAAAGGCGGGTAATAATTTGACACGCCAAGTCCAGCGCGCGAGCTCGGCCAACCATTTACCTCTATCAGCCTCTTTGCTGGCAAAATCAGCTCCCAGGTGTAGAAAATCGTTAATTTTGAGTAAAGCTGGATGTGGGATTTCTTGTTCTAGGGTTGGATTTAAACCCAAGTGTAAGTGTAAAAATCCTTGCTGGCGTCCTCGTAGAAGTGCTAAGACTCGATGGGAAGGCATTTGCTGGAGGACTTCATTAAAATCAAACCAATCTCGGAATTTATCGCCTTCTTGTTCTTTACCTTCGATCACTTTGGCATAAATATGGCCAAAGCGCTCGATATAGTCACGCATATAGGCTAGTAAGTCGGCATTTTCTGCAAAGTTTTCGGCCAGGATATCACGCGCGCCATTTAAGGCGTCTTTGCTGTCATTAATATTGTGCTCAGGATTGAGATAATCATTGGCGAGTTGATATGGATCCGCTTTGGCATCCTGCAGAATGGCTTGCGCCAGAGGTAATAAACCAGCTTCTTTAGCGATTTGTGCACGGGTGCGACGCTTAGGCTTATAAGGTGCGTATAGATCCTCTAGGCGCTGTTTGGTATCGGCGTGTTCAATTTGGGCGGCTAGTTCTTCAGTGAGCTGACCTTGTTCTTCGATAGACGCCAAAATGGCCAAGCGCCGTTCTGCCAGTTCGCGTAAATATAATAAACGCACTTCAAGCTGCCGTAGCACGGTATCGTCAAGCCCCCCTGTCACCTCCTTGCGATAACGGGCAATAAAGGGCACGGTAGCCCCCTGATCCATGAGAGCCACTGTGGCATTAATTTGACCAGGACGGACGTGTAACTCCTCAGCTAATTGCTGATAAATTCTTGCTTGATCAACCGCTTTAGTGTCGGTCGGTGCATTTACTTCTGTCATAAAAGCCTTTTTGAGAATTTTTATAAAACCTAAATTTTGCCATAGATTAATTATGGAACGTTTAAATTCGCTTCTCTAGGCTGTAGATGAGCCATGATTGGCATTGAAGATACGTAGTTAACTCTAAGATAAATAAGCGTTTTTTTAAGAAAAAGCATGCCGTATGAATTAAAATAATAGTTTACGGATCTTTTTTGTAGTTGCGCTTTGCAATGCCGATTTATCACCACGTTACCGATTACTTTAACGCCGATGGGCCTTTTGCCAAAAAATCACCCCATTATCGCTTTCGTCAAGCTCAGTTGGAGTTGGCACAAGCGATTGAGCAAACCATCCAAAAAAACGGCACGCTGGTAGCAGAGGCAGGTACAGGTACGGGCAAGACCTGGGCTTATTTGGTGCCAGCTTTTCTGAGTGAGGGTAAGGTCATTATTTCTACCGGTACCAAGACACTCCAAGATCAACTGTTCAACAAAGATGTGGCGGCCGTGCGTCAGGCCACAAAATTACCAGTCCAAGTCGCCTTACTCAAGGGGCGTGCGAATTACGTCTGTCACTACTATCTCAATCGCCTCGAAGAAGAAGGCAAGAGTTTAGCCTCCAAACGCGAGGCCGAGGATTTTCAAAAAATCAAACGTTTTGCACAAAGTTCAGCGACTGGTGATAAGACGGACTGTAGTTCAGTCAATGAAAACGCGCCAATTTGGATGCGCGTGACCTCCACCCAAGAAAACTGTCTGGGCAAAGACTGCCCTTTTTTAGACGAGTGTTTTGTGTTAAAGGCGCGCAAACGCGCTCAAGAAGCCGAAGTGGTGATTGTGAATCACTCTTTGTACATGGCTGACTATATGCTCAGACAGCAAAAAATTTACGATTTACTGCCGGCCGCCGATACGGTGATTTTTGATGAGGCGCACCAATTGCCTGATTGTGCTACGGACTTTATGGGTAGCATGGTGAGTACGCATCATGTACATGAATGGTTGCGCGCCGTACAAGTTGATTTTAGTAGCTTACTCAAAGATGTCTCCCAAGAATGGAAGAGCGCCCCTACGCAGGCCCAAACAGCGCTGTCAGAATTAATTTTGGCTTGCCGTTTTTTAGAAAAGACCTCTTCACAACGCAAGGTGTATACCCAAATTCCAGAGTTAGATAAGTTTTTGCCAGTGTATAAGCAATTTTTGCAACAGATCTTAGAGCTCGTACTCATCCTGCAAAAAGTGCAAGAACGTCATACCGATTTAGGGGCGCGCGCCAAAGAGGGCGCTAAGCTTTATGAGTCATTTCTGGATTGGTTACCCTCGTCTGAACAATCCCCAAAAAATCATCCCTTGGGACTCGATCTCAGCTCAGAAGAGGCCAAAGCCATTATTCAAACCCTCGCCGAAAAGCATGATCCATTGGCAGAAGTCCAAGCCGCCGATCAGCCTGAGGCGACGACCTCAGAGACAGGCAAGGAGTCTGAGGTAACGCCGCAAGTAGAGATCGATTATATTCGCTGGTTAGAACTCAATAGCACACGCCAACATATTCGTTTTTCAAAGGCTCCCCTCAGTGTGCAGGAATTTGGTCGTAGTAAATTGCCCGACCAAAGCTGGGTCTTTACCTCCGCCACCATTTCAGTCAATAAGCAGCCCGATTTTTTTACCAAGACCCTTGGCTTAACAAAATATACCTATAAGCATTGGGATTCGCCTTTTGACTATCAAGACCGTGCACTGATGTATGTGCTACCGCGTTCTGCACCCCTATATACGGAGGAAGGTTATAACAGCTATCTTGTGGATACGGTTCTCAAGTTATTACCTTACACATGGGGAGGAACCTTGATTTTGTGTACCAGCTTACGGGCGGTCGATGAAATAGCGGCATTATTGCAGCAGGCGAAGGAAGAGCAGTTACACCATAAGACCGTCTTTAAACAGGGTGATAGCCCACGTGCTGTGCTGGCTGAACAGTTTCGAGAAGACGGCAAAGCGATATTAGTGGCGAGCGCCTCTTTTTGGGAAGGTGTGGATTTTCCTGGGGATGTATTGACATTATTGGTGATTGATAAGTTACCATTTGCACCGCCAGATGACCCTGTACTTGAAGCCAGGATCAAAGCCTGTAAGGAGAGAGGGGGGAATCCGTTTATGGAATTTCAAATCCCTCATGCAGCGATTGCACTCAAGCAAGGCGTTGGTCGCTTGATTCGAACCGAACGCGATAGTGGCGTGCTTGTGATTGGTGATACGCGCTTAGTGGATAAGCCTTATGGCAAGTTACTCTGGAAGAGTTTGCCGGAATTTGCCCGCAGTCGTGAACTGGAGTATGCGATCAATTTTATGCAGGCGCAAACTAAAGCCAGCGCCTAGTTCGGTAATCCTTACAAACAAGTCTAAAAAAAACCGCTCCAGCGGGAGCGGTTAATGACATAAAGATCTGCTAACAAATGATTAGTTGGTGAACCAACCTTTGGGGCTAAAGTGGTCGATCCAAGATTTGTCTTTGTCCAGCCCCCCCTCTAGGTACTCTGTATTCGGGAAGTTTTGTAATAAGACGCGACGGGCGTCACTGGCTTGCTCTGGTTTATGCAGAGCATCATAAGAGAGCATCATAATATAAAGTGCACGCTCTGCAGCCGTCACACCTGTAAAGTCACGAATCACGGCTTGGGCGCGGTTAATCGCTGCCACATAGGCGCCACGGCGATAGTAGTATTCGGCGACATTGACCTCATTTTGAGCGATGGTGCTCACTAACCAAGATAAGCGTAGTTTGGCATCGCGCGCATATTTTCCATCTGGAAAGCGTTTGACCAACTCACTGAAGGCCGCATAAGATTGGCGCAGACCCTTAGGATCACGCTCAGAGGGATCTTGACCCGTGTAGCTATTCAGAAAAGCGCTTGGCGGTGTGAAAGTAATCAAACCTTTGAGGTAGAGCATGTATTCGACCCCAGGGTGACCGGGATACATTTGTAAGAAACGGTCGATAGCCGCCGTGGCTTTTTCGGGTTCATCGTCCTTGAAGTCGACATAGGCTTGGTCGATTAATGACTGTTGCGCATAACTAGAATAAGGGAAACGCGTCTCAATGGCTGATAAGTAAGCACGGGCTTTTTTCCATTCGCCGCCACGTACACTTTCGCGAGCTGCATTGTAAATTTGTGGTGCGGTCCATTCAATGGTTTCGTCATCCACTACTTCTTGCGTACTCGAGCAAGCTACCATTAATCCCGACAAGGCCGCCAGAAGGGCAGCATTAAGCAATTTTTTGGACATAAATAAATTCACTCAAAGGTTAAAAGCCGTGCATATAATTTCATATAATTATATAGCAACGAAATATTATATTATTAAATCTTAAAAAAGCACCACAACTAATGACCCAGCCCTCGCAAATAGATACCACTGAACAAGCGTCAAGCAAAGAATTAGTATTCGAATTGCCTCTCGAACAAGAAACGCAGCGTTTGGATAAGTATCTCTCAGCGCAGCTCCCTGAGCATTCGCGCAGTCGCATTCAAGATTGGATTACGCAAGGCTTTGTCACCGTCAACGGCCGCGCCGTTAAGCCCAAACATCAAGTAGTTGGACTCGATCGGATTCACGTGATCCCACAAGCCGCACCCGAAGACAGCGCTTTTGAACCTGAAGATGTCGACTTTGAGGTCATAGCGGAGCACCGAGATTGGCTGGTCATCAATAAGCCGGTAGGCCTAGTGACCCACCCTGGCGCTGGCAATTGGTCGGGCACCTTACTCAATGGCTTATTATTTAGGTACCCAGAGTTAGCACGTGTGGCGCGCGCAGGGATTGTGCATCGACTCGATAAGGATACTTCTGGCTTATTAGTGGTAGCGCGCACTGAGACGGCGCAGACGGCTTTAGTACGACAATTACAGGCCCGCACCGTCGGGCGTCTATATACAGCACTAGTCAAAGGCCATACCAAAGCCGCTGGACAGGTCGACAAAGCGATTGGCCGTGATCCTAAAGTTCCCGTTCGTATGAGTAGTGAAGCAGCGATCGCCCCGAAACCCGCCTTGACCGAATATCAGGTCTTACGACGTGGTGACTGGCAAGACCATGCGATTAGCATGGTGCAATGCAAATTACATACAGGACGCACGCACCAGATACGGGTGCATTTATCAAGCATTCAACATCCGCTGCTTGGAGATACGCTTTATCAAGGGCCTGAGTGGGCGGGGGCAGAGCGACAAATGCTGCATGCGCGCGTCCTACAGTTTAAAGATCCCCAAAGTCAAACCCTCCAGCATTTTGAGGCGCCGTTGGCACCAGATATGTGTGCTGTGATAGAGAATATTCATTGGCTGCCAAACGAGGAAAACCCATGACCGATTTGCACGCTCTTCGACAGATTTGTTTAGCCACGGGACCACGGCTTGAGGGGATTGCCTATGGTACGACTTTACGTCAAGGCGGCTGTTCTGAAGGCGCCTGTGATTCCTTAAATTTAGCCTTGCATGTCAATGATCAAACGGCGCATGTACTACAAAATCGTGCCTTAATTCAATCCTTGTGTGGCCGCCAACCGCATTGGCTCTCGCAGACCCATAGCGCGATTGTGTTTGATCCATCACAACCGGATACGGTCCAATACAATGAACGTCATGAGCCGATTGCCGATGCGGCAGTGACTGATTCAAGCCAAGATGTATTGGCGGTACTTACAGCAGATTGCCTGCCAGTCGTGCTGGCCGATACCCAACGCCGCATCATTGCCGTCGCGCACGGAGGCTGGCGTGGTGTACTCAACGGCATTTTGCAAAACACCATTGCCGCTATGCGACGTAAGCAGGCGCAGGTTGATTTTGCTTGGATTGGGCCGAGCATTAGCGCTGCGGTGTTTGAAGTGGGAGTGGATGTTTATCAAAGCTTTGTGCAGCAAGATGACGCTTTTGCGCAATTTTTTAAGCCCATCGCACCTGAGGTGGATTTTTATGCGTGCTTGGCGCAACAACCTCTTAGACATCCATGGTCGCAAGCTAGTGCCAAGGCACTGAGTAGTTTAAGTACCCGTTTGTGGCCTGGAACTGCCTTTAAAGTCCTAAAAAGTTCACCGCAGTTAGCGACTAATGCTATATTTAAAGAGCAGGATGTTGTTTTTTATGATGATCTCATAAGTGATGGTGCAGTCTCTGGTGCCACGCTTGAGGTGACGAAGTACTTATTTGATTTGGCGGGAGCGGCGAGCTATATTTTGCAAGGCGCAGGCGTTACACAGGTGTTTCGTAGTGATTTATGTACCTATTTACATAACGACTGCTTCTTCTCCCATAGGCGCTCCGCTCAACAAGGCAGAATGGCGACGTTGGTCTGGCTCCAAACCTAAATTCAAGTACTTGTCCCTATGAGGTCTTTGCTGGTTTCTTCACTATCACAAAGTTTAGGAGGGACTTTATGAACGATCCGAAAACCGCCAGTACAGAAAGCACCTCAGATACTGTGACTCAGCGCCAGTCGCCAAATAGCGCCAAGGACACGATGAGTACACCTCCTAGCGCTCCCAGCACGGTCAGCATTGAACACCACAACGCTAACGAGTTATTCCCCGTTACCAATGAATCTGCGGCAAAAATAGAGCAGGCTAGTGCTCAAGCGGAACCGGACACTGCCTCAGACCCGTTATTAGCTTGGCATAGTGATTTTGTAAAACCTTGGCTACAAATTCAAGAAACATTCAATCAAGGCTTTCTGCAGCTCTGGCAAGACAGTGTTAATCAGTCATTAGCTCCCCTCAAAGACAAACGCTTTAGCCACGCCGCCTGGCAGCAATGGCCGCATCTCAATTACTTAGCCCATTTATACGATTTATCCGCGAGCACACTTAGAGAGATGGCCAAGCAGTCGCCATTGCCCGAAGAACTCAAACAAAAAATTGAGTTTGCGCTCGAGCAATGGTTAGCCGCCATCGCTCCTAGCAACTACTTTGCCCTCAATGCCGAAGCCTTAAGTCAATGCCTAGAGAGTCATGGCGCTTCTTTACAAATGGGTAATCTCAACTTATGGCACGATCTGCAACAGGGTCGCATCTCAATGAGTGACGAGAGCGCCTTTGAGGTTGGCCATAACCTAGCGACCACCCCGGGTAAGATTGTTTATCGGAATCGATTATTTGAATTAATCCAATATACACCGCAACAAGCCAATACCTATCGTATTCCACTACTTATGGTGCCGCCTTGCATTAATAAATTTTATATTTTGGATTTGCAAGCGCATAACTCCTTAGTGGCTTACGCGCTGCAACAAGGCTTTACGGTATTTATGATGTCCTGGCGTAACCCCATGCCCGAAGATCAAGATGGTATTCAAGAAGCGCGCTGGGATGATTATATTGACCAAGGCGTTTTGCAAGCCGCCAAGGTGGTACGAGACATTACGCAAACACCCCAAATCAATGCCTTAGGATTTTGTGTGGGTGGCACGCTACTGGCGACCGCGGCGGCCATTACAGCTGCAAGACAAGAGCCGCTTTTTAAGAGCTTGAGCTTGTTGACGACGTTTGTGGATTTTTCGGATACGGGCATTATTGATGTCTTTGTCGATGAAGCCTTTGTGAGCCAAAAAGAAGCCGAGATAGGCCAGTCGGGTCTGTTTCCGGCTCGCGACCTCATGAATACCTTTTCCTTTATTCGTCCGAGCGAATTAGTGTGGTCCTATGTGAGCAATAATTATTTGCTAGGCAAGTCACCCTTGCCCTTTGATTTATTGTATTGGAATTGTGACAGTACCAATATTGCTGGGCCTTTTTATTGTTGGTATTTGCGTCATACCTATTTAGAAAATAAGCTCATCAAGCCAGGTGTGACTGCCGTCAATGGAACGCCATTGGATTTTTCCAAGATCCAGCTTCCTGTCTTTTACTACAGCAGCATCAAGGATCATATTGTGCCGTGGCATACGGCTTTTAAATCAGCGCAGTATTTGGGATCACAAGTTAGCTTTGTATTGGGTGCTTCCGGCCATGTAGCAGGTGTCATTAATCCACCCTCCAAAAATAAACGCCATTATTGGTCCATACCAGGTCATTTACTAACTCCCTCAGACAGTGCTGAGGAATGGCTAAAAAATAGCCAACAAACGCCAGGCAGCTGGTGGCCAGCCTGGTCAACATGGTTAAGTCAGTACGCAGGTGAGCGTGCAGCAGCGCACCCGACAGCAGGTAACCAGCAGTACCCAGTTTTAGACGATGCCCCCGGCGACTATGTCAAGGTGCGGGCGATTGAGTAATCAGAGTAATGACGTGCCAAGTCGTGGCATGAAGGTTTTTGAGGGCAGCGGTAATTAATTATAGGAGTCGGAGATGAGCAAAAAAATAGCGTATGTGACTGGTGGTATGGGAGGACTTGGGACGGCTTTTTGTCAAAGCCTAGCGCAACAAGGATTTAAAGTGGTCGCCGGTCATAGTTTGCAACGTGATCCAAGTGATTGGCTAAAGCAGCAACACAAAGCAGGTTTTGAATTTATCGCTTCGGCATGCGATGTCACGGACTGGGACTCCTGCGTGGCGGCTTTTGATAAGGTCAAAAAAGAGCATGGCGTGGTGAGTGTCTTAGTCAATAACGCTGGCATTACCCGTGATGCAAAATTTCGCAAAATGAAAGTCCAAGCCTGGCATGATGTGATCAATACCAACCTCAATAGTCTCTTTAATGTCACCAAACAAGTCGTCGAAGATATGGTTGGGCAAAAGTGGGGGCGCATTATCAATATTGGTTCTATCAACGGCCAGAGGGGGCAGTTTGGGCAAACCAATTATTCAGCGGCAAAAGCGGGGATTCACGGGTTTACAATGGCCTTGGCGCAAGAGCTAGCCAATAAACACATTACTGTGAATACAATTTCACCGGGCTATGTGGGCACTGAAATGGTTCGTGCTGTGCCCGCGGATATTCTCGACAAACTTGTGGCGACCATCCCCCTAAAACGTCTCGGTGAACCCAAAGAGATTGCTTCACTCGTGGCATGGCTAGCTTCCGAAGAGGCGGCTTTTGCAACGGGTGCGAATTTCGATATCAATGGTGGGATGTATATGAATTAAAAGTCTATTTAACAGGCTAAAGCGCTTCTGACCCTAGGGTTATGAGCGCTTTTTTGTTGTGCTAAAAACGCATCAGAAGTAAGTCAATTAAGCACAATCACATAAAATACCTATTGTGGTTAAAATACAACAAACCTATAATTAACATAAACTACATCTTGTAACTACATGATTTTGCATACGAATTACCTGCAAAGCCCTGTAGGGGCGGGGCATTTGCAAGAGTTGTTTAAGGAATCATCTGTAATATTTAGAATAAATTGGTTAATATATAGACAGGTATATGAATTTTTCACCTAATGAATCACATTTAGTAAGTGCAAAGTTCGTTACGATCTTTTTATGGGTTTGGCTAGGCGTACATTTGGAGTTCTTCGAATGATTCAGCCTATCGCTTATTCATAAATAAACTTTTTTTTCAAAGGAGTGTTGTTATATGAAAACAATGAAATTGAAAGCGTTAATGGCCGCTGTTGTCGGTGCTGTAGCCTTATCTGCGTGCAGCAGCATCAACGGTGTTGATACCCAATGGCCTGACTATTCAAAAGCCCACTACCAAGATCGCCAAAAAGCGTATCCTAACCCACAAGTCTTTGAAATGATCAAACCAACGGTTAGCCGTTCTAAAGTCTTTGACTTGTTAGGTGCTCCTCACTTTGACGACCTTAACCTTGCTAGTGCTCATACTTGGGACTATGTGTTCCACTTCCGTACACCAGGTGTTGGTGCTAACAACGAGTCTATCTGCCAATTCAAAGTGGTCTTCGATACCGACGGTTATGTCCAAAGCTACTACTGGCACGCTGCTGAACCAAAAGACATCGATTGCCCTCCAGCAACTGGTCGTGTAGCCCCACAAAAAGTGGCTGTAGATGCTGATGCTTTATTCGGTTTCGACAAAGACAAAATCCGCCCAGAAAGCCAACAAAAACTAGACGCGCTAGTGTCTAACTTAGGTCGCCTACAAAATATCACAGCGATCCAAGTCGTTGGTTACACTGACCCTATCGGTAACCCAACTTACAACCAAGGCTTGTCTGAGCGTCGTGCTCGCAGCGTTGGCCAATACTTAGTTAAACGTGGTGTGCCTGCCAATGCTATCCAAGCCGCTGGTCGTGGCGAAGCTAACCCAGTCGTTAACTGCGAAGGCAAAGGTCGTGAAGCAATCAAATGTAACGCACCTAACCGCCGTGTAGAAGTTCAAGTACAAGGTCAAGCTGTGCCAGCCGCTGCCCAAACGACTCGCGCTCAACAATAATGGCTGAGTGAGTAGTGCAGTAGTTTTTGTATTACTGCACTACGACAGAGTAATAAGCCCGAAAGTTCAGCTTTCGGGCTTTTTTTTGCCTGTTTTGCGCTATCTCTTGAGCTGGCACAAGCAATCCGTACTAATTTGTAAGGATATTATACAAACTGCAACCAATCCTCGTTAAGATGAAAGAATAAAGATTCGTCATCGGCTGTGTTCAACACAGCGCTCTTTTAAGGAGAAAAACATGAAGCTAAAAACCTGTAGCGCCTGTATTTTGCTGGCCTTAAGTTTAAATAGTGGCTTAGCTTGGGGTCAAAGCAATGATAAGCCACAGGCAAGCTCAACAGTAGCTGCGCCAGAAAAACAAGCGGTGAGTACAAAATCCACCCAAGAGTTGCCAGTGATTGAGGCTGAGAGAGTAGCGCCCCCACATGTTCCTAAACCGATAAACCGCGATTACCCCGCTAAAGTCGTGGTTAAAATGCAAACCATCGAAAAAGTCATGCGTCTAGCCGATGGCGTTGATTACCGTTACTGGACCTTTGATGGTACGGTACCAGGGACTTTCTTGAGGGTGCGAGAGGGTGACACGGTCGAAATGCATTTCTCTAATCATCCAGATTCAAAACTGCCCCATAATATTGACTTACATGGCGCTACAGGGCCAGGCGGTGGTGCTGCGTCCAGTATGACGTCGCCAGGTCATACGTCCGTGTTTTCTTTCAAAGCCTTACAAGCCGGTTTATATGTCTATCACTGTGCCACGGCGCCAGTGGGTATGCATATTGCTAATGGCATGTATGGTTTGATTTTGGTGGAACCGCCAGAAGGGCTCTCTAAAGTCGATCACGAGTACTATGTCATGCAAGGGGATTTTTATACCAAAGGCGCTTATGGTGAGACAGGGCTACAGCCTTTTGACATGAAAAAAGCCATTGATGAGCACCCTGACTACGTCGTCTTTAATGGTTCGGTAGGTGCGTTGGCTGGCAAAAATTCATTGACTGCCAAAACCAATGAGAAAGTACGTTTATTTGTTGGTAATGGTGGCCCTAATTTAGTCTCTTCTTTCCATGTTATTGGCGAAATTTTTGATAATGTCTATGTAGAAGGGGGCAAATTAGTCAATCACAATTTGCAAACGACCTTAATCCCTGCTGGGGGCGCGGCGACCGTGGAATTTACCACGAACGTACCAGGCAAGCTTACACTTGTTGACCATTCTATTTTCCGTGCCTTCAATAAAGGAGCCTTAGGTACGATTGAGGTCAGTGGCCCAGAAGATAAAGCTATTTACTCCGGCAAAATACGGGATGAAGTTTATTTGCCAGAGGGCGCAGCGATTCGCGCCTATGACACCGGTGAGAAACCCCAAGCCATTAAGGCCAAAAACAAAGACGAGCAAATTGAGTTTGGTAAACGGGTCTATGTCAATAACTGTCAAGCCTGTCACCAGGCGGATGGTCAAGGCATTGCTAATGTCTTCCCGCCATTGGCTAATTCAGACTTCTTGAATGCTGACCACAAGCGCGCCACCGAGATAGTGATGCATGGTTTTAATGGGGCGATTACGGTAAATGGCCATCACTATGATGCGGTAATGCCTGCCTTACAACTGAACGATGAGGATGTCGCTAATGTGGTGACCTTCTTATTAAATAGTTGGGACAACAAAGGCGGTGTGATGGATGTCAATGAGGTCAAAAAAATCCGTCAAACGCATCAAAGTGCCGACAAGAAATAAAACTTAGTTGTCTAGCTAGCAATAATATAAGCCTCATGCCCTTGCGTTCGTGATGCAATGTGCGCCTGAGGCTTATGTTTTCTTATAAGTTTATGTTTATGGCGAGAAGGTTCATTATGTGCAATGCGCAGAATTTTCAAGAGCCGCGTCAGTGTAGACGTGGCTTGAGTGCTATGGCTTGTATCATTCTGATCACGCTAGGCGTAGGTTCAGAAGTGAAGGCCCAACAACGCCAAGCTCCCTTGGATGCGGTTGCTCAAGTCAATATACAAGGCGGGGAATTTCGCTCCTTATATTCGAGTCAAGCCAGCCCTTTAGTATGGGTCAAAGCCTTTAAGATCGACAAAACGCCGGTGACTAATCAAGCTTTTTATAACTTTCTACAAGCTCAACCGCAATGGCAACCGCAACACATCAAGCCCATGTTTGCCGAAGCCAATTACTTGCAGCATTGGCAAAAAACCACTAAAGACGGTCAAGTAAGCTACCAACCTCCACCTAAGCAACGACAATCGCCCGTGACCAATGTCTCTTGGTTTGCCGCTCAGGCCTATTGCAAGGCGCAAGGCAAACATTTACCCAGCACGGCCGAATGGGAGTTTGTCGCAAAGGCTTCTGAGCATTTGGCTGATGGGCGTCATGATCCAGCCTATACCGACACCATACTGCGTTGGTACGAAAGCCGTGCGAGTAATGATTTGCCCGCTGTGGGGCAGCAGCCCGCTAACTATTATGGTGTACAAGATCTTCATGGATTAATTTGGGAATGGACGCAAGACTTTGCTAGCGCCAAACAACGTGCGCTCGATAAAAGCAATCTGCAAACGATTAACAAAGATGGCATAGACAGTCGTGTTAATCTTGGCGCATTTTGTGGCGCAGCGGCGAGTGGGGTGGCCGATCCCAGTGACTATGCGGCGTTTATGCGAGATTCTCTACGCAATAGCTTGAAGGCTAATTATGTGTTGCCTAGCCTGGGTTTTAGATGTGCCACCTCGCGCTAAGAGGCGGGGTAATTTACCAAAAAAACAACAAAATAGTTTTCTTATGGATGGTTGTTGTATGAAAACATCAAAAAACCACCCGAATATGTAAAAACCGTGGTTTTTACACCAAAAAAACAGTCACTAAAAGCATTTTTGTGTACACTAAAACCGTAGACCGAGGCGTAAGTAAGACTTAGAATTATTCCAAGTTTTCTTGCGATTACATAAACCACGGACTGGTGCTGTTAATGGTTGGTTGTGGTAGATAGCCAACAAAATAACAGTAAATTCACTGAAAAACAGGTTTTTTTGCTAATTAAGGTGGTAAAAAAATCTATTATTTGTTGCAATAGATACAACATCCCTCTTAGGGATTTTGTGGGTGGTAACTAAAGATAACATTGGTTATTAGCCTTATTATCAAATCTACGGAGATTTTCGAAATGAAAAAAACATTGCTTGCTGCTGCTTTATTAGCTGGTTTTGCTGGTGTTGCCCAAGCTGAAAGTTCAGTAACTCTTTATGGTTTAGTTGATGCTGGTTATGGTATCGACCAAACTAAAACGACTCGTGATAGCAACGAGCGTATCGGTAGCCGTACTATCAAAAACCCTGTGACTGGTCTTCCACAATACATCGAAGGCACTAAAATCGGTGGTTTCTCTAAACGTGAACGTAACCTAGGTGCTCAAAGTGGTGTTGCTAACGGTAACCGCTGGGGTATGAAAGGTTCTGAAGACTTAGGTAACGGTACTTCTGCTATCTTCAAATTAGAAAGTGGCTTTAACTTAGGTAATGGTAAATCTTCACAAGGTGGTCGTTTGTTCGGTCGTGAAGCCTTTGTTGGTTTGACTGGCGAAGACTGGGGTACTTTCACTATTGGTCGTCAATACAATGCTGGTGATGCTTTCTTAGCTCCTATCGACCCAATGGGCACTAACTTCGGTACTGCATCTGCAACTTCTGCTTTCGGTGACTCTCTTTCTGGTCGTTTCGACGGCGTTATCAAATACGTTTCTCCAAACGTTGAAGGCTTCCAATGGGCAGTCGGTGGTGTGGCTCAATCTAACACCGTTGACTACGAAGGTTCTTTAGGTTTTGATCCTGCACAACGTCACCAAGACGGTAAAACTAAAAACGAAACTTACGGTGTAACGACTGGTTTCGGTTATACTTACGGCCCATTGTACATCGGTGCTGGTTATGACTGGGTTTGGGGTCGTTCTAAAGAAGACAACTGGGACGGCAAACAATTCGGCGGTGGCTATAACAACTCTATCAGCCGTATGCACGCTTGGAACGTTGGTTTAACTTACGACTTCGACGTTGTTAAATTACACTTAATGTATGGTCAACAACACGGTGGTTCTTACGCTGCTTTAATGCGTAACGGCGACAAATTCGAAGACGACTTGTTCAACCCATTAAACGGTGGTGATTTCGTTCGTCACGCTGACGCAGACGGCAACACGACTGGTTACTCTGACCCAATGGGCGAAGGCTACCACTCTCAAGCTTGGGTAGCTGGTATCTCTGCTCCAGTTACTGAAGCCGGTACTTTATTCGTTTCTTACCAAGGTAACCACCAAAAAAATGGTAACGCTGAAGCTAACTGGTTGAACGGTGTTCAATTACACGACGCTGACCAAAAAGCTATCGGTCACATCGCTTCTATCGCATACAAACACCAATTGTCTAAACGTACTGCTGTTTACGCGACTGGTTCTTATGGTTGGTCTAAAAACAACTTCCACGACCAATACGATACTACTGAAAAAACTAAATCTATCTTCGGCGCTATCGGTTTACAACACCGTTTCTAATCGTCGCTTAAGCTAGTATTAGTTAGTTTAGTGCACAAAACCGCCCTCCAGAGGGCGGTTTTTTTATGCTTATTTCATTTATGTATCAAATCAAGATTAAAAAGCATAGTGGCTAAACCTATGGCTGATAGGCCATGACTCAATGAGGGCTGCAACAAGCAAGCAGAAGGTGAGAGTAAGCTTTGTAAGCGGGGACCAAGCATAATTAACTACAAATCATAAACATCAAACACTCAGCAAAATGCACAAGCCCAAACATCAAGCAATAAATATTAGATATCAGTAGGAGGTGCAAAGGTGCGGCAGTCGTCACATGGTTTGTTGCCCAGCATCTATCATGTAGTGACTAGTTGAGTTACACCTGTTAACACCAGTCAAACGACAGAAATATGAAAATGTGCTTAAAATTCACTTGATTGTTGTATAAAAACATCAAAATAAATCGCTAAAGTGTAATAAACGTCGTTTTTTAGCAAAAAGAACTGCAGATATCTAAGCTTAGGAGTACACTGAAACTGTAGACCGAGGCAGGATCAAAACTTAAAGTAATTTCTTAAGTTTTCTTCATCATACATACCCCGGCCTTTAATCTGTTTGTTGTTGAGGCTTGGCTGCAATAGCTGGCCAACAAAAGGGCAGGAAATAAATCTATGGTGGTTTTTTTGTAACGCCCATGTTTCAAAAAACTCCATCTTTGTTCAAATAGATACAACACCTTTTCCCAAGGGTGTCGTTAGTAACCATTCAGTAATCTCGGTTATTAACGTTTTATCAAGTCTACGGAGAGTTTCAAAATGAAAAAAACATTACTTGCAGCTGCTTTATTAGCTGGTTTCGCTGGTGTTGCCCAAGCTGAAAGTTCAGTTACTTTGTATGGTGTCGTTGACGCTGGTTACGGTATTGACCAAACTAAAACAACTCGTACCAGTAACGAACGTATTGGTAACCGTACCATCAAAAATCCAGTAACTGGTTTGCCTCAATTCGTTCAAGGCGAAAAATTAGGTGGTTTCTCTAAACGTGAACGTAATCTTGGCGCACAAAGTGGTGTTGCAGGTGATAACCGTTGGGGTATGATGGGTTCTGAAGACCTAGGTAATGGTACTTCTGCTATCTTCAAACTCGAAAGTGGTTTTGATTTAGGTAACGGCCGCACAACTAACGGTGGTCGCTTATTCGGTCAAGAAGCTTTTGTTGGTTTAACTGGTGAAGACTGGGGTACTTTCACTATCGGTCGTCAATACAATGCGGGTGACGCTTTCTTAGCTCCAATCGACCCTATGGGTACTGACTTCGGTCTTGGTGGTGCAACTTCTGCTTTCGGTAACTCACTATCTGGTCGTTTCGATGGCGTTCTTAAATATGTGTCTCCAAACGTTGAAGGCTTCCAATGGGCAGTCGGTGGTGTGGCTCAATCTAACACTGTTGACTACGAAGGTTCTTTAGGTTTTGATCCTGCTCAACGTCACCAAGACGGTAAAACTAAAAACGAAACTTACGGTGTAACAACTGGTATTGGTTATACTTACGGACCTTTGTATATCGGCGCTGGCTATGACTGGATTTGGGGTCGTTCTAAAGCAGACAACTGGGATGACGGTAAATTCGGTGGCGGCTATAACAACTCTATCAGCCGTATGCACGCTTGGAACGTTGGTTTAACTTACGACTTCGACGTTGTTAAATTACACTTATTGTATGGTCAACAACACGGCGGTTCTTACGCAGCTTTAATGCGTGATGGCGATGACTTCGAAGACGGTTTGTTCAATCCACTTAATGGTGGTGACTTAGTTGCACACACTAACAAAGCGGGTGATGTCGTGGGCTACGCTGACCCATTAGGTGAGGGTTACCACTCTCAAGCTTGGTTAGCAGGTATTTCTGCTCCAGTCTCAGAAAACGGTACCTTATTCATTTCTTACCAAGGTAACCACCAAAAAAATGGTAACTCAGAAGCTAACTGGTTCAATGGTGTTCAATTGCACGACGCAGACCAAAAAGCAATTGGTCATATTGCTGCCATTGCCTACAAACACCAATTATCTAAACGCACTGCCGTTTATGCCACTGGTGCTTACGGTTGGTCCAAAAATAACTTCCACGACCAATACGATACCACTGACAAAACTAAAGCAGTATTTGGTGCTATCGGCTTACAACACAGCTTCTAAGCATGCTTAACTGACTGTAGTATGAATAAAAACCGCCCGAGTAGGGCGGTTTTTTCATGTCTTTTTTAATCGAGAGGACTACTCATAAACGCAGATGACTCCCTGTCATAGAAGTAGAGAAGGGGAGGCTAAGCGCTAATTACCTGAGTAAGATTAGCCTCTCTCAATATGTCAAACCCCAAATCCCAGCAGCATGCTGTTTAAGTAAGCCTAATTTTGGGTAAAAAACAATATAGCAGACTAAATAAATACCCAGGCCGTATCTCTTTCTAATCCATGAGTTATTGCTAAAGCAGCAGGACTGTTATTGATAAGCAGTCGTTATTTGGCTCACACAGGTAGCATCTACACTTTCTATACCACTGTGGTCGCTGCATTTTTGATGCACTATGAATTACCACTAAACAACGTGCTTAAACTGGAAACATCCGTTGGTCTTATCTAATGGCAAGGATTAAATAGGGGGTGTAATGCTTTTTACGTATTCTAATCTTTGGATGCGAACAGGGTTATTCATATCACTGCAAGTTATATGCTATAGAATAGGAATTAGATCCCTAGGGCTTTTACTAGGGTTTGGCTCTTAATATTTGTTGCAATTTTACGTATACGAGTTTACTGCAGTCTTGCCTTGTTTATATTTAGTTGATAACAAGATAATGAATTTTAAAAGAAGTTATTGATAAATGATAATAGAACTCATTTATTTAACGTAAAATATATTCACAATAGCCCAAAAAAATGGCTTATAAGTATTAGAAATGCTACAATTATTAAGATATAGGTGTCTAGGCAAATATATTTTCTAATAGCGCAAGCTTAAATGTGCTTGGGTGCTAAGCCATAATATTCATACGACCACTAATGGTTAATCCTTACGGATACTTCTAGCGTCTACCTAGTGGCGCTCGCCAATGTCGAGGTAGTTAAGTGCATTTGCAATTGTTTTTACCATACGTCCAAGCTACATATGGTTAAGGTAGTTGTGCAGCCTCGCTCTAAGAACTTATGTTGCCACTCTATTGCCTGAAGCAGGTTCAGGTTTCTTATCTTTTATGGATGTAAATATATGCAGGTAGCTGAATATTTTCCAGTCTTGTTATTTATTATCGTAGCACTGGGCTTAGGTGCCTTACTCATTTGTTTAGGTGCTATTCTCGGTCCCAACCGACCAGATCCCGAAAAGAACTCTCCCTTTGAGTGTGGCTTTGAGGCCTTTGAAGACGCTCGTATGAAGTTCGATGTGCGCTATTACTTAGTCGCGATCTTATTCATTTTATTCGATCTGGAAATTGCCTTTCTATTCCCATGGGCTATTGCCAATAGCCACGTCGGCATGGTTGGGTTTTGGACAGCCATGGTATTTATTGCCATTCTAACAGTGGGTTTTGCCTTCGAATGGAAGAAAGGCGCCCTTGAGTGGGACTAAATCTGGAGTTATACAATGTCTGAACAAAATCAATTAAACAACAAAGGTTTTTTAGTTACCAGCACTGATAATGTCTTGAACTGGGTAAAAACCAACTCATTATGGCCTGTGACCTTTGGTCTAGCCTGTTGCGCCGTCGAGATGATGCATGCAGGTGCTGCGCGTTATGACCTTGACCAATTTGGTATTATTTTCCGCCCAAGTCCACGTCAATCTGACTTGATGATTGTTGCCGGTACGCTCTGTAACAAAATGGGTCCAGCACTTCGCAAAGTGTACGACCAAATGACGGAGCCTCGCTGGGTGCTGTCTATGGGGTCCTGTGCCAACGGTGGTGGTTACTATCACTACTCTTATTCTGTAGTACGTGGCTGTGATCGCATCGTGCCGGTAGATATATACGTTCCAGGCTGTCCTCCAACGGCCGAGGCCTTGGTATATGGTTTGTTGCAACTCCAAAATAAAATCGCTCGAACCAATACAATCGCCCGTCAGGCATAGGAGATTAAGATGACAGCTCAACTCAAACAAAGCCTTGATACCATCTTAGGTTCTAATGCCAATCTGCTCGAATCCTGTGGTCAATTGATCCTCGAAATTCATCCTCAGAACTGGACCAGTGTTTGTCAACAATTGCGCGATGAGCCTAGTTTGCGCTTTGATATGTGCATGGATTTATGTGGTGTTGACTACAAATTATGGGGTCACCCATCGACCAATTACACCGAAAAACAAAAACAATTCCCTGGTCGATTTGCAGTGGTCGCCCAACTGATGTCTACCGTACATAATTGGCGTTTACGCGTTCGTACATTTGCGACTGACAACGAATTTCCTGTTGTGCCAACGCTACTCAATGTCTGGCCAAGTGTTAACTGGTTCGAGCGTGAGGCCTATGATTTATTCGGTATTGTGTTCCAAGGTCACCCAGACTTACGTCGTATCTTGACGGACTATGGTTTCATTGGTCACCCATTCCGCAAAGACTTCCCGTTATCAGGTCACGTCGAAATGATTTACGACGAAACCTTAAGACGTGTGATTTACCAACCCGTGACGATTGAGCCACGCGAAATTACACCACGCATTATTCGTGAAGAAGGTTACGGAGCTAATTAATCATTATGTCTGAAATCAAAAACTACACCTTAAACTTCGGTCCACAACACCCTGCCGCGCATGGTGTGTTACGTCTTATCCTTGAATTAAGTGGTGAAGTGATTCAACGTGCTGACCCACATATTGGTTTATTGCATCGTGGTACCGAAAAACTCGCCGAGAACAAAACGTTCTTACAGGCACTTCCATACATGGACCGTCTCGACTACGTGTCTATGATGTGTAATGAGCATGCTTACTGTTTGGCCATCGAGAAACTCTTAGGCATCGAAGTACCGATCCGTGCCCAATATATCCGAGTCATGTTCGATGAGATTACCCGTATTCTTAATCACTTGATGGGTGTGGGCTCACATGGCTTGGACGTGGGTGCAATGGCCGTGATGTTGTACGCATTCCGTGATCGTGAAGACCTTATGGATGCCTACGAAGCGGTCTCAGGAGCTCGCATGCATGCGGCGTATTTTCGTCCGGGCGGTGTGTATCGTGATTTACCAGACACCATGCCGAAACACCAATTCAAAAATTCTAAGTTCCGTAGTGTACGTGAGCAAAAAGCCATGAACCAGGCACGTGAAGGCTCCTTGCTCGACTTCTTAGAAGACTTCTGTGAGCGCTTCCCGCATGCCGTCGACGAATACGAAACGCTGCTTACCGAAAACCGTATCTGGAAGCAACGTCTCGTCGACGTTGGTATTGTCGATCCTGAACGCGCTAAGGCCTTAGGTTTCAGTGGCGTTATGTTGCGTGGTTCAGGCGTCGAATGGGATTTGCGCCGCAAACAACCGTACGAAGTCTATGATCGCTTGGATTTTGATATTCCGGTGGGAACCAATGGCGATTGCTATGACCGCTATTTATGCCGTATCCAAGAGTTCCGTGAAAGCACCAAAATCATCAAACAATGTATCGATTGGCTTCGCAAAAACCCGGGTCCCGTCATTACCGATAACCACAAGGTAGCGCCGCCAAGCCGTGAACAAATGAAATCAGGTATGGAAGACCTGATTCACCACTTCAAACTTTTCTCTGAAGGTTTTCACGTGCCAGTAGGCGAGGCTTATGCGGCTATCGAACATCCAAAAGGTGAATTCGGTATTTACTTGATGTCAGATGGTGCCAACAAACCTTACCGCCTCAAAATCCGTGCACCTGGTTTTGTCCATCTGCAATCATTTGACGAGATGGTACGCGGTCATATGCTGGCCGATGCCGTCACAATTATTGGTACTCAGGATATTGTATTCGGTGAAATTGACCGTTAAGCAATGGATTGAATGAAGGATAAATATATGTTGTTATCTGAACAGGCTTATCAGGAAATAGACAGAGAATTAGCCAAATATCCTGCGGATAAGCGAATTTCTGCAGTCAAAGCTGCATTGCGAGTAGCACAAGAAGAAAAAGGCTGGGTCTCGCCAGAGATCGTTGCCCATATTGCCGAGTACATTGGGGTTGAGCCGATTGCTGTCCAAGAAGTGGCCACTTTCTACAATATGTATAATTTGCAACCCGTTGGTCGCTATAAATTATCAGTCTGTACGAACTTACCCTGTGCCTTGCGCAATGGTGCCAGTGCAGCCGAATATCTCTCCAAAAAGCTCGGTATTGAATTAGGTCAAACCACGCCAGATGGCTTGATTACGCTCGAACAATCAGAATGCCAAGGTGCTTGTGGCGATTCTCCAGTGATGTTGATCAATGACTTGCACCAATGTGTTCGCATGTCCGAAGAGAAACTCGATGAACTAATTAAAGATATCCAAAACGAGGCGAAGGCATCATGAGTATTATCGAAAAATATTCTCAAGGCTTGCTGGCCAACCCGAGCGGCAATGCCGATAACTCTATGATTTTTCATGGTCGCCATATCAACCCAGTCATCTATAAAGATTTGAATGGTGATAATTGGGATCTCGAAAGTTATAAAGCGCGTGGTGGTTATGCCGCACTAGAACGCATCATGGCGGGCGAACTCAGCCAAGATGACGTGATTGGCATTCTTAAAGACTCTGGCCTACGTGGCCGAGGTGGAGCAGGTTTCCCTACGGGTCTTAAATGGAGTTTTATGCCACGCAAACTACCAGGTCAAAAATACGTTGTCTGTAATTCAGACGAGGGTGAACCTGGTACCTTTAAAGACCGTGACGTTTTGCGTTTTAACCCGCATGCCGTGATTGAAGGCATGATTATTGGTGGTTTCGCCATGGGTGCCAGTGTCGGTTATAACTACATTCACGGCGAGATCTACGAAGTGTATAAACGCTTTGAAGAAGCGCTTGAGCAAGCGCGTGCCGCTGGTTATTTGGGGGGGAAATTCCAAGGAACCGACTTTAGCTTCCAGCTATATGCACAACATGGTTTCGGTGCTTATATCTGTGGTGAAGAGACGGCCTTACTCGAGTCGCTTGAGGGCAAAAAAGGCCAACCGCGCTTTAAACCACCTTTCCCAGCCGGCTTTGGTGTGTATGGTAAACCGACCACCATTAATAACACTGAAACCTTTGCTGCTGTACCTTTTATTCTACAAATGGGTGCCCAACAATACCTTGAATTAGGTAAACCCAATAATGGTGGCACTAAGATCTTCTCGATTACAGGCGATGTTGAGTTGCCTGGTAACTACGAAATTCCTCTCGGTACGCCATTTTCTAAATTACTTGAATTAGCCGGTGGCA
Source organism: Brackiella oedipodis DSM 13743 (assembly GCF_000621025.1). Taxonomy (GTDB): domain Bacteria; phylum Pseudomonadota; class Gammaproteobacteria; order Burkholderiales; family Burkholderiaceae_B; genus Oligella; species Oligella oedipodis. The sequence goes on from NZ_JHZJ01000009.1 coordinate 165,002, forward strand.
TGCGTAATGGTCGCAAACTCAAAGCCGTTATCCCTGGGGGCTCAAGCGCTCCGGTGCTCCCGGCTGAGATTATGATGGCCACTGATATGGACTATGACAGTATTGCCAAAGCGGGCTCGATGCTCGGTTCTGGTGCCGTGATTGTCATGGACGAAACACGCTGCATGGTCAAATCATTACTACGCTTGTCTTACTTTTATATGCACGAAAGTTGCGGTCAATGTACGCCGTGCCGTGAGGGTACGGGTTGGTTGTGGCGTATTGTTCACCGTATCGAGCATGGTCAAGGGACCCAAGGTGATCTAGAACAACTCGATCGCGTCGCGGCCAATATTATGGGTCGTACCATTTGTGCATTAGGCGATGCCGCGGCGATGCCAGTACAAGGCATGATGAAACATTTTCGTGATGAATTCGCATACCACATTGAGCACAAGAAATGTGTGGTTGCGCCATATTTATAATAGGTTAAAGAATGGTTGAACTTACCATAGACGGCAAACAGGTGTCAGTCCCCGAGGGTAGCATGGTCATGCATGCCGCTCAGGAATTGGGCTTATACGTACCGCATTTTTGCTATCACAAAAAATTATCTATTGCTGCCAACTGTCGTATGTGTTTGGTTGAGGTTGAGAAAAACCGTAAAGCCGTGCCTGCTTGTGCTACTCCTGTAGCCGAAGGCATGGTGGTGCACACGACTTCACCGATGGCGGTTGCCGCCCAAAAAGCGGTGATGGAATTTTTACTCATTAACCACCCACTCGACTGTCCGATCTGTGACCAAGGTGGCGAATGTCAATTGCAAGACTTAGCCGTTGGTTATGGTCACTCAGAATCGCACTACCACGAAGAAAAACGTGTGGTGTTCCACAAAAGTATGGGCCCACTAGTCTCTGCAGAAGAGATGGCTCGTTGTATTCACTGTACGCGTTGTGTGCGCTTCGGCAAAGAAATTGGTGGTATCCAAGAAATCGGTATGATTAACCGCGGTGAGCACTCTGAAATCACTACGTTTGTTGGCAAAGCGGTCAAATCAGAACTATCAGGCAATATGATTGATGTCTGTCCGGTCGGTGCGTTGACTTCTAAGCCTTTCCGTTATGCTGCGCGCACTTGGGAATTAGCTCGTCGCCGCACCATTAGTCCTCACGATAGTGTCGGCACCAATGTCATCGCACAACTCAAAAACAACAAAATTCTACGCGTGGTTCCATTCGAAAACGAAGACGTCAATGAGTGCTGGATCAGTGACCGTGATCGTTGGTCATACGAAGGTCTATACGCCGATCGTGTTACTCAACCGATGATTAAAAACGATGATGGCGTTTGGCGTGAAGCCAGTTGGGAAGAAGCCCTTACTGAAGCCGCTAAAGGTCTGCAAAAAGTGCATGACTCAGAAGGGGCGGGGCAAATCGGTGCCTTAAGTGCCGAATATGCGACCCTCGAAGAAATGCGCTTACTCGGTCGTTTGGTCCGTGGCTTGGGTTCTGAACATATCGACAGTCGTTTGCGTCTGAGCGATACCGCTTTTGATGAAGCGCTCGCTGGCGTACCTTGGTTAGGGATGCCAATTGTCGATCTCAATAATCAAGATACGATTTTGGTGGTAGGTAGCCAAGACCTTCGTCGTGAACATCCTTTATTTGCGCAACGTTTACGTCAAGCAGCCAAAGCCGGCACTCGTGTGATCTTGCTCGATAGCACCGGTGCCGATGCCTTGATTCCGCAAGCGCAACGCTTAACGGTCGCTCCAAGTCAATTTGCGGCCACATTAGCGCAACTTAACGAGGCTTTACAACAAGAGACCCAGGATGACAATTTAGCAAAAGTCGTTTCAAGTCTCAAAGCCGAAGGCAAGATCGCTATTTTAATGGGCAATGCGGTGGTCAACCATGTTCAAGCGAGCAATATCATTGCCCATGCTCAACAACTTGCTAAAAGCCTTAACGCCACTTACGGTTACTTGACGTCAGGGGCTAATACCGTGGGTGCTTATGTGGCCGGTGCTGTACCGCAAAATGGTGGTATGAACTATGCCAAGATGCTTAATAATCCACTCAAGGGATTTGTGGTGTTGCATGCCGAGACCTTAGATATGGCCAATACACCAGCCGCGCTCGAGATGTTGAACCAGGCGTACAGCGTTGCTATCACACCTTACAAAACAGATGCCTTCCATTGGGCGGATGTGATCCTACCTGTCGGCCCCTCTACCGAGACCTCAGGTACCTTTATTAATGCTGAAGGACGCGCCCAAAGCTTTAAAGGCGTAGCTGCCAATGTCGGCGATAGCCGTCCAGCCTGGAAAGTCTTGCGTGTGCTTGGCAATCTGCTTAAATTGGCTGATTTTGACGATGAGAGTTCTGAATCAATTCGTGATGAAGTGCTCGCTCAAGGCTTTACTTCTCGTCTTAATAACGAGGTCCGTGTCAGTCCTTCAACCACAAGCCCACAAACCGATAAACTCGAGCGTGTCTCTGATGTGCCTATTTATCGCAATGACCCTATAGTGCGCCGTGCCGAAGCCTTACAGCAAGCTTCAGTACCTGCTTTTGTGGCGATCAATCAAGCCACAATCGAAAAACTATCTCTGACAGCGGGCTCCGCCGTACGCATCAAAACACCGAGTGCCACGGTTGAACTGCCTTTAATCGAAGACAATCATCTAGCTGACAATGTCGTGCGCATTCCGAATGGTTTCCCAGAAACCGCTGTGCTCGGTTGTATCAATAGCCAATTAACTGTGGAGAGCGTCTAATGCAGAACAATATTTGGTCGTGGTTTACCGACGGTGTCGACGCTGTTAACCAGTATGGCGAAAACTTACTTGGCCCAACCGTATGGTTAGTCGTTTGGACACTGATTAAGATTATCGTGATTGCCTTGCCTGTGATCTTATGCGTGGCGCGTCTCACTTTCTGGGAACGCCGTATGATTGGTCGCATGCATGTGCGTTTGGGACCTAATCGTGTAGGCCCTAATGGTTTGATCCAGCCTTACGCTGACGTCCTCAAATTACTCACCAAAGAGGTGTTAATTCCTAGTCGTGCCAATAAGATCTTGTACTTAATCGCACCGATAGTGACGTTATTGCCAGCCCTTGCGGCTTGGGCCGTAATTCCTTTTGGTCCAGAAACGGTGTTGGCAAATGTCAATGGTGGTCTTATGTACGTCATTGCGATTACCTCAGTAGGCGTTTATGGCGTGATTATTGCAGGCTGGGCCTCCAACTCTAAATACGCGTTCTTAGGTGCCATGCGTGCTTCAGCACAAATGATCTCCTATGAATTGGCGATGACCTTTGTCTTGCTCACTATTTTGTTAGTGTCAGGCAGTCTCAATATGAATGCCATTGTGTCTGGTCAAACCCATGGTTGGTTTGCTAGTCATGGTGTCACCTTCCTGTCTTGGAACTGGTTACCACTCTTGCCAATTGCCGTCATTTATTTGATTTCTAGTGTAGCCGAGTGTAACCGACATCCATTTGACGTGGTTGAGGGTGAATCAGAGATTGTGGCGGGCCATATGGTCGACTACTCTGGCATGGCATTCGCCTTATTCTTCCTGGCTGAATACGCCAATATGATTTTGTTATCTGCGCTCACCTCAATTATGTTCTTGGGTGGCTGGTCCTCACCACTGGATTTTGCGCCATTTACTTGGATTCCAGGTTGGATCTGGTTAGGCATCAAAACCTTCTTTGTGGTGTCAACCTTTATTTGGTTCCGTGCGACATTCCCACGATTCCGTTACGACCAAATTATGCGCTTAGGTTGGAAAATATTCATTCCATTAACGGGTGTTTGGTTTGTCGTGGTCGCTATTTGGATGCAAACCCCATTTAATATTTGGAAGTAGGGGAAAGATATGAGTGTAATAAGAAACTTTTTTAGCAGCTTATTGCTGACTGAAATGATTAAAGGTCTGGTGCTAACGGGTAAATACTACTTTAAACCAAGCATTACTTTACTCTATCCGTACGAAAAAACACCTACCTCTAACCGTTTTCGTGGCTTGCACGCTTTGCGTCGCTACCCAAATGGCGAAGAACGCTGCATCGCCTGTAAATTGTGTGAGGCGGTCTGTCCAGCCATGGCCATTAGCATTGAATCACATGAACGTGAGGATGGAACTCGTCGTACCACTCGCTACGATATCGACCTGACGAAATGTATTTTCTGTGGTTTTTGTGAAGAAAGCTGTCCAGTTGATTCCATAGTCGAAACACATATTCTTGAGTATCACGGTGATACCCATGAGGACTTGTATTTCACTAAAGATATGTTGTTGGCGGTAGGTGATCGCTATGAATCAGAAATTGCTGCGCGTCGTGAAGCAGACGCCGCTTACCGATAAACAGGGGTAGTCGATGTTTTCTACGATTTTATTTTATGTTCTGGCTGTTATTTTAGTGATTGCAGCCGGCCGTGTGATTACGGTGCGCAGTCCGATTACCGCCGTATTGCATTTGATCCTGGCATTCTTTACCGCGGCCATGATGTGGATTTCAATTGGTGCTGAATTTTTAGGTTTAGTACTGGTGATTGTTTATGTCGGTGCTGTGATGGTGTTGTTCCTGTTTGTGGTCATGATGATTGATGTCGTGCCAGAGACCTTACGCAGTAATTTCCGCACTTATTTACCACTAGGCTTATTGGTGGGGGCCGTTATGGTGCTAGAGATTGCCTTTGTGTTTGGTTCTTCTTATCTCGACTCAGGTGCGGCACAAATGCCGGCCGATGGCTATAACAACTCCGTGGCATTAGGCGTGCATATGTACACGCAGTACTCTTTTGCCATTCAAATTGCGGCCATCATCTTGTTAGTAGGGATGATTTCAGCGATTGCCATTAGTTATCGTGGCCGCAAAAATGGTAAATATGTGCCGGTTAGCAAGCAACTTAAGGTACATGCCAAAGACCGTTTACGTATTGTAAAAATGCCTTCTGCGCAGCCTCAAGCAGCAGAACCCGTTAGCGAAGAAGCAGAAGGAGAGGATAAAGAATGAGTATTTCATTAGCACATTACTTAATCTTAGGCGCAATTTTGTTCGCCATGGGGGTCTTTGGGATCTTCCTAAACCGACGTAACCTAATTGCTTTATTAATGTCTATCGAATTGTTATTGCTTTCCGCTAATTTCAATTTCGTGGTGTTCTCTTTCTGGAATCCTATTAACGGCATGCCCGATAATGCTGGACAAGTATTTGTCTTTTTCATTCTTACCGTGGCTGCCGCGGAAGCTGCTATTGGTCTAGCGATTTTAGTTATGTTATTTCGCAAAATTAATTCTATTAACGTGGACGACGTCGGTCGTCTCCAAGGGTAAGGGGAGTGAACATGCAAAACACAGAACTTTCTCCTATCTTACTCAGTATCATCGCTTTTGCCCCTTTATTGGGCTCCATCATTACAGGCTTTTTTGGTACGGGGTTTGTAGGTAATCAGATTAATCGCCGTGCTAGCCACATTATTAGTATTGCTTTGGTGGCAGTATCAGCCGTTTTATCCTGCTATGTGCTGTATTTGGTCGCCTTCCAAGGTGCGCACTATGAAGGTGCCCTCTATACATGGACGTGGATTGGTAAAACCCAAATTGAGATTGGTTATTTAATCGATCCTATCAGTGCCATGATGATGGCGGTAGTGACGTCTGTCTCTCTCATGGTGCATATTTACACCATTGGTTATATGGCCGATGATGTCGGTTACCAACGTTTCTACTCTTACATCTCATTGTTTACCTTTTCAATGTTGATGTTGGTGATGTCAAATAACATGTTGCAATTGTTCTTTGGCTGGGAAGCCGTCGGTCTCGTCTCTTATCTCTTGATCGGTTTCTATTTTGATCGTGACAGCGCCGTCTTTGCCAATATGAAAGCCTTCCTCATGAACCGTTTTGGTGACTTTGGCTTTATTTTGGGTATCGGTTTATTGGTCGCTCATATCGGCTCATTTAATTACAACGATGTGTTCGCTAATATCGACAAACTTCAAGGTGGTGTAATTCCAGGCACAAACTGGTCTTTGATTACGGCTTCTTGTATTTGTTTGTTTATTGGTGCCATGGGTAAATCAGCCCAAGTGCCACTGCATGCGTGGTTGCCTGACTCCATGGAAGGTCCGACCCCAATTTCTGCCTTGATTCACGCGGCTACCATGGTGACGGCGGGTATTTTTATGGTGTCACGTTTCTCACCACTATATGAATTATCCAATACCGCTTTATCGTTCATCATTATTATCGGTGCGATTGGTGCCTTATTCCTAGGTATTTTGGGTATTATTCAGGACGATATCAAACGTGTGATTGCGTACTCTACCTTGTCACAATTGGGTTATATGACGGTGGCTCTCGGGGCTTCCGCTTACAATGCCGCTGTGTTCCACCTCATGACCCATGCCTTCTTTAAAGCGCTATTATTCTTGGGCGCGGGTTCGGTGATTTTAGGTATGCATCACAATCAAGATATTCGTACCATGGGTGGTTTGCGTAAATACATGCCAATTACCTGGATTACCTTCTTATTGGGTACCTTGGCTTTGGTGGGTACCCCGTTCTTCTCAGGTTTCTATTCCAAAGAGCACATTATCGAAGCCGTTCACGCTTCTAATGTCTTTGGGGCTGGCTTTGCCTACTATGCTACGCTGATCGGTGTCTTTATCACTTCCTTGTATTCTTTCCGTGTCTATTTCCTAGTATTCCATGGTAAAGAACGTTTCGAGGCCCATGATGATCACCACCATACGCATGATGATCATAGTCATGGTCATCACGGTGGTAAACCGCATGAGTCACCGTGGGTCGTGACCTTACCGTTGGTCTTGTTAGCGATTCCTTCTGTGATTATTGGTGCGCTGACAATCGAGCCGATGCTATTTGGTGATTTCCTTAGCAAAAGCATCACAATTCACGCCGATGCACACCCTGCAATGCATGAAATTGCTGAGGAATATCATGGTTGGGTAGCTTATGCGATTCATAGTTTGACATCATTGCCACTATGGTTAGCGATCTTAGGTTTTGTGGTGGCTTGGTATTGCTATCTCATCAATACCGCCTTACCTGCAAAAATCTATCGTTTCTTTGCGCCAATTAATTATGTCCTAGAAAATAAATACTTTGCCGACTGGTTCAATATCGAAGTTGTTGCCCGCGGTGGTCGTAAATTAGGTAGTTTCTTATGGCGCTTTATCGATAAAGGCCTTATCGATGGTGTTCTTGTGATGGGTAGTAGTCACGTTGTACGTGGTATTGCTGCCGTCAGCCGTTACTTGCAATCAGGCTATATTTACCACTATGCCTTTGCAATGATTATCGGTGTAATTGTGTTAATTTCTTTCTTTGTGTTGGTGCCCTAGATGACTACGACTATCCCTTGGCTTTCGTTAGCAATCTTTGTCCCGATTCTTGCCGGTATTATCGTCTTGATATGTGGCAGTGATTCGCGTCCAAAATATACGCGTATCATGTCATTGGTCGGTGCAATTATCAGTTTCTTGATGGTACTGCCAGTCCTCTGTGGCTTTGATGGCAGTACGGCTCAATTGCAGTTTGTTGAGCAGCATTCATGGATTCAGGCCATTAACGTCGAATTTCATTTAGCCATCGACGGTATCTCTTATTGGTTAGTGTTCTTGACGGCCTTTATCACAATTATGGTGGTGCTCGCTGGCTGGAAAGTCATCACTAAGCGAATTGCCCAATATATGGCGGCTTTCTTGATCATGTCAGGCTTAGTGATTGGCGTTTTCTGTGCCATGGACGGCTTGCTGTTCTACGTCTTCTTTGAGGCAACACTGATTCCTATGTACATCATTATTGGTGTCTGGGGTGGCCCGAACCGCGTTTATGCGGCGATCAAGTTCTTCTTATACACATTGTTGGGTTCTTTATTAACCTTGATTGCCTTTGTGTACTTATATAGTCAATCTGGTAGTTTTAGCATTGCCGCTTGGCAAGCCTTGCCATTAAGTATGACCGAGCAAATTTTAATTTTCTTTGCGCTATTTGCAGCGTTTGCGGTCAAAATTCCAATGTGGCCAGTCCACACATGGTTGCCAGATGCCCACGTAGAAGCACCGACAGGAGGTTCTATCGTGTTGGCCGCGGTCATGCTGAAACTGGGTGCTTATGGTTTTTTACGTTTTTCATTGCCAATTGCCCCAGACGCATCTCGTGAATTAGCTTGGTTTATGATTGCCTTGGCTTTGGTTGCCATTATTTATATTAGCTTTGTGGCCATTGTCCAAAAAGACATGAAGAAACTCGTGGCGTATTCCTCTATTGCGCATATGGGTTTTGTGACCTTAGGTATTTTCCTTTTGAGTGATGGTGGCCTTGAAGGTGCTATTGTGCAAATGGTTTCTCACGGTTTTGTCTCAGGCGCTATGTTTATGTGTATTGGTGTCTTGTATGACCGCCTCCATACACGTGAGATTGCCGATTACGGTGGTGTTATTAATGTGATGCCGCGTTTTGTGGCCTTCTTCGTCTTCTTCTCCATGGCCAACAGTGGTTTACCGGCCACCAGTGGTTTCGTGGGTGAGTTCTACGTCATTATGGCGGCGGTTGCAGACAACTTCTGGATTGCTTTAGGTGCCGCGACTTCTCTGATCTTGGGCGCTTCTTACTCATTATGGATGGTGCGTCGCGTGGCTTATGGCAAAATCCATAACGAAGCCGTACGACAAATGCCCGATGTCAGTTGCCGTGAATTCTTCATCTTGGCTTTATTTGCTGCACTAGTGGTATATATGGGTGTTTATCCTCAATTCTTTACCGACTCTATGCATGCTTCCGTGCAACACTTGCTCGAGCATGTGGCTCAATCAAAACTGTAGGTATTAGTGATGGGAAATCAATTTAATTTTATGTTGGCCCTACCAGAAATTATTCTGGCAGTGGTGGCCATGCTTATTTTGTTGCTGGAAGTCTTTAGCAAAAGCAAAAACAGTGTATTGTCATACTGCGCATCAAATGTCGCCTATGTTTTGGTTGCAGCCATTATATTATTCCAATGGAATGCTCAACACTTTGGAACGACCTTTTATGGCATGTTTGTGGTCGACCCACTGGCCAATTTGATGAAAATTTTCTGCGCCTTGGCAATGCTGGTGGCTCAAGTTTATGGTCGCCAGTACGTTATTGAGCGTGACATGGCCAAAAATGGCGATATTTACTCATTGTCTTTGTTCTGCTTTTTAGGACAAATGGTATTGATCTCTGCCGCCAGTATGTTGACACTCTTCCTGGGTCTAGAGCTCATGTCTTTGGCCTTATATGCCTTGATTGCCTTACGTCGCGACTCTCTGCAAAGTGCAGAATCCGCCATGAAATACTTCATCTTGGGTTCGCTCGCCTCTGGTATTATGCTTTACGGTATTTCACTCATCTATGGGGCAACGGGTCATATCGATATCAACGGTATTATCACCACTATGGCGGATGGTCAGTACAACAAAGCCGTCTTGATGCTCGGTACCGTATTCGTCCTCTGTGGGGTAGGCTTCAAATTAGGGGCAGTGCCTTTTCATATGTGGATTCCGGACGTCTATCAAGGTGCGCCGACAGCTATTTCTTTGATTGTGAGTACCGCCCCAAAAATTGCCGCCCTTGGCATGACGTTCCGTCTCGTGGTCGATGGCTTGCATACAGTGGCTGACAGTTGGCAGCAAATGCTAATGATTATGGCCGTCTTGTCTTTGGCGATTGGTAACTTGACCGCCATTATGCAAACCAACTTCAAACGTATGTTAGGTTACTCAACAATTTCGCACGTGGGTTTTGTCTTGTTAGGTCTTCTTGCTGGCGTCACTAAAACAGGTGAGATGCAAACAGGGGCGTATGGCGCTGCCTTGTTCTATATCTTGCAATACGTGCTCACAACCTTACCGGCCTTTGGCATTATTTTAGTGTTAGCACGTCAAGGCTTTGAATGTGAAGAAATTGCCGACCTTAAAGGTCTTAATCGTCGCAGTCCGCTCTTAGCGTTTAGCGTTTTGCTTTTAATGTTCTCTTATGCAGGTATCCCACCTTTAGTCGGTTTCTATGCTAAGGTGGCGGTCTTGCAAGCCACTATTCATGCGGGCTACTTGTGGCTCGCTATTGCAGCTGTGATCTTCTCATTAATCGGTGCTTTCTACTACATTCGTGTGGTCAAAGTTATGTACTTTGATGAGCCTGCAGAAGATGCGCCAGCCGTGGGTTCACTCTTGAATTTCCGCGGTGGTGTGATGTCTATTAATAGCTTGGTGATTCTTTTATTAGGTATCTTGCCAGGTGGTTTGATGGCACTCTGTACACTTGTGGTGAATTCATCTTTTCAATTTTAATATGGTGTAGATGTTTTCTGACACATTAATCTGGGGGTACTTAGGCGTTGTATGGCTAACTGCATTATTGCCATTTTGCTGCGAGTTCCCCTTAATTTTTTTACCTTGGCGCTTTAGTACTCGCAATCAACCTGCGCTGACTCAGGTGTTATGTGTGGTCCAGCTGATTGTTTTGGCAGGCGCTGCTTATGTCTTAATTAACAGCACGCAGTGGCTCTGGCAAGTATTGGCAGGCATCCTGATGGTGCTGCTTTTGGCCTTACCCAAGTTATTGGGATTTGCCAACGGTCTACACAAATCGTTTGCTGTACGCTTAGTAGAGCTCCTCGTTTTGTTTTTCTTAGTCGGTTCACTAGGCTTAGCGATCGAGCGGCACTACATTAACGCGACGCAGCAAAACTGGCAATTCTATGCGGTGGCCTTGTGCTTGTATTTGGTTATGGCCTATCCAGGCTTTGTTTTTAGACACTTACTGAAAACTCGGCGTAATCGGGTAGTCGACAAAACCTAAGCACGTCTAAGTGACAAAAAACCTTCATCTCGGTGAAGGTTTTTTTGTATAGTTGGCATCCATGGCGAGTTCACTGTGGTGACTTAAGAAGCGATGAAACAAGGCGAATTAAACAAGGTAGGGCGGGTTTAACTTAGTGGGTATAAAAAACAACAATCGGCTTTGAGCTAGATTAAACTTGTTTTAATAAAACTAACGCTCAGGGCCTGCGTGCTATAATGAATTTGTGCTTATCATAGTGTATAAGCGTTCTTAATATTGAGGAGTCTTCAATGAAATTCAATAAATTAGCATTAGCCGCATTATTAACGGTTGCCGCAGCTCCTGCATTTGCTGCTCAAGGTGAATGTTCTGCCACCATCGAAGGTAATGACGCAATGCAATACAACACCAAAGAGATTGTTGTCCCTGTCAAAGCCTGCCCAACATTCAAAATCACTTTGAAACATGCAGGTAAACTTCCTAAATCTGCAATGGGTCACAACCTCGTCATCACTAAAAAAGCTGACATGCAAGCCGTTTCTTCAGAAGGCGTTGCAGCTGGTGCCGGCAACGACTACCTCAAATCTGATGACGATCGCATTTTAGTTCACACTAAATTATTAGGCGGTGGTGAAGAAGACACTATCCACCTCGAAAGTGTTAAATTGGCTCCAGGAACTGATTACGCCTTCTTCTGCACTTTCCCAGGCCACTTCGCCAACATGAACGGTGTGGTTAAAGCGGTAGATCGTTAATCGGTGATTTTTATCTCGCCTCTGTCGCTTAGCGCTCAGGGGTCGATGTAAATTGTAAATAAGCAACAGGGTAGCTTTGAGCTACCCTGTTGCTCCCAAAATAGCCCCTTTAGGGGCTATTTTTATATATAATTTAGAGTTATTGCCAATAATTTGTTTAATTTATGAAATCAGCTGAAATACGTCAGAAGTTTTTGAATTTCTTTGAGGAAAAAGGCCACACCGTTGTGCCTTCATCTTCTTTAATACCTAGCAACGATCCGACTTTATTGTTTACCAATGCGGGTATGGTGCAGTTTAAAGATGTGTTTACCGGCAAAGAGAGTCGCGACTATAAGCGTGCCGTGACTTCGCAGCGTTGCTTGCGCGCCGGGGGTAAACACAATGACCTCGAAAATGTGGGGTATACCGCACGTCATCATACTTTTTTTGAGATGCTGGGTAATTTTAGCTTTGGCGATTATTTCAAGCAGCAAGCGATTTCTTACTGTTGGGAGTTATTGACTCAAGTTTATAAGCTACCCCCAGAAAAGCTCTGGGTGACGGTTTATCAAGAAGATGATGAGGCCTATAACATCTGGAAAGATCAGATTCAGGTGCCTGCTGAACGTATTATTCGTATCGGCGACAATAAAGGCAGTCGTTACGCCTCTGACAATTTCTGGCAAATGGGCGATACTGGTCCTTGTGGTCCATGCAGCGAGGTTTTTTATGATCATGGCCCAGAAGTTTGGGGAGGCCCTCCAGGATCAGCCGAAGAAGACGGCGATCGTTATATTGAAATCTGGAACTTGGTCTTTATGCAGTTTGAGCGCAGTGCCGATGGCACCATGACTCCCTTACCGCGGCCTTGTGTTGATACCGGCATGGGTTTAGAGCGCATTTCCGCCGTCATGCAGCATGTGCGCTCAAATTACGATATTGACCTTTTCCAACACTTAATCCGCGCGGCGGCGGAACTTACGCATACCCAGGATTTAAGCAATAACTCACTCAAAGTGATTGCCGACCATATTCGTGCCTGTAGCTTTATGATTGTGGATGGCGTAATTCCGGGCAACGAGGGTCGTGGTTATGTGTTACGTCGCATTATTCGTCGTGCCTTACGTCACGGTTATCGACTCGGCCAAAACCAAAGCTTTTTCTATAAACTCGTTCCCGCCTTAGTTGCAGAAATGGGCTCAGCCTATCCAGAGCTAGCTAAGCAACAAGAACGTGTGGCACAAGTGCTCTTACAAGAAGAAGAGCGTTTCCAAAACACTCTCGAAAAAGGCATGCAAATCCTTGAGCAGGCCCTACAAGAGTTACCAAAAGGGCAGCCCCTCAATGGTGAGACTGTCTTTACGCTTTATGATACCTTTGGTTTCCCATTCGATCTCACGGCTGATATTTGCCGTGAGCACGATGTCCAGGTCGATGAAGCCGGCTTTAATCAAGCCATGCAAAAACAGCGTGAGATGGCGCGTGCCAGTGGTAAATTTAAGGCCACCCAAAATCTTAGCTATAGTGGCGCTGACACTGATTTCCAAGGCTATGAGCACTACCAAAGTCAAGCCAAGGTCTTGGCACTCTACCACGAAGGTGTGGCCGTGCAACAGCTATCTGAAGGGCAAGAGGGGGTGGTTGTGCTAGACCATACACCTTTTTATGCAGAATCTGGCGGTCAGGTGGGAGATGCGGGCACGCTACAAAGCTTGTCTGGTCAATTTGATGTATATGATGTCCAAAAAATCCAAACCAAGGTCTTTGGCCACTATGGTACGGTTACCTTAGGTGCCCTAAAAGTGGGCGATGAGTTGGACGCACGTATTGATATCGAGCGTCGTCAAGCCACGGCTCGTAATCACTCAGTAACCCACCTCATGCACAAGGCATTACGTTTGGTCTTGGGTGATCATGTCCAACAAAAAGGCTCTCTGGTTGATGCCGACAAAACGCGTTTTGACTTCTCGCATGAGGGGCCACTAACAGAGCGTCAAATCGAAGAAGTAGAAGCCATTGTTAACCGCGAAATTCTCAAAAACGAGCCGACGAGTACTCGTGTCATAGCCTATGATGAGGCTCTAGAAAGCGGTGCCACCGCCTTGTTTGGTGAAAAATATGGTGATCAGGTGCGCGTCGTCGATATCGGTTTTTCTCGTGAGCTTTGTGGTGGTACGCACGTGCACAATACCGGTGCGATTGGCCTCTTTAAGATTGCCTCCCAAAGTGGGGTGGCCGCGGGCATTCGTCGCGTCGAAGGTATTACAGGTATGACCTCATTAGCGTGGGTGCATCAGTTGAATCGTTTGGTACTAAATACCGCCGATATTCTTAAAACCAGTGTGCCTAATGTGCTCGATAAAACCAAACAACAAAATGATTATGTGCGCGATCTCGAAAAGCAATTACGCCAGCTGCAGGATAAATTAGCGGCTGCGGATAGCGCGGATTTAGCCAATCAAGCCAGCGAAATCGCGGGTGTCAAGGTACTTGCAAAAGAACTCAAAGGCGTTGATCCAAAAACCCTGCGGACCATGATTGATGGCCTCAAACAGCAGCTCAAACAAGCCGTGATCGTGTTAATGACGACCAATGCTGGCAAAGTCTCAGTCGCGGCCGGAGTCACCACTGATACTGTGCCCCAAGTCAAAGCTGGTGAGCTGGTGGCGATGGTATGTGCGCAATTGGGCGGTAAGGGCGGTGGTCGTCCTGATATGGCCATGGGCGGAGGCAGTAAGGTAGAGGCGCTACCACAAGCACTCGCTAGCGTTCCTGAGTGGCTTAAAACAAAACTTACGCAGTAGGAAGACGGATGTCAGACGCGATTGATTTTGCTAAGAGTATTGATACGAGTGGCTTACTGTGCCCTTTACCCATCCTCAAGGCTAAAAAAGCGCTCAATGAGCTGCAAAGTGGTGAGGTCCTGAAGGTCATCACCACTGATAAACATGCCAAAGGTGACTTTGAGGCTTTTTGTACACAAACCAAAAATCCGTTGATTGCTCAAGTCGAGATCGACGCAGAGCACATGGCGCATTTTGTGCAACGACGCTAAGTTTGCTAGTTTTGCTTGGTTTTTGACTGTTTGTAAGGCTTTTTTAGGCTGTTGTTTTTTGTGATGTAAAGCGCCAAATTATTAAAGCACTCGGCTTTGGAGTCTTGTCAAGTCATTGATTTAATAGTTATAATAGTTGATTAACTTAATTTCTTTATTTTTAAATACATTTAATAGGAAGTAACTGCCCATGGTGGTAATTCGTATGGCCCGTAGTGGCTCAAAAAAACGCCCTTTTTATAATATCGTTGCTGCTGACTCACGCAATCGCCGTGATGGTCGATTCATTGAACGCGTTGGTTTTTATAATCCAGTGGCTAGCGAAGGTACCGAGAACTTACGTATCGCTTTAGATCGCGTAGAGTACTGGGTTGGTAACGGTGCGCAATTATCTGATACAGTTAAACGCTTAGTCAAAGAGTACAAAGCCAAAACAGCGGCTTAATTTAAGCATTTTGAGCAAATTAAGTGTTTGTGATTGTGGGGACTTTAGTCGAGTTTTATCATCTTTAAGCTACATTGAGGTAGGCCCTAAGAACGGTACTTATTCCCGTAAGCACAATTACCATTTGCCTTGCATATCGCTGGGCTTAGCGTCGAGTTGTTAAGCTAAATCGCTTTTTTCTTCGCTATTCCTTCGCAATAGGGTCCCATCCTTATATTTTCGATTAATCCTAACGGCATCGTCGATTAATCATTATTAAAAGCTGCAGTGCCTGGAGCGTTAGCACTCCACCTCTAAGTCCTCTCATGAGTTTCGCACTCGCCTATACATGCCTTGGGACCGCTGCACAGATTAGCCCCTGTTAGCCCCTATAACAGCGGATGTGCTTATCGCTGGTTTGATCGCTAAATTGAAAGGCTAAACGCTGTGCTCAAACGTTGTCGCTAAATTCAAGCACTAGGGTATCACCTCAGTTTAGCGGCTCTACAATACCTAAAGATTTTGCAAGCCTCTAGTCAGTTGCTGCAAAGTACATTAAACTGACATATAGTTGTAACGGTCGTCAAGAGGCGACCGTTTGCCATTTTTACTCATGCGAGTGGGGCTCTTTTGGCTATCTGCACTTTATGGATTGGTCATAATTATCCTCGATCGAGTTTTTTGACTTGTTTTTGATTTGCTTATGAATGCACAACCGTCTTCTGACCATGACGATCTTGTCGATGTCGGCTATATTACTGGGGCCTATGGTATCCAGGGTATGGTAAAAATTCGCTGTTACAGCGAAGAGCCCGTCTTATTGCAAGTCAAACAATGGTTTTTGCAAAAAAAAGATTTACAAGATCGCGCGCTTGAGCCTGCATATACTGTGCAAGTGAAGTCTGTACGCATTCATAATGAGTTTCTAGTGGCTAAACTGACAACTTGTCAGGATCGCAATCAAGCCGAGAGCCTCAAAGGCAGTCATGTATTATTAGCGCGTAAGGATTTCCCAGAGCCGGCCGAAGATGAATTCTATTGGGTCGATCTTGAGGGCTGCCACGTTTACCGTAAACAGGATGATGAACAGAGCCCGACTTTTTTTGGCACGGTCTTACAAGTTTCAGAAAACGCTGTGCACGGTATTTTACATATTGAACGTCAAACGCTCGTTGATGGCACACCGCAGGCTTTATTATCGAGCAAGGGGCGGCCGCAAATCAGTTTGGTGCCTTTTGTTAAAGCGCATGTGATAGACGTCGATTTAGAGGCCAAACGTTTAGTGATTGACTGGCCCGCTGATTTCTAATGCGTATTGATGTTGTCACCTTATTCCCAGAATTTTTTGAATTACTCCAAGTTGCCGGGGTGACCGGCCGAGCCCATCAACAAAAATTATGGTCACTGCAGACTTGGAATCCTCGAGATTACACCCATAATATTCATCATACGGTTGATGATCGACCCTACGGGGGTGGACCTGGCATGGTCATGATGGCGCCGCCATTGGCCGCTGCCATTGAGGATATGCGAGAGCATCTCTCATCGCCAGCGCTACAAGCGCGTCCTATTGTTTTACTCAGTCCAACAGGTAAGCCCTTTGATCAGCGTGTGGCGCAATCTTGGTCACAGTCTGCGGGCGTAGTATTGGTATGTGGGCGCTACGAGGGTATTGATCAACGCTTTATAGATGCTTATGTCACTGAAGAGTACTCTTTGGGGGACTTTGTGCTTTCTGGGGGTGAATACGCCGCCCTGGCCATGATTGACGCTAGCGTTCGTCTTATTCCGGGCACGCTAAATGATCAGCGTTCTGCCCAGCAAGATTCCTTTTCTGATGCGCAACAAGGGTTATTAGATCATGAGCACTACACGCGCCCAGAGATCTTTGAGGGGCGGGAGGTGCCAGCGGTATTGCGCTCGGGTAATCATCGCAAAATAGATCAATGGCGTCGCCAACGTGCTTTATGCCTCACTGCACAAAGACGCCCAGACTTGCTCGATCGTGCCAAACAACAAGGGCACCTAAGTGCCGCGGATCTCGATTTTTTGGCACAACTCACTCAGGACTCTTCTCAGTCGTAGGCATGACAAGCGAGCATACAGCACGTAGTAACGCTGTCTGCCAGCACCTCAGCAACCCTAACATTGGTTTTCTAAGGAGTGGTGATGACTTTACAAGCTTATTCGATTCTCGATTTATGTGGTGTCAATCAACATGAAGGCAGTCGCGAGGCACTGCAACGTTCTTTGCGATCCGCACAAGCCGCTGAGCAGGCAGGATTTAAACGTTTTTGGATGGCTGAACACCACAATATGCAAGGCATTGCAAGCTCCGCTACTGCCGTCGCTTTGGCCCATATCGGTCAGGGTACTCAGCAAATACGCATTGGCTCGGGTGGGGTAATGTTACCTAATCACGCACCTTTAGTGATTGCCGAGCAGTTTGGCACCTTGGCGGCTTTGTATCCCGATCGCGTGGATCTCGGCTTAGGACGCGCACCGGGCACAGACTCGGTAACGGTGAGGGCGCTGCGTCGTGATCCCATGGCGGCGGCCGAAACTTTTCCAGAAGATGTGCAAGAGTTATTACATTACCTGGATGATAGTGAACCTGGTCAGCCCGTCATTGCCAATCCAGGGCAAGGGTCTCATGTTCCTGTGTGGTTACTTGGCTCGAGTTTATATAGTGCGCAACTGGCGGCTTATTTAGGCTTGCCATATTCATTTGCTGCCCATTTTGCACCACGTATGCTGACCCAGGCCATCAATATCTATCGTCAGCAATTTAGACCCTCTAAGTATCTGAAGGCGCCCTATGCTAAGATTTGCGTCAATATGATCTTGGCTGACACTCAGCAAGAAGCTGAATTATTGTTCACGACCATGCAACAATCAGTGCTTAATTTATTGCGTAATAAGCGCGGTAAACTGACACCACCCAATCCTGATGTATTGCGCGATGCCAGTCCTCACGAGAAAGACGCTATGCAAAATATGTTGCAGTACGCGTTTGTGGGTACTCCACAGAACGTCGCGCCTGCGGTGCAACAACTGCTAGAGACCTTACAACCCGATGAATTAATGATCCACAAACGGATGTTTGATTTGGACGCGCAATTACATTCGATTAAGTTATCGGGAGCGCTGTTATCTGAGCTTTTGAAGTAGGCTGCTTATAACACGAAATAGGGTCTATGTGTAAAAATTTCCCTTTTAAATTCTAAAAAATTACCCTATAATAGGGTCTTGCTCTAAGACCAGTCAATTTTTGACTTTCTACAAAGGTTTGCGGCAATTTTAAACTATGGTAACTAAAGTTCTTTTTGTTTGTACGGGTGGTATTTGCAGAGCGCCAAGCGCGGCGGCGGTGTTACGCCGTCTAGTCAATGAAGCCGATTTACAAGATCAAATCCAAATTGATTGTGCGGCGACGCATGATTACCATTTAGGCGCGAGTCCAGACGGTCGCGCCCGTTTTGTAGCGCGCAAAAGAGGCTATGATATCTCTGGCATCAAAGTCCGCCTAGTCCAAGCTTCAGACTTCCAAGACTTTGATATGATTTTGGTCATGGACTGGGAGAACCTCTCCAAAATGAAGCAACTCTGTCCACGACCGCTACAACACAAATTACGCCTACTCATGCGTTACGCTAACGACTACGAAGAAGCCACAGTGCCAGACCCTTTTTATGGGGGACTAGATGCTTTTTTCAAAATGTACGATTATTTGGCAGATTCTTGCCAAGGCGTATTTGAAATCATCAGTGGTCGTTACCGATCCTCCCAAGTGGCATAATCCTTATTTCATCATAGCCCCCTGTGGTCTCTCTGCAGGGGGCTTTGTTATGTGTTTCACATAAGCCCATCTATTTAATCGCTATAATAAAGCTAATAACATAGTAATTTAGTCAGGTATTATGTTATACTTGAGTGAATTACTAAGGTATTAGCAGGAGATTAACATGCGCTTAACAACCAAAGGTCGCTTTGCTGTCACTGCCATGATAGATATTGGCCTACGCCATCATAGTGGCCCTGTCGCGTTAGCGGCTATCAGCTCACGACAAAATATCTCACTATCTTACTTAGAGCAATTATTTGGTAAATTGCGTCGCCATAAACTCGTTGAGAGCGTGCGCGGCCCTGGTGGCGGTTATATCTTGGCACGATACGCCCGTGACATTACCGTCGCCGATATTATTTTTGCGGTCGATGAGCCCATCGATGCCACCATGTGTGGCAATAAATCCACCTGTAACACGGGTCGTAATGGTGCCACTTCAGGGCACTGTATGACTCATGAACTTTGGAATGATCTGAATCGACATGTAGTGGATTATTTGGACTCAGTAAGTCTCCAAGACTTATGCGACCGTGAGCGTTTGCGTGAACTTGAACGCAAATCGCAAAGCCCCAAGAGTATTCGCATGATCCAGGCGAACGCCAGTCAGCGTGTATCAAATTTAGCCTAAAGTTTGATATAACGCAAAAAGACCCCAAATAAATATTAAAATATGATTAATTTATAAATAAATGTATCGTTTCGGAGTAAACACTCAATGTCGAATTTAAAATTACCTGTTTACCTAGATTACTCTGCAACCACCCCTATAGACTCTCGTGTGGTTGAGGCCATGCTTCCTTGGCTCACAGAGAAATTTGGTAATCCTGCTTCGCGCAGCCATTCCTATGGTTGGGAAGCCGAAGAGGCGGTAGAGAATGCTCGTCAGCAAGTTGCTGACTTAATCAATGCGGATCCGCGTGAGATTATCTGGACCTCGGGAGCCACTGAGTCAGACAATCTCGCCATTAAGGGAGCGGCTGAGTTCTACCAAAACAAGGGTAAACACCTGATCACCGTAAAAACCGAACATAAAGCGGTATTAGACACCATGCGTGATCTTGAACGCCAAGGTTACGAAGTTACCTATCTAGATGTCAAAGAAGACGGTTTACTCGATCTTAAAGTCCTTGAAGACGCGATTCGTGAAGACACTACGTTGGTATCAGTGATGGCCGTCAACAACGAGATCGGTGTTATCCAAGACCTTGATGCTATTGGTGAACTCTGTCGCTCCAAAGGCGTTATTTTCCACTGTGATGCCGCACAAGCTACAGGCAAAATGAAGCTCGATGTCAAAAACACCAAAATCGACCTTATGTCTATGTCCGCACACAAGACTTACGGCCCCAAAGGCATCGGTGCCTTGTATATTCGCCGTAAACCAAGGGTGCGTGTATTAGCGCAAATTCACGGTGGCGGTCACGAACGTGGTTTCCGTTCAGGTACGCTAGCTACACACCAAATTGTCGGCATGGGCGAAGCCTACCGCTTAGCTAAGCTCGAGATGGACTCTGAGAACCAACGTATTGGCGCTTTGCGCGATCGTCTTCTTAAGGGCCTGCAAGAAATTGAAGAGGTCTATGTCAACGGTAGTATGGAGCATCGTGTGCCTCATAACCTCAACATCAGTTTTAACTACATTGAGGGTGAATCACTCATGATGGCGGTCAAGGACCTTGCCGTTTCTAGTGGTTCGGCATGTACCTCTGCTAGCCTTGAACCTTCTTATGTTTTACGTGCCTTGGGTCGTAACGACGAGCTTGCCCATAGTTCGATTCGTTTTACCCTAGGTCGCTTTACCACTCAAGAAGAAGTGGACTTTACCGTTAATTTAATCAAGTCGCAGGTGGGTAAATTACGCGAAATGTCACCCCTTTGGGAGATGGCCAAAGAAGGGATTGACATTAGCTCAATTCAATGGGCAGCCCACTAATAATTAACAAGGATATGTATTATGGCTTACAGTGACAAAGTATTAGATCATTACGAAAATCCCCGCAACGTAGGCTCTTTTGATAAATCTGAGTCTCATATTGGTACCGGCATGGTGGGTGCACCCGCCTGTGGTGACGTACTGCGCCTACAAATCAAAGTCAATCCCCAAGGTGTGATTGAAGATGCTCGTTTCAAAACGTATGGTTGTGGTTCAGCCATCGCCTCAAGTTCTTTGGTCTCTGAGTGGGTAAAAGGCAAAACCCTCGATCAAGCACTTGAAATTCGCAATTCACAAATTGCCGAAGAACTTGCCTTGCCGCCTGTCAAAATTCACTGCTCGATCTTGGCCGAAGACGCCATCAAAGCAGCCGTCAAAGACTACAAAGATAATTACGCGGCAGAATAAGTCCCTAGGCTGTGGCTGATAAGCGCCCATAGTTGCTGTCAGCCGCACTAGCAGAGGCTATTCACGGCGGCTATATTTTAGCTATCCATGTAGTTTTGTCGCGCTTTATGTACTAAAAGGACCCGTATTATGTCTATTACGCTCACTCAAAAAGCTGCCAATCACATCAAGAAATACCTCACTAAACGAGGCCAAGGGGTGGGTTTGCGCTTTGGGGTGCGAACCTCTGGCTGTTCAGGCATGGCCTATAAGCTCGAGTATGTAGATGTGCCAGATCCCTTGGATCAAGTCTTTGAAAACTTTGATGTCAAGATTTTTGTTGACCCTAAGAGCTTGCCTTATGTCGATGGCACCGAGCTCGACTATGTCCGCGAGGGTCTGAATGAGGGCTTTAAGTTTTCTAATCCAAACGAAAAAGCCAGTTGTGGTTGTGGCGAATCCTTTTCTATCTAAGCGCCACATTGTTCTTTAGGTGTTAGATTGAAGCAAAATTACTTCCAATTATTTAATTTGGAGCCGCGATTTCAGATTGAAGAGGCGGCTCTACAGCAGGCTTGGCGTGAAGCCGCCTCCAAAGTCCATCCTGATCGTTTTGCAACGGCCTTGGCGGCCGAGAGAAGGGTGGCGATTCAGTGGTCAGGCATTATCAATCAAGCCTATGACACCCTCAAAAAACCGCTGGCGCGTGCCATCTATTTGCTCGAATTGGCGGGTCACGATGTCCAAGCCGAAAATAATACATGCATGGATCCGAGTTTTTTGATGACGCAAATGCAGTTACGTGAGCAACTGGATGAAGCGACGGGTGATACCCCCAAACTACAAGCCATGCAAGCAGAGATTCTACAGACTGAGCATGACCTAGCCAACACCATGCAGGTGCTCTTAGACGAGCAGCAAGACTACGACAGCGCCACTCAAAAAGCTCGTGAATGGATGTTCATCGACAAAATTCATCAAGAAATCAACGCCAAATTACCTTAATTCCCACAAAATAGCATATGGCTTTATTACAAATTTCAGAACCTAATGCCTCACCGGAGCCGCATCATAGACGTTCGGCTGTAGGCATTGACCTAGGTACCACCAACTCACTGGTGGCAACAGTACGTAATAGTGTTGCCGAAATTATTCCTGATGAAAATGGCAAAGCTATTTTGCCATCAGCAGTGAGTTACCAAAAAGACGGTTCGGTATTGATTGGTGGTAGTGCTTTGCATGGCAAAAAGCACGATCCAGCCAATACATTTATCTCTGTGAAACGCTTGATGGGACGCTCCTATCAAGAGGCCGTCGCAATGAGTGTTCCTTACGATTTGGTGGCCGATGCCAACATCGTCAAATTTAATACGCATCAAGGGGTTCTTTCGCCGATAGAAGTGTCGGCACAAATTCTAGCAAAATTACGCCAACGCGCTGAAGATGCTTTGGATGATGAGTTGGTGGGCGCCGTCATTACGGTACCCGCTTATTTTGATGATGCGCAACGACAAGCTACTAAAGACGCGGCGCGTTTGGCTGGGCTCAATGTTTTACGTTTACTCAATGAGCCCACGGCCGCTGCAGTTGCCTATGGACTAGACAATGGGGCCGAAGGTGTATACGCGGTCTATGATTTAGGTGGCGGTACCTTTGATATTTCAATTTTACGCCTCAGTAAAGGGGTCTTTGAAGTCTTGGCCACGGTAGGTGATACGCAATTAGGAGGCGATGATTTTGACGACTTAATCGTTGAAGATATTGTTAAGTATCACGACACCTCCGAGTTTAGCAAAGCAGATTGGCGTCACCTCAAAACGATTGCGCGTAAGGTCCGCGAAAAACTGACGGACATGCCTAAGGCCTTTGTACAGACCTCTTTATCTAACGGTCTACACTTGGATCTGAACTTTCCGCGTTCGCACTTTGAGAATTTAGCTCGTCAACTAGTGGCTAAAACCTTAGAGAGCGTCAAGCAAGCCCTTAAAGACGCCGCGATTACTGCCGCCGATGTTAATGGGGTAGTCATGGTCGGTGGGGCTACCCGCATGCCGATTGTGCGCCAGATGGTAGGAGAGTTCTTTCAAAAACCGCCACTGACTGATATCGATCCTGATCAAGTGGTGGCCATAGGAGCCGCCTTACAAGCTAATAAACTCGCCGGTAACCCTGCGCCAGGCGATGAAGACTGGCTCTTACTAGACGTGACGCCGCTTTCTTTAGGGCTTGAGACTATGGGTGGCCTGGTAGAAAAAGTCATCCCACGCAATAGTGTTATTCCAGTGGCTAGGGCCCAGGATTTCACCACCTTCAAGGACGGTCAAACCGCCATGAGTATTCACGTGCTTCAGGGTGAACGTGAATTAGTTGATCAATGCCGTTCACTCGCGCGTTTTGAGTTGCGGGGTATTCCACCCATGGTGGCAGGGGCGGCTCGGATTCGCGTCAGCTTTCAAGTCGATGCCGATGGTTTACTCAGTGTCAGCGCGCAAGAGCAGAGTTCTGGTGTGCATGCCGATATTACTGTGAAACCTTCTTATGGTTTAAGCGATGATGAAATCAGCAAAATGCTCAGTGATGGTATGGGTAATGCCCAGTTCGATGCGCAACAGCGCCTGTTGCGAGAGCAACAGCTAGAAGCACAGCAGTTATTGCAATCCTTGCGCTCAGCGCTGGAGAGTGACGCTGACTTACTAAGCCCCCAAGAACTCGCTGAGGTACAAGCGCAAATGCAGCACACTGAAGCCAGTGCGGCGGGTGACGATGTTGAGGCTATCCGTCAGGCCGTTGCCAAATTATCGGCGGCGACCGAGGAATTTGCTGCACGACGTATGGATCGTAGTATTCGTCAGGCGCTTGCGGGTAAGTCTGTCGATGATGTTTAAACCCCTTTAAGTATTGCTTAATTACTATGCCTAAAATTACTGTTCTCCCACATGCTGAATTATGTCCTGAGGGTAAAGTCATAGAAGACGCCAACCCAGACAAAAGCGTGTGTGAATTATTACTTGAAAATAGCATTCCGCTCGAACACGCCTGTGAGATGTCCTGTGCCTGTACCACCTGCCATATTATCGTCAAAGAAGGCTTTGACTCACTTGAAGAAGCCACAGATGAAGAAGAGGATATGCTCGATAAGGCTTGGGGATTGAGCCCCAACTCAAGATTGTCTTGTCAAACGCATATTGAGGATGAAGACCTCGTCGTCGAAATTCCTAAATACACCATTAATCACGCCAAAGAAAATCACTAAGAGCGCCTCATGACTGCTCAATCATCGTCTGCATCTACCCCTAGCTCGTCTACAACGGCATTACAAGATTTGTTGATGACTAATCATGATTTAAGCGTGACAGAATTATTGTCTGATTGGCAGTGGTTGTTACCTGACGACCTAGATCCGCAACGCCTACACATCGCCATGATTACGAAATTAGGCGATGCTTTTTTAGTCGATGTGGCATCACAACACCTGTATTTTTTGGATACGGTAGATGGTGAATTAGAGGCTATCGCTAAAGACTTAGGTGAATTTGAGGCGTTATTAGCCGATAGCGACTTTGTATTGGACTATTTTGGCAGTGACTTACTGGCCGCTTTACCACACCAGGCTATGCCAGCGAATACTGTTTATAGTTTTGAGCTGCCTCCAGTGCTTGGTGGCCAAGTGAGTGCGAGTAATTTAGTGTTAGTGGATATTCGTGAGCATTTCAAGGCCACAGGGCAATTATGGCAGCAATTGTCTTTAATTACTTTACAGGACCTTGAAAACCATGAGGATGAAGATAATTAAGTCCAACATTAAGTGATTATATCGTGGAGTTCAAGCCGTCAACTACTAAAAAGCCCCCATCTGGCAAAGCGTGGGGGCTTTTTTTGTGCTGTGGCTAAACACCACGATTAGAGTTTGAAACGTCGATCAAAATCTTCATCGCTCATGCAGAGGTAACGGATGCCATCAATAATACCTAACAGCACGGCCAAGGGTTGAATAAACATAAATAATAAAACATATAAGCAGCCTTTGGCGATTTGCCCTAAATAAAAACGGTGCAAACCGAGCCAACCCAAGAAGAAGGCGAGCACTGCCGCAATTTTGCGCTGTTTGCTGGAGTCTCTAAGACTTTGTCCTTTGAACTTAAATAACCACAAACAAATGATAATGGTCAAAATGATAGCAATGATAATTTGCCACGTGTGATTGACCACATAAAACTCAAGATAGCGTCGCAAGTCATCAACGTTGTGAATGACGACGCCAAAGAGATCTTGAATCCACTGCCACAAGGCGCTAAAAGAGTCTTGACCTAAATTGAGACCTAGCATAACCACGATAAAGATGACAATGGCAAGAATGATTTTTTGTAGCATGAATAGGCCTTTTATAAAATCTGCAACAGCTCAGTATATGGGGTTAGTTTTGTGGACTTAAAGATAAGATGTGCTGCTAAATCAAGGGATTATTGAGTTTTGTACTGATAGCGGCGAAGTCGTAGGGCGTTGAGCACCACAAAAACGCTAGACATAGCCATGGCAGCAGCCGCAAACATGGGGGATAAGCGTAGCCCCCACCATGGATAGAATAAGCCAGCAGCGATAGGGATCAGCAAAATATTATAGAAAAACGCCCAAAAGAGATTTTCTTTGATGTTTTTGAAGGTGGCTTTGGCCAGATCAATGGCGGTGGGCACATGGTTTAGATCGGAGCCCATCAGCACCACATCGGCGGATTCGATGGCGATATCGGTACCGCTGCCAATGGCAATCCCAATATTGGCAGTCGCCAGAGCCGGGGCGTCGTTGACACCATCGCCAGTAAAAGCGACGACTGAATATTTTTGCTGGATTTGTTGCACAATCTTGGCTTTATCAGCGGGTAATGTATCGGCATAGACGTGCGTAATACCTAATTGCTTAGCGATGGCGTTTGCGGTTTGCTGATTATCGCCAGTAATCATTAGAGTGGTAATGCCCATCCGATGTAATTGCGCAATCACCGACTTGGCTTCGGTTCTGACCTGATCAGCAATGCTAAACGCCGCTACTAAAATGACAGACGGCTGTTGTGGCGCCTTGAGTGCTGTATAAATCACGGTCTGGCCTTGCTGCGTCCAATTCTTGGCCTCGGCCGCCACTTCGTGTAAGTCAAGGCCAAGCGTGGACATAAACGGCGCAGAACCGACATAAAGTGTCAGCTCATCAAGCTGACCGCTAATGCCTAAGCCACTGTGATTTTTAAAGTGTGAGGCGCGTGGTAGATCGAGTTGCTGGGTCTGTGCAGCACGGGTGAGTGCTTGGGCCAAAGGGTGTTCGGATTCCTGTTCTATAGCAGCCGCCATGGCCAGTACTTGCTCGGCGCTGTAGTCAGGATGGTGCCAAGAATGTTGCAGCTGCGCTTGACCGTAGGTGAGGGTGCCAGTTTTGTCAAACAATAAAGCTTGCGTGTCGCATAGGAGTTGTAAGGCTGATGATTTACGAAAGAGGATTTGTAATTGCGCTGCGCGACCACTCGCTACCATGATAGAAACGGGTACTGCTAAGCCCATGGCGCAGGGGCAGGCGACGATTAAGACAGCAATGGTAGCCACCAAGGCATTGCTAATCACGGGTGCGGGGCCTAAGCCACACCAGAGCGCAAAGGTGATCAGAGCGATGGTCAAGACGGCCGGTACAAAATAGGCGGTGACCCGATCCAGAATCGTTTGTATAGGGAGTTTTTCGGCTTGCGCCTGCTGCACCATTTGTACAATTTGTGCCAGCAACGTCGAGGCACCGACTTGGGTGATCAAGACTCGTAAACTATTATTACTGCTAATGCTACCGCCGATGACCGCATCTTCTATGTGTTTGGGGCAGAGCTGCGACTCACCTGTAAACATGGCTTGATTAATATAAGCACTACCCTCGATAATTTTGCCATCCGCGGGAATGGTTTCGCCTGGTTTCACCAGGACGATGTCGCCCACCTTAAGTTGTTCGATGGAGACATCTTCGTAGCCTTGTGGTCCTTCGCGATGCGCGATGCGCGCTTGCATGCCCAAAAGCTTGCTGACGGCTTCACTGGCTTGACCTTTGCTGCGGGCCTCGAGTAAGCGCCCTAATAGCACTAAGGTGATAACGACAGCCGCCGATTCAAAATACACATGCCGTGAATCTGCAGGGATCAGGTGTGGCCATAGTAATACCACCACAGAAAAGAGATATGCGCTGAGAGAACCTATGGCCACTAAGGCATTCATATCGGGGGAGAAGTTTTTTAGACTCTTAAACCCCAATATATAAAATTGTCGCCCCGGCCAACTCATCACAAGGCTAGTAAGAATGAATTCCAGCCAAAGTAGGCGCTGACTGCCTAGGCTATGTTGTAGCCATGTGCCTAAGCTTGGCCACAAATGACCAGACATTTCAAGGATAAAAACAGGCAAACTAAAGACCAGCGCCCAATAGAAGTTACGCTTTTGTCGAGCGATACTCAGCTGCCGTTGATCAGCTTGTTGCTGTAATTGTTGTTGCGCATTATTGATCATGACGGCTGAGTAGCCCGCTTTGTCAACAGCGGCAATCACCGCTTGCTGTGCTTGCTCACTAGCATTCGATGACCATTCGATATGAGCGGTTTCTGCGGCTAAATTCACGTTGACCTGGGCCACCTCGGGTAATTTGGCGATGGCTTTTTCGACCCGGCGCACACAGGCGGCACAAGTCATTCCTGTAATCGTAAATTCCGTACTCATTTTGGATGGTCAAAAAAGTGTTTACTTGATGAACGTGAGCCAATCACTGTGATCTTGAGATTTGCCGTTGACGATCTCAAAGAAACGATGTTGGAGTTTCTCAGTGATGGGGCCGCGGCTGCCATTACCGATTGGACGACGATCAATTTCACGGATAGGAGTGACCTCGGCGGCCGTACCTGTAAAGAAAACTTCATCAGCGATGTAGAGTTCATCACGCGTGATACGTTTTTCAATGACCTCGAGCCCCAGTTCTTTGGCTAGTGTGATAATCGTACGGCGTGTAATACCATTGAGAGCCACATCTAAGGCAGGCGTATAGAGGACACCTTGGCTTACTAAGAAAATATTTTCGCCGGAACCTTCGGCCACATAACCTTGTGCGTCTAGCAAGATCGCTTCATCGTAACCTTCTTGGAGTGCTTCGGTGTTGGCCATGATGGAGTTCATATAATTACCATTGGCCTTGGCTTTGATCATAGTGATATTGGGATGATGGCGCGTGTAACTACTGATCTTACAGCGAATGCCTTTGTTGATGCCTTCATCACCTAAATATTTACCCCATTCCCAAGCCGCCACAATCACTTGAATGTCATCGGCTTTGGGACCGACGCCAAGTTTTTCGGAGCCATAAAAGGCCATCGGACGGAAATAACAAGATTGCAAATGATTCGCTTTGACGACGTCGAAATGCGCTTGATTGATTTCCTCTTTGGAAAAAGGCAGCTGCATATTGACAATCTTGGCTGAGTCAAAAAAACGATTAGTATGATCCTGGAGGCGGAAAATCGCTGGGCCTTGGTTAGTTTCGTAGGCACGAACACCTTCGAATACGCCCATGCCGTAGTGTAGGGTATGAGTCAGTACGTGGGTTTGGGCTTGACGCCATTCCACTAATTTACCGTTGTACCAGATGAATCCGTCTTTATCTGCCATGGACATGGGTGACACTCCTTTATGTATAAATGTTATTTATTATTTGAAACGTTCATTCTACTACTAGTATAAGCCGTGTGCAGTACTAGAGCTATAGCCCAGCAAAAATCGCTAGGGTCTGCCTATGCAACGCTTATAAAAACCATGCTCCTAGGCTTGCGCCAGACTAAATGGTCTGACATCGATGCGGCTGTTCTGACCCTCAATAACATCGACTAAGAGGGCGGCTGAACCCAATGCCAGTGTTAGGCCTAATGCGCCTTGGCCACTATTAATATAAAGATTTTTGAATGGTGTTTTATCAATAATGGGTTTGCCTTTTGGGGTGGCCGGTCTGAGGCCCGCCCAGGTGATCGCCTCGTCATAGGATCCGGCTTCTGGGAAGACCGCTTTTGCTTGTTGCTTGAGCAAATCGATACGATCGCGCGCCAGTGATTGGTCTAAACCTACTCTATCGGCCATTCCTGCCACACGTAAACGATGATCCAAACGGGCAAAAACGACTTTTTTTTGGAAATCAGTAATACTGATGTGTGGTGCCGCTTGTGGCTGGGTAATCTCTAACGTTAGGCTGTAGCCCTTGAGGGGGGCGATCGGTAGGCTCAGACCTAAAGGTTTCAGAAGCTGGGGAGTAAAACTGCCCAAGGCCGCCACTATGACGGGCGCTTGTAAGCATTGGCCATCGTCTAACTGGAGGCTAACGCGTTGGTCAGGCGTTTGGCGTAAAGACATAATCGTACGCCCTGTGAGAAATTGTGCGCCTTGCTGCTCTAATAAGTGTTTGAGTGCAAGACAAAATTTATAACTATCAGCCACTTCTTCGCTATCGGTATAGATGCCTCCACAAAATGTTGAGGCCAGTGGAGCAAGGGCGGGTTCTTTAGCAATACATTGTTGAATATCGAGCGCCTCTTGTTTGCAGCCTAATTGTTGTTGCACCTGTAGTTGCGCTTGGGCATGAGCGAAGGATGATGGATCTCTATGCATGACAAGCTTACCGGCCGCCGCAAAGCTAATGTCCCCTAATTGCGGTTGCAATTCATGGAATAAATCTCGACTCAGAAAAGATAAGCTCAGTAACTCACGAGTCGTTTGCCGACTGAGGGAGGCATTACACGCTTTGAGAAATTTAAGGCCCCAGCACAAATCGGCAGGATCAAGGCTAGGTTTAAAGCGCAAAGGGGATTGGCGATCCAATAACCAATGTGGCAGTTTGGGCAAAACACTGGGTTCCGCCAGCGGAGCCACATAACTGTAGGAAAGTTGGGCGCCGTTAGCAAAGCTAGTTTCTAGACCTACCTCGGCTTGTCTATCAATCACCGTTATTTTGTAGCCATTTTTTTGTAAATAATAAGCGCTGGCAAGACCAATAATGCCACCACCTAAAATAATCGCTTCTTGCATCTTTTTGTCCTAGCTGTTGAGCTTTTTAAATCCATCTGCTTAAGTCTAGCACGGCTGTAGCCACACGCCTTTTTAAAATATCTAAAATCCCTAGGGAATAAGAGAATATTCGCAAATTCACGTTATGATAAACAGCTTAGTTTTGCATAAAATTTGGAAATTTATCTATGGATTGGGCTAAAGAGTTATTAGACAGCGGCCATTGGATTGTAATGTCATTTGTGGGCTCGGTAATAGGGGTGATTATTGTTGGCCTTATTTTGATCAAAACCACTACCTGGGCTCAGCAATTTTGGTTGATTGGCGGACAATACTTCAATCCGCGACGCCACCCCAAAAGCTTAGTAATGTTTGCCATTATTTTATTTCTGAGCTTGTTTGGCGTACGAATTAATATCTTGTTCTCAAATTGGTACAACAGCATGTATAGCGCCCTCCAGGCAAAAAACGAGTCGGTGTTTTGGATGCAAATGGGGGTATTTAGCGTCTTGGCGCTGATTCATGTGATTCGTATCTTAGTGTCTTTTTATTTGCAACAACGTTTTATTATTGGCTGGCGTGAAACACTCAATGACCAATTACTGACTCGATGGATGCAAAACAAAAGCTACTACCGCTTATTTTTCTTAAAGCAAAAGATTGATAACCCGGACCAACGCATCCAGCAAGATGTCACCGAATTTGCAAATACGTCTATGACCCTCATGTTAGGGGTGGTCACGAGTTTGGTCTCGACCGTTTCATTTACCTGGATTTTATGGGGTTTGTCAGGTGATATTAATATCTTTGGCGTCACTATTCCTCGCGGTATGGTCTTTATCTTATTTATTTATGTGTTGATTGCCACTGTATTTGCTTTCAAAATTGGGCGACCATTAATTCGACTCAATTTCTTAGATGAACGTCTTAACGCAAACTACCGTTATTCCTTGATTCGCGTGCGCGAATATGCAGAGAGCATTGCTTTTTATGGGGGCGAAAAAATCGAGCGCAGTAAATTATTGCGTAGTTTCAAACAGATTATTCAAAACTATTGGGCGATTGTCTTTCGATCCCTTAAATTTCAGGGCTTTAACCTAGGGGTGTCACAGTTGGCGGTCATTTTCCCATTTATCGTACAAGCCCCCCGCTTTTTTGCCGACAAATTATCTTTGGGGGATATGGTGCAAACCGCCCAAGCCTTTGGTCAATTACAAGACAGCCTGTCTTTTTTCCGCACAGTCTATGATGATTTTGCAGGGTACAAAGCCACTTTATTCCGACTCGCAAGTTTCTACCAAAGCCTAGATCAAACCGAGAGTCTACCGGTACCCAATCGTAGTGTACAAGCGCATGAGGTCAGCCTGCAGCACGTCAATATTTATACACCCGCTCAAGAAGCATTGGTGCAAGACCTATCTTTTGCCGTGGCCGAAGGACAATCGCTGTTATTGCAAGGGCCTTCAGGGGCGGGCAAAACCACCATCTTGCGTACTGTGGCGGGTCTTTGGCCGTATGCAGATGGCCAGATTGTTTGTCCCAAAGAAGACACGATCTTCTTATCTCAAAAACCGTATTTGCCCGAAGGCAATTTATTGGATGTCTTGTACTATCCCGAAGCCGTTCCTCATAATGCCTTAGAACAAGCGACTACAGTGCTGAAAAAAGTCAATCTCGGTCACTTAATTGCTCATCTGCAAGAAGAGTCGCATTGGATGCATACGCTCTCCCAAGGCGAGCAACAGCGGGTCGCCTTTGCGCGTTTATTATTACTGAAACCTAAGGTCGCCTTTCTGGATGAAGCCACCTCGGCGATGGATGAAGGTTTGGAAGACGCCATGTATCGCTTAGTACATGAAGAACTCCCTAATTTGCGACTCATTAGTGTCGGCCATCGTAGCACCCTTAAAGTGCATCATAGCGATATTTTAGCCCTCGAAAAAGGAGGGCACTGGCGCCTAGAAAAGCTCTCTAGCACTCAATCTGTATAACGACGTGTATTAACCCAAAAAACAATGAGGTCCGCGATGACAAACACTTATCAGTTACGTGCTGGCGCTTGGCAAACGTTGCGTGAAGCGGCAAGTGCCGTGCGTTTAGCTGTGTTTGTACAAGAGCAACAGGTGCCTCTGGAGCTCGAATTTGACGCTATGGATGAGCAGTGCCTGCATGTGGTGGCTTTTGATGCCCAGCAGCAGGCCGTCGCCACGGGGCGTTTATTGCCCGATGGCTATATTGGCCGCATGGCGGTTTTGCCGGCGCATCGGGGTACGGGGTTAGGGAGTCGGGTATTGCAGTGTTTGATGGCTGAAGGCCGCCGTCGTGGCCACCAAGCCTTGCTGCTTAGTGCTCAGGTGCAGGCCTTGGCGTTTTATGTCAAGCATGGTTTTGTAGCAGAAGGGCAAGTATACAAAGATGCGGGTATTGACCATAAAACCATGCGCTATATCGTTGAGTCTTAACTAACTGCCCCACTAGCCTAGAGTGAGCCTCTAGGCTTTTTTAGAGCCAAGTCAACCATGATAAGGGGCTCTTAGTGAAGGCGCAGCCAATAATATAGGCGTAAGCCAGGGTAGCAAGCAGTAAACCGAGGATTTTTTGCCCCTTGGTTTTGCCACGTTTAATGGCAATCGTCCCGAATACTATATACAGCAGCAGACCGACGATTTTGGCAAAAATAAAAGGGTGATTAAAGCCGATAATTGAGGCTAGCCATAGTCCGCAAAGCAATAAACAGGTATCGATCATATGCGGTAAGGCTCGAACGACTTTATGTTGTAGTAGAGCAGAACCTTGAATTGACCAAAAAGAGCGCAGCAAGAAAAAAGCAAATGTGAGCACAGCCAAACTGAGATGAATGTGTTTGATGGCGAGATAAGACATTTAGCAATTTCCTTTTTGGGTGCTTTATAAATAGCCGCTTTTTAGCGTATGATATAAGCATAAAATAAGTTTTAATTATAAGACAAAAAGTGCAGAGCCTACTGCATAAAAGGAGTCAGGGGACTTATGGATTTACAAATTGGTTGGGAGATCTTACTGCTATTGTTTTTGGTGGCGGCTTTAGCAGGTTTTATAGATACCATCGCTGGTGGCGGCGGTCTCATAACGGTGCCAGTATTACTTTCTTGTGGATTGCCAGTGATTAATGCCTTAGCCACTAATAAATTACAAGGATCCTTCGGGACGTTTGTGGCGACCCTGACCATGGCACGACGACAGATTCTCAATATTCGTGAATCATGGGTGCCCGCTGTGACCTCTCTCATCGGTTCTGCTCTGGGCACAGCGTTGGTCTATAGTATCAATCCAAGCGCCCTAGATGTCATTATCCCCATTGTTTTGATCGTGATCGGCTTGTACTTCCTATTAGCGCCTGCCGCGGGTAAGGTCGAGCGGGCACCGCGTCTATCCAATACCGCCTTTAATGCCACGGTAGCCCCCGCGATTGGTTTTTATGATGGCTTTTTCGGTCCGGGTACGGGTTCCTTTTTCTCCTTGGCCAATGTTGCCCTTAAGGGACAGCAAATCATTAAGGCCACCGCCAATGCAAAATTTTTTAATTGCACCAGTAATATAGCCTCCGTTGTTTTGTATATCGCAGGGGGAAAGGTAATTTGGTTTATTGGTCTGAGCATGATGCTGGGCCAATGGCTAGGTGCCTTTTACGGTTCACGAGTCGTATTAAGTCACGGCACGCGTTTTATTCGGCCGATGATCGTGATCATGAGCTTGTTATTAATTGTTCGCTACTTATATCAAAAGTTTTATTGAGGTAATTATTTTGAAGCAGGATAATCCTGAATTTTCAGACCAAGAAGAAGCATTTGATGTTGATGTGCCTTCACGAGAACAGATACTCGCGCTGTTTCGCAGCCAAAACAAACCTCTCCTTAGCAAAGATTTAGTCAAGCATTTTCATCTCAGCACTAAGACCGCTATCAAAGGCTTAGAGAACCGCTTAGCGGCCATGCAAAGAGATGCGCAGCTGGCGCAAAATGAAGGCGGCAGCTGGTATTTATTGGCGCCAGATCCCAGCCTTATCGCCGGTATTGTGCAAGGTCACAAGGACGGCTTTGGTTTTTTAATTCCTTTCGACAAAAAGAAAGAAGATCTCTATATATCACCACGCGAAATGCAAAAAGTCATGCATGGTGACGAAGTACTTGCCAAAGCCGCAGGCAATGTACGCGGTAAATCCGAGGCCATTATCCTCGAGGTCGTCAAACGTGCGAATGTACGTTTAGTTGGTCGCCTGCTGCAAGAAGGCAGCCAATTTGTAGTGGCTCCAGAGGATCATCGTATCAAAAACGATATTCTGGTTGCGCCTCGAGATATTGGTCAAGCCCAAGTGGGCATGGTAGTGACGGTCGAGATTATTCGTCAACCGACGCGCCAAATCGCGGCCCAAGGCAAAATCATCGAAGTGCTCGGTGAGATTGATGATCCTGGCATGGAGATTGAAATTGCGGTACGTAAATTCAATGTACCGCAGTTTTTTTCTAAAGCGGCTTTACAGCAAGCCGATAAACTCCCTGACACGGTTCAAACCAAAGATCTCAAGCATCGAGTCGATTTACGCGATGTGCCGCTGATTACGATTGATGGCGAGGATGCACGCGATTTTGATGATGCCGTTTTTTGTCAAGAAACCAGTATTCCCAGTGGCCGTGGTAAGGCCAAGGCCTGGCGTTTACTAGTAGCCATTGCAGACGTTGCCCACTACGTCAAACCCCAAGATGCGCTCGACAAAGATGCTGCCGAGAGAGGGACGAGTGTGTATTTCCCGCGTCGTGTCATCCCCATGTTGCCCGAGAAGCTCTCTAACGGTTTATGTTCACTCAATCCTCAGGTTGATCGCTTAGCCTTAGTGTGCGACATGATTATTCCTGCGACTGGGCGCAAACAAGGTCAGGTCAAAGCCTATCAATTTTATGAAGCCGTGATTTGCTCGCACCATCGGGTGACTTACAGTCAGGCTTGGGAGGCATTGCAAAATGCTGAGGGACCGCAAGCGCAACAATTACAAGACGTGTTGCCGCAAATTCGAGATTTGTATAGTTTGTTCGAATTACTACACGCCCAGCGTAAGCAGCGGGGTGCCATGGATTTTGATACGGTAGAAACCAAAATCATCTGTAATGACGTGGGCAAAATCGAACAAATCGTGCCGTTTTATCGCAATGATGCGCATCGCCTGATAGAAGAATGTATGCTGGCCGCCAATACCTGCGCGGCTGACTTTATGCAAAAGCACAAAAAACAAGGCTTGTATCGTGTGCATGGTGGTCCTACCCCCGAAAAGCTCAGCATGCTACGCGACTACCTAAAGTTCACGGGTTTACAGCTGGGCGGTGGTAATGAGCCTAGCAGCCTTGATTATGCCGAGTTAATTAGTAAGGCTCGTGAAAGAGAGGATTTTCAGATTATCCAAAGCATGGTCTTACGCTCTATGCAGCAAGCCGTATATTCTCCCGATAACGATGGTCACTTTGGCTTAGCCTATAGTGCTTATAGCCACTTTACCTCGCCGATTCGCCGTTATCCTGACCTGTTAACCCACCGCGTGATCAAGTCGGTATTGCACCACAAAGAATATGTGCCACAAATTGAAGGCATTGAACGCGCCAAAGGGGAATCCAAAAAAGAATACGAGCATGCGGTCTGGGAACGCCTTGGTATTTTGCATTCGGCCTTTGAACGACGCGCCGACGAAGCTTCCTACGATGTTCAAGCTTGGCTCAAATGTTGGTTTATGCGCGATGCTGTCGGTGATGTCTTTAGTGGCAAAATCACCGGTGTTAGCAATTTCGGCATTTTTGTCACGCTCGATTCGCTTTATATCGAAGGTTTAGTCCATGTCACGCAATTGGGCGATGAATATTTTCAATATCATGAGCAATTGCATGAGCTCCAAGGTGAACGCACGGGCAAACGTTATCGCTTGACCGATGCCGTCACCGTACAGATCAGTCGGGTCGACCTTGAGGCACGCAAAATTGAATTCAAACTCCTCAAGGGCACTAGTGTGGATAGCATTCGCAAAGCCATTAAAGGTGGGCAAGACGCCCCTCCACGGCGCTACAAAAAAGCCGCCAAACCCAAACCCAAAGCGCTCAAGGGATCAGCCTCTGAGCGCCGTGCTGCCGCTCGTAAGCTAGCCAATGAGGGCAAGAGCAAACGCAAAAAAAGTCAGCGCAAAAAACGTTAAGTAAAGAAGTATTATGAGTGAATCCCAAGTTTTGGCAGGTTTTCATGCTGTCAATGCCCGTGTAAAACATGATCCTGATTCGATTTCAGGCCTTTATTTTGACAAAAGCCGTCATGACAAACGCATGCAGTCTTTGCTAAATAAGGCTGAATTCGCGGGAGTTAAGCTATATGGTGTCGAGGCTCAACGTCTCGACGGTCTTGCTAAAGGTGTCCGTCATCAAGGTGTGGTGGCTCTTGCCAAGGCCTCACCACTGGCGGTGACGGTCGATGAAGTGCTCGATCTCCTTGAAGGCCCTGCATTTTTATTGGTCCTCGATGGTGTCACAGACCCGCATAATCTCGGTGCGTGTTTGCGAACGGCCGATGCCGCGGGTGTGCATGCGGTGATTGCCCCTAAAGATAAAGCCGTGAGTATCAATGCCACAGTGCAGCGTGTCGCCTGTGGCGCGGCCGAAACCGTACCCTATATTATGGTGACCAATTTAGCGCGGACCCTGCGTGCTCTCAAAGAGCGCGATGTCTTATTAGTGGGAACCGACGATCAAGCGTCAGACACTATGTATGCGGCCGATGCCACGGGTTCAATTGCTTGGGTCATGGGTGCCGAAGGCAAGGGCATGCGCCGTTTGACCAAAGAAACGTGCGACGTCTTGGTCAATATTCCCATGCTGGGCTCGGTCGAGAGTCTCAATGTCAGTGTAGCTAGTGCTGTTTGTCTCTATGAAACCGTACGTCAACGTAGTCAAAAAGGATAATAAATGAGTAAATATGGTTTAACCACAACAATTGTGCATCATGAACAACAACAAGCTATCGAGCATAATGCTGTACACAAACCGATTCATGTTTCTTGTCAGTATGCCTTTGCTAATGCGAATGAATTGGTCACTGCCTTTCAAGGCACAGGTGGCTTTACGTATTCACGCCAAGGCACGCCGACTACGAGCGTGCTTGAAGATCTCATCAACACCTTAGAAGAGGGGATTGGTACCATTAGTTTTAGTAGTGGTATGGCGGCCTTAAGTGCTGTTTTTTATAGTTTACTCAGACAGGGTGACCATTTAATTTGTAGTAAATTTATTTTTGGCAATACCAAAAGTTTGCTTACGCAACTCGCTCATCTAGGTGTTGAAATCACCTTTGTCGATCCCTGCAATGCCCAAGAAATCAGCGCCGCTATCCAAGACAATAGCCGTATGCTGTTTACAGAGACGATTGCCAACCCCGGCACGCAAGTGGCGGCCCTCCAAGAAATGGGTCAATTGTGTAAGGCCCATGGTCTAGTGTATGTGATAGATAACACCATGACGACGCCGATGTTGCTCAAGGGTAAAGACGTGCAAGCCGACATTGTGATGCATTCCTTGAGCAAATATATTTGCGGTCATGCCAATGCACTGGGAGGCTCTTTAACAGTCACGGGCTTATATGATTGGAGCCGCTACCCAAATATTTATGATGACTACAAAAAAGGCGATGTCTATCATTGGGGATTGTTGCAATTACGCAAAAAAGGCTTGCGCGATGTCGGGGCTTGCATGTCTTCGGACGCTGCTCATCGGATTCTGATGGGGGCTGAAACCTTTCCTATACGTATGCAACGCTATTGCTCGACGGCGCAACAATTAGCGGAGTTTCTACAAAATCAAGCGGGTATCAATAAGGTGACGTATCCGGCGTTGAGTTCACACCCAGAGCACCAACGCTGCCAAGACCTTTTCGGAGGCAATGGTGGTGCTTTATTGGCCATTGAACTGAGTGACGATGTCGACTGCCTCGCGTTTTTGGATGAGCTCAAACTCGTGGTCTTGGCGACCCATTTGGGAGATAACCGAACTCTGGCCTTGCCAGTGGCGCGCACGATCTATCATGAAATGGGCCCACAAAAACGCGCCGAAATGGGCATTGTCGATGGCTTATTGCGTGTTTCTGTCGGTCTCGAAGACCCTCAAGATCTCATTGATGATTTTGCTAATGCTTTGAAAAAACTAGCTTAAATGTCAAACTGTCACAAAAATCTAACAAAAATCTGTAAAAATCTAATGCAGATAAGGTTTAGTTAAACTGCACCGTATTTTGATTTTGTTTTTGCTTGACAGTCAAAGCGCGGCTGTATGATCATATACTATAAATCCGTATTTCTCTTTAGAATATCAACGTAAACCAATAGGGGTAACCTAAATGAATAAAACTCAGTTAATCGATATCATCGCTAGTAAAACTGATCTCCCAAAATCCAAAGCAGGTGAAGTGTTAGATGTTGTCTTTACAGCGGTCAAGGATTCTCT
The DNA here is from genome assembly GCF_000621025.1 of Brackiella oedipodis DSM 13743. GTDB lineage: Bacteria > Pseudomonadota > Gammaproteobacteria > Burkholderiales > Burkholderiaceae_B > Oligella > Oligella oedipodis. Next base: position 203,769 of record NZ_JHZJ01000009.1, read on the forward strand.
TGTCAAACATGAAGATGTGACTTTCATTGGATTCGGTACATTTACAGTGGGTGAGCGTGCAGCACGTACAGGCCGTAACCCAGTGACTGGCGAAGAATTAAAAATCCAAGAAGCTTATGTGCCTAAATTCCGCGCCGGTAAAGCCTTAAAAGACGTTGTCAAAGCTAGCAAACCACCAAAATCTAAAGCTAAAGCCAAAAAGAAATCTGCTAGCAAATCCAAAAGTAAATAAACTGAGTTTTTGCGCACCATAAACCTAAAGGATTGATCTGCTCAATCCTTTTTTTGTCACTAAAAAAACGATGTCTGGCGGCTAGCCAGCTCATCAAAGTAGAGGAGAGCCATATGTCGCAAACACTGAAAGTAGCCGTCGGTCAGTTTGCTGCCGTCAACGATATCAATCAAAACAAGCAAGCCATCGAAACGCTTTTTAATCAAGCTGCCAAAGAAGGCGCGGAGTTATTAGTGTTGCCCGAGGCGTCTATGTGTTCCTTCACCTCGGAATTAGCGGTTCTCAAACAAATCGCTCAGCAAGATTCGCCAGCTTTTGTTGAGTTCATTCAACGGCTAACGCAACAGCACCAGATGTACGCCGTGGTCGGCATACTCAGTGAGCACACTGAAGCCCAAGAGTCACGCGTGAGTAACCAATTATGGGTCATGAATAATGAGGGTGAAGTGATTTGTCGCTATAGCAAATTGCATTTATATGACGCCTTTAATTTTAAGGAGTCAGACAAGGTCGCCCCCGGAGAAATTCATGAAGATGGCAGCGAATTAGGATTATTTGCCCTCAAGGATTTCACCATCGGCCTACTCGATTGTTATGATTTGCGCTTTCCCGAATTGAGTCGTCGCTTAGTGCAAGCGGGTGCTGACGTCATTTCTTTGAGTGCGGCCTGGCTTAAGGGCCCCTACAAGGAAATCCACTGGGATATTTTGAGCAAGGCCAGAGCGATTGAAAATACCGCTTATGTCTTGGCAAGTGGTCAAACAGCGCCTAATAATTGTGGTCAGAGTCAAATTATCGATCCTATGGGTAGTGTTTTAGCTGGGGCTGCAGATGAGCCCGGGATTGCCGTCGCAACACTTAGCAAACAACGCTTGCAGTCTGTACGCGAATTGTTACCATGTTTAGCGAATCGCCGTTATCAATCATAGTAGAATAGATATATTTGTACGCATGCACGCAAGCATTTGCGTACAATACCAGTATTTAAATCGATTCAGGAGAAATCTCAATGGCTTTAGTTTCAATGCGTCAATTACTTGACCATGCTGCCGAAAATAACTACGGCATTCCAGCGTTTAATGTCAATAATCTTGAGCAGGTACAAGCCATCATGGAGGCTGCCAAAGAAACTAACAGCCCAGTGATTATGCAAGCTTCAGCCGGTGCGCGCAAATATGCTGGCGAAAAATTCCTGCAACATTTAATTCAAGCGGCGGTAGAGTCTTATCCAGAAATACCTGTCGTGATGCACCAAGACCACGGTCAATCACCAGATGTCTGCAAGGGCGCTATTGACTTGGGCTTTAGTAGTGTGATGATGGACGGTTCCCTAGAGAGCGACGGCAAAACCATTGCTTCTTTTGAATACAATGTAGACGTGACTCGCCGCGTAGTCGAAATGGCTCACAAAGTGGGCGTTAGCGTCGAAGGTGAGTTGGGTTGCTTGGGCTCACTAGAAACCATGAAAGGTGACAAAGAGGACGGTCATGGTGCCGAGGGTACAATGACGCGTGAGCAATTACTTACCGATCCCGAGCAAGCTGCAGAATTTGTGCGCGCTACGCAATTGGATGCCTTGGCTATTGCCGTGGGTACAAGTCATGGGGCCTACAAATTTACCCGCAAACCTACTGGCGATATTTTGTCTGTGCAACGCATCAAAGAAATCCACGCGCGCCTACCGAATACGCATTTAGTTATGCATGGTAGCTCTAGTGTGCCTCAAGAGTTACTGACTGAGTTACGTGAGTTCGGTGGCGATTTCCCAGAAACCTATGGCGTACCTGTCGAAGAATTGCAAGAAGCGATCAAATTTGGCGTTCGTAAGGTCAATATCGATACCGATATTCGTCTAGCGATGACTGGCGCTATCCGTCGTTTCTTACAAGAAAACCCTTCCAAATTCGACCCAAGGGAGTACAATAAAAAAGCCCGTGAAGCCGCTAAGAAATTATGTGCTTCACGCTATGAGGCGTTTGGTGCTGCTGGTCAAGCGAGCAAAATCAAAGCGATCTCACTTGACGAGATGGCCCAGGCATACAGCGCTGGTAAATTAGCGCAACAAGTTAAATAAGGATAAGATTATGTCTCTAAAAAAATTACTCTCAGCGTTCGCTGTTATCGGTCTACTAGCCGTCGCGGGTTGCAATACTATGGAGGGTGTTGGCCACGACATTTCTAAAGGCGGACAAGCCCTGTCAAATAGTGCAGAAAAACACAACCCTTCTCACTAAGCCTAGTCGTCGCTTTAGCTCAACTCTAAAGCGCACTCAACCAAAAGCAGGTACTTTACGGTACCTGCTTTTTTTATGGAAGACGCCTTTGCCCAATGACAACAAAGCCTAGATCTTAAGCCCTTAGCGCCACGTTTAAGTACTTGTTTTCGTGTTAAAATTGCTCTTTTTGTAAAAGGGGTTGGACGTGGCTCAGGACACTTTATTTGAATCCAATATTCAGTCGTTACCATTATTGGGACGCGGCAAGGTGCGCGATATGTATGCTGTTAGCGATGACTTATTACTGGTCGTGGCCACCGATAGACTTTCGGCCTTTGATGTCATCTTAGACGATCCCATCCCTGGTAAGGGACAGGTACTCACTCAGCTCACTGAGTTTTGGCTCAACAAATTGCAGCATGTGATCCCAAACCATTCCACAGACATCCAAGCCGAAGATGTGGTTAAACCCGAAGAGCGGGATCAAGTGCGTGGTCGAGCCGTTGTCGTTAAACGCCTCAAACCAATTTTGGTCGAAGCCGTTGCTCGTGGTTATATTATTGGCGGTGGTTGGCGTGAGTACCAAGAGCGCCAAAGCATTTGTGGGATCGAACTACCAGCAGGGTTACAACAAGCGCAACAATTGCCCGAACCTATTTTTACGCCAGCCGCCAAAGCTGAATTTGGCAAACATGACGAGAATGTGAGCTTTGAGTACGTAGTACAAGCGGTGGGCCAGGATTTAGCAGAGCAAATTCGTCGCACCACTTTAGAACTATATTCACAGGCAGCGCAATTTGCCAAAGACAAAGGCTTAATTATCGCTGATACGAAGTTCGAATTTGGGCTTGATAAAGACGGTCAATTGCACCTCATGGATGAAGTCTTGACTCCAGATTCTTCACGTTACTGGCCCGCCAGCGAATATGCGTTGGGTATCAGCCCACCTTCTTATGATAAGCAATTTGTACGTGACTGGTTAGAGCAACAGGACTGGGACAAGACAGCGCCTGCGCCGCGCTTACCAGAGGATATCATCCAAAAAACCGCCGCTAAATACCAAGAAGCTTATAAATTATTAAGCGCTTAACGAGGGAATACCATGTCAGCATCTATGCCAGCCAAAGTCGCTGTGTTAATGGGTTCAGAGAGTGATTGGCCCATTATGTCAAAAGCCTGCGAAATTCTCGACGAATTTGTCGTGCCTTATGAAGCAGAAGTGATCTCTGCTCATCGCATGCCATTACAGATGGTCGAATTTGGGGCCCAAGCTTGGGATCGTGGCTTTAGGGCGGTTATAGCGGGCGCTGGTGGCGCCGCCCATTTACCCGGTATGTTGGCCGCATTAACCGAGATTCCAGTTTTTGGTGTGCCTGTACCCTCTAAGCATCTACAGGGTGAAGATTCACTTTTGTCGATTGTGCAAATGCCCAAAGGCGTACCCGTAGCGACCTTTGCTATTGGTATAGCAGGGGCGGCCAATGCGGCCTTACATGCTATCGCGAATCTCGCTATGCATGATGAGGGCCTACGCCAAAAACTCATTAACTTCCGTCAGCGTCAAACCGCTAAAGCTCAAGCCATGCGCTTACCACCCTTGAAGGAACCACAGTAATGTCAGTTTCTGCCGTTGCCACTACGCAAACGAGTCACAGCACCTCCTCCTTACCACCAACCCCCACAGATGTGTTTTTGCCACCTCAGTGCTTAGGTATGATGGGGGACGGTCAATTAGGTCGTATGTTCTGTCAGGCCGCGCAAGCCATGGGTTACAAGGTAGCGGTGTTGGGCACCGAAAAAGACGGTCCTGCTGCCCAGATTGCGCAGTATTTCATTCATGCTGACTATGATCAGACGTCAGCCTTGCAACAATTGGCGCAGCTAGCTCCCGTAATCACGACTGAATTCGAGAATGTCCCAGCGCAAAGCCTAAAAACCTTATCCATGAGCAATCGCGTTGCTCCATGTGCCGCTGCCGTGGCGGTGGTGCAAGATCGCATGAGTGAAAAAGCGTTTGTTAATGCCCTCGATATCCCCGTGGCGCCCTATGCCGAAATTCACAGTGTGCAAGAGATAGAGTCCGTTTCAGAAAGCCTATTTCCGGCCATCCTCAAGACGGCCAGAATGGGTTATGACGGCAAGGGTCAAGCCCGCGTTGCGAATGCGACTGAGCTCTTAAAAGCCTTTAAAGACAATCATGAAGTCCCATGTGTTCTCGAAAAAATGCTAGCGCTTAAGCAAGAAGTCTCCGTGGTCTTGGCGCGGGCTCACGATGGCCAGATTGCACATTATCCAATCGCTGTCAATCACCACATCGACGGCATTTTATCGAGCACCTATGTGGCCGAAGATAATGTGGATAGTCAGTTACAAACCCAAGCCTACGAGTATGCCAGCCGTATTGCTGAACAGCTAAACTATGTGGGGGTTTTGTGTGTCGAGTTTTTTGTCTATGGGCAGAACCAGCTTGTCGTCAATGAAATTGCACCTCGTCCGCACAATAGCGGTCATTACACGCTGAATGCCTGCGCCTGTAGCCAATTCGAACAACAAGTGCGGGCGCTGACGGGCTTACCTTTGGGAAGTACACGACTTCTGGCACCAGCCATTATGCTCAATGTCTTAGGTGATAGCTGGTGGCAAGCCGATGGTCGTTATGGTGAACCCGCTTGGCAAGAAGTGCTCGCCATACCAGGTGTTTCTTTACATTTATATGGCAAAGATAAAGCCCATCGTGGTCGCAAAATGGCCCATATTAATATTGTGCACCCCGATCTTAAGGTCCTCAAACAAAATGCCCAAGCGGTGAGTGATATTCTCCACTTAGGTGCCCAAATACCCGCTTAATATGAGTCAACTAGATTCAGCTATTTATCAAGCCGCACAACATCTACTGAATGGTAAATTGGTAGCCATGCCGACAGAAACGGTGGTCGGTTTGGCCGCTGATGCCGAAAACCCGCAAGCCTTGGAACTGATTTACAAGGTAAAGCAACGTCCTATAGGTCACCCTTTAATTGTGCATGTGGCGCCACAGGCGCAATTACCGTATTGGGCGCATTCAATCCCGCTAGTGGCGTATCAACTGATAGAACGATTCTGGCCCGGGCCACTCACCTTGATCCTCAAAAAAACCGCGCATGTGCCGGACATTGTCAGTGGTGGTCAAGATACCGTTGGCTTACGCTGTCCTTCGCACCCGGTAGCACAACAATTATTACGCGCCTTTAGTGAGCTTAAGGCCAACGGCCAAGGCGCGGTAGCAGCGCCTTCTGCGAATCGTTTTGGTCATGTATCGCCGACGAATAGTCAACATGTGCGGCAGGAATTTGCTGCTGAAATACAATCAGGCTTGTTACAAGTGCTTGACGGGGCAGCGGCTGACATCGGCATCGAATCAACCATACTGGATGTTTCACGGATTCAAGAGGGTGAGCAGGCACGCTTACTCCGGCCAGGCCATATTAGCCGCTTGCAATTAGCCGAGGTCTTAGGCTATGAGCCACTGAATCCAAACCAAGCCGCGCCGCGGGTGTCTGGTTCCCTAAAATCACATTACGCGCCGCAAACCCCCTTGCATTGGTTGCCTCAAGTAGAGACCTTGCTGTCTCGTCTCGACGCCGAAATGCCGCCGAACTCACGCGTGGCCGCGTTGGTGTTTGATTCGGCATGGCAGGCTGTGCAGCATGCCGGCTTATCGGTCATAGCGCTTGAATCCGATCCTGAGCGTTTTGCCCAGCAATTGTATGGTCTATTGCGAGCCTTAGACCAACAAGGTTTTCATCATCTCTATATTCAGAAACCACCGCAAACAGCGGCTTGGGAGGCGGTGAATGATCGGCTCAAGCGCGCCGTCGCCGCTTTTGCCTCAACGCCAAGCTAAACGATCGCTTGCCTTTGGCTTTTATTCGCATGGATACGAGACTGTAACGTCTCAATCATTGCGTTCTAGCGAGAGCTGAGAATGGGGCGTCGGGCGGACGTTGAGCACCAAAAAGATCTTGGTATGTACCAAGATCTTTTTTATAGGAGAGATGTTTAGGATTTTTTGCGACGCGTTTTAGTGCGAGGGCGATTGATTAATAAGTTGGCACTGAATAAAAGTTGACAAATATGCTCGACTAATTTTTTGCATTCCTCTTGGATCGTATCCTTATCCGTGACCTTAGTATCATCCTTGTAGGTCATGTTGAGTTTGCCTTTTTCTACTAAATCCACACATTCCTTAATAAGGCTTTGTTGATTGTGTTTGCCATCAAACAGTGGCAGCACCTGCTTAAATACTTGTGAGTTGTAGAATAAATTTTGATGGAAGGGGGAGGTGACCGTACCTGTCTCTTCGAGATAGTTGATAAGTTTTTGGTCAATGCATGGGTAAGCGGGAACTCGAGCAACGCTTTTTTTGAAGGTGGCGGCGCTAGACCAAATGGTGGCTAGGCCATTGACGATGATCATGCGAATCAGATTAAGCACCTTGGCCTCAGAGAAATCTGCAATCTTTTGAGATCGTAGTTGTTTAGTCAAACTCTCATAATCAAAAAACTCAAATCTATGCTGATTTAAGTAATCCAAGATAGCGATATACGCCTCATCTTTAGTGTTGAGGACATATAAATGATTTGCTTGGCTAAAGGTGAAAAGGTCGGGATCTTCTTTGGAGACGCTTTTTTTGAATGGCTTGGCGATATAGAAACTGACTTTCGTGAAATTTTCTAAGGGTAGGGTACGCTGGATATTTTTGGCGTTGTCGGCCTTGATGAGGATAGAGCGTCTAAAGGTACGGTTCGTAATAAAGTCTAGGTATTGTTCAAACGTCACCTGGTCATTGCCACTGACTTTACTCAAGGTCTCAAAAATATCAGCGCCTAAGTGTGATCCAAAATTCGCACAAAATTCCGCATCTGCCAGATAAACCAATTGGTGTTTTTTGGCACGCTCGCTAAATTCATAAAAATAACAAGGTTGATTGTATTTTTCTAGGTATTCGTGAGCGATGTAGGATTTGTTTTTACCCTCTAAAACATTGAGCAAATGCGCGACGTTCTTACTATATAGCGTATTTTTAAGGGTATGTTGGCCAATATATTTGACCATGGCGAGTGCTTGCTCGATTTTTTCGGGACCGTCAGCGCGATGGCGTGTATGAAACAGCATGGCATCGCGGGCAATCTCCAGAGACTTCCAACCAGGATAGGTGTTATAGCTAATATAAACTAAACCCTCTGGCTTGAGTAAATCTTGGCATTTTTGCAGAATGGCGTCTTGCACCTGCGAGTCAACCCAGCTATAGACGCCATGACAGAGAATATAATCAAACTGGCCATGCGAGTCGTCAAGATCAGCAATGCTACCGTGGATAAAGTGTGCTTGCTTCTCTAGGGCTAGTGTTTTGACGTGGGCTTGAGCGCGCTCGATTTGGTTTTTGGAATAATCAATGCCGACAATTTCTAGATTCGGATAGTTATAGGCAAGGGGGAGGATGTTGGCACCATCGGCGCAGCCAATTTCTAGCACCCGCGCTTTTTTGATGTCTGGGGCTTTGAGACTAAACATTTCGGCAATGGCCGCCAACAAGGCTGGATGCGTATGTTCGTGGGAATAAGATGGATAAGGGATCACATCGTAGCTTGATGTTTCGGTGGCTGACATTGTCATAAAAGCCCTCACAAAAAATAAAAGCCGGCACAGGCCGGCTTGGGTTTAATAAAACGCTTGTAGACCCGTTTGGGCACGACCTAATATCAGTGCATGAATATCATGCGTGCCTTCGTAGGTGTTTACAACTTCGAGATTGACGAGATGACGGGCGACGCCAAACTCATCAGATATGCCGTTACCACCTAGCATATCACGAGCTAGGCGAGCAATTTCAAGTGCTTTTCCGGTAGAGTTACGTTTCATGATGGAGGTTATTTCTACGGCCGCCGTGCCTTCATCCTTCATGCGACCCAAGCGTAAACAACCTTGCAAACCGAGCGTGATTTCGGTTTGCATGTCGGCTAGTTTTTTCTGAATTAATTGGTTTTGTGCGAGTGGGCGCCCGAATTGCTTACGATCGATGGTGTATTGACGAGCCGTGTGCCAGCATGCTTCGGCGGCGCCCAAGGCCCCCCAAGCGATACCAAAACGCGCGGAATTTAAGCAAGTGAAGGGACCACGTAAACCAGAGACACCCGGCAGCATTTGGGCTTCGGAGACCTCGACATTGTCCATCACAATTTCGCCAGTAATGGAAGAACGCAAGCCGACTTTACCCTTGATGGCTGGCGCTGAGAGACCAGGCATGTCTTTTTCTAGAATAAAGCCTTTGATTTTGCCATCGTGTTCGCCACCAGTCACGCGTGCCCAAACCACAAACACATGCGCGATTGGCGAATTGGTAATCCACATTTTGTTGCCATTCAGAACATAACCATTATCGGTTTTGCGAGCGCGAGTTTCCATGCCGTTAGGGTCAGAACCGTGATTAGGCTCAGTCAGGCCAAAGCACCCAATCCATTCACCACTGGCAAGTTTGGGGAGGTATTTTTGTTTTTGGTCCTCGGAACCAAAGTCATGGATGGGCACCATCACTAAGGAGGATTGCACACTCATCATGGAACGATAACCTGAATCCACCCGTTCAACCTCGCGAGCCACTAGACCATAGGAGACGTAGTTTAGACCACTGCCACCGTACTGTTCGGGGATCGTAATCCCTAGTAAACCGAGTTCACCCATTTCTTGAAAAATGCTGGGATCAGTTTGTTCGTGCCGGAAGGCTTCGAGGACGCGGCTAGCAAGTTTATCTTGGCAATACGCATTGGCCGCATCACGAATCATACGCTCATCGGCGCTGAGTTGTTGTTCTAATAAGAGGGGATCGTCCCAGTGAAAGCTGACTTTTTCTGCCATTGTTATTCTCCTTTAGGGTCTGTAAGTGCTGCTTTATTGTAGTGAGAGCGCAGCTGTCTTTTGTAAAAACTCTTTAAGTGTACAGTAAATTGCAGCGCTGTACAGCAGCGCATCCTGTAGCACACAATATTGTCCCACAATCGATCAATTATTTACCATAATCGATGTTGGCAGAGGGCGTTAGATCAAAGGTTCCAGCGTGGAAAACTAGTGGCAGCTTACTGGTGTGTTGGCAGGCTAGGACGCGACCGATCAAAATCACGTGATCGCCCGCATCGTGTTGTTGTTGAGTCTGGCATTCGAACCAAGAGGCGCAGTATTCGGGCTTGAGTAAGGGCACTCCTTCACGATTGAGTTTATAGTCGACCAGCTTAAAACGCTCAGCAGGCGCGGCTTTGGCAAAACGTTGTGCTAATTCGATTTGGTCACAAGCCAAAATGTGAATATTGTAGAACTCAGCTTCTTTGAAGGTCCTTATATTGCGTGATTGCAAACGCAAGCACCATGAGACAAGCGGTGGGTTAAGCGAAACAGAATTAAAAGAGCTGATAGTTAACCCCACCGGTTCTTGTTGGTCATTACGGGTGGTAACAATCGCCACACCCGTCGCAAAACGGCCTAGGGCTTGGCGAAACTGGTATTCGTCAAAAGGGGGAGTCGGCTGATTCATAACAATAGCGATTTAGGTTAAGGAGCAAGTCGCGAGATATGCCAGTCCTCTTGGTCTTTGGTGTAAATGAGGCGATCATGTAGACGTGATGGTCGACCCTGCCAGAATTCAAAACGCTCTGGCTGAACACGAAAACCACCCCAGTGAGGTGGACGAGGTACTTCATCACCGAATTTTTGGCGAAAGGCTTGAAGCTGTTGTTCTAAGGCTTCGTGAGTGGTGACATGGCTCTGTGGTGAGGCCCAGGCACCTAATTGCGAGTCGAGCGGGCGAGTCTTGAAGTAAGCGTCTGACTCAGCCTCTGAAATCTTACTGACGGGCCCACTGATACGGACTTGACGTTCTAATTGATACCAGAAAAAAAGCAAACTGGCATAAGGGTGTTGACTGAGTGCTTGGCCCTTGTGCGATTCATAATTTGTAAAAAACACAAACCCCTGGTCATCAAAACTCTTGAGTAAGACAATCCGAGCTTCGGGTTGTTGCTGGGCATTCACCGTCGCCAACGTCATGGCGTTGGCTTCTATGCCACTGACTTGGGTGGCTTCGTGAAACCATGCACTAAATTGTTGAAAAGGATTGGCATCGGCGTCTGCCTCGAGTAGCTCAAACTTATTGTAGCGTTGCCGCATATTGGCTAAGTCAGTCATATCATCCCTAAGACTTCAAATGAATTCATTATAAACGAAGTGATTTTTAGGATGGCTGCAAACGAGCTTTGATTTTATCTGCTAATTGCTTAAGTTTGTCATCTTTAATATTGGCGGCTTCAAGGGCATCAGAAGTTTCTAACACATATTCGCTACATGGACCGCGACTCCCTGAAGTACTTAGCACAATATCGATAGTATCTTCTTCGCTTAGGTTGGGTATAAAAGCATAGTTGTCGGGGTGCGGATCCATCACAAAAGCCAACGCCTGAACCGTGCCTTTGGCCGTTTCGCAAGGCAACCATTTGACGATATAGCTGCTATTAGGAAGCTCTCTTTGCCATAATTTACGCAGCTGCATCAATAGATTATGGTTGCTAAGGCGAAAGACTTTGCCTTGGCATTCCCCCCCTTCGATGAGGCCAAAGACCAAACCTGGATTGTCTGGGGTGCCACGATTGACGGTGGACCACAGGCATAAATCACGGCGATACCCTTGCAGCGTCGCAATATGGGATTCTTCAAAATCAAACTCTGGTCGCCAGATTAATGAACCATAACCAAATACCCAAACATCTTTGAGTTCGTCAAAATGTGCGATGGCTTGTGTAAGAGACTGCTCGCGTTGTTCATCGCTCCAGGCGCTAAATTTATCTTGATTATTTAGCACCCGCTCAATCATGCGTTGCTTGTAGTTACTATCCATAAACTTGTTAAAATTAATCTTTAAAAATAAATAGCTAATTATCCAGTATAGTACAGGACGGAGCCTTTTGACATGCCCGATTATGATTTGACTCGACGTTTTGGCGGCTTACAACGTTTGTATGGTGCCCGTATTAATCAGGATTTAGCGACGAGTACGGTCATGGTCGCGGGCATTGGCGGTGTTGGTTCTTGGGCCGTCGAAGCCTTGGCACGATCCGGTGTTGGCCACTTAATTTTGGTGGATTTAGATCATATCGCAGAGTCAAATATTAACCGCCAGGTCCATGCGCTTAGTAGCACCTTGGGTCAGGCCAAAGTTCAAGCCATGGCCGATCGTCTATTACAAATCAACCCAGAACTCGATATCCGCACCATCGATGATTTTATCGAGCCCGATAATGCCCAGCGTTTGATCACTCAACAGCCACTAGATTTTGTTTTAGATTGTACGGATCAGGCCGAGGCCAAGATCGCGATGTTGCAAGTTTGCCGCCAGACGCGGATCAAGTGCTTAATGTGTGGCGGTGCGGGTGGCAAAACCAATCCGCTGGCCATCCAGTTGTCCGATATGGCCGCTGTCCAAAATGATGCGTTATTGGCCAAAATCCGCCAGCGTCTACGGCGTCAATATGGTTATGCGCGCGGCGCTGATAAGCAGGGGAAAGCACTCAAACGCCCTCCCAAAATGGGGGTTCCATGTATCTGGCTAAACCAAAAAGCCTTACAACCTGATTGGCAACAAGCGCCGCAAGGGCAGAGCGTACAGGGCGCGCCGCAAGGTCTATCGTGCGCAGGCTATGGCTCAATTGTCACGGTGACGGCAAGCATGGGCTTGGCCGCCGCAGCCTATGTGATAGAGCAATTACAAATCAAATAAGGTCTGCGATCACGGCCACTAGTGGGTAACGCTGTCTGCTTGCATAAATTCGTACAAGACTTGACCGGTGTGAGAATGCGCTCTAGCTTTCATGACCGTCGCAGGATCACCCGCGGCAACTAGACGCCCACCGCCATCACCGCCTTCAGGGCCCATATCCACAAGCCAATCGGCTTCAGCCATGATGTCTAGATTGTGCTCAATCACGACTACCGTATTACCTGCGTCGACTAAACGATGTAAGACCTTAATGAGTTTTTCAACATCGGCCATGGATAAACCCACGGTGGGTTCATCTAGCACATACAGGGTGTGTGGACGACGACTGGCTCTACCGGTACTCATCACACCCTCATCGAGACGGGCTTTGACAAGCTCGGTGACTAGCTTAATGCGTTGCGCTTCACCTCCAGAGAGTGTGGGTGAAGGTTGGCCCAAGGTTAAATAGCCCAGACCAACATCTTGCAAGAGTTTCAGGGCTCTATGTACCTTAGGGTGCGCCTGGAAGTAAGACAAGGCCTCATCAACCTCCATCTGTAAGACCTGTGTCACATTTTTACCGCGCAGTTCGACCATGAGGGTGTCAGGATTAAAGCGCGCACCATGGCAGGCCTCACAAGGGATTTTGACATCTGGTAAGAAACTCATCTCTATGGTCTTCACGCCTTGACCATCGCATATCGGGCAACGGCCATCCCCCGTATTAAAGGAGAAGCGACTGGCACTCCAACCCTGTAATTTAGCGTCACGAGTTTGCGCGAATTGTTTACGCACATCATCCCAAAAACCAATATAAGTGGCTGGACAAGAGCGCGGGGTTTTGCCAATCGGGGTTTGATCAACCTCCAGCACCCGATCCAAGCTTTGCCAGTGCTGAATACTCTGACAACCCTGCCACTGAATGGCTGCTGGTTCAGCGTTTTGTGACAAAGCGTGTTTGAGATTTTTGAGCAAGACATCACGCGCCAAAGTAGATTTACCCGAGCCGGAAACGCCAGTCACGACGCTAAGCCGTTGCAGCGGAATCGCCACGTCGACATTCTGCAAATTGTGCAGCTGAGCCCCCTTAATCTGCAACATGGGATGGTTTTTCGGCGTTTTGCGTGGTACTTGCAAGGGATGCATATTGCCCTGTGCTAAATAACGGCCAGTGACCGAATCGGGGTTATTCACAATATCTTCATAAGTGCCTTGCGCCACCACGGTCCCCCCGCGACTACCCGCCCCAGGGCCAATATCAATAATATGCTGAGCCTTGCGGATAGTGTCTTCATCATGCTCAACCACTACCAAGGTATTACCATTGTGTTCGAGGCGGCTTAAGGCATTAAGGAGAATACGGTTGTCGCGTGGGTGTAAACCAATGGTCGGTTCATCGAGGACATAGCAAACACCTTGCAGATTAGAGCCTAATTGTGCCGCTAAGCGAATGCGTTGCGCCTCGCCACCAGATAGTGTGGGCGCCGAGCGATCTAGATTTAAGTAATCTAAGCCAACTTCTTGCATGAACGCTGTGCGGCTATTGATTTCTTGCAAAATATCACGGGCAATTTCACGCTCGCGCGGACTGAGTTTTATTTTTCTAAAAAAGCTCGCAACCTCTGCAATGGTCATGGCAGAAATCTCTGTAATCGGCTTTTCATGCCAATACACGGCTCGTGCGACCTCGTTTAAGCGGCTGCCGTGACAACGGCTGCAAGTCTCTAATGGCGTATCTTCATCCTCTTGCTGCCATTGTTTTTCTTCTCCGCTTTGTTCCTCATCAAAACCTTTGATATTAAGACCTGTACCAAAGCAGCTAGGGCACCAGCCATGCTTGGAGTTGTAAGAAAACAAGCGTGGATCAGGCTCTGGGAAGCTACGTGCACAAGACGGGCAGGCGCGTTTGGTCGAAAAATGCTGAATCTGCGCGGCTGGGTTAAGCACCATGAGTAAGCCTTGACCATAATGCACCGCTGCTGTGATGGCCTTAAATAAATCGTGCTCATGCTTCGCGTCAATCTGTAGTTGTGCGACCGGCAATTGAATATTATGCTCTTGATAACGATCTAAACGTGGCCATGGGTCGACGGCTATCATCTCGCCATCAACTCTGAGATAATCATAGCCTTTGTTTTTGGCCCAGCTCGCTAAATCCGTGTAATAGCCTTTACGTGCCGTAATTAACGGCGCCAAAATTTGCACCTCTTGACCTTTATAGTGATGCAAAATATAAGCCATAATTTGTTCTGGACTTTGCGGCTCTACGGGGACATGACAATCCGGACAAAATTGCGTACCTAACTTCACGTATAGCAAACGCAGAAAATGATGTATCTCGGTCATGGTGCCGACAGTCGATTTATGGCCGCCTCGACTGGTGCGCTGCTCAATCGCTACCGTTGGCGGGATACCATAAATTGCATCGACATCGGGCTTGCCAGCGGGTTGCACGATAGAGCGCGCATAAGCATTCAGGGATTCTAGATAGCGGCGTTGACCTTCGTTAAACAAAATATCAAACGCTAAGGTCGATTTCCCAGAGCCAGATACCCCCGTAATCACAGTAAAGGTATCTCGTGGAATTTCTACCTGGATATTTTTGAGATTATTTTCTGCGGCATTGAGAATCTCAATCGAAGGCTTACGAAGAGTCGTCGCCAGATAAGCCGTACTTTCTTGGGTCTGATCTTGTAAGGCACCGCCTGATGCTGTCACAATATCTTGATCATATTGCAATAAGGCTTGACCGGTCAGAGAGTCCGCTACGGTTTTGAGCTGCTCAGGGCTACATTGTGCGATGACCTGGCCACCTTGTTCACCGCCATGCGGACCCAGGTCAATCACCCAATCGGCGGCTTTAATGAGGTCTAAATTATGTTCAATGATAATGAGCGAATGCCCCGCCGCCAATAATTTACGGAAGGCTTGCATGAGGCGAGCAATATCATCGAAATGTAAGCCCGTGGTCGGCTCATCAAACAAAAATAACGTGCCCTTGGTCAGCATCGCTTGGCGTTTACCGCGGCTGCGCGCCGATTCTGCGAGATGGCCTGCGAGTTTTAGACGTTGCGCTTCACCACCCGAGAGCGTAGGTACGGCTTGGCCTAAGGTGACATATTCGAGACCGACATCCAGTAAAGGTTGTAGCGCTGTTTGCACATCGCGCAGACCTTTAAAGAAGTCAAGAGCTTCGCTGACAGTCATCGCCAAAACTTCATCGATACTGGCGCTACGCCCTAAATGCTCCAGCCTTACCTCACGAATCTCTTGACGAAAACGTGTGCCTTGGCATTCTGGACAACGCAGATATACATCAGAGAGGAACTGCATTTCAACATGTTCAAACCCAGTCCCTGCACAGACGGGACAACGACCATTACCACTATTAAAACTAAAGGTACCGGGTTTGTAACCGCGCTCCACACTCAGCGGAGCGTTAGCAAATAATTTGCGGATGGGATTGAAAGCGCCGACATAACTTGCCGGGTTAGAACGTGCTGTCTTACCAATAGGGCTTTGATCGACAAAGACCACGTCTGCAAACTGTTCTGCCCCCAAAAGATGCTGATAAGGACCTGGGGCTTCGGTGGGTTTTCCAAAATGCTTGAGCAAAGCAGGGTAGAGCACATCTTGAATCAGCGTAGATTTGCCTGAGCCAGAGACACCTGTGACACAGACTAAACGATTGAGTGGAAACGCCACATCACAGTTTTTGAGATTATGCGCTTGTACGCCCTCCAATAGTAGACGCGGAGTCTTGGCGCTGACAGCCGTAGGCATAGGTGCTTGCACCTGCTTTTGGGCGCTGAGGTATTGCCCAGTGAGTGTATTGGCTTGGCGTAGTTGCGCTGCACTGCCATCAAAAACGATGTCGCCGCCTTTTTCACCAGGACCTGGACCGATTTCTAATATACGATCTGCCGCCACCATGACTTGTGGATCATGTTCAACAACGACTAGGGTATTGCCTGCATTACGCAGACGTTGCATGACCGTAATAATGCTTTCCATATCGTGTGGATGAAGACCGATAGACGGTTCATCCAAGACAAACAAGGTATTGACCAGAGAGGTGCCTAAGGCCGTAGTGAGATTAATGCGTTGCACCTCACCGCCCGATAGGGTACGACTCTGGCGATCAAGATTGAGGTAGCCAAGACCAACATCACAGAGGAATTTAAGACGGTGACGGATCTCGGTGAGCACTAATTCATTCGCTTTGTCAGTACTACGGTCAAGTGCAGGGCTAGCAAAAAATTCCCGTACATGACTGATGGGTAAGGTCATGAGGTCAAACATTGATAAGCCAGGCAATTGGTTCAGTGTTTGGCGCGACCATTTGGCGTGCACCGGCATAAAGCGAGGATAGCGACCCTCAGCATAATCATGGAGTTGTCCTTGACCCAGACGCCATAAATTGCCTTGGGGTTTTAGACGCGAACCGTGACATACTGGACAAATACTGTAGCTACGGTATTTGGAGAGCATGATGCGGACATGCATTTTGTAGGATTTGCGCTCTAAAAACTCAAAAAAGCGAGCGACACCATACCATTGTTGTTTCCAGGGTTTAGCTTGACTGCCAAAATCTGGATCGCCATGAATGACCCAGTGTTTTTCGGCCTCCGTCAGGTCACGCCACGGCGTATCGACGCGCACCTTGTGTTTCTTGGCGTATTTCAGGAGTTCTTCTTGACACTCCATATAAGTCGGTGTCTGAAACGGTTTAATCGCCCCTTCTTCTAGATCCAATGCTTCATTTGGTACCACCAAACCATAATCAATACCCATGCTGCGGCCAAAGCCGCGACATTCTTCACAGGCGCCGACAGGTGAGTTATAAGAAAATAAATTAGCAATGGGTAGCTGATAGTCAATATCACAAGTGGCACAGTGTAAGTGCTGACTAAATTTATAATTAGCCACTACCTGTTTTTCCTTATCGAGCACATACACCCGACAATGACCCTGACCATGCTTAAGACAGGCTTCGATGGCTTCGCTTACACGTGAACTCTCTGCAGAGGCATAACGGAAACGATCTTGGATGACATAAATACGTTGTCGCCGTTCTGTAGTGGTTTTTTTGCTCGTCGCTTTACGGACGGTGATCAATTCCTTGTCTTGGATACGTGTATATCCTTGTTGTTGCAAAAAGCTCAGAATCTCTTCTTCACTAAAATTTCCTGGCACAGAAATCGGGAAAGTCAGCACCAAACGGCTGTCGGGATGCTGCTGATCAATAGTGACTAAGGCCTGCTGAATGCTGCTAACACTGTCTTCTTTGACCTCTTGAGCGCATTCTTGACAAAAAAGACGCGCAGAATGAGCGAACAGCAGTTTAATGTGGTCATTGAGTTCAGTCATCGTCCCCACAGTACTGCGTGAGGTACGTACGGGATTCGTTTGGTCAATCGCAATCGCAGGCAACACCCCCTCGATTTTGTCGACCTGCGGCTTATCCATACGATCCAAAAACTGCCGTGCATAGGGTGAAAAGGTCTCTACGTATTTGCGCTGCCCTTCGGCGTATAAGGTGTCAAAGGCTAGCGAACTTTTTCCCGAGCCGGAGACACCCGTGATGACCGTAATCTCAGCCGTATTAAAGCTAACATCCAAATGTTTTAGGTTGTTTTGGTGAGCGTTAAAAATTTTGATTTGATTAGACATAATGAATCTGCATGAATCTGCATAAGCGCGGTGACGGCAGGTGCTGGACCTGCGCGGCGAAGATGTTGAGTATATGAAGCTGAAACGCGGTAATTCAAGTCAGCAGGATGGAGGTGACTTAGCAAATGTTAAATAAAACAGACACTTGTGCTATAAAAGCGATTGAATCGTGCATAGTGGCTTATGGATGTATTATAATGATTGGTTTTAGTCATTACTTATTTGGGCATTTAGATGAGTGCACTTGAAGTAATGTAAAGTAAAAATCGGTCATGTGGTCATGGGCTCAAGGGATCATGGGTCATAAAGAATGACAGAGAATGACAGATTGACAGAATTAAGATAAAAAGGAGTCTTAGCAATGGCAGAAATCAAACGCAATCGTCGTAACACCCTAGAGCGTCGCTGTTTGGGTAAATCTCTTAAACGCTTATTTGTGAATTCACCAAAAGGCGTTTTCAAAATGCTAGAAAAAGTTAAACGCGTTTAAGATCGTTAAATTTATAAGTGTATTTAAAGAAGCCTATTTATATAAGTATATAAGCAGATTTAAATAAGCTCACTACACATTTAAGTAGCGGCTAAGCTCGTAATAGGTCGTAATAGTTCACATAAGGTCTATTCAATTGCGGCTACTTACTGTTAGCATTTTACAAACCGATGCAGACGACTGTGGTTTATATACCTCATCAGCCGACGAGCATCGGTTTTTTGTTGGCTTTTAGAGACATAATGTGCTCTAACGCTCTTTCTAGCGTCTGACTATAGTAAGATGATTAAGATCATTATCGATGTTCAGTCAGCTAGACCAAATCTGCTTAGACGCTTCACTCGAATTTGTATGACTTGGTTTAGTACATAAATATAATTTATAACATCCTAAACCTAAGGCTACATTTTGAATTTACCTAATGTCTATGGGTTTACTGTACTAACCCCAACCTATAATCGCGCTCACACGCTAGAGCGTGTTTATCAGAGTTTGCAAAAGCAGGATTTTGCAGATTTTGAATGGTTAATCATCGATGATGGTTCCACTGATCATACCAATCAACTGGTCACCGACTGGATTAACGAAAAAAAACTCCCGATTCGCTATATTTGGCAACAAAACCAACACAAAAAAATCGCTGTCAATAATGGGGTGGCTAATGCCCAAGGGCAATTAATCGTGATTCTTGATAGTGATGACGAGCTCACGCCTAACGCCTTATCGCAGCTGTGGCAGGAGTGGAACCAAATTCCAGAGCGGCACCATGCTAGTTATATCTCTATCACTGGGTTATGTGCCAGTCCAAGCGGACAAATTATCGGTGATAAATATCCCCAAAATCGCCAAGATATGACCAGTCTTGAGATGTATTTTAGGTATCATCCAGCAGGCGAGAAGTTTGGCTGTTTGAATGCCGCCGTATTGCGCAAATTTCCCTATCCTAATATTGACGGTTTTGTGCCAGAGAGCTTAATTTGGCGCAAGATTGCACGACATGGCTTCAAGACGCGTTTTGTGAATGTCGTCTACCGTATTTATCATGAGACTCAAGCGCAAGATACGTCTCATGATTCACTCAGTCAAGCAGGTAAGCAAGATCCTCGGCGCTTTGCCATGGGATATGTACTATTAGCGCGTGATACATTGGTGGAATGTAAGACTTGGTTTTTGCGTCGACCCAGTGAATTTTTCAAGGCCGCTGTGCGTTATAGTCGTTTTAAATTGCATATGGGTCAGACGCCTTTGCCTGAACTGGCACGTCTAAAAGGCTTTTTTGCGCGCTTTATGGTGTGCCTCACCTATCCCTTTGCTTATATTCTGTACTGCCTAGACAATAAGACGGCTAAATGAGGCTTGATCCAAGATTGGCCTACGCTTAGTGCAGAGTAGGTTTGCGTGGGCGCTTAACCTCATGATGATCTAAGAAGTCATCCAGCGCATCTTCTGAGTCAAAGCGACTCGCTAAGTAGCGGACATCATCGCTCACCTCATCCTCTTCGAGATCGGCGGGATCAATATCATTAAACGAAAATGGCAGAATTTCTTCAAGGTCCTCGGCATGATCAATAATCTCGCCGTTGGCATCGAATTTCAGGAAACGCTCTTGGTCATGTGCGACCACCACTGACCAGAGAATTTTGCATAAATAGGGCGTCTTGTGGATTTCGGTCACGCCGCCCGCATTGCCTAGCACTTTTGAGACCTCACCGCCTAGGACAATTTCTTGGTCTTCAGCAATCTCTTCGTCTTTGCCGGCGACCATGGCAAATACCGCACATTGCGGGCCACCATTGGGTAAATCCAAAATACTACAAATGACAGCTTGACCGGTCCATGCGGTTAGCGCATCGGCCGTGTCGGCTAGTAAATTGAGTTCATTTTGGGAAAAAGTCGCGAATAATACAGATTCTGTGGTGTTGTGCGTCATAGCGTATACGATGAATAATCGTTGCAGCAAGCGGGCGACCGGACCTGTAAATACAGTAGAGATAGCAAAAATCCGCTTGGCTTGCCCTAACGATTGTTTGATTGACTACAATAGAGATATTTACATTTTATATTATCAAACTGAATTTTTGGAAATTATGGCTCAATACGTCTATACCATGAATCGGGTCGGCAAAATCGTACCACCCAAACGTCAGATCTTACGCGATATTTCATTGTCTTTTTTCCCTGGCGCCAAAATCGGTGTCTTGGGTTTAAATGGGGCCGGTAAATCCACCCTGCTCAAAATCATGGCGGGTCTCGATAAAGAGATTGAAGGTGAAGCCATCCCTATGCCTGGTCTTAACATCGGTTATTTACCGCAGGAGCCACAACTTAATCCCGAGCACACTGTGCGTCAAGCCGTAGAAGAAGGGTTAGGCGAAGTCTTTAGGGCCAAACAACGCCTCAATGAGGTCTATGCCGAATACGCCGAAGCCGATGCGGACTTTGATGCCTTGGCCGCTGAGCAGGCCGAATTAGAAGCGATTATCTCGGCCGCCGCCTCCAGTGGCAGTGATGACATAGAAACGCAAATGGAAATTGCCGCCGATGCCTTACGTTTACCGCCTTGGGAGGCCGAGGTCGCTAAGCTTTCAGGGGGTGAAAAACGCCGAGTGGCTCTGTGTCGTTTATTGCTTTCCAAGCCTGACATGTTATTACTGGATGAGCCGACCAACCACCTCGATGCCGAAAGTGTAGAGTGGTTAGAGATCTTTTTACAAAAATTCCCAGGTACTGTGGTGGCAGTGACTCATGATCGTTACTTTCTTGATAATGCGGCCGAATGGATTCTAGAGCTTGATCGTGGCCATGGTATTCCTTGGAAGGGTAACTATAGTTCTTGGCTCGAACAAAAAGAACAACGTTTGCAACAAGAAGAAGCTCAGGAGTCAGCACGTCAGCGCACAATCCAAAAGGAATTAGAATGGGTACGCCAAAATCCAAAGGGACGCCGTGCAAAATCCAAAGCCCGCTTGGCTCGCTTTGAGGAACTGTCTTCTCATGAATACCAAAAACGCAATGAAACCCAAGAAATTTTTATTCCGGTGGCGGAACGTTTAGGGCAAGAAGTGATCGAATTCAAACACGTCTCTAAGGCCTTTGGTGATCGCCTATTAATCGAGGATTTAAACTGCAAGATTCCAGCGGGTGCAATCGTCGGTATTATTGGTCCTAATGGTGCTGGTAAATCGACCTTGTTCCGTATGATTACCGGTGAACAAAAGCCTGACAGTGGCGAGGTCAGTTTGGGCAAAACGGTCAATATTTCCTTTGTGGATCAATCTCGCGATGCCTTACCCGATAATAAAACGGTGTTTGAAGCGATTAGCGATGGTGCCGATATTCTCAATGTGGGTCGTTTTGAAATGCCAGCGCGCGCTTATTTGGGTCGTTTTAATTTCAAGGGTTCAGACCAAAATAAGCAAGTCGCTAACTTGTCAGGAGGTGAACGTGGTCGCTTACATTTAGCCAAAACCTTATTGTCAGGCGGTAATGTGCTATTACTGGACGAGCCCTCCAATGACCTGGATGTCGAAACCTTACGCGCCCTAGAAAATGCTTTGTTAGAATTTGCTGGTACGGTCTTGGTGATCAGCCACGATCGCTGGTTCTTGGATCGCATTGCCACGCATATTTTAGCTTTTGAAGGGGATTCTCAAGTCGTATTTTTTGAGGGGAATTATCAAGAGTACGAAGAGGATAAACGCGCCCGTTTGGGGCAAGAGGCCATGCAACCTAAACGGATCCGCTACAAAGCCCTAAAATAAAATTAGGCTTGTTTTAGGTAACAGAAATCGGTAATTTCCATTAGAATGGAATAGACGGATAAAAACGAGGAAACGACTATGAAAAAATTTGCACAAATTTTCGCTATATTGGCCCTTGTTCTCAGTGTGGCCGCTTGTGGTTTAGATCGTCGTGGTCAATACACCGTGGGTGGTGCGGCCATTGGTGGTGCTGCCGGTGCAGCGCTGAGCGATGGTAGCGGTCTGGGTACAGCTGGTGGTGCGATCGCAGGTGGTCTATTAGGTAACCAACTCGGTAAATAAGGATCGCCAGGGGACGCTTTATAGCGTCTCGAGACAGCAAAACGGCTTTGAGCATAGCTCAAAGCCGTTTTGGTTTGGTGGAAAGATTTATTTTGCGGCTTGCGATTTTTGTTTGGCAGCCTTGACCTTGTCGGGATCCATTTCGATTTTGACTTGCAGCACTTCGTATGAATCAATATTGTCCATGCCAACTTGGATGTCGTTAGGATCAATTTCTATGTATTTAGAAATGACTGCAAGCAGATCTTTTTGGAGAGCAGGCAAAAAATCAATACTGCGATCCTTGCCATCATGCCACAGGGCTAAATTCAGGCGTTCTTTGGCTTTTTGGGCAGAGGTACTGCGTTCTTTCTTGCCTAAGAGGTTTTTAAGAAAAGACATTACTTACCTCCAAAAATACGTTTGAAAAAGCCTTGTTTTTGGATATCTGTAAAACGAATTGGTAGATCCTCGCCTAAATAACGGGCCACGATATCGGAATAAGCTTGCGCCGCATCTGATTTGCTGTCATGAATGACAGGAATACCGTTATTGGAGGCCTCGAGGACGTGTTCAGATTCTGGCACCACCCCAATAAGAGGGATCTTGAGGGTATCGACAATATCTTGGCACGAGAGCATCTCGCCAGCATCGACACGTTTAGGGTTGTAGCGCGTGATGATTAAAAATTCTTTGATGGGCTCACCGCCTTCTTTGGCACGTTTGGACTTGGACGATAAAATACCGAGAATACGATCGGAGTCGCGTACAGAAGAGACTTCTGGGTTGGTCACGACCAATGCATCGTCCGCAAAATAAGCAGCCATCAGAGCACCAGTTTCTATGCCAGCAGGCGAGTCACAAACAATGTACTCAAAGCCCATCTTGTCGAGTTCCTGAAAGGCTTTTTCGACACCTTCTAGGGTGAGTGCATCTTTGTCGCGGGTTTGCGAAGCCGGCAAAATAAAGAGATTATCGATTTGCTTGTCTTTGATGAGGGCCTGATTAAGAGACGCTTCGCCCTGGATGACATTAATAAAGTCATACACCACTCGACGCTCACAACCCATGACCAGATCAAGATTACGTAAACCGACATCAAAATCGATGACGGCGGTTTTGTGACCACGCATCGCTAGACCACTTGCAAAACTTGCACTACTTGTGGTTTTACCAACGCCACCCTTACCAGAAGTTACAACAATAATACGTGCCATAAAACAAAAATCCTCGTTAAAAATATCTGTTTATCTTAACCCGAAATGGGGCGTTTTTTAAATGAGTTCCGAGATTTTTTTGAAGATGAGAGACTCATTATCTAACTCAATCATGACTTCTTTATTGAGTACTTCTGGGGTGAAGTCTGCATCTATTAATTGATAAATACCAGCGATGGCCACTAGCTCAGCATCTAAGCGCATAGTAAAAATACGTGCTGAGGTATCGCCGCGTGCGCCGGCAATGGCACGACCTCGTAAGGTGCCATAAATATGGATATTGCCATCAGCGATGACTTCGGCACCGGGACTGACCGAACCCATGACGATTAGGTCAGCATTACGAGCATACACCCGTTGTCCTGAACGCAATTGGCGGCGCAGTACCATGGTTGGGTTAGCGTGTTGTACAGGCTCTGGCGCGACTTTAGGTTTAGCCGCCATGGGTACGGGTTCTTGGGTAGGCGTAGGTTCTGGCGCTTGGCGATTAGGTAGGTTGTCAGGGTCGATTAGACGTAAACCTAAACGTTTAGCTTGCTCTAAGAGGGGGCCATGAGCAGATACACCGATCACATGTAAGGAGCGTTTTTCGAGGAACTCAATGAGGCTGGCCCAGTCGAATTCGTTGCACTCGAGCTGTTGAGCATCGATAATGACGGCTTCATCTTGCAACAAGCTACCGGTATGTAGGAATTTTTCGTTGAGTGACTCAATAATCGCCGTCATATCGGGATTTTTGAGAATTAAACGTAAGGTGTAAATGGAGCCACCTTTGAACTCAGTCACAGCAAAATCTAATTTACTCACTTTTTCACCCAAGTATCACGCATGGTTGTACTACGGTTAATAATGATGTGCTCAGACGTAGAGTCGGGATCGACAATAAAATAGCCTAAGCGTTCGAACTGCCACTGTTGGCCTGGTTCGAAAGTGGTACCTGGCTCGATCAACGCTTGAACTTGTTGAAGTGATTGAGGGTTAATAGCGTCCAGGTAGTTTTTGTCACCGGCATCAGGGATTGGATCGGTAAACAAGCGGTCATATAGATTGATGGTCACCGCCTGCGCATCGGCCGCATTAATCCAGGTGATATTGCCTTTTACTTTAACACTACTGGATCCAGGAGTACCGCTTTTGGTATCGGGCAAATACTCGGCATACACTGTGGTGACCTTGCCATCGGCATCCTTCTCAAAACCGGTGCAACGTACCACATAGGCGTATTTGAGGCGTACCGTATTGCCAGGGAATAAGCGGAAGTATTTTTTGGGAGGGTCTTCCATAAAGTCGTCGCGTTCGATCCACAATTCACGACTAAATGGGAATTCTCGTTGGCCTTGCTCTGGATGGTGTGGATGCTTAGGGGCATGACACATTTCGCTTTGACCTTCGGGATAATTACTAATGATTAATTTGATCGGGTCAAGAATGGCCACACTGCGATCGACAACAGGATCCAAACAATCTCGGAGCGCTTGTTCTAATAGACTAAAATCGATACGACTTTCGGATTTAGAGACGCCTAGACGCTCACAAAAGAGACGAATGGCCTCGGGTGTGTAACCGCGTCGACGCAGACCAGAAAGTGTCGGTAAGCGCGGATCATCCCAGCCATTGACATATTGTTCTTTGACTAATTGCAACAGCTTACGCTTGCTGGTCACAATATACGTCATATTTAAGCGCGAAAATTCATGCTGATGTGGCAGGGGCTTGAGTAATTTACCCAATGCTTGTAGATGCTCTAAGAGCCAGTTATAGAAAGGGCGTTGATCTTCAAACTCCAGGGTACAAATACTATGCGTAATACCTTCGAGGGCATCTTCGATGGGATGAGCAAAGGTGTACATGGGATAAATCGGCCATTGTGTGCCGGTGCGATGATGCTCAGCATGACGAATGCGGTAAATCACAGGATCTCGCATATTAATATTGGGCGACGCCATATCGACCTTGGCTCGCAAGCATAAGCTACCGTCAGCAAATTCACCCGTGCGCATGCGCTGGAAGAGATCTTTGGATTCGGCAATTGGGCGGTCTCGGTAAGGGGAATTGACGCCGGGTGCCGTCAGCGTGCCGCGATTGCTACGAATTTGTTCGGGGGTTTGCTCATCCACATAAGCTAGACCAGCATCGATCAGGGCATGCGCAAACTCGTACATGTAATCAAAGTAATCACTGGCGAAAAAAAGGTTTTCTTTGTCACCTTCATGCCAATCAAAACCCAACCATTTGACCGCATCAATAATCGAATTGACGTATTCGGCTTCTTCTTTTTCGGGATTGGTATCATCGAAACGCAAATGGCAGGTGCCTTCGTAATCTTGGGCAAGACCAAAGTTAATGCAAATACTTTTGGCATGACCTAAATGTAAATAGCCATTCGGTTCGGGCGGAAAGCGAGTGCGAATGCGAGCGGGATCTAGAGGTGCATTGGCTTGCACGGCGGCCGGTCCAGGCGTGCCGGACCAATGTTTTTGTTCGAGTCGACCTGACTTAAGATCGTGCTCAATAATATTGCGTAAAAAATTAGAAGCCACAGGGCTTGTACTAGACGTACTCATATAAAACAAATCTAAATAAAAATATCAGTGAAGCGTGGGCGCTTATTGGAGAGGTTCAGGTACAGCCGCTTTTTCGACAGTGTAAGAGGCTTGACTTAAAATCTTGCGGCTATCTTTGTCGCGTAATCTGACACTGGCTTTGGTCGGTGTAAGCGTGTCATGTTCTAAATCCTGCCCCCCCTTGACCTGCGTGAAATTGCCAACGACCGTATCGATGGCTTGAAGGTGGGCATAACCGAGGCGACCGTTTTTGTAGCGACCCTGAATTTCAATTTCGATGACGGCATTGATATCTGGGGCGTCTGCGTTTTTTTTCATGACTAAGAATTGATAGTCAAGGTGACCCATAATGCCTTTAAGTTCAGCGCCACGGACACTCGCTGGCGCACCGCTAGGATCGGCTGGAATGGCCTGCATCACCATATCAAGCTTAGTTTGCAATTGTTTAATTTTCTCGTCTTTTTGGGCGAGCTGATTGGTGATTGAGTTTTGTTGCCCTTCATTGGCCCCTAATTTTTGTTGTAAATCATCGACTTGGGCTTTGAGGCTTTGACGCTCTTGGCTAAGGCTGTTGACCTCGTCATTGAGTTCGCGGGATTCTTGGACAGAGATGGTTGGTGGACCATAATTGGTGCGTACGAACCAGTAGCCGACGGCACCGATAATAATACCCGTAAAAAGAATGACGACCCAGCGTGGCAAGCCACGGCGTGGGCGCGTGCTAGATCCGTAAACAGAAGGTTTAAAGACATTCTTTCTTGAGCGGAACATAGATTATCCTTGTTAATGTTGGTGTTGCAATAATTGATTGATATGTTGCAGCCGCTCTGGGGTGCCAATATCAAACCACTGTCCCTGAAAGTGCTCGCCGGCTACCAAACCTTGCGCGATCGCCTGGCGCAGTACAGGCGCCAAGGGGCTAGAGGTATTCGGGACGATATGAGTAAATAACTTATGATTATAGATGCCAATGCCGGAGTATGTGAGCCCTGTCTGGCTTGCACTGGAATTTTCTAGGCGACCATCGGCATTGAGCACAAAATCGCCTTGCGGATGGTGAGCAGGGTTATCGACCAACCACAAATAAGCCAGCAGAGAGTTGGCTGTAAAATCCGCAATACGTTGCTGGGCTTGCTGGGGAGACCAGTCACACCAAATATCGGCGTTGATCACCAAAAAAGGCGCCTGGCCCAACAGCGGCAGTGCTTTAGCAATACCACCCGCGGTTTCAAGGCCAAGTTGCTTTTCGTCAGAGTATTGGATCTGTGCGCCCCACGCGGCACCATCTTGCAGATAATCACGAATTTGGGGGCCCAACCAAGCCAAGTTAATGACAATTTCTGTGATTGAGGCCTGCACTAAACGCTCGATATGATGCACGATTAAGGGTTTGCCGGCCACTTCGATAAGAGGTTTGGGCGTAGTGTCGGTCAAGGGTCGCAGGCGGGAGCCGCGACCCGCAGCAAGAATCATGGCTTTCATTAAAAGGTATACCCGCTAGTAGTTTGCACGTTTTCGAGACGATTAAAGATTTTGAGGAGCGGCGCATAGCGCTGATAGCGCTGAATGACTTGGCGTACGTATTTTTGGACTCGCGGCATATGAGCCAGATAATGCGGCTTATGGTCGCGGATGGCAAGCCGCGCAAACACACCCAAAATCCGTAAATTGCGTTGCAGGCTCATGCGTTCATATTGTGCATGAAAAACCGCAAAATCCTCTGGAATCGGTAAACCGGCTTGTTTGGCTTTTTGCCAATAACGAATCGCCCAGTCGAGTTGTTGAGCCTCTTGCCAAGTGGTACGGGCATCCATAATTAAAGACACAATATCGTAGCTGATGGGCCCTTGCAGCGCATCTTGAAAGTCTATGACAGCTGGATTATTGCCCTCGGGTCCCTCATAAATCATAAGATTGGGTGAATGGAAATCACGATGCATAAATACTGTGGCTTCTTGGCTGATCTCTGTCACTAATTGGTCGTACAAGGCATATAGCGATTTTTGTTCAGCTTCACTCAGTTGCTCCTGGCAATGTTGTTGCACATACCAGGTTTCAAATAAATCTAGTTCTGAGCGCATACGCTCAGCATCATAGTGGCCTAGCGAAGAGGCATCAGCTTGTTGCATATGCACGAGGGCGTCGATCGCCTCTCTATAGAGCTTTTGTAATTCTTGATGACTGATGGCTTGTTGGAGGCGGGCGTAGTAAGTCATGTCTCCCAAGTCATTAAGCAATAGAAAGCCCTGATCTACATCTTGTTCAAGGATTTGGGGGACATTGACGGCACTGGCGGCTAGTAAATGATCAATGTGCACAAAAGTAGCCACATCTTCTTGAGGCGCGGGTGCGTCCATAACAATCAAACTGCGATTACCGGCTTGCAATCTAAAATAACGCCGAAAACTAGCGTCAGCCGAAGCGGTGCTAAGTGTGTTAAGGTGTAAGTCGTACTTAGTTTGCAGAGGTTGCAACCATTGTTGCAGTGCTGTCACACGTGAATCTTGTGGTAGAGACGTTTGCATAAAGAAAAATATATAATGAGTACTAGCCAAGAGCTATGGCCTCAAGATTAAGGCTAAAATATCGGATCATTTTAACAGTAGCTACGTATTTCGTGTTTAATTCAGAGCCTCTAGCACGCAAGTACACCAAAGTTTTCAGGGAATCAATGTGCGCAAGATTAGTAGTCTTTTATTGTTAGCCTACGCATCAAATTCGCTGGCGCAAGTCACCAATTTTGGGTTACAAACTCATCCCCAACCGCGGTTGACAGAATCCAATTTGTTGCAAGATATCAGTCAGCCCCAGGATCAAATTGCGACCTTCAGTAGTAGTAAAACCGCCGATGTCATTGACGATACCAATACCATTATTTTGCAAGGAGAGGCTCAGGTAAGGCGCACGGATGCTATTCTCAAAGGCGATCGCATTGATTATGATCGGGAATCGGGGCAGGTCACGTCAACAGGCAATGCGCGATTATTCCAAAAAGGCAATCTTGTGACCGGCCCAAGTCTGACCTACAACGTCGACAAAGAACGCGGTAGCATCCAGAGTCCTATTTATCGTCTCAATACCGGAGCCGCTGGGCACGGTCGCCAAGCCGATATTCTTGATAATAACCACATGCGCATGTACGACACCTTTTATACAGGGTGTAATTGTAGCGCTGATCCCGTCTGGTACGTTAAATCTTCCAAAATCGATGTGTATGACGACGAAAATGAAGGCATGGCCGATAACGGCACCTTGTATATCAAGGGTGTACCCGTTTTGTACTCGCCCTGGTTGACGTTCCCCATCAAAAAAGAGAAAAAAACCGGTTTCTTATTGCCAACCTATGGTTATACCTCAAGGAGCGGGTATGACTTTATGTTGCCATATTTTATTAATTTGGCACCAAATTACGACATGACCATCACGCCGCGCTATATGACGAAACGTAATTTTAGTGCCGATGGTGAGTTCCGTTATGTCACTAAAAACTCTGCAGGTGTGCTGTCAGGCTCTTTTTTGCCAAATGACAAGGAATTTAAGGGTCGTTATGAGGACCAAAGTAAACGTCGCTGGACGTGGACTTGGTTACATCAGCACAAATTGGGCGAAGTGGCGGGTTTACACTTTGATTTAGACGTCAATTGGTCACAAGCCTCCGATGACGATTATTATCGTGACCTGCGCCAACTCTCCATTAGTCAAGCTGACAAATCCTATCTAGAGCAACGTATTAGTTTGAATTTTTCGGGCTACAAATACTGGAGTGGTTATTTGATGCTCAAAAAATACCAAGCGATGAGCGATCGAGATAGCGACTTGCTCTATGGCAAATACGAAAAACAACCTGAGTTGTTTATCCGTGGAGAACGGTATGACTGGGGTGGTTTTGACCTCAAAACCGAAAATACACTGACACATTTTGTGTTTCCAAAAATCCCCGACGGTTACTGGTGGGATAGTTACGGCCAACAAGCAGATGACCAACACGGTCACCTAAACCCTAACGGTACGCGCTTTATGTCGTATACCAGCATCGCTTATCCAATTGAGCGGGCAGGTTGGTACATCAAACCTAAGGCCGGGATTCATTATTCCAATTACCATACGGACTGGTTTGATGGCTACAAAAACTTTGCGGGTTTTTTCTCCCAAAATGGCTCTCAAATCCAAAACCGCAGTCGCACCTTACCGATTGTATCGGTGGATTCTGGCTTGACGTTTGAACGCAATACCACATTATTTGGTCATTCTGCCATCCAAACTCTTGAACCGCGATTGTATTACTTATACATTCCTTACCGTGATCAGTCAGATTTACCGGTTTATGATACCAATACCACCAGTCTGGATTTTGCCACCGCTTTTGCAGAGAATCGCTATGCAGGTTGGGATCGCATCAATAATGCCAACCAGATTACGGCTGGTTTGACCTCACGTTGGCTCGACAAAGACACCAATTATGAGCGTCTTGCCGTCGAAGTAGCACAACGTTTTCATATGCAAAAGCAACGCGTCACCATCGACAATCTTGAGCGCGAAGAAGATAAATCCCGTTCTGAATTCTTAGCGGGTGTGAGGGGGAGTATCACCAATAGCCTAAAGGCACAGGCTAATGTACAGTACGATCCCTATAAAGAACGTTTTATAGAGAGTTATGCGACTTTGCGTTGGAATCCCAAACGTCTCACGAGTGTGAGTATTGCCTATCGCTACCAACGGGATCCCTATGATGAAGAGCATCACCCACAAACGCGCTCTTTACTCGAAGGTCGCGAAAATATTATCGGTGCGTTCCAGTGGCCATTTACCAAAAATCTCAGTGCAGTGGGGCGACTTGATTGGTCAATCCGTGATCGTCGCAACACCCAAAGCCTATTAGGTTTAGAATATAGAGGCGATTGTTGTTGGGCGGCGCGTCTTATGATGCAACGCTACGTCGTGTCTCGAACTAAATCCAACTCTGCCATTTATTTCCAAGTCCAGTTGAGTGGTTTAGGGGATATTGGTACGAACCCAATGGAAGAACTTCGCAAAAATATCCCTGGATATGAGGATTCAACCCCTAAACCAATACCTGTCTCAACGTTTGAAAAGTATGAATAATATGACGACATTCAAAAAGAAAGCTACCCATCTTTTGCTACTGCCGATCTTGGCTGCGGGTCTAGGTTTGCATGTACAGGCCATGGCTGATACCAAGCAGCCCACCAAAAAAGCCCACACCAGCAAAAAAGCCAAAACTACCAAAAAAAGTGCAGCGCCAAATACTGCATTTAAGTCAGGTCAGTTTGCTGATGGCGTGGCCGCCATTGTCAATACCGAGGTGATCACGCAACGTCAACTTGAAAACCGATTGGGTGCGAATCGCCTGATGCAGGGTAATGGCGGTGATCCACAGCAGGTATTGCAAGACATGATCGATCAAAAATTAATCGAAGATGAAGCTGGACGTTTTGGCATGGGGATCACTGACGAGCGCCTCAAAGCTGCCATCAAAACCATCGCCGCCCGTAACAATCTCAGTATTGAGCAATTTCAACAAGAAGCCAAACGTCACAATATCGACTGGGATGCTTATACCAATGAGCTGCGCAACCAAATGCTAGTCGACGAGATGCAAAATCGTGTCTTATCAAATCGTATTAGTATTACCGATCAGGACGTTGATGCCTTTCTTAAACAAAATCCAACGGGTGTAAGCCCTGACTACAAACCCGAAGTACGCCAAGGCCAAGCGCCTCCACCCGAAAAACGCATTATGGTTGAGCGCTCTTTTGAGCCTAAGGCCATCGCTTTCAAACACATTTTTATTCGTGTCCCTGATAATGCCTCCGAAGCCGTCACCGAAAAAGCCCGCAAAAAGGCGAATGAAGCCTTACGCAAATTACGCGGTAGCTCTTCGTTTGAAGCCATCGCTCGACAATATTCAGATGCCCCTGAAGCCAGCAGTGGTGGTGATTTAGGCATTCGTATGTTTGAAGACTGGCCGAAACTCTTTGTCACCGTCACCAAAAACGTCAAAGACGGTCATGTGTCTGGTGTCTTCAAGGCACCGAATGGTTTCCACATCCTCAAAGTCGTTGAGCGCCGTGGTCTCATCAAAGAAAACCGTCGCGAAGTGGTGGTGCAAGCACCACCGCCAAAACCTCAAGTGGTTGAGGACCCACGAGTGATCGCCGCGCGGCAAGAAGGTCCTGTCGAAGTTACTGAGGCTCACGTTAAACATATTCTTGTTAAAAGCACGCCAGTCTTCACGTTTGATCAAGCGCACCAAAAAATCGAAGAGATTCAAAACCGTATTAACAACGGTATGAGCTTCGATGAGGCGGCCGAGAGATTCTCTGACGATACCTCTGCGCCGTTAGGGGGAGATATTGGTTGGTTGGCGCCCGGTACGGCAGATCCCGCGTTTGAGCAGACTGTCAATCAACTGGAGCTTGGCCAATTGAGTCAACCAGTCAAAACACGTTTTGGATGGCACTTAATCGAAGTCGTAGACCGTCGCACTGAAGACAAAAAAGAAGATATTCGTCGCAATCTAGCGAAAGAAGCCATTTATACGCAACGGGCCGATGCCGTCATTGCCGACTGGATGGCTCAACTACGAGCGCGGGCTTATATCGATAATCGTCTCACGGGTCAGGTGCTTAATCGCAATAGCCCAACGGTTAAATAGTCTTAGGTCGTGAAGCAACATCAAGCCCGTAAACGCTTTGGTCAGCACTTTTTGGTCGATAACACGGTTATCGAGCAGATTGTGCGCGCCATCGCGCCGCAGCGCCAAGACAATATGGTTGAAATTGGCCCTGGATTGACAGCGCTCACCCAACCACTCCTCCAACAGCTAGATCATTTACACGTCGTAGAAATCGATCGCGATCTGAGTGCGCAACTTTTACAAAAATACCCAGCGCAGCAAATGACGGTACATCAGGCCGATGCCTTACGTTTTGATTTTGCGAGCCTCGGTGCGCGTCTGCGCATAGTGGGTAATCTGCCCTACAACATCTCTAGTCCTTTATTATTCCATTTGATGACGGTGGCCGATCAGGTCATAGATCAGCATTTTATGCTCCAAAAAGAAGTGGTCGATCGCATGGTCGCGACCCCTGGTAGCAAGGATTACAGTCGGCTCTCTGTGATGTTGCAAGCACGCTATCGCATGATGTCTTTGTTTGATGTGCCACCAGAGAGCTTTGAGCCGCCGCCTAAAGTGGATTCAGCCATTGTGCGCATGCTTCCCTTGGGCGCAGATCGCCCGCAAGCCAAAGATCCCGCGCTTTTTCACAAAATTGTAGCGCAGGCCTTTACGCAACGTCGCAAGATGTTACGCCGTAGCTTGGCCGACTGGCACATCGATTATGCCGCGCTGCAAATAGCAGAAACCGCTAGGCCCGAAGAACTAGCGGTTGCAGATTTTATAAAATTAGCGGACTATGTCACACAGCATGCGCGCCCTTAGCCTTGACTTAACGTAAGCCAGCGCCTTCGGCTTGCATATCTTTACGTTCTATTAATTCGATTTTATAGCCATCTGGATCTGTCACAAAAGCGATGACCGTGGTGCCGCCCTTGACGGGACCGGCTTCACGAGTGACATTGCCACCCGCCGCTTTGACGCGTTCACAGGCGGCATAAGCATCGGGCACGCCAATGGCGATATGGCCATATGCATCGCCTAAGTCATAACTCTCTTGGCCCCAGTTATAGGTCAGTTCGAGCTCGGCTTGCTCAGGATTAGGGGCATAGCCTAAAAATGCCAAATCGTATTTGTACTCGGGGTTAGATGAGGTACGAAGCAGCTTCATGCCCATGACTTTGGTGTAAAACTCAATCGAACGCTCTAGGTTTCCCACTCTGATCATCGTATGTAAAAATTGCATATAAACTCCTTAAAGATTAAATATAAGCACTCAAATTCACAGTTTTGAGAAGCTGATGCGGGGTGTTGTAATCTGGCATAATTCGTGCGACCTCAGCCCAGAACAAGTCACTGTGATTCATATGCTTAAGGTGTGCTAATTCATGCACAATCACATAATCAATCAGTGCTGGTGAAAGACGCATGAGCTGCCAATTGAGGCGAATCACTTTGTTACTCGCGCAACTACCCCAGCGCCGACTGGCCTTGGTTATGGCAATTTTGGACGGTGCTAGACCGCTGTATTGACTCCAGTATTTAGCGCGTTGCCTAAAAAACACCAGTGCTCGGCCTTGTAACCATTCTTCAACGTATTGGCAAATCAGCTTGGCACTGAGCGATTCTGAGTCGGGTATGGTGAGCAGCAAACGATCGTCCTGGCTAGGGTCATTAAAATCACCTTGATAGACATGACCAATACCTTGACGTCGAATCTTCAATTGAATTTTTTGGCCTAAGTAGGCAAAATGACCGCCATCCTGCCAAACTGCAGCAATAGGGGGAACATGGTTGGTATAAGTCAAGAACTACCTCTTATGCAATGCGTTTTGAGCTTGCTGAACCAAGTCCTGTGTTTCTTGTTCAATCCATTGTTCGACTTCAGCCAGCACGGTATTGGCTTCACGCGCCTGCGCGTGGATTTCTGGACCAAACGAAAACGTCACTATCCCCGCATACTTAATAAACGAGCCCTTGGGCCAGAATACCCCTGCATTATGAGCCACAGGGACGATAGGGGTCTTGCTATGAATCGCTAAGCGCACACCGCCTGCTTTATAGTGGCCTTTTTGGCCCACAGGGACGCGGGTACCCTCAGGAAACAAGACGGGACTACGACCTTCT
Organism: Brackiella oedipodis DSM 13743; assembly: GCF_000621025.1. Lineage (GTDB taxonomy): Bacteria > Pseudomonadota > Gammaproteobacteria > Burkholderiales > Burkholderiaceae_B > Oligella > Oligella oedipodis. Next base: position 238,725 of record NZ_JHZJ01000009.1, read on the forward strand.
GCAATGCGCTGACTGCCCGTGCGTAGCACTTGTTGCATCGCTTCGCGTTTATTGCTGCGATTAATGGGAATATTGTGCAGACTTGCCAAACACCAGCCAAAAATCGGAATCCGTTCGAGGCTTTTTTTGTAGACAAAGACCACAGGAAAAGGCGAATACCAGGGCAGAAAAAAGGTCTCGTAAGTTGACTGGTGCTTGACTAAGTAAATCACAGGATGTTCTTTAGAAATATTGTCGGCACCGCGCACCTGGAACTTAATGCCAATGGTATATCGCGCCAAAGCCATCACAATCTTTGGCCAGCGTGTGACAAACCAATAATATTTCTTAAAGGGCAAGATAAAACTGGCGCATAACACTAGTAAGCCGTAGCCCACCAGCACAAACGACAGGATTACATAAAACAGTAGAGTACGTAAGAGCGCAATCAACTTCATAGAGCTTAAGTCTTAGGTTGTAGAAAGTGACTCACAAAATCCGCTAAATCGTTATAAACCGGGATTTGGCTATCAGCGCTCAGTTTAGTGAGCGTATTGATACCATTGCCTGTTTTCACCAGTACTGGCCTAAAGCCCGTCGCCTGAGCTGCTTGTAGGTCACGTAACGAATCCCCAACGGCAACGACCTCTTGTTCATCGCTTAAGTGATAACGCTGGCGAATTTCTTTAAATAAACCGGGTGCTGGCTTACGACAGTCACAGCTTTCGTCTGGATGATGGGGACAGATAAAAAAAGCGTCGATACTGCCCCCTAAGCTACTCAAGGCTTGTTGCATCTTAGTGTGCATGGCGAGTAAGTCATTAAAAGAAAACAAGCCACGACCAATCCCAGACTGATTAGTCGCGACAGCAACTTTATAGCCAGCAGCATTAAGACGAGCAATGGCTTCAAGGCTACCCGCTAGTGCATGCCATTCATCGGCTGACTTGATGTAATCGGGACTGTCTTTGTTGATCACGCCATCGCGATCGAGAACCACTAACTTCATCTTAAACCACTAAACCGCTGATATCTGCCACTAAATTCATGGTGTGATGCAAGGCTTGCAAGAGCGCAAGACGGTTATGTTTGAGGCGCTCATCATCACTCATCACCATGACATCGGCAAAGAAGGTATCGACGGCATCGGCAAATTGCGCCATGATTTGTAAGGAACCGCTAAAGTCCTTGGCGTCGAAGGCTGCTACCGCTTTTGGACCTTGTTCTTGCAATAATTTGTAGAGGGCTTGCTCAGCAGGCGCTTGCAATAGTGCAGGATCGACGGCAGGCAGTGCATCGTCGACTTTTTTGAGCAAATTACTAATGCGCTTGTTGGCGGCGGCTAGATTTTGCGCCGCCGGTAGATTGGCAAACTCAGAGACCGCGGCTAGACGACTAGGAATTTGATCTAAAGGTGGTTGTTTGGCCAGAACCGCATCGATCGTGCGTTTGTCATAATCAGTGCTTAGCTGATTGCGATAGCGCTCTAAAATAAAGTTAAACACCTCTTGAGCGGTATGCGGGGCGACTAAATCACCAAAGCATGTGGCCGCAAAATCGAGTAGGGCTTGGATGTCGAGAGGCTTAGCAAGCTGTGATGGTTGCGCGGCTTGTAGTTTTTCACTGGCGCTAATAATACCTAAGGCAGCACGTCGTAAGGCATAAGGATCGCGCTCACCACTTGGAATTAAGCCTACGCCCCAAATGCCGATCAGCGTTTCGGTACGTTCAGCAATATACAAGGCAATAGCTGTTAAATCATCGGTGCTCTGGATATCGGTCACAAAACGCGTAGCGTATTGTTGTGCCAAGGCTTGGATAACCCCCTCAGGTTCTTGCTGGGCTTTGGCGTAATAGGCTGCCATAATCCCTTGAAGCTCAGGAAATTCACCTACCATGCTGGAGCTTAAGTCATTTTTAGCAATCGCGGCGGCACGCGCTACCTCGTCTTGCTTGGCACCTATTTGTTGGGCAATATAGACGGCGATTTTTTGGACCCTAGCCGTGCGTTCTAATTGCGAACCTAATTGGTTTTGGTACACCACTTTGCTTAGTTTTTGCATGCGGTGTTCTAGACTTTCTTTGAGATCGGTAGTAAAGAAAAATTCGGCGTCTGCCAATCGTGGTCGCACCACGCGCTCGTTGCCTTCAATAATATTACTTGGGTCGGCCACTTCCATATTGGACACAATAAGGAACTTATTGAGTAGCTTGCCATTCTCGCGATTGAATAATGGGAAGTACTTTTGATTAAGACGCATGGTCAAAATCAAACACTCTTGTGGTACTTGCAGGAATTTTTCTTCGAATTGACCGACATAGACGCAAGGATATTCGACCAAAGAAGTGACTTCTTCGAGTAGATCTTGGACTTCTGGGTCTTGGTCTTGGATACTGGCATCGTACTCTTGGGCGGCTGCCAATAATTGCTCTCGGATGCGTTGCTTACGCTCATCATAAGAGGCAATGACTTTGCCTTCTTGCAAAAGGGTTTCGGCATAGGCATCGGCGTGTTTGATTTTGGGGCGAACTTTGCCCAAAAAACGATGACTAAAACTGAGGTTATCAGCGTCAATTCCCAGAATATTGGCCGGTAGTACCTCTGCACCATGCAGCACAATCAAACTATGTGCAGGGCGTACAAATTTTACGGTGGTATGACCGTCCGCTAATTGGTAACGCATCATTTTAGGAATGGGTAATTGCTCAATCGCCTTATTAATAAGGGCTTCGATCTGAGCGGCAAGTTGTGCTCCGGGAGCCTTACCTTTGGCAATTAAGAAGTCTTGCTTACCATCGTTTTCGGTCTCTAAATTAGCGAGGTTGAGGTGTGAGAGATTTTTGGCGGCCAGTTTTTTGAGAAGGGCAGGACTCGCTTCGCCCTCAGCCGTCAAGGCGACTTTTTTGGGCATGAGTTTTTCAGTGAAGGATTGCTCTGGCGCTTGCTCGAGGACATCAGGAATATGCACGGCCAAACGGCGGGGTGTGGCAAAGTATTGGGGCTGACTGTCCTCAGCCACTAGGTGCAATTGTTGTAAACCTTGGATAATACTAGTGGCAAAACTCTGACCGAGTTTGCGCAAGGCTTTTGGGGGAAGTTCTTCGGTGACTAACTCTATAAGTAAAGGATTTGTGGTCATCTTATGCTGCCTTATCTTGTTTCCGAATCAATGGGAAACCTAATTTTTCTCGAGAATCGTAATAACATTGGGCGACGGCTCTGGATAGATTACGGATTCGACCGATATAGGTGGCTCTCTCAGTGACACTGATGGCGCCCCGCGCATCTAAGAGATTAAATAAGTGGGCGGCTTTGAGCACCGATTCGTAAGCCGGCAAGGCTAAGGGAATCTCTACTAAGCGTTTGGCATTTTGTTCGTAATCATTGAATTGCCGAAATAACATATCCACATCGGCCACTTCGAAGTTATATACCGATTGTTCGTATTCATTTTGGTGAAAGACATCGCGGTAATAGACTTTTTCGCCGTTAGGATTGACAGACCACACCAGATCATAAACACTTTCGACCTTTTGCAGATACATGGCGAGGCGTTCGATACCGTAGGTAATTTCGCCTGTAGTGATGGGACAATCTAGACCGCCGACTTGTTGGAAATAAGTAAATTGCGTCACTTCCATGCCATTGAGCCAAACTTCCCAACCTAAGCCCCAAGCCCCTAGTGTTGGGTTCTCCCAGTCATCTTCGACAAAGCGCACATCGTGCTCTTGGGGGTCAATGCCTAAGGCTTTGAGAGAGCCGATGTATAAATCGATAATTTCTGGGGGCGCCGGCTTGAGCACTACTTGGAACTGATAATAATGTTGGAGGCGATTCGGATTTTCGCCATAGCGACCGTCGTTAGGGCGGCGTGATGGTTGTACATAGGCGGCATGCCAAGGCTCAGGCCCGATCGCGCGCAAAAATGTAGCGGTATGAGAGGTGCCGGCACCGACTTCCATATCGTAGGGTTGCAATACTGAACAACCCTGATTGGCCCAGTATTCCTGGAGTTTAAAAATGATTTGCTGGAAAGTAAGCATAATGATTAATCGATTTTGTCGTCAGAGTAAGCAATAATTTTAGGTGATTACATGCTGACTAGGTATAAAATTTCGGAGATGTTTTATTTTAAATGACTTTTGTAACTTTTTGCATAGCCTAACAGCCCTAGGCTCAGCGTCGACCTGCAGTAAACCCCTTAGAATGAAGTACCGATTAGTCTCTAAATTTTTTAGTAAATTTTCTTGCCAAGCTGGCATTTGCAAACCACAAAGCCATTCACTACACACCCAGCCCCGCGCAGGCCTTAAGCTTAAGTATAGGCGGTGGTCAATGCTGCTGGGCAGCCTACTACTGGCATTGGCACCCTTGGCGCACGCTAAGCCAAGCCAGACGTTAGTCTACTGTACCGACAATAGTCCCCAGGGGTTTGATATCGCGCAACTGACGACGATTCCCGATGCCGACGTGGCCGCGCAGATTTTTAATGGTTTAGTGCAATTTAAAAAAGGCAGTACCCAAGTTGAACCGGCGCTCGCGGAGCGTTGGCAAGTTAGTGAGGATGGCCGCCACTACACTTTTTATTTGCGGCACGATGTGAAATTCCATGACACCAGCTATTTCACACCGACACGAGCGTTTAATGCCGATGATGTCGTGGCGACCTTTGAACGACTCAGTCATACCACTGACGCTTTTAATCAAGCTTATCCCGCTCAATTTCCGTATTACGCGACGATGGGTTTGAATACCTTGATTAAACAAGTCGTTAAACTCGACGATTACACGGTTAGGTTTGATTTGAATTACAACTATGCGGCTTTTTTGCAAACACTGGCCATGAGTATTGCTTATATTTATTCCGCTGAGTATATGCAGTACTTGTTGCAGCACCAGCAAAGTAGTCAAATCAACCAGCAACCCATAGGCACGGGGCCTTTTAAGTGGCAGCGCTATGTCAAGGATTCACAGTTGCGCCTACGTGCTCACGAGGCGTATTGGGACCGCAATAATATGCCCAAAGTCAACACTTTGGTGATGGCATTTATTCCTGATGCTTCGGTGCGTTTACAAATGCTACGAGCCAATGAGTGCCAAGTCATTAGTCGCCCCATACCCAGTGATGTCAAAAAACTACAAGACCACCCGACGATCAAAGTTAAATCGGCCCTGGGGTTTAATGTCGGTTTTATCTATTACAACAATCAACATCCGCCATTAAATGACGCCCGAGTGCGCCGTGCTCTTGATATGGCCATTGACAGAGAACGGATTCTAAAGTCGGTGTACATGGGTTTTGCAGAATTGGTGGCCAACCCTATGCCATCGACCCAATGGTCTTTTAATAAAAATATCCGCAATTATCCCTATGATCCAGAACAAGCCAGACAATTGCTCAAAGACGCGGGGTATGCCCAAGGGTTTGAGATGACACTGTGGTCCTTACCGAAGTCCAAATCATTTTTTAATGGTCGCTTAATCACTGAAATTATCCAAGCAGATTGGGCCAAGATCGGGGTACGAGCGCGGATTCAGTCCTATGAATGGGGTGAATACGTTAAGCGTGCGCAAGCCGGAGAGCATGATGCCGTGATGCTCGAATGGATCGGCGATAATGGTGATCCTGATAATTGGTTAGGGAATCTGTTTAGTTGTCCCAGCGTTAATCGCAAAAGCTACACACGCTTTTGTCATCCAGAGTTCCAAAGACTCATTGATCGCGCCCGTCGCAGCACTAACAAAGCAGAGAGAACGCAACTCTATGAACAGGCTCAGGTGATTTGGCATCGTGAAATTCCCGCTACACCGTTAGGCACTTCAAGAGTCAATATCCCTATGCGCAAAACTGTCCATGGCTTTGAGATCAGTCCCTTTAATGTCATGCATTTTGCGGGTGTTTGGCTCGAATAAATCGAGGGCAAACCAACAAAAAACAAAAAAAATCAAAAAAAAGCGTATTTACTAATTGTTTTTTGTAAATAAACGCTATAGATTGAATCTATTTTACAAGGAGGAGGGAGAGATGAAGAAGTCATCTTTAACACTGTTAAGTGCTGCAGTTATGGCTGCACTGAGTCTTTCAGCACAAGCCGCCCCGTCAGGCACCTTGGTTTATTGTTCCGAAGGCAGTCCCGCCGGTTTTGACGCTACTCAATATACAGCCGGTACGGATTTCGATGTGTCTGCGCGTGTCGTAATGAATCCGCTAGTGCAGTTTAAGCGTGGTACCACAGAGGTTGAACCCGCGTTAGCGGAGTCTTGGGAGATTAGTGACGATCATCTGACCTACACCTTCCATTTGCGAAAAGGGGTGAAGTTTGGCGCCAATCGCGAGTTTAAACCGAGCCGTGACTTTAATGCCGACGATGTGGTCGCCAGTTTTGATCGTTTAGCCAACCCTAATAATGCCTTCAATAAGGCCTATCCGGTGGCTTTCCCTTACTACACCGATATGGGTCTCGATAAAGCCATCAAAACGGTCGAAAAGGTCGACGACTATACTGTCAAAATCCAACTAAACGAACCCAACGCGCCGCTGTTACAGACCTTGGCTATGCCTTTTGCTGTGATTTACTCTGCGGAATATCTGCAACAACTACTGGATCAAGGCAAAGCCTCACAAATCAATCAAGTGCCTATCGGCACGGGTCCGTTTATCTTCCAACGTTACCAAAAGGATTCGCAAATCCGCTATAAAGCCAATCCAGACTATTGGGACAAAAACAACCAAGCGGGTGTGCAGAATCTGATTTTTGCGATTACCACCGATCCATCGGTACGGGCCCAAAAACTCAAAACTGGCGAATGCCAAATTATGGCCTATCCATCGGCCATTGATCTAGAGGGTCTCAAACAAAATCCAGACCTTAAGGTAGAGAGCCTACAAAGCTTAAATATGGGGTCGATTTACTACAATACCGAGAAAAAACCATTTGATAATGCCAAGGTCAGACTGGCTCTTGATATGGCCATTAATCGTCAACAAATCCTAGATGCCGTCTATAAGGGCACGGGTAAATTATCAGCCAATCCTATTCCAGAAACGCAGTGGTCCTTTAATAAGAACGTGCAATTGCATCCTTACGACCCCGAAAGAGCCAAACAACTACTCAAAGAAGCTGGGCTTGCCGATGGTTTTACGGCGACTATTTGGGCCTTGCCGGTGCAGCGTCCCTACAATCCCAATGGTCGTCTCATGGCAGAAATGCTGCAATCTGACTGGAAAAAAATTGGTGTCAACGTCAGTATCAAGACCTTTGAATGGGGGGAGTATCTCAAACGCGCCCAAGCAGGTGAGCACGAAATTGTCATGTCTGGTTGGAGTGGCGATAACGGTGACCCCGATAACTGGTTTGGCAATTTATACGGCTGCAGCGCCATTGGGGGTTCTAATTTAGCGCGTTTTTGTTATCAGCCTTTCCAAAAAGTGGTTGATCAAGCACGTGTAGAAACCGACAAGGATACGCGTGTCAAACTTTATGAGCAAGCTCAGGTGATTTATCACGAGCAAATGCCAGCTTCACCCATCGCGTCTTCTGTGGTTCATATCCCTATGTCCAAAAAAGTCCAAGGCTTTAAAATCAGCCCATTGGGTTCGATGCAATTTGAGGGCGTCACCATTAGCCAGTAGTACAGTCTTAGCAAATAGTGCCTATAGGGGTACTATTTGCTAATTTTTTGAGTATTGATATGTTGTTTTTTTTCCTAAAAAGGGTGTTACTTTTAATCCCTACGATAATAGGTATTACCCTTTTAACCTTTTTATTAATTCATATGATACCGGGAGATCCGGTGCAAATTATGCTGGGTGAACGCAGTGTCGATCCCCAGGTACGACAGGCAATGATGGAGCGTTTAGGGCTCGATCAACCTCTTTATATTCAATATTGGGAATACCTAAAATCCCTTTTACACGGGGATTTTGGTAAATCGTTTGTCACGCAACGTCCCGTGGTGGATGAATTCCTCTCCTTATTTCCAGCTACCCTAGAATTAGCCATTTTCGCGCTGATCTTTGGTGTGGTGTTTGGTATTTTGTTAGGTGTCTTGGCCGCCGTCAAACGTGGTAGTTTTTTGGATCACGGTGTCATGGGGCTATCACTGGTGGGCTATTCCATGCCAATTTTCTGGTGGGGGCTCATGCTCATTATGTTGTTCTCCGTCTATCTCGGCTGGACCCCGGTCTCGGGGCGCATTAGTTTGCTCTACGATATCGAACCGCACACAGGTTTTATGCTGATTGATAGTTGGCTCGCGCAACAGCAAGATCCAGAGTTTAATGGCGGCGCTTTCCTCGACGCCTGTAAGCACTTAATTTTGCCAGCTATTGTCTTGGGCACCATTCCATTGGCCGTAATTGCTCGTATGACACGTTCTTCCATGTTAGAGGTCATGGGTGAAGACTATGTGCGCACGGCCAGAGCCAAGGGCTTGGCGCCTTGGCGCGTGATTTTTGTGCATATTCTGCGTAATGCCATGATTGCCGTGATCACGGTGATCGGTTTACAAATCAGTTCCTTAATGGGTGGAGCGGTCCTCACCGAAACTATTTTCTCTTGGCCAGGTGTGGGTAAATGGCTGGTCGATTCTATCTTTAGACGTGATTATCCGGTGGTACAAAATGGCTTACTACTGGTGGCTCTTCTCGTCATTATTGTGAATTTATGTGTTGATCTCTTATATGGATTGATTAACCCACGGGTGCGTCATTCAAGGTAAGTGTATGAAGTTAGTAAATCAAGAAATAAAAGCAGAAACACCAGCAACAGTGAGTACCGAGCTCTATGCTGCTAGTGATGCTATGTTGATTCCAGAGAGCCGGCCGCGCCGTGATTTTTTTAAAGCCTTTGCCGCCAATCGCGGGGCTTTGTTTGGCTTAATCTTTTTGTGCCTGATGGTCTTGCTGGCCTGTTTAGCGCCATGGATTGCGCCTTATAGCCCGATTGAGCAATTCCGCGAACATATGTTGCAGGTACCCGCTTGGTCCGAGGGCGGCAGCTGGGACTTTATTCTCGGTACCGACGAAGCTGGCCGTGATATTTTGTCACGTCTCATTCATGGCAGCCGCTTGTCCTTACTAATCGGTTTTTTTGCCGTCTTAATTACGATTATACCGGGCGTCTGCTTAGGCCTGATTGCCGGTTTTTATCCTAATGGGGCGGGGCGCGTTATTATGCGAGGCACGGATATTATGCTGGCCTTACCTGCTGTCTTGTTAGCCATTGCCATTATGGCCATTATGGGCCCTGGGATTGTGAATGCCATGATTGCTATCGCGATTGTGGGCTTGCCAGCGTATATACGATTAGTACGAGCCTCTGTGATGACAGAACTTGAAAAAGAATATGTCACGGCCTCCAAACTCGCGGGCGCCAATACGCTACGCCTTATGTTTGTAGCGGTGCTACCGAATTGTATGGCGCCTATTATTGTGCAAGCCACCTTAGGGTTTTCTTCGGCCATTTTGGATATTGCGGCCTTGGGGTTCTTGGGCTTAGGCGTACAACCCCCTGCGCCGGAGTGGGGCACGATGTTGGCTACGGCCAGGGACTATATTGATCGCGCTTGGTGGGTGGTGACCTTCCCTGGCTTGACCATTCTGTTGACGGTATTGGCAATTAATTTAATTGGTGACGGTCTACGTGATGCCCTAGATCCGAAATTAAAAAGAGCGGAGTAAGGCATGAGTTTATTAGAAATCAAAAATCTAAACGTTCGTTTTGGTACCAAAGATAAGCCTTTTCATGCCGTCAAAAACCTTAACCTGAGCATGAATCATGGCGAGATACTGGGTATTGTAGGCGAGTCAGGATCGGGTAAATCTGTGTCCATGATGGCCATCATGGGCCTATTAGCCGGGCAGGGTGAAGTCAGCGCAGATAGCTTGATGTTCGATGGCCAATCGTTGTTGGATATCTCCAGTGCAGATCGGCGCAAAATCATTGGTAAGGATTTGTCAATGATTTTTCAGGATCCGATGACCTCGCTGAATCCAAGCTATACCGTGGGTTATCAAATTGCCGAAGTCCTCAAACTACACAAGGGCTTGCGCGGTAAGGCGCTACGGGCTCGTTGTTTAGAATTATTGGAGTTAGTGGGCATCCCAGATGCTCCGGCTCGCCTCAAAGCTTATCCCCACCAATTATCTGGGGGTATGTGTCAGCGGGTTTCGATCGCTATGGCGATGGCTTGCGAGCCTAAATTACTGATTGCTGATGAACCGACCACGGCCTTAGATGTGACCATTCAGGCCCAAATTATCGATTTGTTATTGCGTCTCCAAAAAGAACAAGGCATGGCCTTAATCATGATTACCCATGATTTAGCCGTGGTTAACCAAATCGCTGAGCGAGTGGCAGTAATGTATTTAGGGGATTTGGTCGAAGCAGGGCCATTGCCTGATGTGTTTTTGCATCCCCAACACAGTTATACACAACGCCTTTTGCAATCAATGCCCGACGCACGTGACGAATCCAACACCGATGCCGAGAGCGATTATGTGCTTGAAGCCGAACATTTAGCGCGACACTATGAAGTGAGTCGCGGTACTTTTAAGCCAAAAGCCACGGTCAAAGCCTTAGCCGATGTTTCTATTAAGCTACGCCGTGGTCAAACACTGGCCATCGTGGGTGAGTCGGGTAGTGGTAAATCCACCTTAGCGCGCCTCTTGGCCATGATAGAAAAACCGAGCCACGGTAAATTAGTGATTAGTGGTCAGGATGTGAGTGAAGGCAATAGCAAGACCATCAAAAATCTTCGCAAAGAAGTGCAAATGGTGTTTCAAAACCCTTACGCAAGCCTAAATCCGCGTCGCAAAATCATGGATCAGCTGCTTGAGCCCTTACTCATGAAACCTGAGCTAAGCCCGCAGCAACGCCGTGAAATGGTGTTTGAAATGATGCAAATTGTGGGGCTCAAAGCACAGCATGCGAATCGCTATCCACATATGTTCTCGGGCGGTCAAAGACAGCGTATTGCAATTGCACGTGCCATGATTCTTAAGCCGGATATAGTGATTGCCGACGAACCGACCTCCGCCCTAGACGTGTCCATTCAGGCACAAGTGCTGAATCTTTTTATGAAGTTACAAGCCGATCAACAAAATGCCTACGTCTTTATTTCCCATGATTTGGCGGTAGTTGAACATATGGCAGACGAAGTGTTGGTGATGTATTTGGGCAAAACCGTCGAATTGGCCAACAAAAAGGATTTGTACGAAAAACCGCTGCACCCGTATACTAAAGTTCTCTTGTCGGCGACACCGACCATGTTTACTGAGCCACGATACGAACGCATAAAAATCAAAGGGGAATTGCCATCACCACTGAATGTGCCAAGTGGTTGTGCGTTTCATAAGCGCTGTCCTTTTGCGCAGCCCATGTGCTCTGAACAAGAACCGAAAATGCGAGAATTAGCGGGTCGACAAGTCGCGTGTCACTTTTCAGAACAGTTTTTATGAGTGGCTTAATTTATTGATTTTTATAACTCCGGAGGAATCATGTCAAATCGCATCTTACCAAAAATTTTCGCCTTGTCTTTGGGACTAAGTCTAAGTTTGCCAGTATTGGCAGCTGCTCAAGCGCAGGGTACCTTAGTCTATTGTTCCGAAGGCAGCCCCGCTGGTTTTGATCAAGCCCAATTTACCACAGGCACGGATTTTGATGCGGCAGCGTACACAGTACAAAATGGTTTAGTGCAATTCAAAAAAGGCAGTACGGAAGTAGAACCCGCCTTGGCTGAAAGTTGGGAGATTAGTGATGATGGTTTGACCTATACCTTCCATTTACGCAAAAACGTTAAATTTGGCAAAACGAGTTACTTCACACCAAGTCGTGACTTTAACGCTGATGACGTAGTGGCCACTTTTGATCGTCTAGCAAACAAGGACAATGCCTTTAATAAGGCTTACCCTGTGCAATTTCCGTATTACACCAATATGGAACTCGACAAGATTATTAAATCTGTGAAGAAGGTGGACGATAACACGGTCGAGTTTACACTGAATGAACCCAATGCTTCTTTAATCCAAAGCCTAGCCATGCCGATTGGTTCGATTTATTCGGCTGAGTATATGCAACAGTTACTCAAAGCCAATCAGGCTGCCCAAATTAATCAACAGCCTGTCGGGACGGGACCATTTGTGTTTCAACGTTACCAAAAAGATGCGCAAATTCGTTATCAAGCTAACCCCGATTATTGGGACAAAGACAATCTCCCCGAAGTCAAACGTTTGATTTTTGCGATTACACCAGACGCGGCGGTCAGAACCCAAAAGCTCTTAGCCAATGAGTGCCATATCACGACCGACCCGTTGCCAAATGATGTTGAAAAATTCAAACAAAAAGACAATCTTAAAGTCCTGCAAGAACCGGGCTTTAATGTGGCTTTCTTGTATTACAACACCGAGAAAAAACCGTTTGACAATGTCAAAGTGCGTCAAGCTTTAGATTTGGCGATCAACAAAGAAGAGATTGTGAAATCGGTCTATCAAGGTCTAGCAGAAGTTGCGCCTAATCCAATTCCACCAAGCCAATGGTCTTTTAATAAGGACATAAAATCGAACCCTTATGATCCCGAAAAAGCCAAACAGTTGTTGGCCGAAGCCGGTCTCAAAGATGGCTTCGAAACCACCCTATGGGCTTTGCCAGTGCAACGACCTTATAACCCTAACGGTCGCCTCATGGCCGAAATGGTACAAGCGGACTGGGCCAAAATCGGTGTTAAAGTCAAGATTCAAACTTATGAATGGGGTGAGTACGTGAAACGTGCACAAGCCGGCGAGCACGATATCTTTATGATGGGGTGGACCGGTGATAATGGTGACCCAGACAACTGGTTCAGCAATCTCTTTACGTGCTCTTCTGTGGGGGGTGGTAATTACTCGCGCTACTGCAACAAAGATTTTGATCCACTCATTACCAAAGCCCGCAAAGAAACCGATCAAGCAGCACGCTCAAAACTCTATGAGCAGGCTCAAGTCCTCTATCATGAGCAGATGCCGGCTTCACCGATTGCCACCTCAACCATTAGTAAACCAATGGTAAAAGCGCTAGAAGGCTTCAAAATTAGCCCATTTAGTTCGATGTTGTTTAAGGGTGTGAAACTCGATAAATAAGATCACCAAATAGCGCTGTACGCTAGAAGGTGAGTAAAAGCAGTGTTTAGTCAGACTAAACACTGCTTTTTTTTTGGGGCAGGTGATAATTTGTAAATGGTCTGCCCCGCGGCTATCGCTTGCTTGAGTAGGCTCGTTAAATCACCTTGAGCCAAAACGAGCCGAGGTTCGATTTCTTGCAAAGGTTGGAGTACAAAAGCACGTTCATGCATGCGAGGGTGCGGCAGTATCAGTTCAGGATCGTGACTTTGCAGTTGCCCAAAAAGCAAAATATCGATATCAAGCGTACGTGGCGCATTCTTGTAGGGCCGCACTCGTCCAAAGGCATTTTCAAGTGCTTGCATAGCATGCAACAAGTCTTTGGCGCGATAACTGGTCTCAATCCGTAAGGCTGCATTCACATAATCCGGTCCATGAGAATCGACCGGGCTTGAACTATACAAACTGGATTCGTCTTTAATGCGAATCTGAGGATCCTGGGCAATGGCGTCGATGGCTTGGCGCAATGTTTGGGCGGCAGCCCCCAGATTAGCGCCCAAGCTTAGATAGGCTTCAGTCATTGTTTTGAGGGCTAGTAGTGCTCGTTGCTTTGAGGGCGGATTTACGTTGACTGCGACGGCGGCCATGGCGACGCTTACGTTTGTGCTTATGGCCTGAAGAGGCAGGTGCGATGGCATTGATCATGAGCTCGCGTTGTTCGCTTTCGGCATCGGCTAGGTCCATCCACCACTGCGCCTTCACACTATCGAATTCATGCGCCGCGGCGCGGATTTGCAAAAAGTCCACAGCCGCCCTAAAGCGCCGTTGCTCGATCAATTTATAAATCGATTTGCGATTAAGTTTTTCAAAGCGTACTTGGAAGAACCATATTTCGCGCATTTCTGCCGTATGGCGTTTTTGAAGCATTAATTTGGCCGCGTATTGATCTAAGACATCGTTGGCGGCCATGATTAACGCCTGCACATAGGGTTCATCGGCTTGTAAGGCTTGCCAACGTTGTTGCACTCTTGGCCACAAAATAGCCGCATACAAGAAACTTGGACTCACTGATTGACGTGAGCGTATGCGTTGATCAGTGCGCTCCATGCTGAGCTGCAAAAACTCGCTCTCTTCGACTTCTTGCAAAACAAAGTCGAGCAGAGGCAGTATGCTAGGTTGTACGCCGAATGCGCGTAGGTTTTGGAGGCATTCCAGTGCATTACCGCAGGTCAGTAACTTAAAGGTCTCATCAAACAAACGCGACTCAGGCACATGACTGATCAAATGCGTCATGCGCGGGATGGCTTCGGCGGTGCCTGCTTCGAGTTTGCCATTTAGTTTAGCAGCAAAACGCACGGCTCTGAGAATACGCACGGGATCTTCACGGTAGCGCAACTCAGGGTCGCCAATCATACGAATCACGCGATGACTTAAATCTGGGATGCCTTGATGGTAGTCGAGCACTTGCTCCTTAGTGGGATCATAATACAGGGCATTGAGGGTAAAATCGCGGCGCTCGGCGTCCTCGATGATGGTGCCGTAATTGTTGTCACTGAGAATGCGGCCGAACTCATCGCTATGAACTTTTTGTTCGGAGTGACGCCTAAAGGTAGAGGTCTCGATGATTTCGCGACCAAAAAGCACATGCACTAATTTAAACCGCTTCCCAATAATACGAGCACGACGCAATAGTCGTTTAACTTCTTCAGGCGTGGCATTGGTGGCCACATCAAAATCTTTGGGCTGTAGGCCAAGAATTAGGTCTCGGACCGCACCCCCGACAATATAGGCTTGAAAATGATTTTTTTGTAAGACGTCGCAAACTTTTATGGCATTGCGAGAGACCAAACGACGATTGATTTTGTGTGAATCTTTTTCGTAAATCGTCAGCTTGCCCGTGTGGATGGCGGCTGATTTATTAAAAAAGCGCTTCACAAAGCCTTTGATTGCATTCATTTCAAACTTCCTAGGACTTAGACTTTTTGAAACAAGTCGAGTATGTCCCAATGATTTTGCTGAGCAATAGTGCGTAGCTCATCTTGCGGATTCACAGCGACGGGGTGGCTAACTTGTTTTAGTAATGGTAAGTCATTAATAGAGTCACTATAAAAATAACTAGTGTCGAACGAAGATAAGGGTCCATGCCCTAAGGCCTTAAGCCATTCTTCGACGCGCGTAATTTTGCCCGCTTGGTAGCTGGCTGTGCCCACGAATTTACCGGTATAGCGACCATTGAGGTATTCGGGGGTGGTGCCGATCACATGCTCAAAGCCAAAGGCGCGTGCAATGGGGGCAATCACAAAACTATTAGTGGCAGAGACCAAGCAGCACAAGTCGCCGTTTTGTAAGTGTTGATCGACTAAATCAATAGCGACTTGATGGATATGCGGGCGAATTACTTCTTGCATATAGATTTCGTGGATTCTGGCGAGTTCAAACGGATCCAGATTTTTGAGGAAACTCAGCATAAAGGCCATAGAGTCTTCGATCTTTAGTTGACCCGCATGATAGAGCTCGGTCAATTCTTGATTACGTTTTTCTACTTCTGGCAAGTTGCCCACATAGTTATTTTTGGCCAGCCAAACCACCCATTCGTGATCGCTATCAAGGGGTAATAACGTATGGTCTAAATCGAATAAGGCTAAAGCTTGTGAAGTCGTCATTGATCATTACCTTCGCTAAGCGGCACAGCGTCTTGATGCTGTGCCATATAGCTTTTGATTAAAGGAACGGTGATTTGGCGTCGTTGCGCTATGGAATAATTATCGAGCGCACGCAACCAGGCGTAAATCGTAGGAATACTGCGTTCTGTGTGGTTGAGTAACCAACGGCAAGCGCTATCGGAAATTTTCATGCCTAAATCGAAAGCTCGTTGCTGAATCGCCGTCAGCATATCATCCGTCGCAAGCGGATGTAGGCGATAGGCTAAATCCCATCCTAGGCGATTGCGTAAGTCCTCACGAATTTGCATATGAAGCGGGGAGTGTGCACCTGCTAATACCAGGATAAAAGCATCGGTACTGCCTTGTTGGCGTTTCCAGAGGTTGAGCAAATCAAAAAGCAAGCTTTGTTGGGCGTCATTGAATTGCTCGATGTCATCGATAGCTAGCAAGGGCTCGGCCTGTAGGGGGGCAAAATCGCTAAGCTCTTCGGGCCAATTTTGGGCATCAAAATACAAACCACCGTAGTGATGCTGCAGTGCCTTGAGTAAGTGGGTTTTGCCACAATGGGACGAGCCAAATAAGTACAACAAATGACCAGCTTGCAGCTTAAAAAGCTGATTGTATACCTCGAGATTTGGGCCTGGAATAAAATTATAGAGGCTCAAATCTTGGGGTAACACAATATTTAAGGCAGGTTGTTGACTCATTGACACCAAAAAAGGATAGTAGGGGCTGCTTTACGCAGCTAAAACCGTATTTTAGCGTAAAATACACTAAATTTTCTTCGCTTTTATTGTGACATATTTAGGTTTTAAATCTCATGACAAACACACACAACGATTCCTTAAGCTATCGTGATGCTGGTGTCGATATTGATGCTGGCGATGCCCTTGTAGAGCGTATCAAACCGCTTGCCAAAAAAACCATGCGTGAGGGCGTCATTAGTGGACTCGGTGGTTTTGGTGCCTTATTTGAAGTACCAAAGCGTTATCAAGAGCCTGTCTTGGTTTCTGGTACCGATGGTGTGGGCACCAAATTGCGTCTTGCCTTCGAGTGGGATTGCCATGATACCGTCGGTATTGACCTGGTCGCCATGAGTGTGAATGACATTTTAGTCCAAGGTGCCGAACCTTTGTTTTTCTTGGATTATTTCGCTTGTGGCAAGTTATCTGTCGACACTGCCAGTCGTGTCGTTGCAGGGATTGCTAAAGGGTGTGAGTTGGCGGCGTGTGCCTTAATTGGTGGCGAGACGGCCGAGATGCCTGGCATGTATCCTGAGGGCGAATATGACTTAGCGGGTTTTGCTGTGGGCGCCGTCGAAAAATCCCGTATTCTGAGTGGTGCGCAAATTCAAGCTGGCGACGTGGTCCTAGGCTTGGCTTCTAGTGGCCCTCATTCTAATGGTTACTCCTTGATTCGCAAGATTATTGAGCGTAGCCAAGCCCAAGCGAGTGATCGCTTGGACGATAAAACCTTACGCGAGCATATCATGGCACCGACGCGTATTTATGTGTCATCCGTCTTGGCGGCCTTACAACAACATGGTGAACACATCAAAGGTTTGGCTCATATTACAGGTGGTGGCCTCTCTGAAAATATTCCCCGTATTTTGAGTCCAGAATTGGCCGTACATATCGAACGACACAGTTGGTCTATGCCAGCGATCTTTAAGTGGCTACAAGAACAGGGTCAAGTCGCTGACACAGAAATGTATCGCGTCTTTAACTGCGGTATTGGTATGGTCGTGATAGTGGCGGCTGAACAAGCCCAGGCTATTACAGATAGCTTTAAGCAAGCGGGCGAAACGGTCTATCAATTAGGCACGGTGCAAGCGAGAGCCGAGGATCAGGCACAAGTAGTGATTGACTAGATCCTGGCTGTTCGATTTATAACTGCAAAATGCGCTGCATCTGTTCGACGAACTGTTGTGGCGCTTTTTCTTGTAAACAATCAATTTGGATCCGCTCGTCTTGACTGCGCAACCAAGTGATCTGGCGTTTAGCCAACTGACGTGTGGCTGCAATGCCTTTGTCAATGGCCGTTTGCAAATCATAGTCTCCCGCCAAGTGCTGCCACAGCTGGCGATAGCCGACGCAGCGAATTGAAGGCAGGTCGGCATGCAGCTGTGGTCGCTGATACAGTCGTTCGACTTCTTGCAAAAATCCAGCCGCTATCATTTGCTCAAAACGCTGAGCGATACGAGCATGCAATTGGCTACGATCAGAAGGCTCAAAACTAATCGTCACAAATTCATAAGCATGCTGTTTGGGCGGCGTTTTGGCGAGTAGAGTAGACATGGCTTGGCCACTTAAGAGGCTTACTTCTAGGGCTCTTTGAATGCGTTGACTATCATTGGGTGCTAAGCGTTGGGCTGTGATGGGATCTAAGGCCTGCAGACGCTGATGCATATGTGGCCAGCCATGTTGCTCGGCCTCCTCACTTAATTGTTGACGTAGCTTGGCATCGGCCTGGGGCAAATCATGCAGTCCTTCACGCAGCGCCTTAAAGTACATCATGGTGCCACCCGCCAATAAAGGAATATGACCTCGATCTTGAATGTCGGCGATTAATTGCAAAGTACTTGCACAGAAATCGGCAACACTCCAGCTTTGTTCGGGCTCAAGGATGTCCAGTAAATGCTGAGTGCTTTGCTGTCGTTCAGCCTGGCTCGGTTTCGCCGTGCCAATATCCATATCTTTATAAATAGTGGCCGAATCCACATTAATAATTTCGATGGCATAGCGTTGGCTGGCGGCCAAGACCGCTGCTGATTTGCCTGCAGCGGTGGGACCTGTGAGACAAATGATTTTGGACATGACTGAAAGATCCTATTGACCACGCATAAATAGCTTATCGAGGTCTTGCATGGACCACTGGAACCAAGTGGGGCGACCATGATTGCATTGGTCAGCACGTAAGGTGTGCTCCATTTGCCGTAGCAAGCTATTCATTTCTGGCAAACTCAAATAGCGATGAGCACGTACGGAACCGTGGCAGGCCATGGTCGATAATATCTGATTTTGTAATTGCTCAATATGAGAGCTGCTGCCAACTTGTTTGAGATCTTGCAGCACTTGTTGGCAAAGCGCATCGGCATCCTGTCGAGTAAGTAGGGCAGGTAAAGCGCGCAAGGTCAGGCTATTGGGGCCGCTCACTTGTAAATGCAAACCTAATTGTTGCAACATCTCGGCCTGTTCTTCAACGATGGCCGTATCACTTTCATCACAATGGATGACCACGGGCACAAGTAAGTCTTGCATGACAATAGCCTGACGGCTTTGTTGTTGCTTAAGTTGCTCATAGAGCACGCGTTCGTGCGCGGCATGCATATCGACTAAGACCATCCCTTGTCGATTTTGTGCGAGGATGTAAATACCATGGAGCTGCCCAATTGCCACGCCTAGTGGTAAATCTAAGCCAGCTTCCTGGGCCTTTTGAGCGGCTGAGCTGCTGGCTTCAGAAAAGTTAGGATTAGCCTGACCTTCAGGCGTTAGGGGGGCATAGGCTTCTCGCCAGACTTCTTCTTTGAGTCCTAAAGGCGCTTGTTGCGCACGCGGCATAGAGGCAAAAGGCCTTGGGTGGGCCGTTGGTAAAGTTGCGCTGCTTTTGGAACCCGCGACCTGACTAGTAGAAAAACCACTCGCGACGGCTTGCAGTTGCGTCGCGGCATCATTCACTGTGCTACTGCCAGCACCCGCGGTTTGTTCCAGTGCCGTGCTAATCGCTTGCTTGATCAGTCGATAAACGGCACCGCTGTCTCGAAAGCGCACTTCACTTTTAGCGGGATGGACATTAACGTCCACCGCACTGGGATCAATCTCTAAAAACAGCACATAAGCCGCTTGTCGCTCACCATGCAAGACATCGGCATAAGCACTACGGATGGCGTGGCTGATTGCGCGATCTCGCACAAAACGACCATTCACATAGAGGTATTGTTTGTCGCTTTTATTGCGGGCGGCTGTCGGATGAATGATTAAGCCAAATACATTGGCAATGCCCTGGTCAAGATCGACTTCTAGACCATGCGCCATGAAATCATTGCCAAGAATATCACGCACACGTTGTAAAGGCGCTGCCGCTTGCCATTGGCGGTAGACCTTAGCGTTGTGATAAATCCGAAAACTAATATGGGGATGCGCTAAGGCGATACGCTCAATCGCACTTACACAATGCGCAAATTCAGTGGCTTCTGATTTCAAAAACTTGCGTCGCGCCGGGATACGCTCGAACAATTGGCGCATATCGACCATGGTGCCCACTGATCCTGCCGCGGGCTCCACTACCTGTGTATGTCCATGAATGCTAAAGGCATGGGGCTGTTCAGCTGTGCGCGAGGTAATGCTCAGTTGCGCGACCGAAGCGATGGACGCTAGGGCTTCACCTCGAAAGCCCATGGAAGCTACGGACTCCAAGTCTTGTAAGCTCGCAATCTTACTAGTAGCGTGACGTGTTAGGGCTAATTTAAGTTCGTCGGCCGCAATACCCGCGCCATTATCACTGACGGCAATGCGTTTGATGCCGCCACCATCGAGACGAATCTCGATACTGTTGGCTTGGGCATCAATAGCGTTTTCGAGGAGCTCCTTAAGGACTGAAGCGGGTCTTTCGATGACTTCGCCCGCGGCGATTTGACTGATTAATTTATCAGGTAAAGCGTGAATAGATCGCCGCGTGGTATTCATATTGACGGCTTAGCCACGGGTGGAACCGAGGGCAGGATTAGTTTTTAGGAAGGCATCGACGCCACGCAAAATACCCTCGGCTAATTGCTGTTGATTAGAAGGGTTGCGCAGGAATTTCTCTTCTTGGGCGTTAGAAATAAACGCTGTCTCGACCAAAATAGAAGGGGTATCAGGCGACTTCAGGACAGCAAAACCCGCTTGCTCGACTTTGCGGCTGTGAACACCATTGATTTGTGACAGGGCGTTGAGCACGCTGTGACCAATCTTGAGAGAGTCGTTAATTTGGGCATTGGTGGTCATGTCTAATAAGACCTTGGCCGTGGTTTTGTCATGAGAACCAAAATCAATCCCCCCGATAGCATCGGACTCATTATTGTATTTTGCTAAATAACGTGCTGAAGCGCTGGTCGCGCCTGAACGAGACAAAGCAAATACTGACGTACCACGCGCGTTGGGATTGGTAAAAGCATCGGCGTGAATCGAAATAAATAGATCAGCTTTGACGCGACGGGCTTTGACCACGCGTGTATGTAAAGGCACAAAAAAGTCAGATTCGCGCGTCATATAGGCCTTCATATTGGGCCGCGCATCAATGAGTTTTTTGAGGCGGCTGGCAATACTCAGGACGATGTCTTTTTCGCGGGTGCCCATACGACCTTGGGCACCGGGATCCTCGCCACCATGACCCGGGTCGATGGCAATCATAATCGAGCGATTGCCATGTTTGGGACTGACCGAAGGGGATACGGGTGCGCGTGGTGCTTTTTGACCAGGAACAGTAGGGGCAGGTGCATTGGGCTTATTGTCGCTAGCGACTTGATCGATGACCGTCGCTAATGGATCATCCGATTTGTCATTGATCAAGGCCATTAATGGATCCTTGGCGACTTTTGGATACAGATCTAAGACTAAGCGGTATTTGTAATTACCTACTGGTTTGAGGGTAAAGACTTGAGGTGCAATTTCTTGTTTGAGGTCAATCACCAAGCGCACCACATCGGCACGATTTTGGCCAACACGCAAGGCAGAAATATAGGGATCGTTGGGTTGGATCTTAGAGACTAAGGAGTTCAGCGCCTGATTCATGGTCAGGCCATTAAGATCCACCACTAGCCGTTTGGGATTGTCTAACAGAAAGTGCTCAGCCTTGAGGGGCGAGCTAAGCTCAAGGGTGACTCGGGTATATTCATCGGCTGGCCAAGAGCGTACTGCAAGAACCTTGGAGTCTTGATTAGCACGCGCCAACGTAGGGATCACACTGAGTGTCAGTAGCCCACCCGTGGTTTTTAGGACTTGTCGGCGGTCAACAAACCGTCTGCGATTAATCTTGTTAGCCATATCGAGCCTTGTTCCGTATGAGTTCTTAAACCTAGTTTGCGACCAGGGTCTTGATAACTTAAATGGATCTCTATATCGGCACTAGGTAACTGTGGGCCGGCTTTATCGGGCCATTCTACCAATACCACTGCTTGCTCGGCTTGGTCGATTAATTGCTCTTCAAAACCTGCTTCTTGCCACTCGTCACTATTATTAAATCTATAGAAATCAAAATGATATAAGTATAATCTAGAAACTTTATAGGTTTCAAGTAAAGTATAGGTTGGGCTCTTAATCCGTCCCGCAACGCCCATAGCCCGCAAAAATGCACGGGCAAAAGTGGTCTTGCCCGCACCTAAATCGCCGTACAAATGTATCACCATACCCTTAAAGGGTAAGGCCGTTGCAGCTGGCGGGCGATCACCTTCAAGGGCCAAATTAAAGGTGCTTTGCAGGTGCTGTGCCAACGCTTGCGCGAAATGCTCGGTTGCGTTCTGATCAGCTAAGAAAATATCTTGATTAGCGCTCATGAGTGAAGACAGATATTGCCGCTAATGGAAGGTGCATAGAAGAAAAAAGCATGTGAAAAATTGATCCATCGCGATCAATTAGCGATAGGCTTTTATTATAATAATTTAAGTTCTCGAGGGCATTGAAATTACCTCTATGTTGAATAATACCGAAGTCATTGATTTATTTTTAGATGCGCTCTGGCTCGAGGCCGGACTCTCCAAAAAAACGCTCCAAGCCTATCGTCAAGACCTCAAAAACGTCGTGTCTTTTTTGGAGGCGCGTGCAGGGGTCACATTATTGCAGGTGCAAGAGCATCATCTTCAGGCATGGTTAGCCTATAGTTTTGCTAACTACAAGGCCAGCACCTCCAATCGCCATTTAGCCAGCCTTAAACGCTTTTTTGCCTGGGCTGAGCAACACCACTATATAGCACTGGATCCTAGTCTTACTATCCAACGCGCCAAAGAACCGAGTCGCCTGCCCAAAACCCTCAGTGAGAGTCAAGTGGAGCAATTGCTTAACGCACCTGACCGCCGCCAGGCTGCTGGCTTACGCGATAAAGCCATGCTCGAAACCCTTTACGCGACTGGATTGCGAGTGAGTGAATTAGTCGGCCTGAAATTATTTCATTTGAGCCTCCAAGAAGGCTATGTACGCGTGGTCGCTGGTAAGGGCAATAAGGATCGCATTGTGCCTTTAGGCGAGGAGGCTTGTGATCATTTACAGCAATACCTCGATCAAGCGCGGCCTGAGATATTGAAGGGCAAACAATCTGAGGCTTTATTTGTCAGTCGCTTCGGCCGTGCCATGAGTCGCCAAGCCTTTTGGATGATCATCAAAAAATACGCGGCTCTAAAGCACATTAGTGTGCCATTATCACCGCATGTGTTGCGCCATGCCTTTGCTACGCATTTATTAAATCACGGTGCCGATTTGCGCGTAGTGCAAATGCTACTTGGGCACAGTGATATTTCGACCACGCAAATCTACACACATGTGGCTAAGGAACGCCTCAAAACAATGTATCAGCAACATCATCCTCGCGCATAAACAAAAATAATACTTATTTGCATTTGTTAATGTATAATGTTTTTTCATTTTATTAATTTCCTTTTAGTTATCCCTTTGTTAAGGATATAAATATGTTAAAAAAATCTGCTTTATTTTTAGCATTGGCCGCAGTCGCAGGTTTGGCTCAAGCACATGTTCATGTAGAAACTCCAAAAAAACTAATCGCCCAAAAAACTAATCGTGTTGTGCTTTCTGTACCGCACGGTTGTGATGGTGAAGCCACCAAAAAATTCACAATCACGATTCCAGAAGGCTTTGTGAATGTTCATCCACAACCAAAAGCAGATTGGGATTTAGATATCGAAAAAGGCAAATACGAAAAAAACTACGAACTCTGGGGCAAACAAGTCAATGAGGGTGTTAAATCTGTCACTTGGTCTGGTAAATTGCCTGATGATCAATACGATGAATTCCTCATTTCTGGTTTCTGGGCTGGTCCCGCCAAGGCTGGTGACAAGGTCTACTTTGCCGCCAAACAAGAATGCGAAAGCAAAACAGCCGATTGGTCAGATACTTCTGGCGCGCATATTCATGGCCACGACTTCAGTAAACCAATGAGCGCACCTGCTGTTGATTTAGCACCCGCTAAAGAAGACAAAAAAGGCGATAAAAAGGCGGCAGCTCACGACCACGATCACGACCACGATCATAGTCACTCACACTAAGCCTTAATGCGTTAAACATCCAAAGCATTTACCTCGGTAAATGCTTTTTTTTATGTTTGTGCTAGCAACGGCTAACAAGGATGTTAAAGATGCGGTTAGGGCTCAGGCCAAGCAAGTTTGTTATAATTATTCGTCTATAGTAGTAGGCTCTCATTTTTGCGTCCCCGTAGTTCAATGGATAGAATAGATCCCTCCTAAGGATTAGATATCAGTTCAATTCTGGTCGGGGACGCCAATTAAAAGCTATTTATTTGGCACTTAAATCGTTTACACTATTTACACTAAAGCAACACTTACCTCGCACAAGCTTAATCGCATTCACCCCTGATAAACCGCCCACCACCCGTCTTGATATACGCATGAATCGCCAAAAACATATCATTCTCAAAACAACTCAAGGTAAGCCTAGTCATGTGATTGTGCCTTATGACGATTATGTGGAGCTGCTAGATAGAGCGCAATACCCCAAGACGCTACACTCAAAAACACCAAAGACCAAAACGGCTCATTCCAACACGTCAGAGAGTGGGGCCATTCCGCTAGAAGTGGCTGAGTTATTAAAAAATAATTGGAGTCTGATTCGTGCTTGGCGTGAGTATTTGGGCGTTACACAAATCGAAATGGCACAGCGACTCAATATTAGACAGCCGACCTTTGCCCATATGGAGGCTCCTGGGACCAAACCGCGTAAAGCCACCCTCAAAAGAATTGCCAAAGCCTTAGATATTTCTTTAGAGCAACTCAGTCCTAAATAAAGTCGGTCGGGGAGCTAGGGTGACCTTCAAACTAATTAGGCAATCAAGCGCGTCAGTGGCTGACTCGCGCTGATGGCGGTGCCTATGTTGATCTTTACTCTTTTTAGTAAGTCCTCCATCTAAGCGCTGGGTGACTCGTTGGTAGCGTCTGCTTGGTGCTGAGGATCATCTGCGTAGCGGCGCTGACCTAGGTATTTTTTACTATAAAATTTTGATTACAAGCTTATCCTGGGACAGCGTATTTTTGTTTGCACAGTCCTATAAAATAAAGTCAGTCCCTACCTTAAACCAGTTGGCTTGCGCCACCTTTAAACTAAATCTACATGAGCGTTTTTCTCGATAGTCTTTGCCAAAAATCTATTCACGATCTAGCAGCGCAGGAAACTGCTCAAAGCCTGGTCCTGACAGTCAATAATCGCTTGAGCCTGAGTTTGCGACAGCGCTTATTAGCGCCACGGCAGTCAGATAAGCAAGGCCCTGGCGTGATGCAGTTGCCCACTATACAGCCGTGGCAGCGCTACCTAGAGGAACTCAAGCAGGAATATATTTTTGTGCAAGACGCTGCTCCGCGGGTGCTACTCGATAGCTTTGCCAGTCAACTGCAATGGGAGCATGTACTCAAGCAGGACGAGGTAGATAATCTAAGTCTCAATGTCTTAGCGCGCAATCTTAATCAAGCACGTGAGCTTGAGGCAGAATGGGGGGTAGAGGTTAGTGATTTAGAAAGTAACCAAGAATATGAGTTCTACCAAAAATATCTAACACAGTATTTAGCGCGCATACAAGCGCTTCGCGCCAACGATGCAAGCCAGATCAAGCAGCAGCTGTTGGCGGCACTACAGCAACATCAATTAAGCACCCCATACTCGACAATTTACTTATTAGGTTTTAATGAACTCTCAGCGTTTCAAAAGCAACTCCTTGGTGCTTTGCAGCAGCAGGGTCTAGAGATCTGCCTATTGCGTTTAGATCGTATACCAGCCAAGCATACGGTGGCCTATCCCATGCCAGATAGCGGCCAAGAATGGCAGGCTGCGGTCAGCTGGGCTAAGCAGCAATTACAAGCCAACCCAGTGGGGCGTTATGCCATTGTCGATCCGCAATTGCAAAGTCATGTAGCGATGGTACAACGCTATGTACATCAAGGTCTCGAGGATGAATCAGGACAGTTACGCTTTCACTACAATATCTCAGTAGGACGCGCCCTGAATGAGTGGCAATTAGTCGGTGCAACCTTAATGTGGCTGCAAATCCTCGTCAGCCTTCCTCAGTCTCAAAAAATCGCGGTGACTGAGTTAGGACAGGCCCTTTTACAGGGGCGGTATAGTTTGTTGGCCAATTATGCAGCCCAAGCTTGTTATATGGATGCCGAGATACGTAAATTGGGCCAACCCGAGCTCACGCAGGCTCAACTCATGGAGCAATTCGAGCAACATATGCCGCAATTTGCACCATTGTTTAACGCGGCCAGTGACTATTTGCAGGCTCTTCATCAACAAACATTGCCGCTGAATGTGTGGATTGAGCATTTCTTTGCCGTGCTGGACTTATTACAATTTCCCGGCCTTGGTGCGCTCAATAGCCAGCAGTATCAAATCAGCAAAGAATTCGAAAAAACGCTGCATAAAACCACCTTATTACACGCGTGTCTACCCGCTATGGAGGCACCACAAGCCTTTACGCTGCTCGAGCGTGTCTGCCAAAGACGTTTGTATCAACCACAGCTACAGGTCCAAAGTCGCTTAGATATCTTGGGTTTATTAGAAGCCGAAGGCGGCAATTGGGACGGTATTTGGGTGCTTGGTATGCAAGATGATGTCTTGCCAATGCCACCTAATCCCAATCCATTTTTACCCATTGCCGCGCAGCGCCGAGCCAATGTGCCACGTGCTAGCCAAGAAAATGATTTTTTGTGGGCCAAAAGAATTATCGAGGATCTAAATCACTGTGCGCCGACGGTTATTTATAGTTGGCATGAATTTGAAGATGAGCGAGAGACGCGAATATCGGCGCTGCTAAACGCGGTCGAACGCCAAGCGTTTGCGCTAGAAACTCCCACAGAACATCAAGCAGCAGATTATTTACAAAAAATGCCCGAAGATGAAGCGCCCACCTACAAAGGCGCGCTCTCTGGGGGTTACGACCTACTAGAAACGCAATCGCGTAATCCTTTGTGGAGCTTTGCAAGATATCGTTTAGGCATGAAAGCGCTAGAACCTTATCCGCATTTTAATTTTGATCCAAGAGTGTTGGGAACGATAGTACATAAAGTCTTGGAGGCTTTTTGGCACGATCATCCAAGCTCAGAAGCAGCCAGGAGACTCGGTAAAGATGGCATTAAAGACAAGGTCCACACAGCTATTTTTGTCACCCTTGGTCTTGACCGCAATGGTCAATCTTACGCGCCCATCTACAAAAAGCTATTCTCTGAGCTAATTGCCGACTCTGTATGTAAAAGTATCACAATGGAATTGTACGATCGGGATGAGTTTACGGTCATAGAGACCGAGAAACAGGTGGAAATACCGCTTGGCGATTTGCAAATTGGTCTACGTCTCGATCGCATCGATCAAGCAGAAAGGGGAGGCATATTTTTTCTAGACTATAAAACCGGAAATTTGCCAAACATCAAAAAAGATTGGGATCAAAAGCGTGGACGTATGATTAATTTGCAATTACCACTCTATGCCGCCCATTATGCTCAAGATAAGCAAGTTGATGGTGTGATTTTACTGAGTACTAAACTCAGCAATTCTGAAATCAAATACTATGGCCAACAAACACTAAAAGAAGGGAGAAACATCAAATTAGAACCAGGCCTAGAGGTATATGTCAAATTCAGCAATGCTAAGGGTGTCGTTCATAAGCCAGAAGAATGGCAGGATATTTTAAGTGACTGGCGCCAAAAAACCAGTCAGTTAGCTCAGGAAATCCTCGCAGGCTATGCCAAAAATCAGTACTGGGAAGCGTCCGATTTGGAATACTGCGACATCAAATCTTTTTTACGCATAAATCAAGAGGCGCTAGAGGAAGCAAAAGATGAATAATGAATTATTAGTCACGCCAGCCAAGGAACCGGTTGATAGCGAGGTGAGACGTCAGGCCATTGATCCCACGCAATCTTTTTTAATTCAAGCGCCTGCGGGATCTGGTAAAACTGAATTGGTGACCGATAGGATGTTAGCGCTCCTGGCCACAGTCGAACAACCCGAAGAAATATTAGCCATTACTTTTACACGGAAGGCCGCGGGTGAAATGCGCCAGCGGGTACTCGAAAAACTGCGATTGGCTGATCTGGACGAACCCACAGAAGAGCACAAAAAAAAGAGCTGGCGACTCGCTCAACAGGTAAAAACTCGTGACCAACAGCGCAATTGGAATCTTCAGCAACATCCAGCGCGCTTACGAATGATGACGTTTGATTCTTTTTGTGCATCGCTTGTCAAAAGTATGCCTTTTAGTGCGGCTAGCGGTGGCGCCTTACAAATTAGTGAACAAAGTACGCTACTGTATCAACGCGCCGCTAGATCTGTCTTAAATAAGCTCGAAACCAATGAGGCCGTGGAGTTCTTAGTGCGCCACTATGCACTCAACATGAAGGCATTAGAGCAAGCGCTGATTGAAATGTTGGCCTATAGAGATCAATGGCAAGATCAGCTGACTGAAGGCCCGCAAATAGCCCTCAATAAAATGATATTGACCATGGAGTCCTTTTATCAAGAGGCATTGAACAAGGCCTGTTATTCCATGCCCATAGGCTTCATGGCTCAGTACGCTGATGCATTGGCGGAATGGGCCGACAGATTTTCTGACATCTCCGTGTTAAAAGATCTGAAATATAGCCCACTGCAACCTAAGATAGATGATATAGAGCGCTGGAAAGCATTGACGACTGCTTTACTAACAAAAACGGGTACTTTTCGTAAAACAGTCACACAAAGCGACAAGGTTCCTGCCAAATCACCACTAAAAGAACGCTTAGTGAAATGCTTTAAATGTTTAAAAGATGAGCGTGATTTCCAAGAGAATCTACTCGTGCTCAAATATCTGCCCAAAAGTTATATCACAGAGGCTGAAGTTGAGCTCTGTAAAGCGCTCTTTGAGGTCCTTGAAATAGCCCTGGAGGAATTACAGTTAATTTTTAAATCCGAAGGTGTGGTTGACTTCACGGAAGTGGCGTTACGAGCGATTCAGGCGCTTGGTTCTAGCGACAATCCGAGCGAATTACTACTCAAACTAGATAATAAGATCAGCCACTTATTGGTGGATGAATTCCAAGACACCAATATCTTGCAAATTAATTTACTTGAGAAATTGCTCTCAGGATGGCAGCAGGGCGATGGTCGAACACTATTTTTAGTGGGTGATCCGATGCAATCCATCTATCGCTTTAGAACGGCCGATGTGACGCTGTTCCTTAAAGTTTTTAAAGATGAGCAGTTAGCGCAATTACCCTTACAAACGCTAAAGTTACAAACAAACTTCAGATCAACCAACAAAATCGTCGAATGGGTCAATAAGTCTTTCAAGGAGATATTTCCAGAGGCCTATGATTTGGAGTTTGGGGGCGTAAAGTATTCTCCATCCATCGCCTTCAAAGAAGACAATAGCCCAGAACCGGCGGTACAACACTTAATCGTCCCCTTTATCAAAAACGTGGAGGCAGACGAGCCAGCCAAAAGACTTAAGGCTCCTATCCCGATGCCCGGTGAACCAGACAGAAACTGGGTTGAGAGGTATACCAATGAAGAACTCGTCCCTGAGCAATTACAAAATGCAGTAGTTGAGCGTATCAAAGCTTCTCTTAACCAAGCGCCAGAGGGACAACCTTATTCGATTGCCATTTTAGTCAAAGGTCGTAAGCATTTGGGCGGCTTGGTTAAAGCATTGCGCGACGCGGGTATTTTTGTGCGCTCGACAGAGATGTCACCACTGGGTGGGCGCCCTTGTGTAATGGATTTGTTGCAGGTGATCAAAGCCGTCAGCCATTATGAGGACCGAGTGGCCTGGTTATCTGTGTTGCGCTCGCCTTTATGTGGCCTCACGCTTAAGAGTCTGCATGCTATTTTTGGGGAGCACCTCAAAGGTTCAACCTATGAGCAATTACAAAGTGCCCTCCACAATCCAGACTTGTCTACGTTAATAGGGGCCGAGCAAGCTCTACGATTTAAGCATGTGGTCAGTCTCCTTCTGAATCGAGAAGATTTAAAGCAAGGCCTGACCTTTACGAATTACCTCGTAAACTTGTGGCAAGCCCTGGGCGGACCGTTATGTTACGGTAGTGCCAACGATCAGACCGATGTGGACGTCGTCTTTGCCAAAATCGATGAGCTTGCGCCCTATGGTATTTTGGATATGCAGGCGTTTGAGCAAACCCTCGAAAAGCTTTTTGCGGCCGCCGATAACCATCCGAATGCGGTCGAAGTCATGACCATGCATAAGGCCAAGGGGTTGGAGTTCGAAGAGGTCTATCTTTACGGCTTGCACAAACGACGTGCCTATAGTCGGGAGGCCTTGATTAGTTTTGAAAACTACATGGAGCAGGGTCTGATGATGGGCTTTGTGCACTCCAAGCGCGAAGAAAAAGATGATGATGCATCTATAGGCAAAGTCATTCGCATGCGTAACACAACACGCGAATTACTAGAAGAAGCCCGATTATTCTACGTGGCCGCTACAAGGGCGCGCCAGAAGCTTTATCTGTGTTATGCGCTCGAGTGCTTACCTTCCAAAAAAGACTACAAAAAAGCTAGCGCTAATATGTTAAAACACCTGGAAAAAGTTACCATCGATATTGGCAGAATGCGTTTTATAGAAGGCCCAAGCGATGTTGACAAGATTGAGAATTCGATTAAAACCCCTGGAATTACTGATGTGCCGGTGTCATCTTGTCTACAGTTAACAGCGATTCAAGGCTTACTGAGTAAGCGCGTCGTGCCAGCGTCAGCGACCACGATTAAATGGCGTTTTGAGGATTTGTACTTTAGTGCAGTAGGGACGGTGACGCACTTGTGGTTGTATTATATGGGTCGTGATCGGTTGCTCGGTTGGGATGAACAAAAAATCACACAGGCTCAAGCCAAATTAGCTTATCACCTGGAATTGGCGGGTGTCACCAGCAATCAGCTATCTCAGGCCACGCAGACTGTACAAAAACTGTTACAGCGGGCCTTGACCAATCCACGTCTGCAAGATTTTTTGCGTCAGGATCAACTCTATCTTGAATGGTCTTTGTTCAGTGGCGAAGGGGAAGAGCGCATTATCGATGCGGTGCAATCACGAGGTGATCACTGGCAAATAGTAGACTACAAGACCAATCAGCGCCTGCAAGATGAATCATTACCACAGTTCGAACAACGTTTACGCGATATGTATGTAGAACAGATGCAGACATACTGCCAGTATCTACAGCAATTTGACGGTCGCCCCGCTAAGGCCGCATTATTTGCGCTAGCAGAAGGGGTTTGGATTGATATCATTAGTTAAACCTTGCTATACTTACGGCTGGGTGGGTCCCTTCGCATGGGCCGACGGTCAATCTGGTCAGGTCGGGAACGAAGCAGCCACAGCCGTTTAGGCGCAGTGCCGAAGTTAGGCTCACCCATTCTTCCTCCAGTAAATATCTATGAGTTATCTTGTTCTGGCCCGTAAATGGCGGCCGCGCTCGTTTTCTACCCTTGTCGGCCAAGACCATGTCGTTAGAGCACTAAGTAATGCACTACAAACTCAACGGATTCATCATGCTTGGTTATTTACCGGTACACGCGGGGTCGGTAAAACTACCCTAGCGCGCATTCTGGCCAAGTGTCTCAATTGTGAACAAGGGATCTCTGCAGAGCCCTGCGGCGTATGTTCAGCCTGTACCGAGATCGACCAAGGCCGCTTTGTTGATTACATAGAGGTCGATGCCGCCTCTAACCGCAGCGTCGACGAGATCACCCCCTTACTAGAACAAGCCATTTATGCACCGACGCGAGGGCGCTTCAAAATCTATACGATTGACGAAGTGCACATGCTTTCTACGCACGCCTTTAATGCCATGTTAAAGACGCTTGAGGAGCCTCCGCCGCATCTTAAATTTATTCTTGCGACCACTGATCCCCAAAAAATTCCTGTCACCGTATTGTCACGTTGTATTCAATACAATCTCAAACGCATGTCAACTGACAATGTCGTGCACTATTTACAACATATTTTGGATCAAGAACAAGTGGGCTATGATGAGGCCGGTTTACGGCTCTTGGCCCATGCTGCGGCTGGCTCGATGCGTGATGCCTTATCGCTCACGGATCAAGCCATTGCTTTTAGTGGCAATCACATTAGCACGCAGGCCATGCAAGACATGTTGGGGGCAATCGATCCGACCTTTTTAGTACGTTTGATTGACTCCCTTGCCAAAGGAGAGGCACAACAAGTCGTGGCTCTGGCAGATGCATTGGCAGAGCGTTCTTATTCTTTTGAAGGCGCCTTAGCAGATCTTGCTTCCTTGCTCTCTAAAATCGCCATCGAACAAAAAATCCCCGGCACTATAGGTTCGGACGAGCCTTTGCAGCCGGAGTTGCAAGCGTTGGCTCAAACCTTGTCGCCAGATTTATTACAGCTATTTTATGCGATTGCCATTAATGGCCGCAGTGAACTCGTCAATGCCCCTGATGAATATGCTGGCTTTGTCATGGTTTGCTTGCGCATGTTGTCGCTCACCGAAGCTCCGCAAGTTCAAGCAGAAATGCATCGACCGCCAGCGGTGACAGCACCGACGACAGTCACTAACACGACGCCCACCGAGGATCTAAAAAACACCCCGGCTCCAAAAAATACCGCGACATCGCCAACCAACACTCGCTCGCCTCAAGCACAAAATACACCAGCGGCCTCGGCCGCCACTGTGACAGCCGCACCAAAAGCACCCGCCGCACCACAAGCGGCATCATCAGCGCCAGTGTCACAGGACAACAGGGGAACGAGCGCTAACAGCGCTGCTAAAAAGCACCAACCATCGGCGGACTCAAGCCCGAAAACGGTAACATCTCGTCAGTCTAGTCAGAGAGCCGCTCAGTCGCCATCGACTAGCAGTGACGAACCGCCTTTTGAACCTGACCCAGAACCTGACTCTGCCTCAACGACTAACTTAGATCGTGCAACGCCGGTTAAAAGCACTCAGGCTCCCCGCACCAAAGTTGCAGCAGATCATCGCCAGGCTTCAGCGTCAGAGCCAGTGGCTCCGTCTGAGACCACACCAGCGCCTCAAAAAGTATCCTCGTCCAGTCCAGAACCTAGCGAGTATGATTTGGCGGATTATCCCGAGCTCGATGCGAGCTACGATAAACAAGAGGGCTTCGAGGGGGCGCAAGAAGAGGATCGGACCTGGCAACCTACCCAAGAGAGTCATCAGCTTATCGCGCTCGAGGCCCTGGACCCCAATACCTGGATCCAAGTGGTGCAAAATATTCATGCTACTGGCTTAGCCGGAGAAATACTGCGTCAAAGCGAATGGCTAAAGACGGAGGGCAATACGATTTATCTCAAAAATGCCGTGGCAAATGTCCAAGACTTCAAAGCCAAAGATACCATTAGTACCTTGCTCACGGAGTATTTTTCCAAGATCGTTAAAGTCAACTTTGTCTATCAAAAAACGGGTGATGCGACTTTGTATGCGCAAGAGCAGCAACAAATAGAACAGCGGCAGCAACAAGCCTGGCTAGAAATCCAGAGCAATGATTTTATTCAAAGTTTGCTCAAGGACTTTGATGGCAAGATAGATAAAGAATCTTTACAATTGGGTCATTAGTTTCACACTTGAGCAAGCCTTTTCTCGCTCAATTCCAAACAATTACATACTATTTCGCAATTTTTATTCAGAGGTATTGATATGATGAAAAATCAACTTGCGGGCTTGATGAAACAAGCTCAGCAAATGCAAGAAAACATGAAAAAAGCGCAGGAGCAATTAGCCAATATTGAGGTTGAAGGCGCAGCAGGCGGTGGCCTTGTAAAAGTTACAATGAGTTGCCGTCATGATGTCAAACGTGTCACTATTGACCCGTCCTTGTTTGAAGAAGACAAAGACATGCTCGAGGATTTAGTGGCGGCCGCCTTTAATGACGCTTTGCGCAAGGCTGAGACGACGTCTCAAGAAGAAATGGCAAAAGTCACTCAAGGCATGCCAATGCCACCGGGTATGAAGTTCCCTTTCTAAAATGGTCTCCAAACCAAATACTAAGGAGCCCCTCGAGGAACTCCTCAATAGTCTGTGTAAGTTGCCTGGCGTCGGGCAACGCACAGCTAGACGCATGGCTTATCATCTTTTACAAAACGATCGCGATGGCGCGCAAGCCATCGCCAATAGCATTAGCCATGCGCTCAATGCCATTAAACATTGTCAATACTGTAATAATTTTAGTCTAGATGATGTTTGTCATATTTGTAGTAATCAACAGCGGGACCCGAGTTTACTCTGTGTAGTTGAGACGCCGGCCGATCTCAATATGATAGAAAATAGCCATAGTTACAAAGGCTTGTATTATGTCTTGATGGGTCGCGTCGAACCGATGGCAGGTGTGGGAGCACAGCAATTACAAATTCAACGTCTACTCAAAAGAGCGCAAGACGGGATTGTCAAAGAAGTCATTCTCGCCACCAACTACACTACAGAGGGTGAAACCACCGCGCATTACATCAGTGATTTGTTGCGCAGTCACGGTCTCAAGGTCACGCGTATCGCTCGAGGCGTGCCCGCCGGTAGTGAACTCGAATACGTCGATGCGGGCACGATTGCCTGGGCCTTTATGGATCGCCGCAGCGAGAATTAAGCGGCGGGTGAATGCTCTCTAACGCTGACGCAGAGTCTCAATCGTATTATCCAACTGGTAGGCATCGGCGACAAAGACCCGTATCCCTTCGGCCAGTTTTTCAGTGGCCATCGCGTCTTCATTGAGATCAAAACGAAATTGCGCTTGAGTGAGTGTTTCGGCAGCCTTGACCTCGTGCTCAGGATCCAGTCGTAACACAGGTTCTAAAGGTTCGTGACTGTTAGCCAATTGCTTGAGTAACTCAGGGCTAATGGTCAATAAATCGCAGCCTGCCAGGGCACGGATTTGACCAATATTCCTAAAACTGGCACCCATGATTTCAGTGTTGATTTGATGCTGTTTGTAGTAGCGATAAATACTGGTAACCGATTTGACCCCCGGATCGTGAATACCTGCATGCGCTTGCTCATCCCATTGTTGACCGGCTTGCTTTTTGTGCCAATCATAAATACGCCCCACAAAAGGTGAAATCAGTTTCACCTTGGCTTGCGCGCAGGCGATAGCTTGGGTCAAACAGAACAATAACGTCAGATTACAGTTAATGCCTTCTTGCTGTAATTGTGCGGCGGCTTCAATACCTTCCCACGTGGCGGCGATTTTAATGAGTACGCGCGATTTATCAATACCTGCCTGCTCATATAACGCTATCAAATGGCGTGCTTTGGCAATGGTGGCGGCACTATCAAAAGACAAACGCGCATCCACTTCGGTTGAAACACGACCCGGCACAATGTCGAGAATTTTCTGGCCAAAGCGCACCAAAAGTAAATCGGCAATGGCTTCGGTACTGGCGTCTGGATGTTGGCGTAATAAATCCTCTAATAGAGGTTGATAACGGGCTTGCTTGACCGCTTTCAAAATCAGTGAAGGGTTAGTCGTTGCATCGGTGGGCTGCAAATCACGGATGCTCTCAAAATCGCCAGTGTCTGCGACAACAGTGGTATATTGCTTAAGATTTTCTAGTTGATTTTCCATCTTGGGCTAACCTAATGATTGACAAATACCAAAAAAGAATACACAGATTCGTGGCCGTTTGTAAAGATGAATAAACTATAAACAGCCCTGATAATTAACGACATATCACATAAATACTTTAGGTATAAGATTTAGCGAATGACGCCTAAAATTATGTTACATTAAGTGTAATTTGTTACATAATGGCGCTCACTTTTTCGCCATTTTTCGACCCTTTACAGATAATTTTTAATGACCGCCCTCAAATCTGCATTTAAATCTGCATTTATATATTTGCTACTCGTATGCAGTCTGCTCACTGCGGGGGTACCGAGTCATGCCCAAGAAATGCTTAACAGCGAGGCGCCACTGGGCTTTCGCACGGCAGCCGAAGAAGTTGCCATTAATCCCTGTCTTTCTGACACTGTCCTCCTAGAGGCTTTTGGTAGGGAGGCCTTACCTATAGCCGCCCGTGAGCGTCAACAGTGGCCGGCTGATCTTTGCCAAAATCTGCGTGCTGTCTCGCAACTGCAGCAATGGCATTATTTTAGTACTGCGGTTTTAGCCAATACCGACAGGATCCAGGTGGTGGGTACCGCTATCAAACAGCGTCAAGGCAATCTGCAACAATGTCGGAGTGCCGCTTGCATTGCCGCGCTTTTGCCCAAGTACAACGAATGGATTATGTTTAATTTTAAGCGCTCACCGATTGCCTCGGGGGTGCTTAATCGTAAACCTAAATTATTGGTGGGCGAAGCGGTCGAACTGCCTAATCTGGCCTTGCGTAACCTCGTGTTACCGCTCAAGGATCAAGAAGCGTCTTGCGGCGGGACCGACATGAGTGACTTAAACTTTAGCTTGGCAACCATCAAAATCCCTGCCAAAACCATTGTCGTGGCACAATGTGCCAAGGACAAAAACCAACGTCTTTGGCTCTTACAAAATCGTAATGCACCTACCAAGGGCTGGGATGTGATTTTTTCTGTCCAAAATAGCGATCAGGTCTTTGCTCTCCCCGACGTCTACAATGACTATCCCTTACTTTTTGGTAAATCCCAAGATAGTCACGATGGTCGCTTAAATTTATTTTTCTATAGTCCCAAAAACCATCACTATATACAGGTCGCCAACTTTGTGCTCGGTACCGATGGTTATGGTTTATTGCATGCCATTTTGCGCTAATGATCGCCGTACTGCGTAAGTCATAGGGGAGTGTTGCGCAGGTGCTGTGCGGCAGTGCTGCTAACTGCACTCGCCACCCTCGAGCGAGTTTGACGGGTCTCAAGTCGTCTAGCTCGCGGCTTATTGAGTCCCTACAATCCTCGTCCAATCTATTTCGAAAGTTCATTACAAGCCGATTTTTCTTTCTAGAAAAGCGCTGAATCTTTTATAATAAGAAGGTTTATGTATTTAACTTACACGGGGTGTGATAGTGCAATTAACTTCAATATTTTCAGGGCAAGTAGGACAAGCGGGAGCAGGTGGGCAAGCGCCGACTAAAGGCATCTTGGCCCTGGCCGATGGCACAGTGTTTCACGGCTATTCAATCGGTGCTCCTGGTCAAGTGACGGCTGAGCTCGTCTTCAATACGTCGATGACAGGCTACCAAGAGATCCTCACTGATCCGAGTTATGCACAGCAAATTGTCACCCTAACATATCCTCATATTGGTAATACCGGTATCAACGCTGAAGATGTCGAATCTAACGGTGTGCAAATATCTGGTTTAGTGATTCGTAATTGTCCATCTACTTACTCCAACTTTAGGGCTCAGCAATCACTGCCCAAGTATCTCCAAAAAAATGGCATTGTCGCGATCAGTGACATCGATACCCGTAAACTCACCCGTATCCTCAGAGAAAAAGGCGCTCTGGGCGCTTGTATTCTCGTCGGTGATGACGAAGCTAGCGCCGTCAAACAGGCTCAAGCCTACCAAGGTATGCAAGGCCAAAATCTGGTCGCCGATGTCTCTACCAAGGAAGCGATTCGCTGGCAAGAGGGCACTTGGCACTTAGGCTCAGGCTACAGTAGTGGTCATGCCAAAGAGTACAAAGTCGTCGCTTACGATTTTGGCGTCAAAAGTAATATCCTACGTCTGCTGACCGATGCTGGTTGCGAGGTCACGTTAGTGCCCGCCAATACCAGTGCACAAGAGATACTGTCGATGCAACCCGATGGCGTGTTTTTGGCAAATGGTCCGGGCGACCCCGCCGCCAATTCGCAGGCCATTGCCAATGTCAAAGCGTTACTCAAACACAAAATTCCTTTATTTGGTATTTGTATGGGGCACCAGCTGCTGGCCCTGGCCTTAGGCGCACAAACCCTCAAAATGAAAACCGGTCACCACGGTGCTAACCATCCTGTTCGTGAACTCAAAACAGGACGGGTCTTTATTACGAGTCAAAACCACGGTTTTGCGGTCGATGCCAGCACGCTACCGAGCAATGCCGAGGTCACCCATATCTCACTGTTTGACGGCAGCCTACAGGGCTTTGAGTTAACTGATCAACCTGCCTTTTGTTTTCAGGGGCATCCAGAAGCGAGTCCAGGTCCACACGACATCATTGTTCTTTTCCAAAAATTCACTAATTTAATGCAATCAGCCAAAAAGAGTTAATTATGCCTAAGCGTACAGATATTAAAAGTATTTTAATTATTGGTGCTGGTCCAATTATTATTGGTCAAGCGTGTGAATTCGATTATTCTGGTGCCCAAGCATGTAAAGCCCTCAAGGCCGAAGGCTATCGTACGATTCTGGTCAATAGCAATCCAGCCACCATCATGACTGACCCTGCGACAGCAGATGTCACTTATATCGAGCCGATTACCTGGCAAGCCCTCGAAAAAATCATCGAAAAAGAACAACCTGATGTGATTTTGCCGACCATGGGTGGCCAAACGGCATTGAACTGTGCTTTGGATTTGGCTAAACATGGGGTTCTCGAGAAACATGGCATTGAATTAATCGGAGCCAACAAAGATGCCATCGAAACCGCTGAAGATCGCCAGAAATTCAAACAAGCCATGGATGAAATTGGCCTAGAATCCGCGAAATCGGGAATTGCTAATTCCATGCAAGAAGCCTGGAATGTGCAAAAGCGCATCGCCGAGGAAGTGGGGTCTTCAGGTTTTCCGATTGTTATTCGTCCTAGTTTTACGCTGGGTGGCACGGGCGGTGGTATTGCTTTTAACCCCGAAGAGTTCGAAACTATTTGTCGCCGCGGCCTTGAAGCCTCACCCAATAATGAGTTGCTGATCGAAGAATCCATGCTCGGTTGGAAAGAATTTGAGATGGAGGTCGTGCGCGACAAAAACGATAACTGCATTATTGTTTGCTCCATTGAAAACTTGGATCCAATGGGTGTCCATACCGGCGATTCCATCACTGTGGCGCCTGCGCAAACGCTAACTGACAAAGAATACCAATACATGCGCGATGCCTCTATCGCCGTATTGCGTAAGGTCGGCGTCGAAACCGGAGGTTCCAATGTCCAGTTCGCGGTCAATCCCGAAAATGGTCGCGTGATCGTCATCGAAATGAACCCACGCGTTTCTCGTTCTTCGGCCTTAGCCTCAAAGGCCACCGGTTTTCCTATCGCCAAGGTCGCAGCACGCTTGGCTGTCGGTTACACCCTTGACGAATTAGCCAATGAGATTACCGGCGGCGCCACGCCAGCGTCTTTTGAGCCAACACTAGATTATGTGGTCACCAAAATCCCACGGTTTGCCTTCGAAAAATTTCCCCAAGCGAACTCACGTTTAACCACGCAAATGAAATCCGTGGGAGAAGTCATGGCTATGGGACGGACCTTCAAGGAATCTTTCCAAAAAGCCTTGCGCGGCCTTGAAGTCGGTGTCGATGGTTTGAATCAAAAAACCGTCGATCGCGAAACCTTACAAGCCGAATTAGCTGAGCCAGGCCCAGAGCGTATCTGGTATGTGGGCGATGCTTTTGACAAAGGCTTTAGCATTGAAGAAGTGCACCGCCTCACAAAAATTGATCCATGGTTTCTTGTACAGATCAAAGAAATTGTCGATATCGAGCTGGCGCTCGAGCAACGTTATTTAGCGGATATTGATGCAGAAACCATGTTGCAGCTCAAACGTGCCGGCTTCTCCGACCGTCGGTTGGCCTTTTTATTAGACTCCTCCGAGTCAGAAGTGCGTAAACTGCGTCAGCAATACCATATCCATCCTGTCTACAAACGCGTCGATACCTGCGCGGCAGAATTTGCCACTAGCACTGCCTATATGTACTCAACTTACGAAGAGGAGTGTGAGGCGCAACCGAGTAACAAAGCCAAAGTCATGGTGTTGGGCGGCGGTCCAAACCGTATTGGCCAAGGCATTGAGTTTGATTATTGTTGTGTGCATGCCGTGCTTGGACTCAAGGAAGATGGCTACGAAACCATTATGGTGAACTGCAATCCAGAGACGGTTTCCACGGATTACGATACGTCCGATCGCTTGTACTTTGAGCCACTCACTCTTGAAGACGTCCTAGAAATTGTGCGCGTTGAGCAACCTACGGGTGTGATTGTGCAGTATGGCGGTCAGACACCGCTTAAATTGGCGCGCGACCTAGAGGCCAATGGTGTGCCTATTATTGGTACCAGTCCAGATTCAATCGATGTGGCAGAAGACCGTGAACGTTTCCAAAAATTACTGCAAAAACTCAATCTCAAACAGCCACCTAATCGTACGGCGCGTACCGAGGATCAAGCGCTAATGCTTGCCGAAGAAATTGGTTATCCACTGGTAGTTCGTCCAAGTTATGTATTAGGCGGTCGTGCCATGGAAATTGTCCATGAGGCCAGTGATTTGCAACGTTATATGCGAGAAGCTGTCAAAGTCAGTAATGACTCACCGGTGTTATTAGATCACTTCCTCAACAATGCCATCGAGGTTGATGTTGACTGCGTGGCCGATGGTCAGGATGTGGTGATTGCAGGGGTCATGGAACATATTGAACAGGCTGGTGTGCACTCGGGTGACTCTGCTTGCAGTATTCCGCCGTTTTCTTTGTCTAGCAACACCATTAACGAGATTAAACGCCAAACCACATTGATGGCCAAAGCGCTCAAGGTCAAAGGCCTGATGAACGTGCAGTTTGCCGTCCAAAACGGCGATGTCTTTGTCTTAGAAGTCAATCCGCGAGCCTCTCGTACTGTGCCATATGTCGCCAAAGCGACTGGTTTAGCCCTCGCCAAAATTGGTGCTCGGGTTATGGGTGGCCAAACTCTCGCCGCTTTAGGCGTCTCAGAAAAAGCCAAGAGCGATTATTTCTGCGTCAAAGAAGCCGTCTTCCC
This sequence comes from Brackiella oedipodis DSM 13743, assembly GCF_000621025.1. GTDB lineage: Bacteria > Pseudomonadota > Gammaproteobacteria > Burkholderiales > Burkholderiaceae_B > Oligella > Oligella oedipodis. Next base: position 279,542 of record NZ_JHZJ01000009.1, read on the forward strand.
ATTCGTTAAATTCCCTGGCGTCGATACCATTTTAGGCCCAGAGATGAAGTCAACCGGCGAAGTCATGGGGGTTGGTAAAACCTTTGGTGAATCCTATGTCAAGGCGCAATTAGCCGCAGGGGTCGTGTTACCTTCTTCTGGGACGGCTTTTCTGAGCGTGCGCGACCAAGACAAGGCACGGGCGATTGAAGTCGCTAAAGGCTTGCATGAACTTGGTTTCAAACTATTAGCGACGCGAGGCACGGCGGCCAAAATTCAGGAACACAATATTCCCGTAGAAATTGTCAATAAGGTGACCGAGAGCCGTCCACACGTGGTCGATCGCATCAAGAACCATGAGGTCGACTTAGTGATCAATACGGTAGAGGAGCGCCGGAACGCCATTAATGACTCTAAAACCATTCGTACGTTTGCTTTGTCTAGTCAAATTTGTATTTTTACAACAATTTCTGGGGCTCAAGCGGCGGTCGAAGGCATGCATTACATTCGTGAGTCCAAGGGTTTACAAGTCTATGCCCTGCAAAACATGCACGAATAAAGGCTTTTGCCAAATTCGCCCTGAGTGGAATGTAAGCATAAATACTAATTGCTCTCATTTAGATTTATTAATGGTTTTTTCAAATCACCTATAATTGAGCTGTTGTTAATTAAGGAGTATCACTATGAAAGGTAATAAAGAAGTTATTGATTATTTAATCTTCTTAAACAAAGGTGAATTGGCAGCTAGAGACCAATACTTCATCCATTCTCGTATGTATGACGAATGGGGCTATACCAAATTGTACGAACGCATTAATCACGAAATGCAAGAAGAAACTGATCACGCAGACGCTATTATGCGTCGTATCCTTATGCTCGAAAGCAAACCGGATATGCGTCCAGAAGAACTCAATATTGGTACAGACGTTGTGTCTATGCTTGAGTCTGATTTACAGCTTGAGTATCAAGTGCGCAAAAACCTCAAAAAAGGTATTGCGCTCTGTGAGCAGCACCACGATTTCGTCACTCGCGAAATCCTAAGGGTGCAACTCGATGATACTGAACAAGATCACGCTCACTGGCTTGAACAACAACTTCGCCTTATCAAAACGGTGGGTCTAGAAAACTACTTACAATCACAAATGTAATTAGTAATTAGCTTTTTCTAGCACCAAAAAAAGCCCTAAACTGCAGCAAGCGTTTAGGGCTTTTTTGTACCTGGGGGCGCTACTATGATGATGTGGCTTGTGCAGGTCCTTGGTGGCGTTTGATGCGCAAGCCAAAATGGACACATACAGCCGCAATACAACTACCAATAATCAAGAGGATAAAGGCGCTGATCGCATGATCACTCCCTAAACCAGATAAAAACGAAAAGATAGAACCCACCATCATTTGCGTAAAGCCATATAGACCAGAGGCACTACCAGAAATCAAGGGGTGCAGGCTGAGTGAATACGCCATGATGAGCGAGGAGCACATACCGGTACCAAAGGTATAGAGGCAAATGCCCAGCAACAATATATGGGAATTTAAAAAGCCATGAGTAGCGGCCACGAGTAATAAGACACCAAAAGCGGTCGCAATCGTTAAACCGCATGTAAAAATCACACGTAAAGAAATTTTGTAGCGATACAAGGATTTGGCGAGGAAATTACCCAAGGTATAACCGACGATAGAAATGCCGACATACCAACCGGCATGGCTTGCCGTTTGATGAAGATTATTGTGCGTAATAAATGCCGAAGCCGCGACAAAGGCATAACTGGCGGTAGAGACACAAGCGCCGGCAATCGTCATCAACATAAAGGCTCGAGATTCAAATAAGACTTTGTATTTGAGCCAAATGCGCGCGGGTTTGAGATTATGGGAAGGACGGCCGGTTTCTTCGATCTTGAGCGTAGCAATCAGCGTCAAGATGACGGCAAACACAGCAATCACGATAAAGATACTGCGCCAACCATATAGATGCGTTAAAAAACCACCAATCAATGGCGCGACCCCTGGTCCAATTAAGACCATAATATTCAGCGTAGAGATGCGTTGCATCAGCATATCAGGGGTGGAGCTATCGCGTGCCATGGCCCGTGCGAGGATCAGACCAGAACAGCCTCCCAAGGCTTGAAAGACCCGCAATACTAGGTGAACAGTGAAGTTGGAAACAAAGCACAAGGCCACACTACTGATCGAAAATACGACTAAACCAAAGAGTAGGCAGGGGCGACGACCCAGAGCGTCAGAAGCCGCACCATACAAGATTTGACCAAAGGCAAGACCCACGGCATAGAAACTGATGCTCATTTGCATGGTTCTTGGGTCGACCATAAAAGCACCCTGGGCATCAGCGAGCGCAGGAGCAAACATATGCATAGCCGTAGTACCACTAAACGTCACGAGTACTAACAGCCACAAAGGAGCGGATGGAATTTTGTGATCGGATATAGATTGATTCATTGTGTTGATTAAATAAGAGGAGGCTTGACCTACTTAGATTTGGTAGGAGTTAAGAAAAAAGCAATCTAAATAGTTTCTATCAAGCTTGGTTATTATTATACTCTTATATAAGACTAAAGAAAAATCATTATCCTTGTCGTTTTGGTAGGCGTGCCCTAAGTTTTCTCAGATGGCTGTAACAAAAGCCTACAAGCTGTAAATTTTTTTATAAAATAGCAGCGTCTTAATTAATAGCCACCGCCGTGGAGTTCTTATGTTTTTTAATTTGCCTAATTGGCGTCTCATCAAAAATCCATCGACCTCGCAAGTGATTGCACCCGATGAACGTTTAGCGATGGGACCATCGTTGGTGTTGGGCGTGCAGCACGTGTTTGCCATGTTTGGTTCCACCGTATTGGCGCCATTATTGATGGGCTTTGATGCGAATTTAGCCATCTTAATGTCGGGCATAGGGACCTTGATTTTTTTCTTTTTCGTGAATGGTCGAGTGCCCAGTTATTTGGGCTCGAGTTTTGCACTGATTGGTGGCGTGATTTCAGTCACTGGCTATAGTGGTAGCGGCCCTAACCAAAACATTTCGCTAGCGCTAGGCGCAATTATTATCTGCGGCCTGGCTTATTTTCTTATCGGGGTGGCGGTTTGGCGCTTTAAAGACCGCGCCGCTCGACTCATTGATACCTTGATGCCACCCGTGGTGACTGGGGCGGTGGTGGCGGTCATTGGTCTGAATCTGGCACCCGTGGCAGCGAAGAGCGCCATGGGAGAAGGCACGTTTGCGACCCTTATGGGGCTGTTAACCATGCTATGCGTAGGTTTAGTGGCCGTGTTTACACGCGGCATGCTGCAGCGTCTGTTGATTTTATTGGGGACGGTAATCGCCTATCTTTGTTATTTTATCTTTGCGAATTTATTACACTTAGGCACCCCCATTGATTTTACGCCGGTGACTCAGGCGGCGTGGTTAGGTCTTCCCCATGTTTATAAGCCCGCTTTTTCTTTCTCTGTCATTACGGTGATTTTACCGGTAGCGGTGATTCTCGTGGTCGAGAACCTGGGGCATATCCGTGCCGTGAGTGCCATGACCAACCAAAATCTAGACCATTACTTGGGTAAAGCCTTTATGGGCGATGGTTTAGCCACCATGCTTTCTGGCGCCGTGGGGGGCACGGGTGTGACCACCTATGGAGAAAATATTGGTGTGATGGCAGCCACCAAAATCTATTCCACCGTCTTATTTGTCATTGCCGCTCTGTTTGCTGTGCTCTTAGGTTTCTCGCCTAAATTTGGTGCGCTCATTCATACTATTCCAACGCCTGTGTTGGGGGGTGTCTCAGTGGTGGTGTTTGGCTTAATTGCGGTGGCAGGCGCGAGAATTTGGGTTGTCAATCAGGTTGATTTTTCAGCAAACAAAAATCTCATTGTGGCCGCGGTCACGCTTATCATGGGCGCTGGTAACTTCACTCTAGAACTAGGTTTTTTAAAATTAGAAGGGATTGGTACGGCCACCTTTGCGGCCATTATTCTATATGCGCTTATGAACCGAAAAAAAGCCTAAGTTACTTGAATTTAATTGCAATTTAGCAAAGTTTTGCGCATAATATACGTTTGAATTTGCGATCGCCCGGCCGCAAGTAGGCAGCTTATAGAGGTTTTTATAGGGACTTTTATATAGGCTTATATATTGGCTTTTATAGTCTCTTATATAGGCTGATATATAGACTTTTATAGGCTAAGTGTTAGAAAAATTTTAGACAAATTTTGAGCTAAATTTTAGCTTAAAGTTGAGCTAGGTTTATTGATAAATTTAGTGCTAAATTTATGACCTTAAATTGACCCCTAAGTTTAGCCTAAGCGTGATAACACTGAGCAATATAGACCAAAAGTATAGCCGTATAGTGTCCCATCCCATGCTGCTGGCGATCCCGAGCATACGAGAGTTAATTAACATATTTTAGTGAGTCTTCATAAACTCGATATAAACGACTAGTCTATAACTATTTTATTAGTTGATATTTTATTTGTAGCGCCCTGCAATCACTTAAATTGCGGGGCGCTTAATCTTTAGACTCAGTCATTAAGATGAATAATGAGTAAGGATAACGAATTGGTTGAATACCGATGCGCTATCAGCACTCGTAACCATAAAAAGGTGTATTAATATGGCAAGTATCCCTATGACTGCTCAAGGCGCGAAGCGTTTGGCAGCAGAACTTAAAAACCTCAAAGCAGTAGTTCGCCCAGAAGTGATTGAAGCAATTTCTACTGCCCGCGCGCAAGGTGATCTTTCAGAAAATGCTGAGTATGATGCCGCCCGCGAAAAACAAGCGTTTGTCGAAGGCCGTATCAAAGAGCTCGAAAGCGTGCTTTCTAGCGCCAATGTCATCGATCCGAGCACCTTGGATGTTGATGGCCAAGTCGTCTTTGGTGCGACTGTAGAGTTAGTCGATTTAGATACTGATGCCGAGATTACTTATCAAATCGTGGGGGATTTTGAGGCCGATATCAAACAAAATACGATTTCGGTGTCTAGCCCAGTGGCACGCGCCCTCATCGGCAAAAGCGTGGGAGATACAATTACCGTGCGTACACCGGCTGGCGAACGTGAGTACGAAGTGTTAGATGTGCATTATCGCTAAATAAACCCCAAAAAAACACGTCGCCTGAGATCATGGCGACGTGTTTTTTTGTGAGCGAGGCGAGCTAAGTCAAAAGCGAAACAGGCGCGGATTATTTATTTTTGTTGTGCACACTGCGGCGACTGCGTAAACTAAAGGCGCTGCTCGGTTTGCGAAAACCTTGAGTTCGAGTCATGGTGTCGGCTTGGCCCAAACGATTGGCACGATTGCCGCCATTGGCACGACTAGGAACATTTGAGCGACTAGGGCGATTAGGACGATTGGCAATGGCTTGACGACGGGTACTGCCGCCCCCCAAGCGTTTTTTGGGGATGTAATGTTTATCGGCAGGTCGATTAAGTTGCTCAATCTCGGAGTGCTCGGTGTCAGCAGTGTCTGCACTCTCTGGGCGATACAAGGTCAGCGTTTTGCCAATGTGCTGTACCATGGCACAGTCAAGCGCGTCACATATTTGCTCAAGCATTTGTAAACGTTGCTCTCTATCGTCACCCGCGACTTTGATTTTGATAAGTTGATGGGCCTTGAGATGCACATTGATTTCTTTAAGAACGGCTGCCGTTAGGCCCTTATCACCGATTTGTACAATTGGTTTGAGGGAGTGCGCAGCCGCTTTAAGTAAACTACGTTCTTTGGCTGTTAATTCTAACTGAGGCATAAATCTGGTTATGGCTAAAAAAAAGTTTTCTAAAAATTGGATCCATCAGCATATTAATGATCCATATGTAAAATTGGCGCAGCAGAAGGGGTATCGCGCTCGGGCGGCCTTTAAGCTTCTCGAAATCCTAGACACCGAGAAATTGATGCAGCCAGGTGACATTATAGTAGACTTGGGTAGCACGCCAGGGAGTTGGTCACAAGTCGCCAAAGAAAAATTAAGCGATGGCCAGGGAAAGCTAAATGGTCGAGTCATCGCCCTCGATTTATTACCCATGGAAGCGATTGCAGGCGTGGAATTTATTCAGGGGGATTTTCGACAAGAGGCTGTTTTAGAACAACTCGTCGAGACCCTAGATGGAGAAGTTGTCGATCTCGTCATCAGTGATATGGCACCGAACCTCTCAGGGATTGGGGCCGCCGATGCCGCTCGCGTGCAACATGTATGTGAATTAGCCCTGGAATTTGCAGTGTCACATCTCAAACCAGACGGTGCCCTAATCGTCAAAACTTTCCATGGCAGTGGCTTTTCACAAATCGTCGAACTCTACAAAAAACACTTTAAACGAGTCGTTGAACGCAAACCGAAGGCCTCACGTGATAAATCTTCAGAAACCTTTTTGGTGGCACGACAGCTCAAAGCCTAAAAAAGAATTCGCGAGCGGCAGGCCTTTTAATTTTTTCAAGCGCCCATACATATCAAACGATAAGCAAAAATTGTTTGCAATTAAATCCAAAAAAAGCCTTTAATTACCTATTTTTAGGAAGCTTTCGTTATAAAATAGGCTATTAATCTACATAGACTTACAAGCTAAGCAAAGTTACGGAGTACTAATCGTTGAATAACTCATTTTCTAAATTAGCGCTGTGGGCAGTCGTAGCTGTCATACTGTTTGCTATTTTTAAACAATTTGAGGGCCCAGCACCTACCACAGAGACGGTGAGCTATACCCAGTTCATGAGTGATGTCAAGCATGGCAAGATTGCTTCGATTGAGCAACAAGGTCAGGAACTCACTGTTAAGCCCAAGTCTGGCACGAAATATACCCTGACCGCACCTCACGACATCTGGATGATCAGTGATCTGATCGACCACAATGTCCAAATCACCGCGCATCCACCAGAAAAACCGTCATTCCTCATGAATGCCCTGATTTCTTGGTTCCCAATGTTGCTCTTGATTGGTGTTTGGATCTTCTTTATGCGACAAATGCAGGGTGGCGGCAAGGGCGGCGCTTTCAGCTTTGGTAAGTCTCGTGCCCGTATGTTAGACGAGAACGCCAATCCTATCACTTTTGCCGATGTTGCCGGTTGCGATGAGGCCAAAGAGGATGTGTCCGAATTAGTGCAATTTTTACGCGAACCTTCTAAATTCCAACGCCTAGGTGGCCGCATCCCGCGTGGTGTGCTGATGGTCGGCCCTCCAGGCACGGGTAAGACACTCTTAGCCAAAGCGATTGCGGGCGAAGCCAAAGTACCGTTTTTTACCATTTCAGGTTCTGACTTTGTCGAGATGTTTGTGGGTGTCGGTGCGTCTCGTGTCCGCGATATGTTCGAAAACGCCAAAAAACATGCGCCTTGCATTATCTTCATTGACGAGATCGATGCCGTGGGTCGCCAACGGGGCGCGGGTGTCGGCGGTGGTAATGATGAACGTGAACAAACCCTCAACCAAATGCTGGTAGAGATGGATGGTTTTGAATCTGGCCAAAGTGTCATCGTCATCGCGGCCACCAACCGTCCAGACGTGCTTGATCCGGCCTTATTGCGCCCAGGTCGTTTTGACCGTCAAGTAGTAGTCTCTCTACCAGATATCCGTGGTCGCGAACAAATTCTTGACGTCCATATGCGTAAAGTACCAGTGGCCGCCAATGTCGACGCGACAGTAATTGCGCGTGGTACGCCAGGCTTTTCGGGTGCCGATTTGGCTAATTTAGTCAATGAGGCCGCCTTATTTGCAGCTCGTCGTAACGGCCGCACGGTCGATATGCATGACTTCGAAAATGCCAAAGACAAAATCATCATGGGTGCCGAGAGACGCTCTATGATTATGGACGAAGAGGATCGTCGCAATACGGCCTATCACGAATCAGGTCACGCTATTGTGGCTCGCATGCTCCCCAAAACTGATCCAGTGCACAAAGTCACGATTATTCCTCGTGGTCGTGCCTTAGGTGTGACCATGCAGTTGCCAGAGATTGATCGCTACAGCATGGACAAAGAGCGCTTGCTCAATACGATTTCAGTACTCTTTGGTGGCCGTATCGCCGAAGAGATCTTTATGGATCAAATGACGACAGGGGCCTCAAATGACTTTGAACGGGCAACGGCGATTGCTCGCGATATTGTTACCAAATATGGTATGACCGATGCACTCGGCCCTATGGTCTATGGCGATAATGACAATGAAATGTTCCTCGGACGCAGTATGCAAAAGAGCACGACCATGTCCGAAGCTACCATGCAGAAAGTCGATAACGAGATTCGCCGCATCATTGATGAGCAATACAATGTAGCGCGCCAAATCATCGAAGACAATCAGGACAAAATGCATGCCATGGCCAAGGCGCTTCTCGATTGGGAAACCATTGATGCTGAGCAAATCGAGGATATTATTCAGGGCCGTCCGCCTCGTGAGCCTCACGTTCCGGACAAATCCAATGATCCAAATATCCCGCCTAATGCAGGTTCGACTGGCAAAAAAACAAGCGATAAGCCGGCCGAAGTTTTATAATCGAGTCTTTCTAAAAAACGGTCATTCTTTTAATGGTCGTTTTTTGTTTTTCTACAGGTCTCCCTATGCAGTCAACCTTCCCATGCGGTCGTTTTCAATTAGATGTTCAACGGCCGCAAATAATGGGCATTGTCAATGTCACCCCTGATTCTTTTTCTGATGGTGGGAATCAAGCCAAGCAACAAGAGATAGCCATTCGTCACGCTTTCAAACTCATAGAAGAGGGCGCCGATATCTTGGATATAGGGGGTGAATCCACCCGTCCGGGCAGTGATCCGGTCAGCGTCGACGAAGAACTTCGTCGTATTGTCCCCGTCATTAAGGCTCTCAAAGATTGTGGCGTGCCGCTTTCTATCGACACGCTTAAGACCGAAGTCATGCAAGTCTGTTTGGATTTGGGCGTTGATCTGATCAATGATGTGTATGCGCTCAGAGCCAAAGGCGCTGTTGAACTGCTCGCTCGTTACCCAGACGCCGCGATTTGTATTATGCATATGCATGGTGAGCCCAAAACCATGCAAGTGGAGCCACCGGATTACGGTGGCAATATCACTCAAGCGGTTAAAGATTTCTTACAAGATCGACTAGCAGTTATGCAAGAACATGGCATAGCATTAAGTCGGGTTCTACTTGACCCAGGTTTTGGTTTCGGTAAGACCGTCGCCCAAAACTATGAATTACTCGGAAATATGGCGCAATTACAGCGCTTAAACTTGCCAATTCTAGTTGGCATGTCACGTAAAGCCATGATTGCTGCTGTAAATCCTCAAACCAACCCAACCGCTAAGGAGCGGGTATACGGAAGTATTGCGTTGGCCTTAGCAGGTATTCAAAATGGGGCTGCCATCGTTCGAGTGCATGACGTGGCGGCCACCTTACAAGCTGTCAATACTTGGCAAGCGATACAGAACGGAGTTTAATATGCCTCGTAAATATTTTGGCACCGATGGTGTACGCGGAGAAGTCGGTGGCGATGTCATTAATCCACAATTTGCCATGCGTTTAGGTTATGCGGCCGGTCGTGTACTGGCGGCCGAAAGCACGGAAGGACACGATCGACCTGCCGTTTTAATTGGTAAAGACACCCGTGTCTCTGGTTATATGCTTGAATCCGCCCTAGAAGCCGGTTTCGCTGCAGCCGGCGTCGATGTTTATTTAGCCGGGCCTTTGCCAACGCCAGCAGTGGCGTATTTGACGCGCGCGATTCGCTTAAATGCAGGGGTCGTTATCAGCGCTTCCCATAACCCCTATTACGATAATGGCATCAAGTTTTTCTCAGACAAAGGGACAAAACTACCCGATGACATTGAAGAGTCCATTGAGCGACTCATTGATGAGCCGATGCACTGCGTTGACTCTACCCGAATTGGGCGCGCCCATCGTTTAGCCGATGCCGCGGGTCGTTATATCGAGTTTTGCAAAAGCACTTTCCCCAATGATTTGGACCTCAAAGGCTTTAAATTAGTCGTTGATGCTGCGCATGGCGCTGCCTATCATATTGCACCCCATGTGTTTCGTGAACTAGGCGCGCAAGTCATTAAGGTCGGGTGCTCACCCGATGGCCTAAATATTAACCAAGGCGTAGGCGCGCTGTATCCGAACAGCCTGCTAGAAGTTGTCCAAAAAGAGGGCGCTGATTATGGTATTGCCCTCGATGGTGATGCCGATAGACTGCAAATGGTCGATGCCCATGGCAATATTTATGATGGCGATCAGTTGCTTTACGCCATTATTCTTGAGCGCCTCAAAAAAGGCCCTGTGGCCGGTGTTGTCGGAACCCTCATGACCAATTTAGGCTTTGAGAAACAAATGCAACAATTAGGTGTGCCGTTCCAGCGTGCCAAAGTTGGCGACCGCTACGTTCTCGAAGCGCTACACCAAAACGGTTGGTTATTTGGGGGTGAGAACTCTGGCCATTTATTATGTCTGGATTATCACACCACGGGCGATGGCATTATTGCGGCACTGCAAGTGCTTACGGCAATCCGCCATTCTGGCCAAAGTCTCAAAGACTATATTGCTGATCTCAAAATGTACCCGCAAGTCATGGTGAACACGCCACTCAAACCAGGCATGGATTGGCAAAATCATGCAGAATTACAACAGACTAAGCAGGCAATTGAAGAGCAACTGAAAGATCGAGGCCGCGTCTTAATTCGTGCCTCTGGCACCGAACCTAAGCTGCGTTTAATGGTCGAGGCCGACGATATTCAGCTAGCCAAACAGTGCGTAGAGCAGTTATCTAAAGTTAAACTGACTGACTAAATTAGACCTGACAAACACAATAAAGGTAGCTTGCAAGCTTTCTGAATTTATATTATTTTGTAGTTTGAGTTTTTGAGCTCAATAGAAATCAGAAAGTTTGCAAAAAATAATAAGGGTAGACACTTTCATGCAAGTAATTACGAAAGTACCATCAACGACAAACAATGGGGAAGCATTTGATTTAATCTTAGCCTATGCAGACACCGCAGCAGAAATAAAAAGCGCACAAAAACTCAGATATGACGTTTACGTCAAGGAACTTAATGTTCATCTACCCAATGCCACTGACGGTATTGATCACGACAAATACGATGAATATTGCAAGCATCTCATCGTCGTCAATAGTAAAACCCAAGAAACCGTGGGTACCTACCGTGTCTTAACTTCTCAAGACGCCCAAAAAACCAATGGCTTCTATACCGAAACCGAATTTGATATCAGCCAGTTCGATGCTCATCGTGACTTAGTCTGTGAATGCGGTCGTTCATGTATTCATCCGGATTATCGTGATGGCACTGTAATTATGCTGTTATGGACGGGCCTAACTCGATTTTTGTATGACGCCAAACTCAAATACATGCTTGGCTGTGCCAGCGTTAATCTGGCGGATGGCGGTCTACAAGCTTCTCAAGTTTGGCATTTAGCGCAGCTGGATATTGCCAAACATGCACAAGCCCCCAAAGCGTTTCCCTTACATCCTTATCCCCTAGAACAATTGCCTAAGTTCCAAGAGGGCACCAAAATCCCCGCCCTGATCAAAGGCTATCTTAAGATTGGCGCGCGTATTTGTGGTGAGCCTGCTTGGGATAAGGATTTCAATGCGGCGGATTTTCCGGTGGTGATTGATCTTTCATGTATGCGCAAAAGTTATCGCAAACATTTTGGCATTGAGTAATCCTATCTTACAAAAAAAGCGCTAAGTCATTATAAACTTAGCGCTTTTTTGTGGCGGGCCCTCTATATACTTGGGCTCAGCCCCTAAGCCAAAACGGCTTTAGGCCTCTTCATAGGGTTTGACTTCAAATTTATAGCCATTTTTGTCCCACTCATTCGCTTCCAAATCGAGACTGTAGGCGGTCAATGGATTGTTCTTGAGCCATTTGGCATCGATTCGCAAGATGATTTTGTGATTTTTTAGCTGCAAAGAAATAGGATTTAAACGCAAAGGCATACGTTTGCGCAAAAATAAAGTGGCCAGGCGAATACACAAAATCGCCAAACGCATTTTCTCGCTTTCATCATCGAGTTCCACTTTGCTGAGCTTGCCGCTATGCGCTAGTGCAAGTAGGGCGAGTTTCTTTTGCTCGCTATTAGAAAACCCTGGCATATCAGCGTTTTCGAGCACATAGGCTGTATGGCGATGATAAGACGATTGGGAAATCGATAAACCGATTTCATGCAAATCACAAGCCCAGCCCAGCAAATTACGGACCTCATCGATGGTCTCAGGAAGTTGCTCAGCACAATCATCATATAATTTGAGGGCTAGTTCCTTGACGCGTTGCGCCTGCTTAACGTCGATATGATAGCGACTCATAAATTGCTTGCAGGATTCTACGCGTTTATCTGCCGCCGCTTGACGGCCTAGCAAATCATATAAGGTACCGACGCGCAGGGCACCATCACCTTGATCCATGCGCGTGATTTTGAGTTCTTCAAAAATCCCCAACATAATCGCCAAGCCCGCAGGAAAGACCTCAACCCGGTCTTTTTTTAGGTCGAGCAAATCATCAGTGCGCGCGGAACCATTTTTGATGATGATCTCTTTCATGGTTTTTAAGGCCTTAAGGGTAATGCCTTTTTCGGAAAGTCCTGTGGCTTCGCTTACGGCCACTAAGGCTTTGGCTGAACCTGACGAACCGTAGGCATTCACCCAAGCCATTTTGCGGTATTGCTTACTGATAACTTCGACGACACGGCGCGCCGCCAACTGGGCATTTTCAAAGGATTTGGCAGTGACATTGCCATTTGGGAAAAATTTTTCAGTGAAAGACACACAGCCCATGGTGAGTGATTTCATGAGCTTTGGTTCGAGATTATTACCGATAATAAATTCAGTCGAACCACCCCCGATATCGACCACTAAACGATTCTCGTCTGAAGGGGGTAATTCGTGGGCCACGCCCAGATACACTAAACGCGCTTCTTCTTGACCAGAAATAATTTCGATAGGAAAGCCCAACGCCTCTTGGGCGGGGATCAAGATATCATTAATATTTTGTGCAATTCTAAAGGTATTAGTAGCGACTACACGAACATTTTGCGGTGGAAAATTGCGGATTCTTTCACCAAAGCGCTTGAGTACCTCGACTGCATTATGAATAGCACTTTTGCTAAGGTAATTATTGTCGTCTAGGCCAGCAGCGAGTCGCACGGTTTCTTTGAGGCGATCAACGGTGTAGAGTTGAAAAGTATTATCTCTCTCGACGATACGAGCGACGGTTAAACGAAAGCTGTTGGAGCCTAAGTCAACAGCGGCAAGCATATTCTCTGTGTCCATTCGGCAAGGATGACTAAGTAAAACAAAAGTCGATTATAAGATAAGTTAGTGAGCAAATGTTTCAAAAGCCCCAATTACGATGTGCTTTGGCCGTCCGTAGTACCTGCCTAAACGACTATGGCAAAAAAGACACAAAATTGTAATGTCCTACAATCGCTTCAAAATTTTAATCTTTTTGCAATTTATCTTTGCTAACATGTGGCCTAAAATCAACTTTAGGAAATACCATGACTGATATAAATAACAACTCAACAAATGTGACCCCAGAGTCTGATACTAATCCAGAAGAGATTAAGCAAGACTATCTTCAGGAGTTGGCGCAAAAACCAAGTGGTGAATTGTTTAATCGTGAGTTGTCATTGATTAAATTTAATCGTCGCGTGCTGGCCATGGCACAAAACCTTAATGTGCCGCTATTGGAGCGCTTACGTTATATCTGCATTGTGAGTTCTAATTTGGATGAATTCTTTGAAGTCCGAGTAGCTACGATCAAACAGCAACAACTCGAAAATCCAAATCGTGTTGGCGTCGAGGGCATGATGCCCCATGAGGTTTTTGAGCAAATCCAAAAAGACGTGCACCAACTGGTCGATACTCAATATCACATCCTTAACAAAGAAATTCTGCCCGCATTGCGTGAGCATGATGTATTTGTTTTTCGCACCGCGGATTACACGCCGGAAATTACCAAATGGGCGCACGAAGTTTTCTTAAACGAGATTATGCCCGTGCTCACACCTATCGGACTAGATCCTTCACATCCTTTCCCGCGTGTTTACAACAAGAGCCTGAACTTTATTGTCTCAGTTGAGGGCAAAGATGCCTTTGGTCGCGAAGCTTCGATTGCGATTGTACAAGCACCACGTGTCTTACCGCGTTTGATCGCCATTCCTGAGGAAGTCTGCGGTATTAAACACGGCTATACGTTGTTATCAAGTTTCTTGCAACAATTCGTTTACGAATTATTCCCCGGCATGCAAGTCAAAGGCTTGTTCCAATGGCGCGTAACACGTAATAGTGACTTATATTTAGACGAAGATGATGTCACCGATCTACGCAAAGCCTTGCAAGGCGAGCTATCGCAACGTAATTTTGGTAGTGCTGTTCGTCTAGAAATCGATTCACGCGTAACTGACGAGCTCAAACACTTTTTACAAAAAGAATTTGGTCTGACTGACGCCGACACCTATCTGACTGATGGCTCAGTTAATCTGACACGCTTCTCACCGCTTTGCGACATTAATGTAGGGCCAGGTTTTGTGTTTGAGTCTTTTCAGGCTGACTACCCAAAGGTCCTCGATGTGGGGGGTGAACCCTCCGCCATGTTTGATGTGATTCGCAAACAAGATATATTATTGCATCATCCCTACCAATCCTTCAAACCCGTCTTAGAGTTTCTCAGAGCGGCGGCGCTCGATCCCGATGTGCTTTCCATCAAACAAACGATTTACCGTACGGGCGAAGAGTCTGAGCTTATGCGCATCTTACTGAATGCGGCCAAATCTGGTAAAGAAGTGACGGTAATTGTTGAGTTATTGGCGCGCTTTGATGAACAAACCAATATTAATTGGGCTGCTAAGCTCGAATCTGTCGGAGCCCATGTGGTATATGGTGTCGTAGGTCATAAGACACACGCTAAAATGGCGCTCGTATTACGACGCGAAAACAACAAATTAGTGCGTTATGGTCACTTAGGTACAGGTAACTACCATGCCAAAACAGCCAGACTCTATACCGATTTTGGTTTACTCACCGTAGCGCCGGATATTACCAGCGATATGGATAAAACCTTTAATTTACTCACAGGCTTAGGGGCTCGTCGTCCGTTACAAACCTTGTTGCAATCGCCATTTACAATGTGGCAAAAATTGGTCGAGTTAATTTACGACGAAGCCGAAAATGCCCGTAACGGCAAAAAAGCCGTGATTATGGCCAAAATGAATTCCTTGCTTGAGCCGATGATTATTGATGCGCTCTATCATGCCAGCCAAGCAGGAGTGCAAATTGAGCTGGTAGTACGTGGCATTTGTACGCTCAAACCAGGCGTGCCAGGCTTATCCGAAAATATCCACGTACGTTCGATTGTCGGCCGTTTCTTGGAGCATTCTCGTGTCTTTTATTTCTATCGTGACGGCGAAGAACGACTCTATCTATCTTCCGCAGACTGGATGGATCGTAACTTCTTCAGAAGGGTAGAAGTGGCTTTCCCAGTGCGCGATCCTAAGCTCAAAAAACGCGTGATTTATGAAGCCTTTACCGCCGCGCTTGAAGATAATCAATTAGCATGGCAAGAGCAACCTGACGGCACCTACAAACGCGTAGAATGTGCTGAAGGCGAAGAGCCATTTAATATCCATGAGAAGTTATTGCAACGATTTGAGTAATAATGCTTGTGGTTAATAAGCAGCATACGGTAAATGTAATAAAACTGTAACTTATTGTCTTTACTATACTTCCTTAATAGTTTTTGTCCACTAAGAGGTTTTTGATTATGAAAAAAACAATCTTGAAGAGTTCCCTAGCAGTGTTATTAACTGCTTCTGCATTCTGCGCTCAAGCAGCTCACACCATCAATGGTGCTGGTGCTTCGTTCCCATATCCTGTCTATGCTAAATGGGCATCTGAATGGAATAAAGCTACTGGTAACAAATTGAACTACCAATCTATTGGTTCAGGTGGCGGTCAACAACAAATCATCTCCAAAACAGTTGCTTTCGGTGCTTCTGACGATCCAATGTCTGCCGAAAAACTTAAAGAGAACGATTTATTGCAATTCCCAGCCATCATCGGTGGTACTGTACCAGTCGTCAATGTCGAAGGCGTTAAATCAGGCCAACTCGTTTTATCTGGTCCTGTTATCGCTGACATCTTCCAAGGCAAAATCACTAAATGGGACGACAAAGCTATCGCTGAATTGAACCCTGACCTTAAATTACCTAGCAGCGACATCATCGTAGTACACCGTTCAGACGGTTCAGGTACCACTTTCGGCTGGACTAACTACCTTTCTAAAGTTTCTGATGATTGGAAAAATAAAGTCGGTCAAGGTAAATCTGTAAAATGGCCGACTGGTCAAGGCGGTAAAGGTAACGAAGGTGTAGCCGGTGTCGTTCGCCAAATGAAAAACACCATTGGTTATGTTGAGTATGCATACGCTAAACAAAATAACCTCTCATACGCCAAAATGGTCAACAAAGACGGCAAAACAGTTGAGCCTAAACTAGAAAGCTTCGCCGCTGCTGCAAAACACGCTGACTGGGATTCTGCACCAGGCATGGGTGTGGTACTTAGCGATGAGCCAGGTGCTGATTCTTGGCCAGTAACGGCAGCTAGCTTCATTCTATTGAACAAACAAGTCGACAAACCTGAAGACACTAAAACCGCTTTAGAGTTTTTTGACTGGGCCTTCCAAAATGGTAAAGATAGCGCCGCTTCTATCGATTACGTCAGCATTCCAGATGAAGTCGTTGAAAAAATTCGCAAAGAATGGCGCGACAATCTAAAAACTAAAGACGGCTCTCCAGTTTGGGATAAATAATAGGTTCTTACAAAAAAATGAAACAGTCCAAAGGTTACACTGCTAAAACAACAACAGGGAAGGGCGATTTCGCCTTTTTATTAACGACCAAGTTCTTTGCTTTTTTTGTCTTCGTGCTGTTAATGGCAATCATGATCTCATTGATCATAGGCAGCTGGGACTTAATAAAAACCGATGGACTGTCTTTTATTTTTACCAATGATTGGAACCCTGGCACCGATACCTATGGTGCTGTGGTACCCATCATTGGTACCTTAGTCACTTCCTTTATTGCCGTTGTGATCGCGGTGCCGTCTTCTTTCGGGATTGCTATGTTCCTAACCGAACTAGCACCTACCTGGCTGCGCCGCCCCATTGGTATTGCCGTCGAATTATTAGCGGCTATTCCTTCAATTATTTACGGTATGTGGGGTTTGTTTGTCTTTGTACCGATTTTCCAAGAGTACATTCAACCACACCTCATTACTATCTTCGGTAGTATTCCACTGATTGGTCATTTATTCGCAGGCCCTCCATTTGGTATTGGTTTGTTCTCTGCGGGTCTGATCCTCTCTATTATGATCATCCCATTTATCGCTTCAGTGATGCGCGATGTCTTTGAATTGGTTCCTCCGATGTACAAAGAGTCTTGCTATGGCTTAGGCGGCACGACCTGGGAAGTTATGTGGAAAGTTGTACTCCCTTATACACGCGGTGGTGTGATTGGTGGCATTATGCTAGGTTTAGGTCGAGCACTCGGCGAAACCATGGCAGTGACCTTCGTGATTGGTAACGCCTTCCAAACACCAACCAGTATCTTCTCACCCTCTAACTCCATTGCTTCTGCGATTGCCAACGAATTTAACGAGGCCGGCGGTATTCAAAAAGCGGCGCTCATGGAATTAGGTTTAATTCTCTTCTTAATTACAACAGTGGTTCTCGCGTTTTCTAGACTCATGCTCTTACGCATGAAGCAGAAAGAAGGTAAATAGTCATTAGGTGGAAGTTATCAATCATGTCAAACACTACAAATTACACAGACAAGCTTAATACGCCCAAAGGCCACTCGGTTCTTAATAACAACAACAAGGTCTTTAAAAAGCGTGCAGTGGTTAACAAAGTGATGTTGACCTTATCCTGCATTACCTTGATCTTCGGTTTATTTTGGTTATTTTGGATTCTCTTGACCTTGATCCAAAAAGGTGGCGGTGCCTTTGGTATGCACCTCTTCTTAGAAAACACCCCAGCCCCAGGCGAGAGCGGTGGTCTCAAAAACGCCATTTACGGTTCGCTATTAATGACGGTCGTCGGTACCGTTATTGGTACCCCTGTTGGGATTTTGGCGGGTACGTATATTGCTGAATACGGTCAACGCGGTTGGTTAGCGCCGAGCACTCGATTCCTGAATGACGTCTTGCTATCTGCACCGTCTATTATTATCGGTCTCTTTATATATGCGCTCTATGTAGCCAATGCCAAACACTATTCGGGGTGGGCAGGGGCCTTGGCCTTGGCGATTTTAGTGATTCCAGTGGTCGTACGCACCACTGACAATATGCTGACGCTCATCCCTAATAGCATGCGTGAAGCGGCAGTCGCATTGGGTTGTCCGAAGTGGCGTATGATCCTTAGCATCTGCTACAAAGCCTCTATGTCAGGATTGATTACCGGTGTCTTATTGGCGATTGCTCGTATTCTCGGTGAAACGGCGCCATTACTCTTTACTGCGCTCAACAACCAATTCCAAAGTCTCGATATGAATGCGCCGATGGCCAATCTTCCTGTCGTGATTTATCAATATGCCGCTAGTCCATATACTGACTGGAATGAATTAGCATGGGCGGGTGCTGCTTTAATTACCTTGTTGGTTCTTGTCTTAAACATTTTAGCGCGTACTTTTTTACGTGCTAAGTAAGCTTAAAATCTAGGAATAATAAATGCCTGAACACATTGTAAGTCCTGAACAGACTAAACTAGAAATCAATAACTTGAACTTTTATTACGGTAAGTTTCATGCCATCAAAAACGTCAATATGCGCATCGCTAAAAACTGCGTAACCGCGTTTATTGGTCCGTCTGGCTGCGGTAAGTCTACCTTGCTTCGCACCTTTAACCGTATGTTTGAGTTATATCCAGGTCAACGAGCCGAGGGTGAAATCCTCTTAGATGGCGAGAACCTACTCACCAGCAAAACCGATATTTCATTGCTCCGCGCCAAAGTCGGTATGGTCTTCCAAAAACCAACACCATTCCCAATGAGCATTTATGACAATGTGGCCTTTGGTGTAAAACTTTTCGAGAACATCAGTAAGTCCGAAATGGATGACCGGGTCGAATGGGCGCTCACTAAAGCCGCGCTATGGACTGAGGTTAAAGACAAACTTAACCAAAGTGGTAATGGTCTTTCGGGTGGTCAACAACAACGCTTGTGTATTGCTCGCGGTGTAGCCGTGAAACCCGAAGTGCTTTTATTAGACGAACCTTGTTCTGCACTGGATCCGATCTCTACGGTCAAAATCGAAGAACTCATCAAAGAACTCAAAGAGGACTATACCGTGGCGATTGTGACTCACAATATGCAACAAGCCTCTCGTTGTTCCGATTACACGGCCTATATGTACTTAGGTGAATTAATCGAGTTTGGTGAAACTGACGAGATCTTCTTGCGTCCTACTCGCAAAGAAACGCAAGATTACATTACTGGTCGTTTCGGTTAATCTGGTTTTACAAGCGGGCAGGCCTTTCAAGTGGCTTGTCTTGCCGGTTGTATGACAGCAAAAAGCTGAGTCTATCGACTCAGCTTTTTTCATGAGTGGGTTTGCATAGGGCCTGAGCGGGCACATCGCGGTTACTTTCAGCAACCCAGAGCGCGGCTATTTATGCTTGGGCTGGGCACAAAAACCTAGCACCGAAGCTCGTTCTTGAGTGGTAATACATCGAAAAGGACCCGTCAAGGTGGCTTTTTTGTCGTAGCTTAAGATCAAAGGCTGACCTTGTTGACAGGCGTTAAGATGCTTTTCACCAAAGGGTTCGGCCGCCTGTAAGGGGCTTGCTGTGGCCTTATCTAGCACCCACAGATGCTCGATGACCGTGTCTAAGTCCTGCTCCGAGATCATGGCGGCACCGGCCTCAGTTTGCGCATAAAAGCCACCCTCACTATCTAAATACCAGGCTGAAATCGCCGTTACTGTCTGACCGGTATGCAAGCGCAAATCTTGAGCTTGATCACCTAATGTTAGGATATAGGGAGCATAGGGCAGGGTGACATAGACTTTTTGGGGGCCATTTTGAATATACCATTGGCCATCATCATCTACCGTGTAATTACGGCTTAAAAAGGCTTGAATTTGCGAATTTTGGATGGTTTCGCCACGACAATCTGCTCGCGCTTGTGCGCTGCCCTGAGGATGAAAACGCCAATAGCCATGGCCATCTAAGGAAATCCAACCATAGGCGGCCGGCACATTGGGCCATTTTTTGAGCGCGGCGATGACTTCTTTATCCATTGTTTTCTCGCAACTAATAATATATTCGTTAAGCATCTAAATCCTACTGAGGATCTACTAGATTAACGCAAAAACGCGGACTTGAGGATGTTTTCGGAGGATGCATGCTAGCAATGCGCAGAAGGTTATTTGAAGAACCACTTTCGATCTTACCTGACAAATCGGCATGTAGTCATCATCAGGGATCACTTCACTAGCCACTGCGGCGTGAAAGGAATCAATAAACGACGTTGTTGGAGATTATCTAATCGCCTTGCAAGCTGATTTTAGGGCCGTGCTGCAAAATCAACAAGGTCAAGAAAAGCAAAATGAAGAAAAGCGAGATGGGAATATGAGAGGGTGGAGGCGCAGAGCGGAGTCGAACCGCTCTAGACGGATTTGCAATCCGCTGCATAACCGCTTTGCTACTGCGCCATGGGGATAAATTCTTACTCTTAGGACCCTAAAAGTTAGCCTAAAGCACTTAAATCGTCTACAACGCCTAAACTCATTAGATGTGATAATCACACGTAATAAATACGAAATACGTTAGGCATTGACTAGAAACTCTTAATCAATGGATATCAAGGATATTAAAAACATCATGGATAGCAATGCTTATCGATGCTAAGCCATCTTAATGATTAAGCACTAAAATAAGACTTAAGGGGTCTTAAAGTAAGTCACACATAATAACATATATTTTTGAAAACACAAAGAATTACGCGCCCCTCTGGCCAAATTTTAGCCTAACCAACGGCTTTGCTCTAAGACCTGTCGCACTTTGGCAACGACCTCATCCTTGTAATTATCGGTCTCTGGTAAAGGCATTAAACCCTCTTGATGCGCTCTGAGAACCAGGGGATCGGGTAGACCCGCTTGGGCAAACCCCTTGGCGCGTAAAACATTGGCATGATCATGACCGACAGGGGGGTATTGACCATCATAGGCCGTATGCGACCAAGCCAGCGCTGCAAAACAATCTTTAAGCTCATACGACATCAGCACTTCTTGCGCTTTTGATAAGTGCATCAACGGGGTCAATACTTGTAAATTGCCTAAGGTGCCAGGTTCACCGGTAAATGTACCTAAGTTGCATGTGGTTTCAAACGCTTTAATAAAATTCTCACGGCAATCAGGATACCCACCGTAATCGGCTTGACTCACCCCCGT
Organism: Brackiella oedipodis DSM 13743; assembly: GCF_000621025.1. Lineage (GTDB taxonomy): Bacteria > Pseudomonadota > Gammaproteobacteria > Burkholderiales > Burkholderiaceae_B > Oligella > Oligella oedipodis. The sequence goes on from NZ_JHZJ01000009.1 coordinate 300,939, forward strand.
GATAAGCACGCGGCAATTGAGGGCGTAAGCGCGATTCGCGGCAATGGTTAAAAACAACTGATTGCGCATGGGCACAAAGGTGTTTTGTACACCGCTCTGAGGAAGATCCTCTGGACTCGCAAATTGTTCAGGCTCCACCTCACTAGTCAATGGACTAGTGCTCAACAATACATCCGTAATCTGGCAAACCCCTTGTTTGTCTTCGGCAATACCCGCAAAGGCTGCGACTTTTTTAGCTGCTTGTAATTCGATCGCATGGCGCTGACCGTAGTCAAAACTTAAGGTATGCACATCATAACCTTGCGCTTTGGCCCAATAGAGACAAGTGGTTGAATCTTGTCCCCCTGAAAAAATCACTAGGGCTTTTTCTTTTTGGGGAGCAGGATTTGGGGATGAATTGTTTTGCATGCGATATCCTATTCAATCATTTAGGTAAGGGTGTGGAGTTTAAAAGGCATATATCGATAAGAGACATTTTAATAAGTGCACCATGAATTCACAAATCGCTAGCTGGCTCACCTAGATCAAGCGCAAACAAACCACTGTTTCTAAGCGTTGAACACGTTGGTAGTACGCTGACATGAAAACGTCAGGTTGAGGATGTTACGATAAGTCATTGCTAATTTCTATTGATTTACGGAGACAGTTATGCCAAAAAAAGGCTCACGACTTTTTGCCCCGCTGCAATTAGGCCCAATCACGCTTAAAAACCGCATTGCCATCCCACCGATGTGTCAGTACTCAGCGCACAATGGAGAAGTGAGACCTTGGCATGAGATGCACTACGGGCACTTAGCAGTTTCTGGCGCTTCCTTATTAGTGCTGGAAGCCACCAGCGTGGTGCCTGAAGGGCGCATTAGCCCCAGTGATCTGGGCTTATGGAATGATCAACAGGCTCAGGGCTTAGCGCAATTACTCGCGTCTATTCGTACTTATTCTGATATCAAAATCGGCGTGCAATTAGCCCACGCAGGGCGCAAAGCCAGTACCGCTAAGGCGTGGGAAGGGCAGCAATACTTAACCCCGGATCAAGGCGGTTGGGTGACTCAAGCGCCCAGTGCCATTGCCTTTACTCCCAATAGTCATGAGCAAGTGCATGCCTTGACGCTCACAGAGATTCAAGATATCCAGACGCAGTTTGTGCAAGCTGCCTTAAGAGCGCAAGCCGCTGGCTTTGATGTGATTGAATTACATGCGGCACACGGCTACTTAATGCATGAGTTCCTGTCACCGCTATGTAACCAACGGCACGATGAATATGGTGGTAGTCTTGCAAATCGCTGCCGTTTTGTCTTGGAAATTTTTCAAAAAGTACGTCAGGCACTCGATTCAAAGCTGGCGTTGGGCGTGCGCATTTCGGCCACGGACTGGGTGGATGGTGGTTGGGACCTACAAGACTCCATTTACTTAGCACAGCAATTAGCAGCGCTCGGCTGTCATTTTATCGATGTTTCTAGCGCTGGCGCGGCGCCTGAACAGCAAATCGAAGTCGGCCCCGGTTATCAAGTGCCTTTTGCTCAAGCGCTCAAGCAGGCGCTCAACATACCAGTGATAGCGGTGGGACTGATTACCGATGGCATTCAAGCAGAGCATATTCTTCGTACCGAGCAAGCGGATATGGTGGATATTGGTCGTGCCATTTTGTATAACCCACGCTGGCCATGGCAGGCCGCGGCTGATTTAGGCGAACAAATCGACGTCGCACCGCAATATTTGCGCTGTGCACCTTATGCCTACAAGCATTTATTTAAAGCATCGTAAAAAAAAGGTTCACGGCAGTGAACCTTTTTAGTTTGCCTAATTCTTGCTGCCCCGGTCATGTGAGAGGAAGTTCAGGCGATAGGACGCCTGTTGTTAATGTACGAGTACGTCTTATTTCAGATAAGCTTCGTAGACTTCGCCATATAAATGGATAAAGTCGAGGTATTGCTGAACCTCGATATATTCGTCAATTTTGTGGGCTGACGGTGAAAAACCTGGCCCAAAAATCGCCACATCCATGTCTGGATTAGCCGGGTAGAATTGCGCTGCATCGGTCGTGCCCGACAAGGCCACGGCTTCTAGTTGGCTGGGTAGTCCTTCAGCTGAACCGACTTGCTCTTGAACAAACTCGGCTATCGGTTTGAGGTTTTTATCAAAATCGTAGTACTTGGATGTTTTAGTGACGTCAAGTAAAAGCTTAACGAGTTCGGTGTCCTTGTCGGCTTCCATCACAGGCATATCATCGTCCACCTGCAAGCTGAGCTGACAGTGCTGATGTTTTTGATTGGTTTGCTCAATAATCTTTTCTAGTAACTCCGTGAGTTTTTTGTTGTCAAACTCTGGAATCGTACGTGCATTGGCCCGTACTTGGGCAAAATCGGGGATCGTATTGATTTGTGAGCCGCCTTTGATCAAGGTAAAGCTATGCACGAGTTTACCCATGGCATCATTTTTGTAATCAGCATAGACTTTTTGGAGGGCTTCCTGGATGGCATTCATACCCAACATGAGGTTTTCAATGGCATTAACGCCCGCTTGCGGGTTTGAACTGTGCGCATTGACACCCTTGGAGTTGATGGTGTAATTAAAAGACCCCTTATGCGCATGCATAATCGCGATATTGACGGGCTCGGCAATCAACATCGCATCAATACCCTTGGCGTAGCCTTTGTTTGCCAGTTGTTTAGAGCCTAGCTCACCGATTTCTTCGCCGACAGTCGCCAGCAATCTGATCTTGCCCTTAAACTGACCACTTTCTTTGAGATTAATCATCGCTAAAATAAGCGCGGTGAGGCCGCCTTTCATATCGCAGGCGCCGCGACCATACAATTTGCCGTCGGCGATCTCTGCTGCAAAAGGTGGATGGCTCCATTCCTTCTCGTCTCCGGGATGCACCACATCCATATGACCAGAAATGCCTAAGGTTTTGCCTTCACCATTGGAGATCTCGGCAATTAAATTGCTGCGTTTATCTGCGTAATCGACTATTTGGGACTCAATCCCATGCTTTTTGAGAAGCTGTTGGTAATATAGGGCCACTTCTTTTTCATTGCCGTTAATACTTTTAATCTTTAGGACATCCTGGAGAATCTTGATGGCTTCTTCTTGACTAAAAACGCTTTTGGACATAATGACTCCTTTAAGGGGAAGGTAGCAAATTTCGCTAAGTTCATGGTATCACAGTGTCTTTGCACCTAAGCGCTGGCTCAAGCCATGGACAGATAAGCCTAAAAAGAATTTTGTTGCGGCTAAGGGCTATCCATCGTATGTCTCGACGGCTTTGCCTAATCGTGCGCGCGATACTCGCGATCCACCATACAGCCATGAGGGCATAAAAAAGCCCCGATCAAGATCGAGGCTGCAGTCATCATAGATGGCTGATTATTTAGAGGCTTCTTCGAAGCGACGTGCTACTTCTGGCCAGTTAACGACATTGAAGAAGGCTTCGATGTATTCTGGGCGACGGTTTTGGTATTTGAGGTAGTAAGCATGTTCCCAAACGTCTAGGCCAAGAATAGGGGTTAAACCATCCATAAGTGGGCTGTCTTGGTTACCAGAGTCAGTGACTTGAAGTTTTTTGTCCTGACCCACGACCAACCAGGCCCAACCAGAACCAAAGCGGCCAGTGGCGGCTTTGATGAATTTTTGTTTGAAATCGTCAAAACTACCAAAGGCTGCATCGATAGCTTCGGCTAATTTGCCTTCAGGTTTGCCACCACCGTCTTTGGCCATGACCGTCCAGAAGAAAGAGTGATTAGAATGACCGCCACCGTTATTGATCACGGCTTGTTTGATATCGCTAGGAAGATCTTTAGCTTTGGCGACTAGCTCATCTACGGGTAGGTCAGCGTACTCGGTACCTTCTACGGCTTTGTTAAGGTTATTAACATAGGTTTGATGATGTTTAGTGTGGTGGATTTCCATGGTTTTGGCATCGATATGCGGTTCTAAAGCATCATAAGCATATGGTAAATCTGGAAGTTGGTAACTCATTAACTCTCTCCTCTATGTTTGTAGATAAAACTAATACTAAGATATAACGACTCACAGTGCTTAGCAAGCAATTGATTGTAATGATTGTTAAAAATGTAAGCAGGGCGTTACAAAGTGAAGGATCAATCACTAGCCAACTGTGGCCTATACATCAGTAGATGAGGGTGAAAGCTGATTTTTCAAGGGCTGTCGCAAAATTAGGCGCCGCCTCGGTGCTTTTGACCCTCGAGTAGAGTGCTACTCAGAGAGTTGCACTCCTGTATAAGCGTACTTTCAACGAAGCCATACGCACACGCGCACTGACTCGATAGTAGCGTCTACAAAGTACGGCTTTGCCAGCCACCCCCTAGGGCTTTATACAAATTAATCATATTTTGTACGCGCGCTAGATTCGCTTGTAGTGCTTTGTCTTGCATATCATTGGCATCCAAGCGACTGCGTAGAGTGGTGTCCAGCGTTTGCTGACCATGCTTGAATAATTTTGCAGCAGAGTGCGCTTGAGTCTGCGCCGTATCGACCGCATTTTTTAGATCTTGTGCCTGCTGATTAAGTGCCGACTGCGCTTGATAACTACTATCGACCTCGGCCAAGGCTTTCAGGACGGTATGGTCATAGTCATTCAACTTGGATTTAAGATTCTCATCCTTGGCATCGATATTGGCGTCAATACGGCCATTGGTAAATAAAGGCAATTGCATAGAGGCATTAAGAATGCCACCCACGCCATGCATATGAGGGACATCGCTTGAGAGTTTGACCGTGCCGCCTTGGCCCAAGAAATTAAGCTGAAAACGCGGTAAGAGATCGGCTTTGGCACTGGCTAATTGTGCGGAGGCGATATAGACTTGCTGCTGTTTGGCGCGCACATCGGGGCGGCGGTTTAGTACGTTGGCGGGCGTTTGTCCCGTCGGCAGCGGCGGCAGATTGCTGCCCAAAGCGTAGCTAGGCGTTTGAACCCTGAAGTTCTGTGGCACGGCGCCGCTCACCACAGCAATCTGGCGTACCGCATGATCCGCCTGCGCCTGATACGTATTGGCCTGGGCTTGCGCCGCTTGAATCTTGCTTTCGACTTCTTGGATGTTGTAAGCCGAGGCTTGACCCGCCTTAAAGCGGCCCTGTACATAGCGTTTGAGTTGATTGAGAATTTGCACCTGGTGTTGGGCCAGTAGTTTCTTTTGGCGATAGTACTGCATCTGGCTGTAGTAATCTACGATATCACTGGCGACCAACATTTGGGCACCATGCAATTGCTCTTGCCGTGCCAAGGCGCCATGGCGCGCCGCATCAGCATCGCTGCCTTTAGCACCAAAAATATCAGGCTCCCAGCTGGCCGCGATACCGCCACCCGCATGAAAACCTGTGCCACTCAAGGAAGAACTCCCTAACTCATCAGAGTTTAGATAATCAAAGACCTGACGAGTTTCGCTCGATAAAGGATTCTTGATACGACCTGCCTGTAAACCTGTATTGCCATTTAGCCCCGCTATCGGTCCCATGTCAGCCTGGGCCAAACGCGCCATTTGTCGAGCTTCTTGCAGCTTATGACGGGTCGAAGCGAGATCTTTGCTATTTTGCAAAGCATTTGCAATCAGCTGATTGAGTTGTGGGTCCTGCCAACTCAGCCACCATTGATCAATAGCGGTTTCGGGACCCGCCATCGTATGTTCAAAGCCTACCGGTACCGGCACATCGCTCACCATATTGACTTTGGTAGGACTGCATGCCGCCAAACCCAGGGCACAAATACTCAGTAGATAAAGAGGTTTTAGACGAATCATCATAGTTTTGCCATAAAAAGACCAAGCTAGCCTTGTTGAGAAAGCATTTTACGAAAACGGATCAGCGCCAGAGTGAAAAAGGCGATGGCCATGAGTGTCATATAAAGCAGATGAACCCAAATCACATCGAATCCCGCATAACGTAGGATAATGCCTTGGGCGGCCAAGACAAATTGTGTGAGCGGCGAAAATTGCGTCATGACTTGAATGACATGCGGCATGGACTCGAGTGGTGACTCAGAGCCAGACAACAAACGCATGACCACATATAAGGGAATACACAATAAGCCAAACTGCGGCATAGAAGGCGTGAGAGTGGCCAGAAAAATACCCAAAGAGCAGGCGGCAAACAAAAAAATCACCGTGCTCAGCGTAAATAAGAACACCGAGCCTTGCAGGGGTACGCCAATCCATAAATGAATCACCAAGTATAAGGACAAAATGGCAGCAATTGTAATGATCAAACTATTACTGATGATCTTGGCGAGCGCGATCTCGTAGGCTTTCACAGGCATCACCAATAAATGCTCAATCGTGCCACGCTCGAGCTCACGAATAATCGCGGCGCCTACCAGCAGCATAGCTAATAAGCTGGTATTGACCACCACTTGCATAGGGGCGATAAACCATTCGGACAGTGTATTAGGATTGTATTTAATATGCGTCACTGCCTTAATGGGCAATTGCTCGACGGCAGGGGTTTGAGCAAAATAAGCCGCCGTTTCGTCACGAATAATCTGCTCAATATAGGCACTGCCAAGCCCCGCTTGACTGACGGCAGTGGCGTCTGTCAAGAGCTGAATGCTTGGATGACGTTGGGCAATCATGTCTTTTTCAAAATCGACAGGGATATCTAGAATAAACGTATATTTACCGGTATTGAGAGCGTCATCAATCTCTTGCCGCTCAATGTTTTGGATGGGCTTAAAGTATGGCGCATGAAAGCCATCAATAATACGATACGAGAGATTGGAGTGATCCTCGTTGAGCACTGCAATTGAGGCGTTTTTGACCTCTGTGCTTACACCGACCGCGACGGCGTAAGTCACCACCGAAAAAATCACCACAATCAGCGCCATTAAGGTGTAGTCTTCGAGCACACTACGTAGCTCTTTACCACACAAATACCAGATATTTCTTAGACGTGTTCGCATGATTAGGCCTCCTGTTTTTTCAGGAATAAGCATGCCAAGGCCACATAAAACACAGCAAAGGCTAACAAGATGACATACAAATGCGCAAAATCAGCAAAGCCCAAACCCTTACTGAAAGCGCCGATACTAATGCGCTGATACCATGAACTCGGGAACAAGAGACTGACGATATAATTTGCGCCTGTCAAGGTGGCGGTAGGGAATAATAGGCCTGAGTAATTAAGGGCGGGGATTAAGGAGATAATGGCCGAGCCAAAAATCGCCGCAATCTGCGATTTTACAAAGCAAGAAATTAATAAACCTAAGGCGGTACTAGCGCAGGCCATGCATAAAGCGCCGATAGCCATCGCGAGAAATGAGCCTTTGATGGGCACTTGCAACACCATAATGGCCAGCCACGCTAACACTAAGAAACTCAAAAAGGACAAGCCAATATAGGGCAATTGTTTACCCATGAGAAACTCAGGCACTTTGGCGGGTGAGGCGTATAGATTGGTAATAGAACCAATCTCACGCTCGCGCACCACACCCAGCGCTGTCATAACGACTGGAATAAGCATTAAGGCCATCATAATCATGCCAGGAGCAATCGATAAAATACTACGAAATTCTTGGTTATAAATATATCGAAGACTCACTAAGTCACTGGCTTGACTGACATCCTGGCCATAGCGCTGCGCCATGCTAATGCTATATTCACTCAAAATCCCTAAGACATAGCCCTTGATGTTTTCAGCAATAAAAGGAATTGAACCGTCCACATAAAAAGCGACTTCGGGTTGTTGCTGCTGCATCAAGGACTTACTAAAATCCTCTGGAATACTAATTAGTAGCCGCACCTTGCCACGCCGCATGATTTCATCAATTTGCGTCTCGTCATGCACTTTTTCGGTCAAGGCAAAATACGGAGATTCACTAAATTGCTGGATCAACTCATGACTCAATTGACTTTGGTCACGATCCACCACGGCAATACGTACATTATTAATATCAAAAGAAATACCCCAGGCCGCCGTCACGACTAAGGTGATGGGGCCAATAAAGGCAAACAGCAAGCGAATTGGGTCTCGAATTAATTCTTTGAGTTCGCGCACCGCAAACGTCCAAATATTGCTCCATATCGAGGTCTTAAATTCCGCGGCGGCAAGCGTCGCCTGCTCAGCGGCTGGCTTGGCATCGGTGCTCATATTGTCTGGCGTAGAGGGCGTTGGAGCTGGTGCCGATGGTGTATCAGTGTGTTCGACTTCCTCGAGGTAAGCAATAAAGGCCTGTTCCAGTGTCTCACTATGTTTTTTGCGACGTAGCTCTTCTGGACTCCCAATATCGAGTAAATTACCTTGATGCATTAAGGAGATACGATCACACCACGAAGCCTCGTTCATAAAGTGTGTGGAAACGAAAATCGTGATTTTTTGCTGTCTTGAGAGCTTGATAAGATGCTCCCAGAACATATCGCGGGCGCCAGGATCAACACCAGAAGTGGGTTCATCCAAAATTAAGACTTCGGGTTTGTGCTGGCAAGCCGCGGCCAATTGCAAACGTTGGCGAATGCCTAAAGAAAGGCTATTTGGCTTTTCGTCGGCCACCTCCTGTAATTGGAATTGTTCGAGAGATTGCTCGACGATTTCTTTTTCTTTGCTGGGATCTAATTGATAGAGACGGGCGTGCAACAGTAAATTTTTGCGAACCGATAACTCCTCATACAAAGAGAAGTTTTGTGACATATAACCCACGCGTAAACGGGTATCTACATCACCGTCAACCGTGCTGTGACCGAGTAACTCAGCATGCCCAGAGGTTGGTTCAAGAAGGCCGGTGAGCATTTTCATGGTAGTCGATTTACCACAACCATTAGACCCCAAAAAGCCGAAGATCTCGCCGCGCTCAATCTTAAAACTCACATCATTTACCGCCGTAAAATCACCAAAGGTTTTGGTTAAGTGCTCGGCAAAAATGACGGGCTCGCTCCCCGGCTCGGTTTTGAAAGGAGGAATATGTTCAAAATCAAAACGTTCGCCTTCTAAGGAGGGCAATAATTTGATGTAAGCATCCTCTAGGGTGGCACTTTGTTCGGCTTCAATTAAATGCTGAGTTTTGTCAATCGCTAATAATTCGCCATCATTCATGGCCAGCGTATATTCAAAATGCTCTGCTTCATCAATATAGGCCGTGGCCACAATGACCGTCATATCGGGTAAGTCAACGCGCAGACTATCGACTAATTCCCAGAACTGCCGTCGTGAGAGCGGATCGACACCGGTAGTCGGCTCGTCCAGAATCAATAATTCGGGGTCATGCACCAGGGCACAACACAAGGAAAGCTTTTGTTTCATGCCGCCCGATAATTTACCAGCAGGACGATCGGGGAACGGGTCGAGCCCTGTGGCGCGCAACAAAGAATCTATCTTAGCTTGTCGTTGCGCCTTACTAAGGCCAAATAAACGGGCATGAAAATCGATATTTTCTTTGACAGATAGCGTAGGGTAGAGGTTCTTGCCTAAGCCTTGGGGCATAAAAGCGATACGTTTGGAATTAAGGTTACGAACCTTTTTGCTGCGCATATCGCCATCTAGGACCTTGACCGAGCCCTCTTGAATAATGCGTACGCCCGCAATAATAGAGAGTAGTGTTGATTTACCGACACCATCAGGGCCAATTAAACCGGCAGTACTGCCCGCTTTGAGACAAAAAGAAACGTCCTTAAGCGCTTGGTTCTTCTTGAAGCGATGGCTTAAGTGTTCGATCTCGATCGCATTGCTTGTATTCGAATTCATACGGCTAGAGTAATAAGTCGCTCAACAAATAAGCATAGCGGCTCTGCAAACGCTATGCAGTTAGCGATCTAAGGTAATTTAATCGCTAAATCAGCGGGCCAATCTTGTGCCGTTGTTTTGAGCCAGACTTCACCCGTCATACCACTTTTGAGGAGTTGGCTATATTTCAAGGCCGTTTCTGCAGGAATTTTGACCTCGACGCGATACATCATTTTTTTGCGTTCGTTACTGGTCTCGACATATTTAGGGGTAAATTGTGCCCGTCCAGAAATAAAGCTGACGTGCGCTGGCCAGACGGCATCAATACCATCTAATTGGATGCGCGCTTCTTGACCATATTGCAATTTTGCGCTGTTTTCTGTGGCTAAATAAATGGCCATTTTGACATTGGCAGGGTTTAATAAACTCACGACGGGATGGCCAGCGGCAACTACATTGCCGGGTTCGGCATAACGATATTCCACCCGACCAGCGATGGGAGCCTTGATTAATAAATCATTCGTGCTCGAAGTCGCAGCATCCAATTGCGCCTGGGCGCCATCGACAGAAGCATGAGCCTGTTGTTTTTGGGCTTTGGCAGCTTGTAAAGCGGCTTGGCGCGCTGCTACAGCCATTTGGCGGTGCTTGAGTTCACTGGCAGAAATGAGATGATCGCGATACAGCGCCCGTGCATCTTTGAGTTCAAGCTGAGCGATGTTCAGTTGCTCTGTTTCGGCCTTAATTTGGGCATCGGCTTGGCTGACATTTTCTTTGGCCGCTTGTAGTTGCGCATTGGCACCATTTTCTTGGTTTTTGTATTGATCCGATTGTAAGCGTACTAGATCCTGGTCTTTTTTGACTATATCGCCTTCTTGGACGAGGACCTCGCTGACTTTACCGGCATAGAGGCCGCCGACATCGACACGCTGCATTTGCAGACGACCATTTGATGTCAAAACCCCCTCTGGAGTTTTGTTTTGGAGATGACGATTGTAAAAATACGCTGCAACGCCAGCAATAACGACCACGACAACAATCAGGATAAGCCAAGGTTTTTTCATGGGTGGTGAAGAAATGAAGAAGTAAAACGTTAATTGTATACCTTATTTTCTAAACACCATGAAGCTAATTGTGACTGTGGTAGATATCCCTAAATAGCGGTTTTTGTTACAAAAAATAGACGAGTTTTCGCTTACAATAACCTAGGGTTTTTTAGGATTTAGTCACCTACAAAATAGTCCTACAATTTGTTTGTTATTGTCCCTAGATAAAGGCTTGCATATGTTATACACCGATTATCCTAGTGCCCGTAGCCAGCAAATTGCACAACAGGTCGAAGCATTCGTTCGTCAAACCATCATTCCTTATGAGCAGGATCCGCGCTTTACTAATCATGGCCCGTCCGAGGACTTGGTCCAAGAAATGCGCCAAAAAGCCCGCGACGCTAAGCTCATGACCCCGCATATTCTGCCCGATGGTTCCCATCTCAATCAGCGCGAAACCGCCGCCGTCCTCAAAGCCAGTGGCATCTCACCCTTAGGTCCAATAGCGCTCAACACCGGCGCCCCCGACGAAGGCAATATGCTAATGCTGGCCAAAATCGCCAATCCCACCCAAAAAGAGCATTTCCTAAAGCCGCTAGTCGAGGGTAGGATTCGTTCGGCCTTTTTTATGACCGAACCGGCTGCCGATCAGGGCGCAGGGTCAGACCCCTCTATGCTGCAAACCACTGCTGTACAAGAGGGTGACGAGTGGGTCATCAATGGCACCAAGATTTTTATTACCGGTGTTGAGGGCGCCAAAGTAGGCATTATCATGGCCAAAACCAGCCAGGAATCCGAAAAATTACAAGCCACCATGTTCTTGGTGGATCTGCCTAATCCCGCCATCAAGATCGTCAAAGTGCTGGATACCATCGATAGTTGTGCCCCCGGCGGTCACGGTCTGATCAAGATCGACAATCTGCGCTTGCCTGCGAGCCAGGTATTAGGTGAAGTCCATCAAGGCTTTCGTTATGCGCAAGTACGTTTAGCGCCTGCCCGCTTGTCGCATTGCATGCGCTGGTTCGGTTGCGCTGTACGTGCCCAAGAAATCGCCAAAGCCTATGCCGTCAAGCGCCAAGCCTTTGGCAAGCCGATTATTGATCATGAGGGGGTTGGATTTAAACTGGTCGATAACGAAATCGAATTACAGCAATGCGCGTTGATGATTGACTGGTGTGCCCAACAAATTGATCAGGGTCAGCAAGCCAATCAAGAGAGTTCTATGACCAAGGCTGCCGTGGCTGAGGCCTTGTTCCGTATCACCGATCGCTGCATCCAGGTCATGGGTGGTTTTGGTCTTACGCGCGATGGCTTGGTAGAGCTGATTTTCCGCGAAGTGCGTGCTTTTAGAATTTACGATGGGCCGACCGAAGTACACAAATGGTCCCTGGCCAAAAAGCTCAAAAAAGCGACCCTACAGGCGCTCGAATAAGTGTTTTACGCAAAATGTATTGCAGCTTTTTGCGCCTAATTCCAAATCGCGCAAAAGTCAATGCCTATTAATTCAGCAGACGTGTTAGTACTCGGATATCCTAGGATACAATACTAGTTTTTGAACACCAAAAAGGAATATTGTGGAAGTAGCCAATAATCCCGTCAATGACACTCAAGCCCGTGCTAAAGCGAAGTCAGCCCCAGCTAAGCGCCACCAAAAACGGCGCAGTGCCACGGATATTGTCTTTCAGGGCGTCGTCGACGGTATCGAAAATCAGATTTTTGTTCCAGGGCAACGTTTAGTCGAAGCCGATCTCATGAAGCGTTTTGGTGTTGGTCGCAATACCTTGCGAGAGGCCATCCAGCGTTTAGTAACGGTCGGTTTGGTAGAGATTTATCGTCACAAAGGGGCCTCGATTCGCACCTTAACCAAGCAACAAATGCTCGATTTTTTGGATGTGGCCGAATGCCTGCTAGGCGTTTTAGCACGCAATGCCGTGCGCAATGTCAATCATGCGCGCTATCGTCGAGCACTTGAGCATACTATCGAACGACTCAAGGACGATGAGCTCAATCACGATCTCGATCGTTTCAATCAAGAGCGGCGCAGTTTTTACAAAATCCTTTTGGATATGGCTGCCAATGATGATCTCAAGCGCATTTTCACAGGGATTTATGTGCCGATTATTTATACCCATCGTCTCACTAAACTCAGACAAATTCGCGTCCAAGACTACCAGCGAATTTGCGAGGCGGTGCTGGCAGGAGACGCCAAAGCCGCTGAACAAGCGGGGATTTTGCACGTCCAAAACATAAAAAAAGTCGTACACGAGGACGAAATCGCCTTCCAAGCGTAGTCCTCTACACCCAAAGGAGGTTTTATGTCAGCGAGTTTTGATCTAACAACTAAAATAGCGCTCGTCACAGGGGCATCAGGAGGCTTAGGTCAAGCGTTTTCAAAGTATCTCGCACAAAGTGGCGCCACCGTTATTCTGGCGGGGCGTCGCCAAGCCGTGCTCGAGGAGCTGGCCGACACCATCAAGGCTGAAGGCGGTCGTGCCTATCCTATCGTCATGGATGTCCTTGATGCTCAGAGTGTCCAGCAAGCCTTTGAACAAATCCAAAAAGACGTGGGTACTGTAAATGTGCTGGTCAATAACGCGGGTATTGCCATCACCAAGATGGCGATTGATTTGCGTCCCGAAGAATTCAATCAAGTGCTGCAAACCAATATCAACGCCTGCTGGACCCTAGCGCAAGAGACCGCCAAGCGTTTAATCCAAGCGCAACAAAGTGGTTCTATTATTAATATATCGTCCGTCTTAGGTCATCGTGTCGGCAAAGGCGTTATGCCTTATGCCGTTGCTAAGGGTGCTTTAGACCAATTAACGCGGTCTTTAGCGATAGAATGGGCACGTTATCATATTCGAGTCAATGCCTTGGCTCCTGGCTATATCCATACGCCCATCAACCACGAAGTTTTCAATAGTGAAGTGGGCCAAAAAATCATCAAAAATATTCCCATGCGGCGCCTGGGCCAAACTGAGGACCTTAGAGTGCCACTCTTAATGCTGGCCAGCGATGAAGCGAGTGCTTATATGACTGGTTCCATTATCGTGGTCGATGGCGGTCATTCGCATGCCGTTGTCTAAGCCAAAGGAGTGATCGTGGATAAACAACAGCGTTTAGAGGTGCTACTTGCCTACCTCAAAAAGCAAACAGGCGCCACTGACATCAAGGTGCAGCAATTTAAACAACTGACCGGTGGCGCCGTGCAAGAGAACCACCTGCTCGAGGTCGAACTCGAGGGGGGGACGATGCCGGGACCGCATCGCTGGGTAGTCCGTTGTGATGCGCCCGCATCATTGTCAGTCAGTCTGAGTCGTAAACAAGAGTTCGAGGTGCTGCGTACGGTGGCCGCTGCTGGTGTCACCGTTCCACAACCGTATTTTTTGTGTGAAGACACCTCAGTACTGGGTAGCCAGTTTTATGTGATGGCTTTTGCGCCAGGGATGGCAGGCGGGCGTGAACTCGCTAAAGACCAAACCTTAAGTGACGCCGAACGTAAACAATTAACCTACAACCTAGGGCAACAAATCGCACGACTGCATAAGATTCGCTATGATCCTCAGATCCTGCCGTTTTTGAGTAAACCTACACCAAGCCCAGCGCAGCAACGGATTGCAGAACTACAGGCTCTGAGCGCTAAGCTGAGTCAGCCGCAACCGGTGCTTGAGTTAGGACTTAAATTACTACAACAATTCCAACCAGCACAGGAGCCCACCGTACTGTCGCATGGCGATTTTCGTAGCGGTAATTATTTAGTGCATGAAGGGCAGTTATCCGCCTTACTCGATTGGGAGTTTACCTCTTGGTCTAGTCCTTATGACGACTTGGGGTGGATGTGCTGTCGCTGTTGGCGCTTTGGTCATCCAGAACGTGAGGCTGGCGGGGTTGGTGACAAAGCCGACTTATATGCGGGTTATGAGGCCGAGAGTGGTCATGCCGTCGATGATAAATTAGTGCTTTATTATGCCGTACTAGGAACCTTACGTTGGCTGGCGATTGCCTTTGAGCAGGCGCAACGCCATCTGTCAGGCCAACAAGAGTCACTAGAATTAGCACTCACAGGTCGCATGACGGCTGAAATTCAGCAAGATGCACTCGAGCAAATGCAGCAACTCTATCAGGCTTATACCGGGCAGACATTTGCGGTGGCTGAAGTGCCAGTGGCCTATGAGCCGCAGGACACGGCAGTGCAAGATCAATTAAATCGCTATTATCAAGAGCAGCCAGATGCGACCAATTTACTCAAAACAGCCCGCAATGTCTTGCTCAAAGAAATACTGGCAGAGCTGCCGCCGTCGCAAACCATGAATGCCCTCATGATCGCCAATGCGATGGGGATTGCCTACCGTGAAATCGAGGGCAGTAAGCGCCATTATCTGCAACAACAAGATCAGTTACTTGAGGCTTTCTATGCCGAACAGCAATGGCCACGTCGAGAGGGTGTCGTCGCGGTGCAGCAACTCACTGAGGACATCAAGCAGGCCGCTTTTGATGATCCGTTGCTAGGCAAGGTGTATCAGATTTTAGTGCAGTTGACGGCGCTCAAATTACAGATCAATAACCCCAAACGACTGTCATAGTTTTTGACAAAAAAGGTGAAAGCATTATCATGCGTCGAATCGAAGTGGTCCTACGAAAAGAGGACCTAAAACAGCATAATCATCAGTCCAGCATTGCTATTGTTTTAGATATTATTTTTGCTACAAGCTCTATTACGAGTGCACTCGAAGCCGGTGTGAACAAAGTCTATACCGCGCTCAGTCTCGATGATGCTATCCAATTAGGCCAACAAATGCCCCATGATAATTGGGTCATTGCTGGCGAACAAATGGCACAAGCCTTTGAAGGTTATATGTCCTATGAGCCGCTAACGCTCAATCAGCCACAGATGGCGGGCAAGGATCTTATATACGCCACCACTAACGGCACAGTGGCCTTGCGTTATGCGGCGACATTTGCAGCCACTTATGCGGCGAGTTTGCGTAACGCTAATGCCGTTATTAAGCATGTACTTGCACATAACCCAGCCGATCAAGACATTGTGCTCATCTGCTCAGGTTCACATGGTCACTTTAGTCTTGAGGATTTTTATGGGGCTGGCTGCATGGTCGCATGTTTGCTAGCGCAGGGAGGAGCCGCTAACTTTAATTGTAGTGATGCGGCTTGGGCCGCTTATTTTTGTTATGCCAATGCCAAGGCCTATGATGTTATTAGCCAAGGGCGTCTTGCGCATTTAATGCAAAGTCGCGGCATGTCAGACAATCTAGACTTTATATGTCAGCAAGATGCGACCCAATTGGTGGGCGTCTTACACCAAAATTATATTCAAGCGATTCAACCCTAAGTACTTGAACCTAATGGAGGAGCAATCATGGAGTCACAAAAGCAGCAAGCACAAAACAATCATCCAAAAACCACGGCAGCTGCCGCCAAGCCACAGCTTACAGAGACAAAATACGACTTAAGCGGAAAAGTGGCTTTAGTCACTGGAGGTACAGGGGGGATGGGGCGTGATTTTGCCGCCTATCTGGCCGAGAGTGGCGCTAATGTAGTCCTTACGGCTCGCCGTCCCGATGCCCTCAAAAACATTGTGGAGCAGGTCAATCAAGCCAATGCCAAAACGCCGGGTGCGGGCAAGGTCATCGCTGTCGCGCTTAACGTACTTGACGAAGACAATATTAAACAAGCCTTTGACGAGGCCGAAAAAGCCTTTGGTACTGTCAATATTTTAGTGAATAACGCAGGGGTCTCCTTGCACAAGCGCGCCACTGATATTACGCTGCAGGAATGGAATAAAGTCATTGCTACCAATATGACAGCCTGCTGGGCCGTCGCCAAAGAGGCGGCTAAGCGTCTGATTGCGGCTGGCCAAGGCGGTTCAATTGTGAATATTTCTTCAATTTTGGGCCATCGCGTAGGCGCTGGCCTTTTGGCCTATTGCGCTGCTAAAGGGGGGCTTGAGCAGATCACTAAAGGGTTGGCACTCGAATGGGCGCGCTTTAAAATTCGCGTCAATGCCATTGCACCGAGTTATATAGAGACCCCCATGATTGCCGAGCAATTGGCGCAACCCGAGATTGAGCAAGCCATTCTTAAGCGCTTGCCACTCCGACGCGTAGGTAATACGCACGATTTACGCGCACCGTTATTGATGCTATTGAGTGATGATAGCGCGTTTATTACAGGGGTGACCGTTCCTGTAGATGGTGGTCATATGCTGTTCTCTCTGACGTAATGACTTAAGAGGCGGCGTCTAGCGACGCCGCAGAACCTAACGGCTATATACCCCACAAAAAAAACGCCAACCCAAAGGCTGGCGTTTTGAATGGACCCTAACGCATTAGGCGTTTAGGTATTTGGCAAGCTCTTCGCTACCACCGATGTATTTACCTTCGATAAATACTTGTGGCACCGTAGATTTACCAGTAAGGGCATGGATAGAGACGGTAGAAGCGCCAGAACCTTGACCCAAAACGATTTCTTCGAAGTCGTAACCTTTTTCTTTGAGTAGTTTTTTGGCGCGAGCGCAATATTCGCAACCTGGTTTAGTGAAGATGGTAACCGCTTGAGGTTTTTTGGCGTCTGGATTGACGAACTCTAACATCGTGTCAGCGTCAGAGACTTCGAATGGATCGCCTGGTTGTTGTGGTTCGATGAACATTTTTTTGATGACACCGTCATCGACCAACATAGAGTAACGCCATGAACGTTTACCAAAGCCTAGATCGTCTTTGTCGACCAACATGCCCATGCCTTCAGTGAATTCACCGTTACCGTCTGGAACGACAGTGATGTTGCTAGCTTGTTGGTTTGCTAACCAGGCATTCATTACGAACGTGTCGTTTACACTGATACAAATAATGTCATCAATGCCGCTGTCACGGAAAGCATGAGCCAACTCATTGTAGCGTGGTAAGTGAGTGGCAGAGCAAGTTGGCGTGAAAGCCCCTGGTAATGAGAACACAACGACTTTTTTGCCTTTGAATAAGTCGTCGGTCGTGACATCAACCCACTCATCATTTTTGCGAGTGTGGAAAGTGACGTTAGGGACTTTTTGACCAGTCAAATCTTTCATAGATAAAACTCCTTTTGCTTGATTAATCGGTTGAGTACAGTGTAAACAAAAAAATGAAATAAGTAAAATTTATAAAATTACTCATTCCAATAGTTTAAAGCTATACATAGGCTGCCTGTGCTTTTGAATGTAAAAACACATACATCATGTCTACTTAGCTATATGGGGTTGATTAAAGAAAATACAAGTATGAAATGCCAGCGCCGGGGCGTGGCAAACACCGCTAAACCCGTGACTATACGGGATAACGCTAGGTGGCAGGGCTTTTTTTAACAAAAAAAACAGCAACCTATACAATGTATTCTATACCTAAACGCCAGCTTTTGAGCAAGGCTAGGTGCTTGTCATTTATTTTTAAAAAAAGAGGAGTCATGCATGAGTGCAAACGTTGATGTAAACCAACGCCCAGATCCAGATGAGTTACTGGTCACCATTGCCGATTATGTTGCCAACAGCGATATTAATTCTAAAGAAGCCTACCATACCGCGCGTTATTGCCTAATGGACACCCTAGGTTGTGGTTTATTAGCCTTACGCTTTCCTGAATGTACCAAGCATTTAGGACCAATAGTGCCAGGTACGGTCGTGCGTAATGGGGTCCGCGTGCCAGGAACTTCGCATGAGCTCGATCCAGTGACAGCGGCCTTCAATATTGGTTGCATCATCCGCTGGTTGGACTATAACGATACCTGGTTAGCAGCAGAGTGGGGCCATCCGTCCGATAACTTAGGCGCTATTTTGGCCACGGCTGATTACCTTAGCCGCCAAGCGGTCTCAGCGGGCAAAGCCCCTTTAACCATGCAAGATGTGCTCACGGCCATGATCAAAGCCCACGAAATCCAAGGGGTGATCGCCATCAAAAACAGTTTCAACCGTGTTGGTTTAGACCATGTCCTCTTAGTGCGTTTGGCCTCTACAGCGGTAGTGACCAAGATGTTAGGTGGTTCACGTGAGCAAATCATTGATGCCTTGTCACAAGCCTTCGTCGATGGTGGGGCTTTGCGTACTTATCGCCATGCACCCAATGCTGGTTCACGTAAATCATGGGCAGCGGGCGATGCCACTTCACGTGCCGTGCGTTTAGCTATGATCACCCTCAAAGGCGAGATGGGCCTGCCGTCTGTATTGACAGCACCTAAATGGGGCTTTTATGACGTGCTCTTCAAGGGTAAAGCCTTTGAAGTGGATCAGCCATTTGCCAGTTACGTCATGGAAAACGTCCTCTTTAAGATTAGTTTCCCTGCGGAATTCCATGCCCAAACGGCGGCCGAATGTGCGGTTAAACTGCATCCACAGGTCAAAGATCGCCTCCAAGACATCGATAAGATCGTAGTCACTACTCATGAGTCAGCCATTCGCATCATCTCCAAAGTTGGGGACTTAGCGAATCCAGCCGATCGCGATCACTGCATCCAATACATGATTGCCGTACCACTGATTTTTGGCGACTTATTAGCTGAGCACTACGAGGATGAGTTCCACAAAAACAATCCATTGATTGACGAGCTACGCTCCAAAATGGAAATTGTCGAAGACAAGCGTTATAGCCAAGAATACCTGGAGCAAGATAAGCGCTCGATCGCCAACAAGATCCAGGTCTTCTTCAAAGATGGTAGTCATACTGACGCCGTCGAAGTGGAATACCCGATTGGTCACCGTCGTCGTCGCGAAGAAGGGATCCCATTACTCAAACAAAAATTCCTACGTAATTTACAAACACGCTTCCCAGCACAACGTAGCCAAGCGATTTTTGAGTTATGTGATGATCATGACAAATTGGCACAAACGCCAGTCAATGAGTTTATGGATTTATTCGTGATCAACTAGGATCAACTAGGTAGTCACAAGCACTACAAGTGATCACGATCCGTATCTTGTCGTCACTTCGTAGGCGTTTCATATTGAGCGCTCAAGGGAATCAATCTCTTGAGCGCTTGTTTGTTGCTTGCTTCAGCCTTCGCTGAGAAGCGCTGCGTGGCGGCTCAAAGTGCATGCCTATTGACTATCGCGATCGGCTATCGTGATGGGCTATCGTATTAGGTCATAGGGTCAACGCCTAAGCCTTAGACAAAAAACCTCATTCATCTTAGCCCCGCCTTTAACATTTAAATGTTAGAAAATTTGCAAAAAAAGCTTGTATTTTATAAAAATAGCATGTATAATTATATTCTTTAGTGATCGATACGTTACTAAGACGGTGTGGTTTAATCAAATCACCCATCTATTTTTTAGTGATGATCACTCATATCTTTACGCGGGAATAGCTCAGTTGGTAGAGCGCAACCTTGCCAAGGTTGAGGTCGCGAGTTCGAGACTCGTTTCCCGCTCCAAATCCCTCCCTATATTCAAATTTATCCCTATATATTTCATAGCGTTATAGTTTTATTGACTGTCTGCACGATAGTGACTGTGCTCACTCTGTGCTTTATGTCAGCATTCGAGTTGGGTGGTATTTTTGAGGCTTTGCAGCCTTGGAATCTCATCATCAGTCACTGACCCAGAAGTCGCTGAGGGTATTAATCCATGACGCGCTCTGGACCTTAATACCGCAATCTCCTAATCTTCCAATCGCTCAATCGCCTAAACCCTCAAGTCCTTAATAGTCACTTTAGTCTGCCAATCGCTTAATGCATCAATCCTTCAGAACCGAGATCGCTCAGTCGTAGCGTCAGAGCTCTTTACGGAAGTGTTTATACGGTGCCAGCCCCGCCGCTAAGCGTGTTTGAACATGTCTATCGCAGAGCAGAAGCGCCACTAAACGCTAACCCCGTGCTGCCGCTCGAGGGCTCAACAATCTTCACTGCCCGTGCCTTAGCTGACGATCTGAGCATGGGCCTTTGGGCTGAACCTGATTAAAGATTTGCACCACGGCTCCCAGCAACATTAACCCGGACATAATCAATAGGCCAATTTTTTCGGAACCGCTAAACTCGACCGCCCAGGCCATAAGATTGGGACTGACTAGACCACCGGTCAGACCCAAGGTATTGATCAACGCCATAGCCCCCGCCGCCTGAGTGCCGCTAATATAAGCCGATGGCATGGCCCAAAATACCACATAGGCACCAAACATTAGGGCGGTGGCGAGCGTCATAAACAGCATCACCATGACAATACCTTGACTGTAAGCGGCCACGCCTAGGCACACGGCGCCTGCCAGTAACATTAATGAACTATGCCATTTTCTTTCTGCAAAATGATCGGAACTCTTAGCCGCTACATACATGGCTATCGCTCCCGCTAAATAAGGCAGGGCGGTGAGCCAGCCAATCTGACGGGTATCTGTGACCCCCGCTTTGGCGATAAGGGTTGGCAGCCAGAAATTGACCATGTACAAACCCGTAATCACACTAAAGTACGCGAAGGACATTAAGTAGATTTTGTAGTCTTTTAGCACCTGCACAAAATCACGATGCTGATGGGCTTGGGCACCTGTATTTTTGTTGTGGATGGCACTATGATTAAGCAACCATTGCTTTTCTTTGGCATTTAACCAGGACGCTTGTTCAGGCCGATCGACCAGACATTTATAGAGCAAAATACCGATAAGAACCGTCGGGATCCCTTCGAGCAAGAACAACCACTGCCAACCCTTAAGACCTCCGACCTCATTGAGCCTGGACAGTATATAGCCCGAGATAGGGCTACTGATAACACTACCAATAGGGGCTGAGGCCAATAACAAGGCCATGACCTTAGCCATATGTTGCTGGCTATACCAGTAGGTCAGATAAAAAAACATCCCTGGAGCGAAACCTGCTTCAAAGACACCCAATAAAAAGCGCAAACCATAAAAGCTGTAGTGACTCTGCACCCACATTAAGCCAATCGTTGCCAAACCCCACAACACCATGATGCGACTAAAGGTGCGACGCGCCCCAATCTTAGGAAACAGCAAATTACTGGGGATTTCAAATAAGAGATAGCCTATAAAAAAGATACTGGCACCAATGCCGTATTGCACTTCGCTAATGCCTGTATCTTGCAACATCTGTAATTTGGCAAAGCCAATATTAATGCGATCAATATTGCAAAACATATAACCCAAGGCCAGGATGATGAGTAAATGCTTAAGGCGTTTGCGCTCTAGCGCCTTAAATTCCTGATCGCTGAGTGTTATCGAAGATGTATCATGCATGGGGCTTACCTCATGTAGACAAAAACAGGGGCTAGTAAACATTGCGCGCGCTAGGCTTCTTGGTGGTACATTGAGCCTAACGCAGCCAACGCTTAACGCCCCCAGATGTTATGGTTATGCCTTGCCAATTAAGTCAAAAAAACTGCTCATTAATATACCTAAAAATGAGCAGCTTTTAGTCAACATTGCCTCGTCTAGGACGATAAATTAATCCAGCGCCTGCTTGAGTTGTTCCTTGTCGAGCGCTTTTTCCCATCGCGCTACCACAATCGTGGCGCAAGCATTACCCACCAAGTTAGTCAAGGCACGGCACTCTGACATAAAGCGATCAATCCCGAGGATCAAGGCCATGCCAGCGACGGGAATATCTGGAATTACGGAGAGCGTGGCCGCCAAGGTAATAAAACCAGCCCCCGTCACGCCAGCGGCCCCTTTGGAACTAAGCATAGCCACGAGCAAAATGAGTAATTGCTGTGTAAATGTCAGATCAATATTGCAGGCTTGTGCAATAAATAAGGCCGACATCGTCATATAAATATTGGTGCCATCCAGATTAAATGAATAACCGGTAGGAATGACTAAACCCACCACTGATTTTTTGCAGCCGGCGGCTTCCATTTTTTCCATTAAAGAGGGTAGGGCCGCTTCGGATGAGCTCGTACCTAAGACCAGTAGCAATTCTTCTTTGATATAACGAACTAATTTAAAAATAGAAAAGCCGTTATATTTGGCCACTAAGCCCAAAACAATAGAGATAAAGAGGATCGACGTCAGGTAGAACGTAGCGACCAACTCAAACATATTAATCAGACTTGCAATGCCGTATTTACCAATGGTAAAAGCCATGGCACCGAAGGCACCGATGGGAGCGAATTTCATGAGCATGCTGACAATTTTAAAGACAGGATGCGTGAGCGATTTCAGTAATTCCAACACTGTGCGTCCGCGCTCACCTGTGTGCGAGAGGGCAAGTCCCATAAGAATAGCCACAAACAGCACTTGCAAAATATTGCCTCCGATCAAAGGACTGACTAAGGTCTCTGGGATGATATTCATTAAAAAGCCCGTCACCGTAGTTTCGTGGGCTTTTTGGGCGTAAGTCTCGACCTTGGCATTGTGAATAGAGCTTGGATCAATATTCAAGCCTGCACCAGGATGGGTAATATTCGCGACCAACATACCGATAAACAGCGCCAGCGTTGAAAACGTCATAAAGTACAACATGGATTTGCCAGCGACACGACCCACCGCTTTGGTATTATTCATGCCAGCAATCCCGATGACCACCGTCAAGAAAATCACAGGAGCGATAATCATTTTGACGAGTTTAATAAAAGCGTCACCTAATGGCTTTAAACTTTCTCCAGTCTCTGGGTAAAAATAACCTAAGAGCACACCAATAATAATGGCCACGACGACCTGTACATATAAATGCTTATACCATTTGGCGGGTCTAAGATGACTATTGTGAATTTCTTGAAGTTCTTGTGGATCCATGACAATACTGCGCAAACTGCGTTATGTAAGGTAATTAAATGTCACATTGTAGTGCTAAACAATTGCTTACAACCCTAGTGTTTTCACTGATATTTAAGCGCTAATTAGCCAATAGCGCCGCTGACGAGTAACTGATTGATATAAATCAACATGAAGTTAACGGCGTCGTTTGTCTTGTCGACCCGCATCGGTATTTCACCTGATGTAACAAAATCCTACATTGGGGTAGAATGGATCTTTTGCTAGGGTTTGCCTAAGTAGTTGTTGCATGTTTGGGGTTTAGATTGCCATATCTCCATGAGTTTTTGATTTTAGCGGGTGTGCATTTTTTTGCAGTGGTCGTACCCGGCATTGACTTTGCAGTAGTCACCCAACAAAGCATCTCCAATGGCCGCCAAGCGGGTGTGATTACGGCCATCGGCATCGGCCTAGGGATCTCCTTACATGTGTTGTATACGGTGCTGGGTTTTGGCCTTATTGTCCATACCAATCAGTCTATTTTTACCATCATTAAGGTCATCTCGGCCCTGTATCTCGTATATTTGGGCTTAAGTATGATTCGTCAGAATCTGCGACCGCGTCGTCCCAGTCCAGAGGCCGTCGCAGATCAGGTTGGCCAACAGCTTGCTGCCAAACCCCAAAGCATACGTGCCTCACTCATCAAGGGCTTTGTCACCAACGCCACCAATCCTAAAGCCACCATTTTCTTTTTAGGGATTTTTACGTCTCTGGTATCGCCCAGCACACCCATTAAGGTGCAATTGCTCTATGGCCTTTGGATGTGTTTTGTCAATGCAGGATGGTTTATGTTAGTGGCGTATTTATTCTCAACCAGAGCCGTACGTGATCTCTTCCTCCAAAAGAAAAAATGGTTTGAAATTGCCATGGGGGTGCTCTTGATCACACTGGCCATTAATTTATTGGTCGCTTAGCGCAAATAGGCGCTTTTTTAAAAGGTGAGCGATGTCAACACTTTTACCACTTATCTACCTAATCGCAGGGATGACGCTTGGGCGTTTCTACCCAACAATCCGTGAACCGCTCTCTAAAATAGTCACCCGTATCATTATTCCTTACGTCATTATTTATAATCTGGCGGACTATCATCCAGGAACGGCTGTGTTGGCCGTGGGTGGCTTTTTGTATTGTTTAGTCATGTTTGGACTGGCTAAATTGTTCTGGCGCCATGACAGAATGGCACCCTTATTGGTCAGTTATATCAATTTCGCGTGGTTAGCGCTGCCAGTAGCGATTGCCTTATTCGGAGACGAGGCCAGTCGTGTGGTGATCTCTGCTTATATCGGTAATTCTGTCTTTGGTAATACCTTTTCGGTCATGGTGCTTCAAAAGCAACACGACTATAAATCATTAATCCTCAAGACCTTACGGTCGCCCGCCATTATTGCCGTCTTTATCGGCATAATCCTGCGCTTAGTCTATCCACAAATCACTGAACTTGATCTTATTCACTGGGGCTTCCAGGGAGCTAAAATCGCCATGTCCATTATGGGGATGTGTATTTTGGGAATTTGGTTGTACAGTGCCAAGATTACAACGCAATCCGTCATTAGCGATATCCCCTTGTCGATCGTACGCTTCTTTTTAGGCTATATCGTCTTATTTGGTTTCTATCATATTGCGGTTTATTTTGACATTTTACCTAGCGCCGATCTGACGTCATTAATTTTGTGCCCGATGATGCCACCGGCGGCCAATCTTGTCGTGCTCGAGACGTACTATCTGCGTACGGGTACAAGTGCCAAACGGATTGCCAGCGGTACCGTCATTGCCTTATTTTTGCTGGGGGTCTTTGCAGTCTTAGACCTGATGGGGTTTTTGCCATGGTTGCATAGCTAATAATCACAGGCACAAAAAAACCAGCTAAGCCAAGCTTAGCTGGTGCTAGTGACAGTTACTTAACAATTATTTATGCAATAAATCTTGAGGGATGTTGCCACCGTTTTCGGCGATTTTTTTGAGAACGGCTTGATGTAACCACGTATTCATTTTGGCTGAATCAGATAGTAACTCTTGTGGGCAGTTCAACTCTTTGGCAAGTTCCTTACGAGCCTCTAAACTGCTATCCAAGTCTAATAATTTAAGTAAGTCTACAATAGACGTACGCCAATTCAAAGGTTGTGAGCTGGCTTTAGCACGTTCTTCTAGTTGAGCAACCACGTCTGATTGAGAAACAGCCGCATTGCCTTGTGGAGCTGCCTGAGATTGAGTGGTTTGCGCCTGAGCTGCTTGAGCTTGTGGTGCAGCACCATCTTTGTGCTCTTGGGCTTGGGGGGCTTGCTTAGCATCGTCGTGCTTGTCTAGACCTAGTTTGTTTAAGATATTAGAAAAGAAACTCATCACATTCTCCTAATAAATAGAAACAGAATAGAACGCACCACTCAACATAAGAGATAATGCGTGATTAAGTACTTACTACATTAGCACAAAGACCCACCGCAAGATGTATTAATATGTAAATCGCCAATCTTAGCGTGGTTAGACGTAGGGGATGGGGAATATGATCACAATTACATTTACTTAAACTTTAAAACGCTCATCAGTCAAAGGGCAGCGCATAATAGCTTGCATGACTGGCTTATCTTAAAAGTTATAAGGATCCAACATGAAAAGCATTAAATATTCCGTTGTCATCAGCGCCTTATTGGCAACTACTTCTATGGCTTGGGCACAAGAGGACGCTGCTAAAGTCAAGGCACCACAAACTGAGCAAACCGCTAAATTCGACCAACGCCTTGATCGTATGAATCAACGCTTGGAACGAACGCAAACGAATATCGACGGTAAACTCGATTCTATGCAAAACCGTATCAAAACCTTAGAGCAACGCCTCGATGCACAAAAACAAAAACTCGATAAAGCGAACGAGACGCTCAAAAATAAGCGTAAGCAATAAATGAGGTTGCTTAGTTCGTGGTTATAGCGGCGAGCTAAAGATCCATGGTAAAGGACAGCCATCAGCCCTAAATCATTAAGGTGTTTGATGGCTGATGCGATAGACTCTTAGCAATAGGTTTGACCAACCTATTGCTTTTTTTTGTGACTGTCAGGTGAAAGCGGCTGGTTAATCCCTAAACACACCTGCCGGTGTGACTGATTTTTAAGAAAAAATTTCAGCTATTAAAGACTTATGCAAACGCTTATGCACAGAAATT
>NZ_JHZJ01000010.1 GCF_000621025.1 Brackiella oedipodis DSM 13743
TAAATAGTTGTGCACGCAAACTCGTGAAAGTTTGCTTTTGAGCTAACTACCTGTTAGTGCCCACACTTATCGGCTGTTAATTGTTAAAGAACAAAGTGATTAATAAAGCTATTTACTTTATCAATCGATCTAGATATCGCTTTTAATATCCAGATTAAATTCATTTAATTTCTTTTGCTTAACTGCGCTGTTTGCTCAGCAGCAAAGATTGAAATTATGACAGCGTTTTAAATCATTGTCAAGGATTTTTTTAAATATTTTAAAAAGTTTTTAAGCGATGTTTATATGTCGTTTAAAAGGCTTTTTAGAATATGGCTAACTTTAAAGTTAACGTAACTAATGTTTAGCGTTTTTTCACACTTATTCTACGTTTACTTTAGTCAGCTTCTCAATCACCACTAGTGGATAACCCCTAGTTGGTTATCAAGAAAGAATGAAATTATGACAGTATTTTTAAAGCTTGGCAAGCCTTTTTAGAAAAAATTTTATATTTTTTTGGTTTTTTTGCACTCGTCTTTTTGAAGTCACGATAAATCAATACGTTAACCATCTGATACAGTTAAGTGTTGTCTGAGCACGGCGTGTTTGGGTCATATGCTAACTTTATCCAGTTCTCTCTTGTCCCGTGCTATATTGCCTTGTATCTTAGTGTCTTTGTATTTTAGTGATCTTTACCTTTTATGCCT
The DNA here is from genome assembly GCF_000621025.1 of Brackiella oedipodis DSM 13743. Taxonomy (GTDB): domain Bacteria; phylum Pseudomonadota; class Gammaproteobacteria; order Burkholderiales; family Burkholderiaceae_B; genus Oligella; species Oligella oedipodis. The sequence goes on from NZ_JHZJ01000010.1 coordinate 687, forward strand.
ACCAGTAAATTACCGCAATTAGCGGCCGCCCCCAATCCCTGGATCGCGCTACTCAAAGCCTTGCGTTCGCAATTGCACCCCAAAATGCTATTTGCTGTTTGCCTGCCTATCGTGGTCGGTTTAATCAGCTTATTAATTCTAAGCTTTATTTTATATAGTCCCTTGAATCATTGGTTACTCAATTCTGTGAGCCAGTGGGGTTGGGTGCAATGGCTGATGGCTCACACTGGCGATTTTGCGATTACTGACTGGTTTATCAAAATCATCAGTGGTGTGACAGTCATGGTTTTTAGTGCCATTATTGGCTTTGCGAGTGCCTCTATCTTTGTGACGCCAATGGCGCTTAACCTCCTGAGTCAGCAAGACTATACCCAGCTCAGCAAGCAAGGCGTTAATGCCAATACCGTCAGCATTACTAATGCCATCAAAGTCTCAGCGATTACCATTATTGGCTGGCTACTGACCTTACCGTTTTGGCTAATCCCTTTTATGCCCATCGTACTGAGTGTTTTTTGGGGGAGCTATGCGTTTTCTCAGATGGGCAAGATCGATGCTATTGTCGAACATGCTAACAAAGCTGAACGTCAATTAATTCTAGACAAATATAACGGTGGTTTTTGGTTAATTGGTTTGGTGTGTGCCTTGCTGGCGCTGATTCCGTTGGTAGGACTATTAGTTATGCCTGTATACTCCATTTTGGCCAATACCCACTATGGCTTAACAGCGCTTGGATTCGAGCGTCAGCTCCGTCAGACTAAAGTCATCGAGGCGGCCAGCTAACTACTAGAAAGCTACTAGAAAACCGTCGATTAACCACAAAAAAGGTCGCTTATACCACTAAGCGACCTTTTTGATTTTAGTTAGGCACCCTGCCACTCAGGCATATCCGTTTGGATATCAAACAGCGCTAAGATTCGTCCTACCGTGTGGTCAATCATCTCTGCCATATCTTTGGGATGCTGATAAAAGGCGGGTAACGGCGGATAAATAATGCCACCCATTTCAGTGACGCTCGTCATGTTACGCAAATGCGCCAAGTTAAAAGGCGTCTCGCGCACCACCAGCACCAATCGACGCTTTTCTTTGAGGTGTACATCTGCAGCACGCGTGATTAAATTATCCGATAGGCCAATCGCGGTAGACGCCAAGGTATGCATGGAACACGGCACAATCACCATACCTGCTGTTGCAAAAGCACCACTCGCTAATTTCGCCCCCACATCTTTGAAGTTGTAGGTGAAATCCGCCAATTTATAAAGCTCATGGCGCCCCATGCCCAGCTCGTATTGCAAATTTAACACACCTGAGGAAGACACCACCAAATGGGTCTCCACCTCAGGTTTGTTTTGTAGCATCTGCAACATACGTACTGCATAAATAGCTCCGGTTGCACCGGTGACAGCGATTACTAAACGCTTTTTGGGCAAGTTGGCTCGAGCTAGGGTCATGACTTTATTAACTTATTTATTCGTCGTCGGCACAGGCGCCCGCTGCTTGCAATTCTTTTTTGAGCTCGCCGCTTTTGGACATTTCATCCATAATATCGACACCGCCGATAAACTCACCTTTGACGTAGAGTTGCGGAATAGTTGGCCAATTTGAGTAGGTTTTGATGCCTTCACGCACTTCTGGATCTTCTAAGACATTGACCGTGACTAGTTTACGCACACCATTGGCACGCAACAATTCGATCGCTTTACCAGAAAAACCACATTGTGGGAATTGCGCCGTACCCTTCATAAATAATACGACAGGATGCTCGGTCACTGTATTTTTGATGAAATCATTAACGTCTGAACTCATAGTTATCCTCTTTAAAAAACTTATTGCATTGTAAACCTTTTGGCCTTCATATAAACAAAAGCCATAGGTGCTTAACGGTTATGAAATATCGGCTTAATTCGGCATTTATGGCCGGGTGCCACCACTAATACGTTCAATGCCCGCCAAGTCTTTTTTGCTGCTCACCGCTACGAACCCCTGGGCTTGCAAAAGCGCTCGTACGGCTGGTGCCTGATCCCAACCATGCTCTAACCACAATTGCCCTTGTGGTGCTAAGTGCTCTTTGGCTTGACACACTAGCTTGCGAATAATCTCTAAACCATCAGCCTGATCCGTTAAGGCCAAGCTCGGTTCAAAGCGTAAATCGCCTTTTTGCAGATGCGGATCTCGGGCCGCAATATACGGTGGATTAGAAACAATTAAATTAAAACCCGCCCTTTCATGCTCATCCTCTAGGCACTGCAAAGCATCTAAGACATCACTTTGCATAAAGTTAACCTCGAGATTCAGTAACTTGGCATTCGCCCGCGCCACCGCCAGTGCAACCGTACTTATATCCAATGCCGTCACCCGCGTCTTTGGCGCATAGTATTTGATGGCCAGCGCAATGGCACCACTGCCTGTCCCCACGTCTAACACCAACAAAGACTGGCCTGAATTTTGCAATTGTTCAATTGATTGTAGGGCTTGCTCGACCAGGGTTTCGGTATCGGGCCTTGGAATTAACACATGGGGATTAACCATAAAATTTAAACCCATGAATTCACGATAACCCAATAAATACGCCATGGGCTCGCCTTGCGCTCTTCTGGCGTACAAGGCCTCAATCGCTTGTACCTGAGCCTGAGTCAGCGCATCGGTGTCGTGACTAAACAACCAAGCACGAGGCACCTGCAATACATGCTCCATAATCATGCGCGTTTCGAGCAAGGGTAAGGGGCTCAGCGCCATTACTTGTTTGACGGTTTGTGGCACAGTTGGGCTCATTGATGGCGTTTAATCTTGACCTAATTCTGCCAGTAATTCGGCCTGTCTTTCGGTCATCAAGGCATCTGTTAATTCGTCTAAACTGCCATCCATAATTTGCTGTAACTTATATAGGGTCAAATTAATGCGATGGTCGGTCACTCGACCTTGTGGATAATTGTAGGTGCGAATACGTTCGGAGCGATCGCCACTACCTACTAAGCTTTTTCTTTCGGCCGCTTGTTTTTGTTCTTGTTCTTGACGTTGCACATCATTAATACGTGCTGCCAAAACACTCATCGCGCGCGCTTTGTTTTTGTGTTGCGAACGATCATCTTGACACTCGGCTACTATCCCCGTAGGAATATGAGTAATACGTACGGCAGAATCGGTTTTGTTAATATGCTGACCCCCGGCACCACTGGCACGGAAGGTATCTATGCGCAGATCGGCTGGATTGAGCACCACATCAGCCACCTCATCCGCTTCGGGCAAAACGGCGACCGTGCAGGCTGAGGTATGTACCCGACCCTGCGATTCGGTTTCTGGCACACGCTGTACACGATGCGCACCGGACTCGAATTTGAGTCGACCATAGACGCCAGCGCCATCGATACGAGCAATAATTTCTTTGTAGCCGCCCATTTCGGAGGGGTTTTCTGACATGATCTCGACTTTCCATTTGTTATTTTCGGCATAGCGGGAATACATGCGGAACAAATCACCACTAAAAATGGCACTTTCGTCACCGCCTGTCCCAGCACGAATTTCAAGAAAGACGCTACGACCATCATCTGGATCTTTAGGTAAGAGTTCAATCTGCAAACGAGACTCTAGATCCTCAATCGTTTGTTTGGCTTGTTTGAATTCGTCTTCAGCCATTTCTTTGAGCTCAGGATCTGACATCATTTCTTGAGCGGCAGCTTGGTCAGCTTCGGCCTGCTCATAGGCTTTAAAAAGTTGCACAATGGGGTCTATCTCGGCGCGTTCTTGTGACAGTTTACGGAATTTATCCATATCTTCCATGGTAGAAGGTTCTGCCAACAAAGCGTCAAGCTCAACAATCCGTTGTGCCAGTTGCTCTAAGCGACTGCGCATTGATTCTTTCATAATATTGTTTCTTTATTGTTGTGGAATGAGTAGAAATTAAGAATAATGACTGCTAAGCGTGTACTTAGCAGTCATCAGAGATAGCAACAGGTTAACACAGCTAATGCTGGGTGTTGCGTTCTTGATAGGGGAAAAGCTGTGGTAAGTCTTGTAGCAATTGCTCGCGTTCGGGACCTTGAGCGCGTTGAATCGCGGTCAATGGCGCATGCAAATATTTACGAGTCAAGGCCCGCGCGAGTGACTCCAGCACGGCATTGGGATCCTCGCCTTTGGCGAGCTGTTTACGGGCTTTTTGGAGTTCAGCTTCACGTACTAAATCCGCACCACAGTTGAGGCCTTGGATAACAGGCACCGCATGCCGTTGTTGTAACCAAGACATGAAATTCTGGACACGGTGATCAATAATAGATTCGGCTTGAATCACTGCGGCTTGGCGGGACTCATTACCCATTTGCACAAAGCGACCGAGATCATCTACAGAATATAAATACACGTCGGCTAATTCGCTGACTTCTGGTTCGATATCGCGTGGCACGGCAAGGTCTATCATGACGATGGGTTTGCCGCGTCTAGAACGAATGGTTTTTTGGACCATGCCCAAGCCTAAGATTGGCAAGGAACTGGCCGTACAGGACACAATAATATCGTAATTGGCGATTTGCTCTGGTAAGTCAGCCAACTGCATCGTATTAGCATTGAAACGCTCTGCCAATTGTTGCCCTTTTTGGAGGGTTCGATTAGCAATCGTCGCTTGTTTTGGGTTGCGGGCACAGAAATGTGCGGCGCAAAGCTCAATCATCTCGCCAGCACCAATAAATAAAATATTGGTTTTATCGAGTTTGCCAAATACGCGCTCAGACAACTTAACGGCGGCGGCCGCCATAGAGACGGATTCTTCACCAATGGCGGTATTGGTGCGAACCTCTTTGGCAACCGAGAACGTTTTTTGGAATAATTGGTGTAAGGTGGTTCCTAAGGCGCCTGCCTCTTCGGCGGCCCGTACCGCGGTTTTCATTTGACCGAGAATTTGGGCTTCTCCCAACACCATAGAATCTAAACCACTCGCCACGCGAAAGGCGTGACGAACCGCATCGGCCTGATTTAATTGATATAAATGTGGCGCCAAAGCCGTAGGGTCTACCGTCTTGTACTCGGCTAGCCAATCCGGGATTTGCGAAGCAATATCAGGTTTAGCGGCACAGTAAATCTCTGTGCGATTACAGGTAGAAAGAATGGCGACTTCTTGAATGGATTGTCCAAAGGCGTTACGAATACCGTCTAGGGCTGGTCGCACTAAATCACCAGACATAGCCACCCGCTCGCGCAACGAAACCGGTGCGGAGTGGTGATTAAGTCCGAATGTTAAAACACCTCCAGTCATGATCTTTTACTTTTTAGTTATTCATTAATAGACAGAGAACATTATAAAACTTTTTGACAAATCAGACCAAATGCACTAGGGATTTCCCGCCTCTATTACCGCTAAGCTTGATTAGTTTAGGATTTTTACAGGTAGTTGTCGCTTTTTAGCAACTACTCGCACTGAGGTTTAGTGATGTAGACAAATTTCCAACAACATTTTCTTAAGATTCTATATACGTGCATAAAGGCTTTGACAAACCAAAAAATTCTGATATAATTTTATTTTTTGATGGCCAGGTAGCTCAGTCGGTAGAGCAGAGGATTGAAAATCCTTGTGTCGGCGGTTCGATTCCGCCCCAGGCCACCAAAAATTCATTATCCTTTCTATATCTTTTCAGCAGAGTTCTTTACAGAATTCCTTCATCTTATCTCCTGCTAAACCGCTTCTCATATTATTCTACTTCCCTGCTTATTCCTTTCTCATTTTTCTAGCTTCATTTTCCCTATTAAGTCTCTGTCTTATTTGTTGATTGTTGGCACTGAACAAGTACACTGAGCCATCCCTCGAGATCAAGCAGCTCTGTTGAACTGACGTTGTTACTGACTCGGACTTTTACAATTCTCATAAGATCAGTACCTGTTACTGCTTGTTATTGCTTGACATTCGGTCGATTTCTTTAAGTTCTCAATCATTATTTGCCGTGTAAAATGAACTTGCTTTAGCTCTCAGAGATTATTTTATGCAAGATACGACTCGCATCCTCATTGTTGAAGACCATTCTGCCTTAGCAGCCAATCTACAAGAATTTTTTTCGGGCAAAGAATATATCCTCGATTTTGCCTATGACGGTCTGACGGCTTTACATTTAGTGGCCACTCAAGCGTACGATATTGTTATCCTCGATATTATGTTGCCAGGGGTCTCAGGACTCGACATCTGCCGTCGCCTTCGTGATGACTTAGGTAGCGATGTACCAGTCATCATCATGACCTCCAAAGACCAATTAGATGATAAGCAGCAGGCCTTTGATCTAGGGGTGGATGATTATCTCACCAAGCCCTTTGATTTACGTGAACTTAAAATGCGCATTAAAGCCTTATTACGACGACAAGGTGGCGGTCACAAAAAATCCCAAAAACTAGAAGGCGCAGGCTTAGTCCTGGATCTCAACACCTTTGAGCTGAGCAATGATCAAGGCCAACAAATTGAAATCAAGGGACTATCCGCTAATATTTTTGTGAGTCTCATCAAAGCCTGGCCTAATTTTGTGTCGTATCGACAGCTTATTGATGATGTTTGGGGCGAACAAGAAGTCGATATGAATACGGTACGCACCCACGTGTATACCTTGCGCAAACAAATCCAAGATGCTTTTAACTATACCTGTATACGGACCTTGCACGGTCGCGGTTACCGTTTAATGACTCGAGAAGATAGCCATGAAGCCTAAAAGCATTGCGCACCAAATTTATTTAGCCATTTTGGGGGTGACCATATTGTGTCTAGCCGTGATGGTGATCACCGTTTATGTTGTCAATGAAGACCTAGAAGAAACCATGCTCGTACAGGGTTTTGACAATGAAAAACACTTTTATTTAAATCACTTTGCTAACCATGGCGAATATGTATGGGAGTCCGAGACCTTAGCCATGGCATTTGTGCCGCATGGCTTCGAACATAAAATACATATACCCGCTATTTTTGAGGGTTTAGAGCCTGAGCAACGGCTCGAACGCCATCAAGGACAGCAAACCTTTTTGGTAGTGGCTGAACCCACCGATCAAGGTATTTTTTATCTCGCCAAAAATTCCACACCGTTTGAGCATCGAGTCGATATGTTTAATCGAATTTTGCTTTTGCTCAGCGTAGCACTGGCTTTAGTGAGTATATTGTTGGCTTGGCTCTGTAGCAAACGTTTGGTACGCCCTCTACAGCATCTGGCCGAGCAAATCAGTCAAACCGGCGCGGCTGCCAATATGCCGCGCTTAAACACAAATTATAAAGATACCGAGTTACGCAGAATTGCTGACTCTTTTAATCAATTTCTTGAGCAACTAGAAGAGTTCGTTGCCCGCGAAAATATGTTGCTGGGTTTTGCTGGCCATGAGCTGCGAACTCCGATTGCGGTCATGTCTGGCGCCCTCGATGTGATCGAAGCGCGTGACAACTTAGCGGCCAACGATCGCATTACCCTGCAGCGCGTGCGCAATGCCTGCAACGAGATGCAAGACAACGTCAACGTGCTCTTGACGATGGCGCGCAATAAAGCCGCACTAAAACAGCAAGAACAGATAGATATCACAGCCCTAATTCATACAATCAGCGAAGATTTACAAAGCCAGAATGCTGACATTTCGACACGACTCATTGTCAATACGCATGCCCCTATGCACGTAGAAAGCAATCAAACGCTTATACAAATGCTGTTGCGCAATTTACTACAAAATGCCCTTAACCACACCCCCGGTCATATTTTTGTACAAATTCATCAGGACTACCTCGATATTGAGGATGAAGGTCATGGTTTAAGTCCTCAACAACGACAAATGCTACAAAGTAATCGCTTACAACTCGGTCAGCGAGGCACTACCGGTTTGGGCTTATATATTGTCACTTTATTACTCGAAAAATTGCATTGGCGTTTAACGGTTTTGAATTCCGATCAACAAGGTACTCAGTTGCGGTTAATCCCACCACACTAACCCTAGCTCTCTGTCATGCCTGCCTACGCTCAGCCCTGACTGAACGTTTTTTCTGTTTTTTATCAAAAACTCAAGCAAATACTGCGGCGTTTGATATTTGCTTGATATTTACTTTAGGTTTGTTTGTTATCACTCTCTCTAAACTGTGTTTGTTTTGTGGCAGTCAATTAATGATGGCATCTCGCTGTCTTTAGAAAAACTATCAAAAGTGTCATTTTGCATCGCCGTCTATCATTCAAATTGCCTGCCTTGATAATTGATCATCACCCTTGTCAAGCCACTGGCTTTCCTTGAGTGGCTTCACAGAGTGCAAAGTTACAAGGATCCATCATGAAAACAAACCTATCTTCTCAGCAGCAAATTGTTGTGCTTATTGGACTCATTGTCTTCCTACCACTGATCTCTATGTTTTTGCTGCCTTTTTATGACACCACTGAACCACGCTACGCCGAAATTGCACGCATCATGGCACAAAGCGGTGATTGGATCACGCCTTGGTTCAATGCCGATACGCCTTTTTGGGGCAAACCACCGTTGTCTTTTTGGTGCCAAGCTTTGTCTATCAAACTGCTCGGTAATAGCGAATTTGCCCTACGCCTGCCAGCTTGGCTTTGCCTCGTACTCAGTAATATGGTGATTTATCGAGCTTGCCAACGCCTTTACAACCGCCAAATCGCTAGTCTCGCCCTGCTCATTTATAGTTCTTGCTTTTTGGTATCAGTCTGCGCGGCTGCCGTGTTGACCGATCCATTTTTGACGCTGGGTACCAATCTTTGTCTCTTTTCTGTTGCAGTGGTAATGCAAGATGATGCACGCAAACAAACCACTCCATCCACCCTCTGGTCTTATTTATTTTTTATTGGTTTGGCCATCGGACTATTAGCGAAAGGTCCCTTAGCGGCGGTGATTAGTTTTGCGCCTATCGCTATCTATTGCTTCAATAAAAAACATCACCAAGCCGTGCTCACTCACTTACCCTGGGTTAAAGGCGGTCTGCTTTGCGCCGCGCTTGCGCTGCCTTGGTACATTTTGGCTGAACTAAAAACGCCGGGCTTTTTATACTATTTTTTGGTGGGTGAACATATCCTGCGCTTTGCCGTGTCTGGTTGGAAAGGCGATATGTATGGCACTGCCCATCAACAACCTTTTGCCATGATTTGGGTGTATTTTTTGGCAGCGACCTCGCCTTGGAGTATTTTGGCGCTCATCGCCATGGTCAGTGCGATCTTCAAAAAACAATTCAAAGCGCTCATGAAAAGTATTGAACATACAGCTCTAAACCGCTATTGGCTAAGTGCCATGCTCTTTACACCTATATTTTTTACGTTTTCGGCTAATATTCTTTGGACGTATGTCTTACCGGCCATCGCCGCATTTAGTATTTACTTGGCCTTGTATTTACATGCCAATCTAGCCACAAGAACACGACCTTTGCCTTTGCTCAACCTTGCGGCCTTAAGTACACCACTCGGTTTAGTCCTAGTGAGCATTGTGTTGTGGTCACAACCTAATCTAGGCAACACAGAAAAAACCCTGATCAATTATGTTCAGCAACATCAGCAAGTCGGTGAAACTCTGTTTTATTACTCAAAACTGCCTTTTTCGGCGCAATACTACTCTGGCGGTCATGCCAAAATTATCGATGACAATAAGTTGCTCGAAGAACTGGCCGAAAACAAACCCTTTTATTTAGCGGTACCTAATCAAAATGCCGTCAAATTATTCGCGGAAACCAGTCTCTATAATTTAACTGTCAGCAAGAATAAGCGCTTTACGCTCATGTATATTGCTCCGCAAATTCCTACTTATGAGCAGCGCAGTCGCTTAGCCAATAATCCCTAACCTAGAGACCTTCTAGCGTCCTTTTAGCGACCTTTTAGCGACCTTTTAGCAACCTCATGAAAAAACTCCCAAGTACGCTTGTGCTTGGGAGTTTTTATGAGATCAGATTGAGCAGAATTTAGTTGGCAAGCGTATTACATTGCTCGACATCACCTGTTTTGAGGCCTTGTTGAAACCAATGCAAACGTTGCGCTGAGGTTCCATGTGTAAAACTATCTGGAACCACATAGCCTTGCGCTTGCTTTTGGATGCGATCATCGCCCACAGATTCGGCGGCATTGAACGCTTGCTCAGCATCTCCTTGTTCGAACAAACCTCTTTGGTTCGCTTTGTTGGCCCAAACCCCCGCAAAACAATCGGCTTGTAACTCGAGCTTAACGGATAAGGCGTTAGATTGTAGTTGCCCCGATTGTTGCTGTTGCTCGTGTACTTTTGGCAAAATTCCTAATAAATTTTGCACATGATGGCCAATTTCGTGGGCAATCACATAGGCAAAAGCGGCATCACCTCCTGAACCCAGTTGCCGCTTCATATCTTCATAAAAAGATAAATCTAAATAGACTTTTTGGTCCATCGGACAATAAAACGGTCCCATGACAGACTGACCTCGACCGCAAGCGGTTGACGTCGTGCCGGTATATAAAACCATGGTGGGTGCCTTGTATTGAGCACCATGTTCTTGGAAGTAGGCAGACCAAACGTCCTCTGTCTCTTTGAGAACGACACGGGATAATTCGTTGACTTGGCTTTCTTGTTCGGAACTCAGTTGACTCGTCGGCGCCCCGCCGGTTCCCCCGACTAAGCCACTAAGATCTACCCCATAATAGGCACCCACCAAAACGATGACTATCCCCAAAATCCCAAAACCCTTGCCTTTGGGTAATAGACCGCGGCCGCCTTGGCCTCGTCTATCTTCGACATTAGAACTACCTTCTCTACCTTGCCAACGCATGATGACACCTCATATGTATAATCGATTTGTGGGGCCAATTACGGCATTGCCAGCCCCTATTCAAGCGCTATTATATAGTACAGCGTACACTCTATTCTAGCGAGCACTCGCTTGCTGCACGCTACTCTACAACTTCTTTTGAACACTAAAAAAGCCTGCTCTTAGGAGCAGGCTTGCTTAGCCTTGAGGCTTAGGGCAATTTAAGCGGCTTTTTTGGAATTACTTAAACCATATTCCTCGGGACGGAAATAGCCATTCGCAAATTGGAACTCATGCGTATAGCTTGGCCACAACGCCGTCAATTTACCATTTTCGTCAAGGTACCAACTACTGCAACCCCCATCTAAGAAGATGGTGCCCTCGGCTTCTTGATCAAGATCTTGGTTGTAATGATGCTCCGCTTTGGTCGTTGGCTCTAGGGTTTTGACCTTGTTTTCGAGACAATACTTGAGCGCGCCTAAAGTCTCGGCAATCAAGGTTTCAATATAGATCACTTGAGAATTATGACCTGAACCAATGTTAAGACCCGCTAAATTAAAGAAGTTAGGGAAATTTGGCATGGTCAAACCCCGTAGACCGCGTACCCCTTCGTTAATGTTTTGTTGCATCGACTTGCCATTGCGATCATATAAATGATGGCGAATAGGACTATCGGCCACTTCAAAACCCGTTGCGAAAGCAATCACATCGACTTCAAACTCATTGCCATCGGCACTAATAACGGTGTTTTCGGTGACGCTTTTGAGCGCAGAAGGTTCAAGTGTGACATTGTCGCGCTCAAAAATCGGGAAAAAGTCACTAGTGAACAATAGACGCTTGCACCCTGGTTTGAATTTAGGGGTAAGTTGTTCACGCAGTTTGGGATCTTTGACCTGCGCCTCTAGATGTTTGCGCGCAATTTCGGCCTGTTCATGAACCAGACCTTCGATATTACGACGCGCCCCATAACGGTTTTCACACATCCAGAAAATATCCATACGATGCTTTTCCATACTTTGTGGGTCTTTGGCAAACATACGTTTGTGTGCCTCAGAATAGGGAAAATTCTCACGTGGCATCACATGAGACGCCGTACGCATAAAGACGATCAATTCCTTGGCAATTTTTGCGACTTGTGGGGCCATCTGGACAGCCGAAGCGCCGGTACCAATACACGCCACGCGCTTGCCACTAAGATCTACGCTATTATCCCACTTGGCGGTATGCATGATCTTGCCTTTAAAGGTGTCGATACCAGGGATATCTGGAATATCGGGTTCGACTAAAGCACCTGCTGCATTAATAAAGTAATCGGTGGCGAATTCTTCTTGATTGGTTTTGACGAGCCATTTGTTTTGGGCTTCATCCCAATGACATTCATCGAGTTCAACACCAAAAGTGATGTAGTCGAGTAGACCTTCATCTTCGGCGCATTTGCGTAAATAGCGTTGAATTTCGTCGCCTGGCGACCACATCTTGCTCCAATTTGGATTCTTTATAAACGAAAAAGAATACAAGTGAGAGGGAATATCGCAGGCAATGCCTGGATAAGTATTGGCTTGCCAACAACCGCCAACATCCTCTTGACGCTCGAGAATACGGAAATTCTTGTAGCCACTGCGTTTGAGTAAAATACCTAAGCCAAGACCCGCATAACCAGCGCCAATTATGGTCACTAATGGTTGCTCGTCATACTTATCAAATTCATAGTTAATGTTTGAAAAGCCTTGTGGCTGTGCTTGTAAACCTGCATGCATAGTCAGCTCCTAAATTTTGTGAATCACTGCTTAAACGGAATAATTTTCGATCACTTGATCGCGTGGATAGATATTGCTGTCTTGGTTGAAATTATTGATGAGTTGCACCACGCGAGCTGGCATTTCTACCATCAGGGCATGACCGGTATCTAAGATCGCCAGACGTGCACCCTCGATGGCGCCATACAGCATATGACTGTGTTTGACGGGAATTAGACGGTCAAATGTACAACCGACTACCAAAGTTTCAGCCTTAATCTTAAGCAGTTGATCGAGAATATCGATACGAGTGGTCAATTCGGCTTGTTTGCCAAATCCGGGCGTATGGTTTTCGCGCAAACGGGCGCCAATGGCCATACTATCTTCTAGAGGCATGGCCGCAATGGCTTTGTCGCTTAAGAAAAATAAAGTACGCATATGATCCATCGCTTCGGCCCCCCCCATTTTGGTGACGGTATCAAAAGCCACCGCACGCAAACGATGATCGTTTTCGGTTTTTGCCCAGCCCGCTAGGGGTACTAATTTATCGATGCTCTCTGGAATGCGAGCGGCCACGTCGCATACCACTACAGCCCCTAAGGAATAGCCGACAAGTGTGACATTCTTGAGTTTTAGTTCATTTTGGATGAGGTGAATCACTTGATCTGACCAATCATTCAATTCCATGGGATCATCGCCCTCTGGTGTGGCTAAATCGATGCCATAAACATCTTGGTGCACTGAGAGCATATTGAAAACGTAATAAAAATGGGTTTTAAGCGTGCCACCGGTGCCATGCACCAAGACCACAGGGTTACGTGTATGCTCGGGACGCGTGAGGGAATGATAAGTGACGTTTAGACCATTGAATTCAAAGGTCTTGGTCTCTGGCTCGAATTGCATGAAATAAAACTCCTTTTTTAAAAATCACATAATTCACATAACACAAGTGAATATGTAGGTATTTGTTATTAACTATTCTTAAATTAGGCGATAAGCAAGGCACTTGCCGCCTCTTGTTTTTGTACCAAAATCATTGTAATAACAGTTTTTTACTTATGTCCTACAATTTTTACCTACAAGGGTTTGTCCTAGTTTTCAGCTTCGGGGTTATCACCACTTAACGAATTTATGCGATTTGTATAATATTGATAGTTTTTATTTAAAACCTACTCCCATCTTCAACGTATGTCAGTTTCTATTGACCTCAACAGTGACCTCGGTGAGCACTATGGTGCCTGGCGCATGGGTCACGATGACCTCATCTTACCTATCGTTAGTAGCGCCAATATTGCTTGTGGTTTTCATGCGGGTGACCCGAGCAATCTGCTACAGACATTGCAGACAGCACAAGCGCAACAGGTCGCTGTGGGCGCGCATGTAGCGTATCCAGACTTAGTGGGCTTTGGCCGCCGCAGTATGCAACTCAGTTATGAGGATCTCAAAGCCGATGTGATTTATCAGATTGCCGCCCTGCAAGGACTCGCCAAGGTCGCCGGGACGCAAGTGCGATATGTTAAGCCCCATGGGGCGCTCTATAACACGATTGCGCATGATGCTAAGCAGGCACAAGCCGTTATTGATGGCATGTTGGCCTTGGATGATGAGTTGATTTTGATGGCTCTGGCCGGTTCACCACTAATCGATTGGGCCCAAAATGCAGGCCTTAAGGTTGTCGCAGAGGCCTTTGCTGACCGCAATTACGAGGACGACGGTCGCTTGGTATCACGCCAGCATCCACAGGCGGTGATTCACGACGCCAAAACTATTACCGAGCGCATGATCGGTCTTGTCAAAGAGGGTGGCGTCTATTCAATTAATGGCAAATTTATACCTTTGGCGGCACAGTCTATTTGTGTACATGGTGACACCGAAGGAGCCGTCAATATTGCCAAGGCGCTGCGGCAGGGATTGCAACAAGCGGGGATCCGTATTCAGGCCTTTAGTACCACAAACAAGTAAGTATTATGCGTTTTTTATTTGTGAATCAAAGGGCCTTTTTAATCGAGTTGGCCAGTTTACAAGCCACCTTGAATCTACATCAGGCCATACGACAAGCCGGCCTCAAGGGCATACAAGAAATTGTGCCTGCGGCACGTACTTTGCTAATTTATTTTCAACCGTGGCTCACCACGGCAGCCGCGCTACAGGAGCAAATCCAAGCGCTAGCGCCTTATGAAGCGGACCACGCTGCCCAAAAACAACATATTCTAGAGGTCGAATATAACGGTGAAGATCTCGCGGCTATTGCCGAATATTGTGGCATGAGTGTCGCTGAACTCATTAAAACCCATACAGAGACGGTCTACACAGTGGCGTTTACAGGTTTTGCACCGGGTTTTGCCTATATGGCGGCTGCCGAACATAATCGTCTTGTCGTGCCGCGTCGCTCCTCGCCTCGGCCTCGTATTCCAGCTGGCTCGGTGGCCTTGGCGGATGAGTTTTGTGGCATTTATCCACAAGCCAGTCCCGGCGGTTGGCAATTATTGGGGCATACAGATACACCGATGTGGGATTTAGCGCGCGAACCAGCAGCGCTCTTGCAAGCGGGCGATCAAGTGCTCTTTAAAGATAGCCAAGCCGCCAAAGTATTTGCCGCGCCTTCGACTAATACACTAGCTAGTATTCACTCAGTAGCTAAACAAACGCCAGCAGCGGAACCTGCCAGAGCCGCCCTTCTCAAGGTTTTAGCGCCAGGTTTACAAACATTAATCCAAGATCAAGGTCGACATGGCTTACTCAGCTCAGGCGTCTCCGAATCAGGCGCTCTCGATCAGCAGGCTTTTGGCAGAGCCAATCGCTTATGTGGTAATCCAAGCCATACCCCAGCCCTAGAAATTACTCAAGGCCATGCTAAATTTCAGGTCATGAGCCCCTGTGTCATAGCCATTACCGGGGCGATTACTGAATTATGCCTGACCACCGGCAAGGGCAGCCAGCATATATTACCTCTCGAGCACGCCTTCAGTGCCGAAGTGGGAGATGTGATCGAGCTCAAAAGCACTCGGGCGGGGGTCCGTAACTACGTGGCCATTCGAGATGGTTTCGCGTGTCCTCGTGTGCTCAATAGTGCTTCTTACGACACGCTTGCTAGACTGGGTCCCGCCCCTTTACAGACTGAAGATATTCTCTATAAAGGTGATCCCTTGGCATTGCAGACAGTTTCCATCTATGAAGCACCAGCGTTTGCCATGCCAGACGCTAAGCATATCGTCACCTTAGATATTGAATTGGGACCACGCCAAGATTGGTTTACCGACGAATCGCTCAATTTATTGACACAACAACATTGGCAAGTGACCGCAACTTCCAATCGTATTGGGGTACGCTTGCAGGGTAAGACGCCCCTTAGCAGAAAAATCACACGTGAACTGCCGAGTGAAGGGACTTGCAAAGGTGCGATACAAGTGCCCCAAAATGGTCAACCCGTACTATTTCTAAATGACCACCCTGTTACCGGTGGCTATCCCGTGATTGCCTCTGTCTGCGCCCAGCATTTGGATCTCGCCGCACAATTACCGCCTAATTGCCACGTGCGTTTTAATGTTTTGCACCCAGATCTCCACAATAATTCAAAACCAGATTAATCCTATGAGCAACTCCACTTCTTCTCTAAATAAAAAACACAAAGTTCTGATTGCGAACCGCGGCGAAATTGCCGTACGTATTATCCGTGCCTGCCATGAGCTTGATTATCAAACCGTGGCCATTTACGCCGATCAGGATATCGATGCCTTGCATGTGCAAATGGCTGATGAAGCCTATGGTTTACAAGGCACTAGTACGACTGAAACCTATTTATCTATCACTAAGATTGTTCAGATTGCGAAACAATCAGGGGCCACCCTGGTGCATCCCGGTTATGGTTTTTTATCAGAAAATGCAGAGTTTGCCCGCGCCATTGAAGATGCGGGTTTAATTTGGGTGGGCCCTGAGGCAGAAACGATTGAACTTCTTGGTAATAAAGTAAGTGCCCGGCAATTAGCGCTTAGTGTAGGTGCACCGTTAGCCAAGGGCACGAGTGAGCCCGTCAAGAATGCCCAAGAAGCATTAGCATTTGCGCAAGAATATGGTTTACCTATAGCCATTAAGGCCGCTTTTGGTGGCGGCGGTCGTGGCCTAAAAATCGCTTACGAATTAGCCGATGTGAAGAGCCTGTATGAATCTGCCGTACGTGAAGCCGAGGTGGCCTTTGGACGTGGTGAGTGTTTTATCGAGCAGTTCTTGGCCAAACCGCGCCACATCGAAGTACAAATTCTTGGTGATGGTCACGGCAAAGTGTTGGTCTTGGGTAGCCGTGATTGCTCTTTACAACGCCGCAATCAAAAACTAGTTGAAGAAGCGCCGGCCCCTTTTCTAAGTGAGGCCCTACAGAGCCAGTTATTCAAGGCCGCACACGATATTACGGCCGCGGCTAATTATCGTAGTGCGGGTACGGTGGAATTCTTGTTGAGCGCCAATGGCGAATTGTCTTTCTTGGAAGTCAATACCCGCTTGCAAGTCGAACACCCTGTCACAGAAGCCACCAGCGGCGTCGATATCGTACTCGAGCAACTCAAGCTGGCCAGCGGCCAAGACCTTAGTTTCACAGAAACACCGCGTCCCCACGGACATGCTTTTGAATTTAGGATTAACGCCGAAGACCCTGCCAATGGCTTTTTACCAACCCCTGGTACTATTACGCGCTTTGATGTCCCTGGCGGCCTGGGCATTCGCTTAGATAGCGGGGTTCATGCGGGCTCCCAAGTAGTGGCCCAGTTTGACTCCTTGATGGCAAAACTCATTGTCTGGGGCCAAACGCGCCAACAAGCGCTGGCGCGAGCACGCCAAGCCTTGCAAGAATTCAAAATCGAAGGGGTGGCCTCAGTCCTGCCCTTTCATCAAGCAGTCTTAAATGAGCCGGCCTTTTGCAAGGATTTTGCGGTGCATACTAAGTGGATCGAAGAAGAACTGCAAGCCGAATTTACACCGGCGCCACGTAGCTTGTCGAGCGCTCAGTCATTGCTTCATACCGTTATGGAGATCGATGGTAAACGTCATGAAATTGCCTTGCCAAGCGTTTTAATCAATAGTCTACAAGCCCATACCAGCCACACCAGTGCCCCACAGAGCGAAGAGATAGATGACTCAGCGGTGCAAGCGAGCATCGCCGGTACGCTCTTAAAATGGGTGCTAGAGGATGGCGCTGAGGTCCACGCTGGGCAAACAGTGGCGATTTTAGAGGCGATGAAAATGGAAGTCGAAGTCAAAGCCCACACTAGCGGAAAACTTAAACATCAAGTCCAGAAAGGTAGCTTTATCGACGCACAAGCCACCATTGCGACCATTGCATAACAGCTTGGCAGAGCCACGTTAGCGGTGAGTCGGCCGCTCTCTGTGATAGGCAATGCATTATGAGTGATTGACTAAAGAGTGAATAAAAAAGCCAAACCGTAATGGTTTGGCTTTTGTGAGGTTCAAGCACCAAATTTACCAGCTTGGTGAGGGTTGACTGTTTCGTGCTTAGTGATTAGGTAAGAAATTATCTTTTAGGAGTTCAACCACATCTTTGGCTCTACCATTGAACATGGCTTTAGTCGCGTATAAAGAGAATGAACTGACTTGTTGGAAAGTCGGATCAGGCGGCATGACTAATTCCGTTGGATTAGTATGAACGTCTAATAACGCTGGCCCGTCATGGGCCAAGAATTTTTGCACCGCTTCTTCGAGTCCATCATTGGTGGGTTGGGTGATTCCAAGCATACCTAAAGACGCGGCAACCTTACCAAAATCTGGGTTTTTGAGGTCTGTGTAATTATCGAGCAAACCTTCAACTTTTTGTTCTAGTTCGACAAAGTTTAGAGAACTATTGTTAAGGACCACGATTTTAATATTGAGATCCTCTTGGCGCAGCGTCAATAAATCACCTAATAACATGGCAATACCGCCGTCACCACTTAAAGAAATAATCTGACGTTTAGGAAAGGCTTTGGATAAACCTAAGGCATGTGGCATGGCGTTGGCCATAGTACCATGCAACAAGCTCACCAAGGTACGTCGTTTACCATTAACATCAAAGTGACGCAAACTCCACACCATCGGTGAGCCACCATCGGCGGTCATAATAGCATCATCGTCGGCGTATTTATTAAGCAAAGAGACTAGGTACTGCGGATGAATAACATCTTTGCCGACTTTTTCTTCGTTGGCACGGGCTTCTAGGGTGCTCTTACGTTTGTCAAGGCAATCGTTTAAGAAACTGTCGTCATCATTGCCGTGCAATAATGGCATCAATGCCTCAATGGAAGGAGCAATATCGCCCACTGCACCAATTTCAATGGGGTGACGACGACCTAAGTGCGTGGCATCGGCATCAATTTGGATGATTTTGCCATGATCGGGATAGTATTGGGTCCAAGCAAAATCGCAGCCTAGGCATAAAAGCACCTCACTATTGCCTATCGCATAAAAACCCGATTTACAACCAAACACGCCGGTCATACCCATATTGTTGGGATTATCATATTCGATAAAATCCTTGGCTCTTGACGTATGGGCGACGGGCGCCTTGAGCTTTTGGGATAAGGCGACGACTTGATCATGCGCGTGTTGGCAGCCGGCCCCCGCATAAATGGTGATTTTTTTGTGCTGATTGAGTAGATCCGCCATTGCTTGAAGCTCGCTGTCGGAGGGGCGAATCACTGGTTTAGGATGGTGTATCGTGAAAGCGACCTCATCATCGGTCGTTTGTTCGCTGACATTAATCGGCATAATGACGACGGCGACCCCGCGTTTAGTGAGAGCCGCTTGGCACGCCTGGGTCATCACATAGCGCGCTTGCTCAGGCGCGGAAATCTCTTCACAAAAGACAGAGCAATCTTTGTAAATGGTTTTGAAGTCTACGTGTTGGGGGAAATCTAAATAACCAATGGCCGCATTACTCAATTGAGAGCAGATTAAAACCACGGGTGCACGATTGCGATGACAATCATAAATTCCGTTAATAAAGTGTAAGCTGCCAGGACCGTTAGAGCCTGCGCAAGCGGTAATACCCTCTGTCATAAAGGCATCAGCGCCAGCAGCAAAAGCCCCCACTTCTTCGTGGCGTACATGAACCCAATTAATGCTGCTTTTGGAGAGTGAATCCGTGAAGTGATTCAGGGTATCACCAACAATACCATAGCAATTCTTGACGCCCGCCTGCTCCAAAACCTCTACCATAATGTCAGAGACTTTTTTTTGACTCATGAATTTCTCCTAGTTTATTACAATTTAATGAAATAGCTGCTAAAATGGTAATAAATATCACAATAGTGTAACAACATCTCTAATTTACATTGGTTACACCACCAACTCCACTATTGCCATCTTAACGCAAACTTTCTAGCAAAGGCTTGTGCACGCTGAAATTTCATATCCAAACCACAAGCCGTGTTTCTGATATGAAAAATTTACTTTTAAGGGGTTCTGCAACCACTCCGTTACATCTAGATCACATCATTGGTGCCGGCAATGACCGTAATTGTTGGCAGCATCCAAATCATGCGGATTTGTGCATCAAGGTCGCCAATCAACAATTAGAACGTGACCAAAACAAAATCGAAAGCCATTACTGGCAGCATCTGCAAAAGCACGGGATTCATCGTAGTGTGCACCTACCTGACTACTATGGTTGGGCACATACCGATAAAGGTGAAGGGCTCATTTATGAGCTTGTACATGATTTCGATGGTACGCCTTCACCTACGATTTTTCAAGCATGCGAATCCGGCTTGATCAGCTATGACCAGGGGCGGGAGTTTGTAACAGAAGCATTTAATTGGATGCTTGACAATAATGTCATCTTGGCTGATTATGGCAGTGATAACATGCTATTGCGAACCCATGATGACGGCTCACGTAGCCTAGTTTTTATCGACGGTCTGGGCGCTCGAGATCTCAATTTTCAATACTGGTTAAGACGCACTTTTGGCTTTAAAGCCCGCAAAAAAACCCGGCAGTTTTTTCACAAAACCCTATCCTTACTTCAGCACCAAGAGCTCACTGGCCAGCGCCCACCCAACAAAAAACGTCATGGCTTCTCAAAGCGTCAGACTGACTGCGGAGACAAGTACTATGATTATTACACCAGCCATCCAACAAGCCATCGCACCGAAGGGCGTGCTTAGAGCCTCTATTAATCTTGGCAATAAATTATTAGCCGGTCGCAATGACCAGGGGATTTACGGCATCAGCGTTGATCTAGCCAATGAACTTGCGCATCAACTCGAGCTGGCCATTGAATTTAAAGTGTTCGACAAAGCCATGCAATCTGTGGCGGCCGTTAGCAACAATGAAGCCGATTTTGGTTTTTTTGCGATCGACCCTGAACGCGGTCAGAGCATTGCCTTCACCCCAGCTTATGTGTTGATTGAGGGCTATTACCTGGTGCGCGATGAGTCACCTTTTCAGACTAACGCCGATATTGACCAGGCAGGCAATCGAATTGTCGTCGGTCAAGGCAGCGCCTATGATTTATTCTTGAGTCGTCATATTAAGAAGGCTGAAATTATCCGCGCCGCTTCATCGCAACAAGTGGTGCAAGAATTTCTAACCCATGATTACGAAGTAGCCGCCGGTGTCAAGCAGCAATTGCAATCAGATATAGCCGATAAATCAGGCTTACATTTACTCGATAAACGCTTTATGGTGATCGAACAAGCCATGGGCTGCGCCAAAGACCGCGATCCAAGCGTCATAAAACTGCTCAATGAATTTGTCACTGAGATGCTCAATAACGGCTTTGTGGCCGATGCGGCGCAGCGTCACAATATTACGGGTATACAAATCGCCAACGCTCAGGACTAAAAGAATGAACGTATCTGTTCAATGTCTTCAGAGTTATTTCGATGCTCACGACGATGCTAAAGATAGCGCCTCGACCTTAACACCGAATACCTGGAAAGACGCACACTTCAAGAATCAAGGGAGCCACTCTCCAGCACCACCACCGTCCCCCAAGCATCGGGGCAGTATGGGGTTTGTTGAAGCGGTTCGCACGTGCTTTAAAAAGTATTTTACGTTTAGTGGACGTGCTTCTCGTGCAGAATTTTGGTGGTTTACGCTGTTTATATTTATCGTCTACTTTCTTTTAAAAGTAGTAGGCAGCATCGAGAATCTTCCTGCTGCTTGGGATAACGTCGAACTTTGTATCCAATTGTTCTTGCTTTGCCCTTCTTTGGCCGTCACTGTCAGACGTTTGCATGATGCCGGCTACAGCTGTCTCATATTAGTAGTCATATCCGTTCTTCTATTCGGCATACCGATCTTAGCCGTCTTGTATAATAAGCTACTGCTTTTTGCGCCTATTTACTTTCTATTAGAACTCGTAATGATCGTTCTCCTGTGCTTTAAGAGTCAACCACATACCAATAAGTATGGCTCTGTGCCAGTGCATTAGCCAATGAGTGAAGGCATCGCCATTTACCCAAAGACCTTTTCACCTAATAACGACAACAAATGACGCAACATAAAGCCACGATCATTGGATTAACCGCCATCTTATTATGGAGCACAATTGTAGGGGCTTTTCGAGGGGCTAGTGCCTATCTGGGCGCTACAGGTGGGGCGGCCATGATTTATAGTGGTGCCTTTTTATTACTACTACTTACCTTGGGCCGCCCTCGACTACGTACCTTGCCACGCCCTTATTTGCTGATTGGCAGCGTGTTATTTGTCAGCTATGAATTATGCTTAGCACTTTCTATTGGTTACGCGCATAGCAATCGCCAAGCCATCGAAGTTAGCATCGTAAATTATTTGTGGCCAGCGCTGACCATGACATTTGCCATTTTATTTAATAAACAAAAAGCTAGCTGGCTATTCGTTCCTGGGCTTTTTGTGGCCATTACGGGGGTGGCTTGGGTCTTAGGGGGTGATCAGGGCTTAGATATTAAAGGCATGCTGCTTAACATTCAAGACAACCCCCGAAGTTATGGCATGGCCTTTATTGGGGCTATTATTTGGTCGACTTACTGTGTGATTACTATTCGCATGGCAAAAGGTCAGAATGGCGTGACCCTATTTATTATGTTGACGGCTCTGGCTTTGTGGTGCAAATTTTTCTTGATGGGTGGTGAGCCCATGCATTTCAGCTTTTCAGCCATTGGCTATTTAGCGTTAGCCGCCTGTGCTATGGGCTTTGGATATGCCGCCTGGAATGTCGGCATACTGCATGGCAATATGACAATTATGGCCGGTGCCTCTTATTTCATCCCAGTGATTTCCTCTGCCCTTTCCGCTTTGGTACTCGGCACGCCATTGCCATTTTCTTTTTGGAAAGGCGCCGCCATGGTCTGTTTGGGCTCTATACTCTGTTGGCAATCCACTCGAGTCCGCACATAACACGACTGTCTTCGCTGTAGAATGCTTATATTTAGCGCCGAGTAGGCTTTCTGGGCGTTACTACTTGATATCCTTAATCAAAAAATTGACAGATATGCGCCAAGCTCGTTTTTTCTTGCTAAAAAATTATGTGAGCACCGCCTCGGCCCTTCTTATAAAGAAACAAAATGAGTCAGAGCTAAGTGATCAAGGCTTTGGTGGACTGTAATTTGATGGACTGTAATAGAGCGCTAGGCTGTAAGGGCAGTAAAATACCCAAACATTCATTAAGTTGAGCCCTTCCAGATAAAAACGATATCAAAACTATTAGACAATAAGCCCCTTGAAAAGCGCCTTTAAATTTGCATCCGCTTAAAACACTGATTGACGCTAACTCATATAGTGGGATAACTGATGTGCAGGGATAACGAATGTGGGGAAAAATTATGCGGTGGGATTTAGACAAATAGATTTTGGCGGATTGAGGGGGATTCGAACCCCCGATACGTTTCCGTATACACGCTTTCCAAGCGTGCGCCTTCAGCCACTCGGCCACCAATCCTTTTTTGTAAAGCTAAGCCCGATATTGTAGCATTCTTTCCACGTATCTTGCAATGAGATCAATCTCTAAATTGACGGCTTGTCCCTGCTGCAAAAATTGCAAGGTCGTGGCCTTTAGCGTGTGGGCGATTAAGTTGATGCTGATCTCACAACCTTTTGAATTATCCGCAACGGCATTGACGGTCAGACTTACCCCATTAATGACGATAGAACCTTTATAGGCTAGGTATTTGGCCAGCTCAGCAGGTACCTGAACGCGCAATTGCGTGGATTCACCTACGTGATTGATCGCTAAGACCTGGCCCAAACCATCCACATGCCCCGCTACTAAATGACCATCTAACGTATCGCCTAAGCGCATAGCCGGCTCTAAATTAACTGGACCAGGTTTATCGAGACCGGTGGTTTTATTGAGACTTTCGCGAGAGACTTCGACCTCAAAACCAGCAGCGTGTAACTGCACTACCGTCATGCAGGCACCTTGAATGGCAATCGAATCGCCGATCTTGGTGGTGCTTAAATCAAAATTAGGCGCCTGAATACGCAACCTCACACCACTTTTATGATCGGTTCCTAATGGGGTGACCTGGTCAATCTGACCAATAGCGGTAATAATTCCAGTAAACATTGACTTCTCTTTTTATGTTTTGTGTATTGCCCCTAAGGCACGTTGTTTTAGGTCTTGCCACGAAGCCACATGGCGTAGCTGTAAACACAGATCCGACCCCACCAATTGACTCTTGATAAAGGCAAATTCGTGGTCTTCGGGCAAGCGTTGCCTTGCCTCAAGTGCCATCATACTCTGACCAGGCCCGAGAATAGTCGGCGCTTGATAATGGATGATTTCGTCGATAAGCCCCGCCTGCAGGAAGGCGGCATTTAACCGAGGGCCCGCTTCTAGGTGAACATCATACAGCTGACGCTCATACAAGGATTGTAATACGGCGTGTAAATCTAAACCTTGCTCATGTTCGGAAACACATAAAATCTTGGCGTTATGGGCCTCTAACATCTGCGCCTTTTGTTTGTCGTAATATGCGGGGGCCACAAAAATTAAGACCTCATCGCCATTTAGGAGCCGGCAGTCTGGTGCTATACGAAAACGACGATCGATAAGCGCGCGTAGCGGCTGGCGTGGGGTGACAATATCTCGCACATTGAGTAAAGGATTATCCGCCAATACTGTGCCAATCCCGGTTAAGACAACCGAGCTAAGGGCACGCCAGCGCTGACCGTCTGTCCTAGCCAAGGCGCCGGTAATCCACTGCGAAACCCCATTGACTAAAGCCACCTGTCCATCCAAAGAGCTGGCGATTTTGCTACGCAACCAAACTTTCTGGCGCGTCATCGCTGACATAAAGCCAAGATTCTGCTGTAGCGCTTGCTCTGCGCACAAACCATATTGCACCTCAATCCCTGCAGCCTGCAGACGTTGGACACCGCGGCCTGCCACCAAAGGGTTAGGATCCAGTAAAGCGATGACGACTTTACGAATATCTGCTGCAATTAACGCATCCACACAAGGGGGCGTGCGTCCAAAATGGCTGCATGGCTCCAAGGTGACATAGGCCGTGGCGCCAGCGACATCATGTCCCTGAGTCTTAGCCTCCTTTAAAGCACAAATCTCGGCATGAGATCCGCCTACAGCTTGCGTGGCTCCTTGCCCCACACATTGCTGTGCTTTCACGAGCACACAACCGACGGCTGGATTAGGCGTCGTAATATGCCGATTGCGCTCAGCCAAGGCGAGAGCTAGCTGCATATATTGTTGGTCTTGATCGCTGAAATAAGAGCTTGGCATAGGGTCAAAAAGCGCTACCTAAGGCACCATGAATAATAAAATCGCTGAGGCGTTAAAAAGGAACGAAGTAGATAGAAAATAGCGGTTAAGAAGACGAACTTGAGGAGGTTTGGCGCATGGTTTGAATCGCATGTAAGAATTCTTCTATGTCCTCAAAACTCTGATACACCGACGCAAAGCGAATATAAGCGACGGCATCCAGTTGTTGTAATTCTTGCATTACTAAAGCGCCTATCGTCTCTGTACTGACTTCTTTGGTGGCTAGATTAAAAAGATTATCTTGCACGCGACTGAGGGCCGCTTCGAATTTCTCGGCAGACACTGGGCGTTTACGCAAGGCTAAACGCATGCTGTCGTGGATTTTGTTGAGATTAAATTCAACACGAGTGCCATTGCGTTTCACTACCATGGGCATACTACGCTCAATCCGTTCAAAGGTCGTAAAACGCTTATCACAAGACGTGCAGCGACGGCGACGCCGCATAGCGCTGCCTTCTTCGACTACCCTGGAGTCGATCACCTGCGTTTCGGTATGACCACAGAAAGGACACTTCATGTCACAAAGTATCAGGGCACCCGTCGCTTAACGGGTGCCCTATGAGCGATTATTTATAAACAGGTAATTTAGCGGTGAGCTCTAATACTTGTTTACGTACTTTGTCGAGATTAGCCTCATCGTTTGGATTGTCTAGGACATCCGCCACAAGATTCGCCACTAATTCCGCCTCGGCTTCCTTGAAACCACGCGCCGTAATCGCTGGCGTTCCTAAACGAATACCGCTAGTCACAAACGGTTTCTCTGGGTCGTTAGGGATTGCATTTTTGTTGACAGTAATATTGGCCTTACCTAGCGCGATTTCGGCATCTTTACCAGTGATGTTTTTGGAGCGTAAATCCAAGCACATTAAGTGGCTTTCAGTGCGTCCAGAAATAATGCGAATACCCCGTTTAACCAAGGTTTCTGACATGATTTTGGCATTAGCAATCACTTGTTTACCGTATTCTTTGAACTCTGGCGCTAAGGCTTCTTTAAAGGCCACGGCTTTGGCAGCGACCACGTGCATTAGTGGACCACCTTGAATACCCGGGAAAATGGCAGAATTGATTTTTTTCTCGAACTCGGCGGTAGTAAGAATCACGCCACCACGCGGACCACGTAAAGATTTATGCGTAGTTGTCGTCACAAAGTCTGCATGCGGGACAGGGTTAGGATATTGACCAGAAACGACTAAACCCGCATAGTGAGCGATATCGACCATAAATAAGGCGCCATTGTCGTGGGCGATTTTACCGATGCGCTCAAAATCAATGCGTAAAGAGTAAGCCGATGCACCACCAACGATAAGCTTAGGTTTGTGCTCTTTGGTTAGGCGTTCAATTTGCTCGTAGTCGATTTCTTCTTTGTCGTTGAGACCATATGGAATAAAGTTATACAACTTACCTGAAGCATTGACAGAAGCACCGTGAGTTAGGTGTCCCCCCTCTGCTAGACTTAAACCTAATACGGTATCGCCGGGTTTGAGTACAGCAAGATAAACGGCTTGATTGGCTTGAGAGCCTGAATTAGGTTGAACATTCGCGCACTCAGCCCCGAATAACTCCTTGACACGATCAATCGCTAATTGCTCGACAATATCGACATACTCACAACCACCGTAATAGCGTTTGCCCGGATAACCTTCGGCATATTTATTAGTTAGTTGTGAACCTTGGGCTTGCATAACTGCTGGGCTGGTGTAGTTCTCTGAGGCAATGAGCTCAATATGATCTTCTTGACGTTGATCCTCTTTTTTGATGGCGCTCCATAATTCTGGATCAACTTTGTCTAAGGTATTCTCACGTAAAAACATTATTTGTCCTTGAAAATTAAAAAGTTAAGATAAACGTGGGTTAAGCGTATAGGTACCAGTAATCGTATCTTGTGCGAGTACATGAGACTTGATTGCTTCTAATACCTTAGGAGCATCAAAACTGCCCTCTACATTGACTTTAGGAATATCAAGTGCATATAGAGTGAAGTGATAATGATGCACAAGTGAGTCATTAAATGGCGGGCAAGGACCATCATATGCAAAATACTCACCTTTCATGTCCTGATCATTCGCAAACCATTGTGTGAAATTATTTAAACCTTGGCGTAAGCCATTAGGTGCGGCCGGACCCTGCTTACCTTTGGGGGTCACTCCTTTGGAGAACTCCCCTTCGGCAAGCTCCTGCGTGCTACTAGGGATATCGATGAGCACCCAGTGATAGAACTCGGCACGTTCCAAATCAGCAGGCACTTCTTTGTCTTCGCGATTGGCATCGTCGGCCACGCTAGGTGCGTCGGTATCGGTGCAAATCATGACTAAGGATTGGGTGCCCTCTGGCAAATCGGACCAGCTGAATTGTGGGCTGATGTTATCGGACAATGCGACATGACTTTCGGGGTCCTGCTTAGCAAAAGCGTATTTGGGGTCGATGGCTTGACCTTGTTGTATAGATTGACTGGTAAGCTTCATTGCATTCTCCTATAAATGAGTTCTTAATCGATAATAACCCGCGCGATTTTGCGTTTACCCACTTGCACCACATAACTACCGGTACTTAATTGTAGTGTTTTGTCAGCGATTTTTTGGCCATCAACTTTGACGCCACCTTGTTGGATATTGCGTGAGGCTTCTGAGCCAGAACTCGCTAGCGCTGAGTCACGCAAAACTTGGATCATAGTAAAGGGTCCCTGACCTAATTTAATCTCAGGCAGATCTTCGGGGATGATACCTTGACGAAAACGCGCTTCAAAATCTTGTAGGGCCTGATCAGCCGCCCCTTGATTATGAAAACGGGCGACGATTTCTTGGGCCAGTTCAACCTTGATATCACGGGGATTACGACCTTCTTGAGCTTGGATCTTGAGTTGCGCAATTTGATCCACGGACTTAAAGGACAGCAAATCATAGTAGCGCCACATCAAATCATCTGATATTGACATGATTTTGCCAAACATACTATTGGGGTCTTCTTTAATGCCGATATAGTTGTTTTTGGATTTGGACATTTTGTCGACTCCATCCAGACCTTCGAGTAAAGGCATGGTCAAAACGCATTGTGGTTTTTGGCCATATTCTTTTTGGAGCTCGCGACCGACTAATAAATTGAATTTTTGATCAGTACCGCCCAACTCTAAATCGGACTGTAACATGACAGAGTCATACCCCTGCAATAAAGGGTAGAGGAATTCATGTACCGAAATTGGAATGCCACCTTTATAGCGCTTAGTGAAATCATCCCGTTCAATCATACGTGCTACGGTATAGCGCGAGGCTAATTGAATCAGTCCACGAGCCCCGAGTTTGTCGCACCACTCGGAGTTATAGCGGATCTCGGTTTTTTGGGGATCCAAAATCATACTTGCTTGGGCATAGTACGTTTGGGCATTGGTTTCGATTTGTTCGGGGGTCAACGGCGGACGGGTCGCATTACGACCACTTGGATCACCAATGGCCGCGGTAAAATCACCGATCAAAAAAATCACTTGATGACCTAAATCCTGAAGTTGCCGCATTTTGTTGAGCACTACGGTGTGCCCTAAATGGATATCGGGAGCCGTGGGATCCAGGCCTAATTTAATGCGCAATGGTTTGTTATTGTTCTTGCTCACTTGCATGGCGCGCATAAAATCCTCTTGCACGATAAGCTCATCACAACCGCGCAACACAGTACGCATCTCGTCCTTAACAATATCGCTAATGACGACGTCTGCTGAGCTGTTGGATGTGTCTGAAGATGGATTTAAATGGGTTTCGTTATCGCTCATAATTAAAATATACTAATGCTTTGGACAGAAAAAATCTAGTCACTATAATAAACGTTTATCCACTAGATTACAGCGCAATTGCTGCAAAAACAAGGGATTTTATGAGCCATCAAAAGCCGTATTACATTGGTCTGATGTCGGGCACCAGTACCGACGCCGTCGATGCTGTTTTAGCGCTTTTTCACACTAATACAGGTATCCCCAAAGTGATTGAATTTGCGTCTATCCCTATGCCCTTGCCACTCAGACAGGATTTGCTCGCTCTCAATCATTTCTGTGACAATGAATTGCAACGCAGTTATATGGCGGCCCAAGAACTCACGCAGCTATATGCGCAAGCGGTGCAGCAATTGCTTCAAGCCTCTGGGATCACGACCTCAGAAATCGTGGCTATCGGAGCTCATGGTCAAACCGTTAGGCACCATCCAGAGCTAGGCTTTTCGGTGCAGCTCAACGCGCCTGCCTTGTTAGCCGAAATCTGTGGTATTGATGTCATTGCAGATTTTAGGAGTCGTGATATTGCAGCAGGGGGCCAAGGTGCACCATTGGTACCAGCCTTCCATGCGGCCGTGTTCAGCAATGAATCGCGCCGCGCCTTACTCAATATAGGTGGCATTGCTAACCTCAGTCTCTTACTGCCGCAACAGGCCGTCTCTGGCTTTGATACAGGACCTGGCAATATGTTGATGGATGCCTGGTGCTACCAACACACTGGCCAAGCTTATGATCAATCAGGGCGGTGGGGACTCAGCGCTGAGCCCAATGCCGATTTGCTTAATTTTTTGCTGCAATCAGAGCCTTGGTTTGCCCTATCGCCCCCAAAATCCACCGGTCGTGATTTATTCAATCTACAGTGGCTGCAACATAGATTAGCGCAGTTTCAAGCACACAAGGCGGCGCCTCTCAGTGCCGCACAGATACAGGCAACCCTACGAGAGCTCACAGTTAGCAGCATCTGCCAACCGATCCACGACATGGATTTGCAAGAATTAATTGTGTTTGGTGGTGGCGTACAAAATGCAGCCTTAATGGCTTCTTTACAAAGCGCCTTACCCTCAGTGGCGGTGCAGTCGAGTGCCCGACTAGGGATTGATCCCCAGGCCATGGAGGCGTTGGCTTTCGCCTGGCTAGCCAAAGCCTTTACGGAAAGGCAAGCCGTTTGCACGCCAGCGATCACGGGCGCCCGTCACGCCACTATTGCGGGTTGCTTGTATCCTAAATAAGCAAAACCCCCAGCTATATCTCTATAGTGGGGGTCAGTCTATTAAACTGTGATGAGCCGCTAGGCTATGCGGAAGGGTGGATTATTAGACACCGAAAGAAGAGCCGCAGCCACAAGTCGTCGTAGCATTTGGATTGCGAATCACAAATTGTGCGCCTTCAATGTCCTCTTTGTAGTCAATTTCAGCACCGACTAAATACTGAAAACTCATCGGATCTACGAGGAGTTGGACGCCTGACTTATCAATCGTGGTGTCATCATCATTGATGACCTCATCGAAAGTAAATCCATATTGGAAACCTGAGCAACCCCCACCTTGAATAAAGACACGTAATTTGAGGTCTGGGTTACCCTCGTCTTCGAGTAAATCTTTAACCTTGGCGGCAGCGGCATCGGTAAAGATTAAAGGACTAGGGGGTTCTTGTAAATCAACAGATTCTACAGTGTGAGTGTTTGCCATTGTGTACTCCCGGTCAGATACAGTGACCTAAAGATAAAATGAATTTATTGTAATGATTAACTGAGCTGTCTCAGTTTAATTTTAGCATATTGATAGTGTAGCGTATGGTGTCAAGCTTTATGCATGAGGGTGATGCTTTTAGGGTGTATCCGCATCAAGATTTTGGGTTTGGCTAAGCAAGACGCTATTGCCTTCTAGCACTTTGAGAGTGATTTGTTGTACTTGGAAATCATCGGGGACGACAAGAAGCCCCTCGCTACGTTGAATACGCTCAAAATCTAAGTTTAATATGGGGGCAAGATCGTCTTTTTTCAAGTCTTGCACTGGCTTTAGCGCGGGCGGTTGTTGATCCTTGGGGGCATCGGTCGCAATCAAGGTTTGCCCTTCCTGGACTTCTGGGTATAAGGCCAGATCGACCGCCTTACCCTCACGCTGACCATGGGCAATAAACTGCAGACGCCCTTTAAAGTGATTGAGCGGATTACCATTTTGGGATAAAAGCACTTTAAACTGAATGCGCTGACCCTGCAGTTTGACACTATAACCGCGCAAACTGATGCGATTATTAGAACTGGCAGGTGCTAACTCCTGAAAAAACGCCAGTTGCTCTTTGGCTTGATCGAGTTCATCTTGACTATGCGTTAATTCATTTTGTAATTGCTCGATGGTCACTTGATCGAGCAGAGATTTGGCATGCAAGTCATTGTATTTATTCTGCAATGCTTCTTGATTGATATGCGCCTGACGTATGGCATGATCAATTTGATCTTGCGTAACTTGCTGCTGATGGATCTGCTGACGCTGCAGCGCCTGAGACCCAAAATAATACGTCGCGCCAGCGCCAATCACAATCCCCAAGGCTAGTAAAGAAACTCGTGCAATCATACTCAAACGCCTCTATGGCAATACCGCTATATGCGCTAGACCAGTAGTTTCTGGCAAGTCAAACATCACATTCATGTTCTGAATCGCTTGTCCAGAAGCGCCTTTGACGAGATTGTCCTGAGCCACCATCACAATTAAGGTACGGTTATCTGGATTAGGTACTTGTACGGCAATGCGTAAATAATTAGAGGCTCTCACCGTGCGGGTTTGTGGCACGTCGCCAACCGCTAAAACATCCACAAAGGCCTCTTGAGCATAGCGTTGCGCAAAGAGTTGCTGAATTGCCTGAGCAGAATGCACTTGTCGTAGCTGCACATAAATCGTTGAAAACATGCCGCGAATCATGGGCACGAGATGTGGCACAAAGGTCAGGCCCACCGGTTCATTAGCAATCGTTGAGAGCTGCTCAGTGATTTCTGGGTGGTGACGATGTCCGCTCACGCCATAGGCTTTAAAGTTATCGGAAGCTTCTGGGAATAAATTGGCGACCGCGGCCTTGCGACCCGCACCTGATACCCCGGATTTACAATCCGCAATGATGCCTTGGGGGGCAATTAAGCCCTTTTCGAGCAAAGGCAATAAGCCCAAAATCACCGTCGTCGGATAACAGCCTGGATTACCCACGACTTGAGCCTGGCGAATCTTATCACGATTAATCTCGGGTAAGCCATAGACGCTATGTTTGAGGACATCAGGACAAGCATGCGGCATTTTGTACCAACGTTCAAAGGCCGTCTTGTCCTGTAATCTAAAATCAGCGGCGAGATCAATGATTTTTACGCCTTGCGCTACTAAGCGCTGCGCCTGTGACATCGCCACACCGTGAGGGGTCGCAAAAAACACCACATCCATGGTGTGCAAAGGCGTCTGCTCTGGATTCGTAAATTGCAGATCAATCATCCCGCGTAAGTTGGGAAACATCTGCGCGACTGCCATTCCTTCGTCTTGTCTTGAGGTAATCGCCTTAATCGATACATTTGGGTGCTGCGCCAATAAGCGTAGCAGCTCTACACCGGTATAGCCGGTGCCTCCAACAATGGCAACATTGATCTTTGAGTGACTCATATTGATTCCTTGAGTGACGCCCTGTGGGTGTCATTCAGCCATCCCGGATGTCTGAATGTTTTAGTGTTATCCCAAAAGTCCTGTCATTTTACTAAATTGTAAGGCGGCCATCGCTTTATACGATGCCCACTAGGGACAAAAAAACCACCTGTAAACACAGGTGGTTTTGCAGAACAATAAACCAGATACGCTTAGCGTTTGGAGAACTGTTTGCGACGACGTGCTTTGCGAAGACCGACTTTTTTACGTTCCACTTCACGAGCATCACGAGTCACATAACCTGCTTTAGAGAGTTCAGGTTTGAGTGAGGCATCGTAATCGATCAAGGCACGCGTAATACCGTGACGAACTGCACCAGCTTGACCACTTTCACCGCCACCGTGAACATTGACTTGGATGTCAAAATCTTCGGAGTGTTTGGTCAATTCTAGGGGTTGACGTACCACCATGCGGCCAGTTTCACGAGCAAAGAATTGATCTACAGGTTTACCATTAACAATAATATTGCCTGTACCTTTTTTGATAAATACACGGGCCACTGAAGTTTTGCGGCGGCCAGTGCCATAGTTCCATTCACCAATCATAGCTTATCCTTAAATTTCCCGTGTTTGCGGTTGTTGAGCTGCATGTGGATGCTCGCTACCCGCATACACTTTTAGTTTTTTGATCATGGCATAGCCTAAAGGGCCTTTAGGTAACATGCCTTTGACGGCTTTTTCTAGAGCACGACCTGGGTAACGCTCTTGCATTTTACGGAAGTTAGTCTCGTAAATGCCGCCAGGATAGCCAGAGTGGCGATAGTATTTTTTGTCTTCGAATTTGTTGCCAGTCACAACAAGATCGGCCGCATTGATAATTACAATATAGTCGCCAGTGTCAACGTGAGGAGTGTACTCAGGTTTATGTTTACCGCGCAAAATGCGTGCAACTTCGCTGGCCACACGTCCTAAGACTTTGCCTTTTGCATCGATAACAAACCATTCACGTTTGACTTCATGGGGTTTTGCCACAAAAGTCTTCATGATATAAATCCTAATAAAAATATTTAAAAACAACTACTTGGCCATGTTGTTATTATGCGTTTTTGCTCCTAAACTACTCCTAAAAGCAAAGCAACAGTACCAAATAGTAAGCCTAACATTCTACCACAAAATCACCTAAACGCATAAATTTATAGCGTGATCTACTTATTTAAGTCCCAAAAAACAACAGTTTAATCAGTGACTTAGAGGATTATTACGGATCTGGGTCGGTGCTGCCGCTGCCTCTGAGTACAAGCATTTAGGGCCGTATAGGGGGCGTTAGTCCTGGAAGCGACAAGGCTAACAGAATCCGAACAGCACAACATCCGTCCAGCACATAGGACAACACCTACTGACCCGCGACCTGCATCTCTGCAATCAGGATACTACCGCTGGTTTTGGAGCCACGTGTCAGGGTATCTGCGCCCACGGCGGCGATATTTTGGTACATCTCTTTGAGATTGCCTGCAATAGTAATTTCTTGGACGGGATATTGGATTTCGCCATTTTCTACCCAGTAACCAAAAGCACCTCGCGAATAATCACCAGTCACGTAGTTAACGCCCTGCCCGATCAGTTCGGTTACTAGCAAGCCACGATCCATTTTTTTGAGCATCGCGGCCAAGTTATCACTGGCCTGCGTCAAACTCGATTGCAGTACTAAGTTATGCGACCCACCACAATTACCAGTGGTATGCATGCCCAATTTACGTGCGGTATAGCTCGATAGTAGATAACCTTGCAGGACACCTTGTGCGATCAACTGACGCTTACGGGTACGAACCCCCTCGCTGTCGAAAGCTGAACTGCCCATAGCGCCCTTGATAAACGGATCCTCGAGAATGCTGATATGGTCGGCAAAGACCGAGGTTTGAAGGGCGTCTAATAAAAAGCTAGCCTTACGATACAAAGCAGCACCACTAATGGCTTGGGTCAGGTGGCCAATGAGACCAATCGCTAACGGCGCTTCAAACAAGACAGGATATTTACCTGTTTTGAGACGTTTGGCATTGAGCCGATCCATGGTTCGTTTGGCGGCATATTGACCTAAGTCTTTGGCAGCCATTAAGCGTTCGGGATAGCGGTGGCTACTATACCAATAGTCTCTTTGCATACGACTACCCTGACCCGCAATAACAGACACCGACAAGCTATGATGGGTATCGGCATAGCCCCCTCTGAACCCCAGACTATTGCCCATTAGGAAACGGCCCTGATGGGTATTAATTTGAGCGCCTTCGGAATTACTAATCGCTTGATCGTATTCCAGGGCGGCCGTTTCGGCTTCGAGGGCAATTTGTAGTGCTTGGTCTGGGTCAATGTCCCAAGGTTTATAGAGTTCAAGATCCGGAAACTCCGTGGCCAGATCTGCGGCATCGGGGAGGCCCGCGGCCTCATCGGCGGCGGTATAACGCGCTATATTCCAAGCGGCCTGGACAGTTTGCGTCAGCGCCTCTTGACTAAAATCTGAGCTTGAGGCTGAGCCACGACTTTGGCCATTATAAACGGTGATACCAAGGCCACGATCACGATTGCGCTCAACCGTTTCTAGTTGCCCTTTGCGACAACTTACTGACAAGCCAGAACTCTCGGAGACTTCGGCGGCTGCCGCTGTGGCGCCCAGCGTCTTGGCTTGTTGTAAAACATAATCAATTAATTGTTGAAAATCGGTTGGTTTTTCAGTCATTGTATAAAACGTATAATACGGTGGTAGCAGGCTAGTTTGCTTTGCAAGAAGCCTACAAGTTATCATATTTGAGTATTCAAAACTATAACGTAAAAACCATGTCGCCGTACCAACACAGCCCAGAAGAAGACACTGATCAGGTTTATGATCGTCCTAGCAAATCGCAAATCAAACGTGAAATGCATGCTTTGGTAGATTTCGCCAAAGACATCATAGCGCTTCCAGCGAACAATATATCGCAACTGCCGCTCTCTGAAAGTTGTGTAGAGGCCGTGCAAACAGCCCAAAAAATTACCAGTCGTGAGGGTAAACGGCGCCAAACAGCGTATGTCGGCAAATTGCTACGTGACGAAGACGTAGACGCCCTCAAAGAAAAAATTAGTCAGTGGAACAACACGTCCGAACAACAAAACGCGCACTTCCATGGTTTGGAATTATTGCGCGATCGCTTGCTTGAAAATGACAGTTATCTGACCCAAGTGATTGAACACTATCAGGTTGAGAATATCCAAGAATTACGCAATTTAATCCGTGCGGCACGCAAGGAGCAACAACACAATCAACAACTGAGCGCTAATCAAGATCCACAACGCAAAGCCTATCGGGCCTTATTTCAACAACTCAAAACCCTCAAACCCATGGAGACAAACAATGACTAAAACCGCTAATTCTATCGAGACTATTGAAGCCGGTGCTAGCATCGATAATGCCAGTCATAGTGTGATTTGGATGCACGGATTAGGTGCAGATGCCAATGATTTTGTGCCCCTCATCCCACATATCAAGCTTAATGATGATATTAAATTGCGCTTTGTTTTTCCGAATGCGCCGGTGCGTCCCATCACCGCCAACAACGGCATGCAAATGCGCGGTTGGTACGATATTAAATCTCTCAATGGTATCCGCACAGGCGAGGATGAAGAGGGTTTACTCGAGTCCATGGCCGCGATTCATCATTTGATCGAACAAGAGATTGCCCATGGTATTGCTGCCGAAAAAATCTTTATTGCTGGCTTTTCTCAGGGCTCAGCGATGACTTTATTGAGTGGTTTACGCTATCCCCAAAAACTCGCCGGTCTAATCGCGCTTTCTGGGTATCTACCTCTAGCCGATCAAAGCGATAAATTTAGCCAAGCCAATCATGACACCGCTATTTTAATGTGCCACGGCACCATGGATCCCATTGTACCTTTGCAATTATCAGAGCAATCATTACAGCATTTACAATCACTTGGCTACCAGGTCGAGCATCATACCTATCCTATGCAGCACGAGGTCTGCGCCGAAGAAGTCGCCGATATTAGCCAATTTTTTAATAAATATGCTGTCTAACTAACACCTCTAATCCCTTAAGATTTAAAAAACAGCTAGTCCGCTTTGAGCAACTAGCTGTTTTTGCTTTTTATTTGGGGCTTGCCTAAAAGGGCATCCAAACTCGGCGCATTGTTGGATCCTCAGGCTCTGGATCATTTTGTAAACCTAAGCCGGTCATCAAGCCTAACATGGCACGGTTATTGCTTAAGATAAAGCCCTCGATATATTCGAGTCCTTGATTCTTGGCTTCGCTTAATAATTGCGACATTAGCACGCGACCCAAGCCCATACGTTGCCAATCATCCGCGATGACCAAGGCATATTCGGCGCCATAGCCATCGTTATTCATAAGATAGTGGGCAAAACCAATAATCATCTCATGCTCTGCTTGCTCGCCCTCCGATTTAACTTTAGTGGTG
This sequence comes from Brackiella oedipodis DSM 13743, assembly GCF_000621025.1. Classification (GTDB taxonomy): domain Bacteria; phylum Pseudomonadota; class Gammaproteobacteria; order Burkholderiales; family Burkholderiaceae_B; genus Oligella; species Oligella oedipodis. Next base: position 37,692 of record NZ_JHZJ01000010.1, read on the forward strand.
GCCACTAACGCCAACTCTTTGTAGTAATCCACATAGGTATAGCGACTAAGCATTTTGGGTGTGAGCTCTGTCATCATTGAGACAAAGCGCATATACCGAGAATGTTCGGACAAATTACGAATAAACAGCTGTAAGGCATCGGCATCTTCGGGGCGGATCGGCCGCACGGTCCAAGGGGTACCGTCTTTGAAATGGCGGTGCTGAATAAGATGAGAAGGATACGGATAAATCGTCATATGTCGATATTCGACATTCAGCGGATCGACTTGTTGATTTTCGGTCAGCGTGACATTGACATCGGCAAAGATCAATTCATCACCGTCAATGACGATAGGACTAATCTCTAGTGAACAAATATCGGCAACATCCGTGACCATTTCGCCCACCAGCTCCAGCGTTTTCTGCAATTTTTGTAAGGCTTCTGGACTGACTAAGCCCTTTAGTTCTTGGCGCCAGACACGGCTACGATAAATTAATTCTTGGGCTAAGAACGCATTGAGCGGTGGCAAATCTACGGCTAAATCACCCGAAGACATATTATGGCCATCTTCGGCAAACATAATCCAAGGACCAAAGATCTCGTCACGTCCTACCGCGATTTTGACACTCGGTAAAAAATCCTCTTGACCTTGGTGTCGCTGAGCCGTATCTAAAATGGCATCCTGTCTAATCTCACCGATGAGGTACGCCTGCAATAACTGCGCCGCTTCTGTGTTATTGAGTTGCTGGCGTTGATCCTGACGCGCCTGATTAATAATCTCCAAGGCTCTAGCCTTATCGGGATCCTCCGAAAGGAGCAATGGAATGCGCACTTGTTGCAGCAATTGTTGATTATAGTGATAAGCGATTAAGGCATGGATTCCCCCAAAAGCCGTTTCTGGGGTTCTAAAGGCAGGTGTACCGGCAGCATCCAGCTTGTGGCGCAGCAAGCGCATTTTCTTTTCGCCAAATAAGGTACATAGTATGGGTTTATTGGTTTTGGCGGCATAAATCGCTAAGTCTTCGATCATATCACTCATTGACGAGCTATCATCAGGTGCCAAAATCAATAAAATCGCATCCACATTTTTTTCGGCCACGAGCAACTTGAGACTATCGATCAAACTCTGACTCGTAAAGGGGGCATAGGAGACCACTGGATTCTGAGGAATAGAACCTGGACTTAAGATCTCGGCCAATTTACTCTGTCCCTTATCACTAATTTGCGCCAATTTAATGCTGTCGCGATACGGTCGAATGCGATCCCACAAAAGCTGAATCGTGCCACGACTATTGCCCAGAATCGCTAAGCGGCCACCCTTGGGGCGACTTCTGTGCGTCATGGATTTGATGACCGAATAGATTTCGACGAAAAAATTCACTCGCATCGCGCCGGCACGCCGTACCACGGCATCGAACACCGAATCGAGCCCCTCGATTTGTGGATCGCTGCGGCCCGCTCTAAAAATCACTAGCGGTTTGACACTCGCTAACATACGCATAGCGCTAAATAATTCACGGCCATGCGACAATTTGTCTAAGTACAATACGACGCTATCGGTTTGCGAGTCTCCGGCCAGAAACTCCAACATATCGGGGATATGAATATTGCCGGCTTCGCCCAAAGACACCACGGTCGAAAAACCCACTTGAATATCGCTGCCCCAGTCCATAATGGCATTGGCAATCATGCGTGATTGTGACACTACCGCCACCCTACCAGCGCGTGTTTGTTCAATCTTACTGATATTGAGCCCTAGATTAGGTCGCTGCACACCAAAGGCGCGGGGCCCCAAGAAATTACAGTCATGTTGCTGACACCAATGCCTTAGGGTCTCGATATCTTGGCGTGGGTTTCTTGTGATCTCGTTGCTGGCTAGAACCAATAAACTCTTGGGGGCTTGAACCTCGAGCAACTGTAACGCTTTGTCAAGTTCCTCTTGCTCAACATAAATAGCGGCCAAATCGTATTGCCCCATGGCTTTCAAGGCTTCGCGACTCGTGTTGGGATCATGAGTATCTAAGCAAATCGACAAAGACTTACTCTTGAGCCTTGCAGGTAGCTGTTCAAATCCCTCTAGTGGACGATTATAGATCAGCACAATGGACTGTGGATTAAACACTGAGGAAAGTCGATGCGAATACATGACAGCTCCTTTAATTAAGATAAAATAGGGCTTACTGTACTGTTATAAACTATTTTTCAGTCTTAAACTATTCTCTTTAATCCTTACTTTTTGAATTTCAAATGACGACTTCAGATTCTCCTGTTCGCTCCCGTTTTGCTCCCTCTCCAACGGGTTTTTTACATTTAGGCGGTGCTCGCACAGCTTTATTTGCTTGGGTATACGCGCGCCACGCTAAGGGTAAGTTTATTTTAAGGATAGAAGATACCGATTTAGAGCGCTCCACCCAAGAAGCTGTTGATGCGATTTTGCATGCCATGGATTGGCTCGGTTTAGACTACGACGAAGGGCCTTTTTACCAAACCAAACGCTTTGACCGTTACCAAGAGGTGCTTCAGCAAATGCTTAAAGACGGTACGGCTTATTATTGCTATAGTACCCCCGAAGAAGTTGATGCCATGCGCGAAGCCGCCAAAGCAAAAGGCCAAAAACCACGATATGACGGCACTTGGCGCCCAGAACCCGGTAAAACTTTACCGCCTATTCCTGAAGGTCGCCAACCCGTGGTGCGTTTCAAAAATCCTCAGCAAGGTGAGGTGCAATGGCACGACCTCTTTAAAGGCACCATCACCATCAAAAACGAGGAGTTGGATGATTTAATTATCGCTCGTCCCGATGGCTCCCCAACCTATAACTTTTGTGTGGTGGTAGACGATTGGGATATGGGTATTACTCAGGTGATTCGTGGCGATGACCATGTCAATAATACGCCACGGCAAATTAATATTTTCAAGGCACTCAATGCCCCGGTACCCGAATACGGTCATATGCCAATGATTTTGGGCCCTGACGGTCAGAAACTTTCAAAACGCCATGGGGCGGTGAATGTCATGGACTACCACGAGCAAGGCTATTTGGCCGAAGCCATGATTAATTACTTAGCCCGTCTCGGCTGGAGTCATGGCGATGACGAGATCTTTTCACGTCAACAATTCGTCGAATGGTTCGATACCAAACACCTCTCCAAAGCAGCAGCGCAATGGGATCCCAAAAAACTCAATTGGATTAACGCCCATTACATCCGTCAACTGAGTGATGAGCAACTGCAACAAGCCGTAGCACCACGTATTGCTAAACGCGGTGGCGTCACGGAGCATGTCAATTTGCCAGCCGTGCTCAACCTTTTTAAAGACCGTGCCGAAACACTAGAACAATTGGCCGATAATGCCATGTTGTTTTGTAAGCCTGAATATGAGGTCGATAGTGCCTTGTATGAGCAATTTATTACACAAGAAAGCAAAACGGTACTGACACACTTTTTGCAAAAACTAGAGGCACTCGATGACTGGCAAGCGCCTGCCATCAATGCGGCCATCAAAGAAACGCTTCAAGACCTCAGTATCAAAATGCCAGCCCTAGGTATTCCTGTGCGGGTGGCTGTCACGGGCCAAAAACAAACGCCATCCGTCGATGCTGTGCTAGCCCTCATGGGACGTGATACGGTGCTTGAACGCTTACAAAAAGCCAGCCAAGCATAAATTTTTATGCAAGGCTTGTCGTGCCAGGCCCCTTACTTTAAAATTGCCCATCAATCTTGTAGGATCATTGCCCAACTAGCCGTGATCCTACCCACTCATATAGCGACGAGGTAGCGTCACGGTGGTTGATCTTTAAGTGCAGACGCCCGCCTGTTGTTTTTTTGCTAAATTGTCGCTAAGTTATTAATTTTAGGCAGTAACTGCCTGTATCTTCGCAAAGGCATGATGCAATTTAATGCATTATGGAGTAATCTAACCTTATTACTGGACAAGGAGTGTGTTATGGCGACCCAAAAATCCGCTGCAAAAACGAGTAAATCTACCAAAGCAACTAAAACCACTAAATCCACTCGTAGCGCCGTCGCCAAAGACAGCAGCACAGAACGTGCTAGCTCCACTGAAAGTCCCAAAAAAACAACTACTTCACGTCGTACTACCACCAAAAAAACGGCTAGCCGCACTCAAACGGCACGCTCAGCGGCGACCCGCACTAAAGCCAGTACCACGCCTAAAACATCATCCAAAACCGCTACTAGCAAAGCCACTGTAGCGGAGAGCCCAGTGCAAGCGCCAACAGAGGATTCACCAAAAAGCAGCACGCGACGCAAGACCAGCAGTACGACTAGCAGCAAACCTGCAACTACTACTAGTACCCGCAAAACCAGTCGCACTAAAACCAGCACAACCAAAACCAGTACTAAAGCCAGCAACGCGGCAACCCCAAAAACCAGTCGCCGTACTGCTAAAACGAGCTCAACAACCCCCAAAAAGACAAGTACTGCCAAGAATACTCGCGCTAAGGCCACTAAAACAAGCATCAGCACCGCTAGACCCGCTAGCATCGATAGCGTCGATAGCGTCGATAGCGCAGCAGAGGCAACCAGTGAATCAACTCTAGCGCAGAACGCCACCGTAACGGCCGAGCCTACGCCAGAGACAAGCCCTGCGCAAGCTACTAGTACTCCTACTGCCACTGCAGCCAAGGATGACAAAGCTGACAAGACTGACAAAGCTGCAGCGTCAAGTAAAAGCTCTCAAACCAAAAAAACCACCAAGAAAAAAATCAACCCGAGTAAGCGCGCTTCTCGCAAAGCGGTGGTGAATCCCGCCCCTGAGAAGAAACCTAAATCAGCTAAACGCATTCAGATCAACAAAACTAAAAAAGAACCGGTATGGCCTTTCCCGACCGGCAATGACCAAAATAACTAGTCTGTTTTTCTAGTAACTACGATTTAACCAAAAAGCGATCAAATCGACTTGATCGCTTTTTGTCATGCTGCCAAGGCCCTGTATGCTGTAAACGATTAATGCAGGCCTTAATCCCCTCTTTCAGCTTGCTTAAATCACGCGCCTTATTAGATATGAATATAGCCAGTGCTGCTGAGTATTCCAGAGGCGCTTTTTGCTATACTTTTGGGATGGGTAAATTAACCAGTCTTAGACTTTTTTCTTTCTTAGTCACTCTATGAGTATACTGTTCTTTCTTATTTCCATCGTTTGCACCCTGCTGTCTGTGGCCTGTCTTTTATGCGCTTGGATGTATTACTTGCGCATTCCTCCATTTAGCCCATTGGCCATGGGGATTTATCGCTATACCAATTGGTTAATTGTGCCTTTGCGCAAAATCCTACCCACCCACAACCGACTCGATAGTGCGTCCTTGGTAGGCGCCTGGTTGATTTGTTTATTGCAAGTGATTCTAATGTTATCTTTGAGTCATGTGTATGTGGGCGATAATATCTGGCTAATTCCAATTACTGGTCTTATTTTGCTGTTGCGTAATCTATTGGATTTGATTTTTTGGCTATGCCTGATTTATGCGCTCACCAGCTGGCTTAATCCAAGCTCACCGGCGATGACGATGTTTAGAACTTTACTGGAACCCTTCTTAGCTCCCATTCGTACCCTACCCTTAATCCGTGATGCACAACGATTTGATTTTTCTAGTTTAATCTTAATGGTGATTTGCCAATTCTTATCGCAGTTTTTACTCAATTTAAATCCCTTGCCGCTTTACTACTAAAAAAAAGGCTCCCCATTCGGGAGCCTTTTTTAGGTAGGTGCAAATTAGTTAGCTTGCCATGGATTTTCTTGGAAGTTTTGTGTAAACAAGGCTTTGACATGGTCTAAATCGATATCGTGGTTTTGTGGACCTTGGCTCGCAATCTTTAGACTACCCATGATGCTACCGAGACGGCAGCTATTGAGCCAAGACCAACCTTGACTTAATCCATATAACAAACCAGCACGATGGGCATCGCCGCAGCCCGTCGGATCCTCGATTTTTTCGGGTTTAACCGCTGGAATAGTGGTGGTCTGGCCGTTCTCATAAAGCTCTGCCCCTTTGGTGCCACGCGTAATCACGACGGCTTTGAGTTGTTGTGCTAATTCAGAGATGGTTTTGTTGGTTCTGTGCTCAATAATCGAAGCTTCATAATCATTAGCGGTGAGTACAGAGGCTTTAGCAAGCATTTGCAAAATATCTTCACCACTAAACAATGGCATGGCTTGACCCAAGTCGAAGATAAACGGAATATTGTGTTGGTAAAAATAGTCCGCCTTAGCGATCATGCTATCTTTGGATTCAGGCGCAATAATACCCCAAGCCGCCTTGGGTTCATCAATCTGATTTTGCACGGCCAGCTCCATCGCCCCCGGGTGGAAGGCTGCAATTTGATTACCCTCTTTGTCGGTCGTGATATGGCATTGAGCCGTGAAAGTCTCGGCAAATACTTTAATGCAACGCTGAGTAATACCGAGACGATCTAGATGTTCTTTGTAGTCGCCAAAATCCTTGCCCACTGCCGCCACTGGCACGGCTTGACCGCCCAATTTGTGCAAGTTGTAGGCAATATTACCGGCACAACCCCCGAAGTCTTTACGCATCGTTGGAACCAAAAAAGAAATACTTAAGCTGTGTACATTCTCTGGTAGGATATGATTCTTGAAATAATCATGAAATTGCGTAATTGTGTCATAGGCTATTGAGCCACAAATTAAAACGTCTTTACTCATGGTTGGTTCTCATCAGAAAAATATAAACTCAAATTAAAACCATGCAACTGGTCGGCTTCAATTTTGAGCGGTAAGCGAATCGTATAATCAGACTCCGGATTCATGGGCCGCGTCTGTAGTTCAGTGATTAAATAATCCTTAGGTGCAATAATCCGGCTACTTTCTACTGCTCCCAAAGCATTTTGAAAACTTAAAACCAAATGAGGCCAAGGCAAGGTGGCTTGACCTTGGTTATTCAGCTTCGCACTCAGAATGACATAGACAAAACCATCCTTGGCGGCTTTATCTGGTCGGGTTTTTATGCTGACATCACTTAAGGTCATATTCTTGACATTGCGTACTTCGCCCACTTGGCAAGACAGAATCTCGCAAAATTGCATCATTGGCCCGCGGGTTTGAGGCCATTGACTGACAATCTGATTCCGAAACACAAACAGTGCTTGTACAACTAAGGCGATCAGAGCAAGCACACTCAAGAAAAACCATAGCCCCGCCCAACCCGAAGAGGTTTTGTAGTGGCGAACAGGATAAGCCCTTTCTTGGTCTGCCCCAAAAGAAGGTGAGGGTTCTTGCTCATAAAGTCCCAAACTCGGTTCATGCGCTAACTCTGCCATACGTTCATCAAAACTCTTGTCGGCCTGCGCTGTAGGCGCTTGTAGATGTGGTTCGACACTGTGATGGGATCGCGCACTGACTCTGGGTGCATAAGCCTGACTGGCCGTTGTCTGATAATGGAGGGCATTAAATACATGACGACATTGACCGCAACGCACCATGCCTTGGCGTTGTTTAATTTGATCAGCGGTTAAGGTATAAGTAGCACCGCATTGTGGGCATGAGGTTTGCATAAGCGACCTTAGAATTACGCACTTGGCTTATGACCGGTTAAGCAAACCCAGCCATCAGCACTACGCCACACTTGCATTTGCAGCCACGGCGCATACGCATCAGCGACTTCTTGGGCTTGGCGCTCGAGGATGCCTGACAGCACGAGATGACCGTTGGGTGCAACCCGTTGACACAGCATAGAAGCCATGAGCTTAAGAGGACTTGAAAGAATATTCGCGACTACGATTTGGTATTGCCCAGCTTGAAAGTCATCCGGCAAATAAAAATTGGCGGCACATTGGTTCTTGTCCGCATTGAATTTTGCCGCGGTCACCGCTTGCTCATCGATGTCGACGCCATCGACTGGGCGCGCCCCTAATTTACTGGCAATCAAGGCCAAGATACCTGAACCACAACCATAATCCAGGACCGATTCAGTCCCTTGCAAATGGGCTTCTAGCCATTCAGCACATAAACGCGTGGTGGGATGGGTACCTGTACCAAAGGCTAAGCCAGGATCGAGTTCAATCAAGATATTACTATCGTCCTGCGTAGCCTGCTGTACCGCAGGATTTTGGTGCTGCCAACTGGGCACAATCCAGAGTTTTTGACCAATCTGGATGGGATCAAATTGTGATTGAGTCAAACGCACCCAATCCTGATCGGCTACTTGACGTTGCTGAATCTGTGCCGACCAATCGTATTCGGTCACCTGATTAATACGAGCAACAAAATCATCGACCTCTGTATCGTCGGGCAGCAAAGCAATGACATGATTTTGTTGCCATGCTAAGACCTCTGGTTCTGTACCTGGTTCACCGTACAAAGGGACTTCATTGCGAGAATCGCGCTGTGCGTCTTCCACTGACACCGATAAGGCACCGAGCTCGAGCATAAGATCGGATAACTCCTCGGCTTGGTTTTGTGGGCAACTAATAATGAGTTCAAGCATAATGGATGAAATGCCAGCCTAGTAAATAGACTGGCATTTTGCAGTGATTATTTTTGGGAACGTTTAGCGTCTAGCTTTTGTTCGAGATAATGGATGCTAACGCCACCTTGACGGAAACGATCGTCTTGAACCAATTCCTGATGCAGCGGAATATTGGTTTTGATGCCTTCTACAATCATTTCGGAGAGTGCCAAATCCATCTTGTCTAGCGCTTGCTTGCGATTAGCGCCATAAGTGATTAATTTAGCAATCATGGAATCATAATATGGCGGCACGCGATAACCACTAAAGACATGCGAGTCCATACGTACGCCATTGCCACCAGGCGTATGCCATATGTTAATTAAGCCAGGCGATGGTACAAAGGTGTAAGGGTCTTCAGCATTGATACGACACTCAATGGCATGACCTTTGAGGCAAATGTCTTTTTGTTTGAGGTTAAGTGGTTCACCCGCGGCAATACGAATTTGTGCTTGTACTAAATCGATGCCTGTAATGCATTCTGTGACCGTATGTTCCACCTGAATACGGGTATTCATTTCGATGAAATAAAACTGCCCGTTTTCATAGAGGAACTCAAAGGTACCAGCGCCTCGGTATTTCATTTGGCGGCATGCATTGACGCAGTTTTCACCGATTTTTTCGACTAATTTGCGATCAATACCTGGAGCGGGTGCTTCTTCGATGACTTTTTGGTGGCGTCGTTGCATAGAGCAATCACGCTCTCCTAACCAGACCGCTTCGCCCTTACCATCGCCCAATACTTGAATCTCGATGTGACGTGGATTTTCGAGGTATTTTTCCATGTAAACATCGGGATTATTGAAGGCGGCTTGCGCCTCAGTTTTGGTCATTTGCACGGCATTAAATAAGGCCGCTTCGGTGTGCACCACCCGCATACCGCGACCGCCACCACCGCCGGCAGCCTTGATGATGACAGGGAAACCGATGCGATGAGCAATTTCATGGATCTCTTCAGGATCATCCGAAAGTGCGCCCTCAGAACCGGGTACGACAGGCACACCCGCCTTGATCATGGCATGCTTAGCGCTAACTTTGTCACCCATCATTTGGATGGTTTCTGGGCGCGGGCCAATAAATACAAAACCACTGCTTTCAACGCGTTGAGCAAAGTCAGCGTTTTCGGATAAAAAGCCATAACCGGGATGAATCGCCTCGGCGTCGGTCACTTCGGCGGCCGAAATAATCGCGGGCATATTGAGGTAGCTGAGCGTTGGTGAGGCGGGACCAATGCATACAGATTCGTCGGCTAGACGAATGTATTTAGTGTCAGCATCGGCCTCGGAATGCACCATCACGGTTTTAATGCCAAGCTCACGGCAAGCGCGCTGAATTCGAAGCGCAATTTCACCGCGATTGGCAATAAGGATTTTTTTGAACATAACTGAATTCTTTAAGAAGGTTTAGATTAGCCAACGATAAACAACGGTTGACCATATTCAACCGGTTCACCATTTTCTACTAAGATCTTTTTGATGATACCTGAACAATCAGATTCAATTTCGTTGAGCAGCTTCATGGCTTCGATGATGCAAAGTGTTTCGCCTTCGGAAACGCTGCTACCCACTTCAACATAGGCGGGAGAATTTGGGTTAGGTGCACGATAGAACGTACCCACCATTGGAGCTTTGATGACTTGACCTTGTGGTTCTGGTTCAGAAGCAGGCGCTGGAGCCGCCGCATTAGAAGCGGGAGCGGGGGTTTCGGGAGCGGGTGCGGGAGCATATGTAGGCATGGGTGCAGGCGCTGGCGCATAAAACGATTGCGTCGTGCCTTGCGGACTTGGTGGTGTGGTTTTTACGATTTTAACCTTGCCTTCACCTTCGGTGATTTCGAGTTCGGCAATCTCTGAATCAGAGACCAAGTCAATTAAGGTTTTAAGTTTTCTAAGATCCATAAATCATTCCATGGGCTGTAAATATTTAAAAAATATGAAAAACTCAAACACTAACATCCGTCTGGCGAGTTGGTGCTCTTGAGTTGTTGGGCAAAATAACACAAAGCGGCTTCGTAGCCGTATGCGCCTAAACCACAAATAACGGCCTGCGCCAAATCCGACAAATAGGAATGATGGCGAAAGGCTTCACGTTTATAAACATTCGATAAATGTACTTCGATAAAAGGCAGGTTAACCGCAGCCAAGGCATCACGAATCGCTACACTGGTATGCGTGTAGGCGCCTGCATTAATGATGATGCCAGCAAATTTATGTAAAGCGTTTTGGATATGGCTAACGAGTTCACCCTCAGAATTACTGTGCACGCATTGTATCTGAAGACCTAATTGGCTGGCACGTTGCTCTAGCCTGTGTTCAATATCTGCTAAGGTGCTGTGACCATAGATATGCGGTTCCCGCAATCCCAACATATTGAGATTGGGACCGTTGATGATAAGCAACTGTTCCATGCGAGCGACGTTATTTTAATGCTATTTAAGGGTAATTTCTAGTAATTTTGACTATTTTAATCTTATCTTGCACTTAAGTCGATATTTTTTGTAGCACTTGCTGAAGTTTTTCAGGGTTGAGCTCGCCTAGAATTTTGTGAATGACTTGGCCTTTTTCATTGAGAATGAGCGTAAAAGGCAGACCGCCTTTGGGGTTACCTAATTGACGCATAAGCTTAAGGAACTTGGGTCCCCCCACGAGCAATGGATAAGACACCTGAACTTTTTTTTGGAAGTTTTGTATATTCTCGGCGCTATCGATTGCAAAACCCACCACATTCAGCTTGGGGTGCTGTTTGGCGAGCCGATCGAGCTCAGGCATTTCACGAACGCATGGGCCGCACCAGGTAGCCCAAAAATTCACAATCGTCACCTTGCCTTTGAGTTGCGACAAGGCAAAGTTTTGCCCCTTAAGGTCTGGCAATTGCAAATTATAAAGCTGACTCAGTGCCTGCGCTTGAGTCGCAGCCGTGTCTTGGCGCTGAGCGCTCGCACTCGACAATGCCGGCTGCGCCCAACTGTGACTACTCACACAAAGCGCCAGCAATGCCAGCCAAAAGCCAGTCAACAACAGTCGCCATGATGCGCCGAAAAATTGTCCTCGTTTCATGAGTTTGGGTACTCCATCCTATAAAATACTGACTTATTTTAAACAATCTGCGTCCTTCTGAAAACTCAAGCGGGACGCGGCATATGTGGGCGTATTTCGTTAAAATATGCGCAGGAGAAACTTTATGCATATTCATATTTTAGGTATTTGCGGCACGTTTATGGGCGGGCTCGCCTTGGTGGCGCGCTCAGCCGGTCACAAAGTGACGGGCTGCGATGCTAGCGTGTATCCCCCTATGAGCACGCAGCTCGAGCAACAAGGGATTGAATTGATCGAAGGCTTTGGCACTGAACAGTTGGCCCTTAAGCCCGATTTATATATTGTGGGCAACGTCATCACCCGTGGTAATCTCTTGATGGAAGCCATTCTTAACCAAGGCCTACCGTATACCTCTGGTCCTCAATGGTTAGGACAACATATTCTGCAAAATCAACATGTATTGGCTGTCGCAGGCACGCATGGCAAAACTACCACGAGTTCTATGTTGGCTTGGATTCTGCAATCCGCAGATCAGCATCCTAATTTTTTGATTGGCGGCGTGGCTCCCGATCTTGACGTTTCAGCGCGCTACCGGCCTGAATCTAAGCTATTTGTGATAGAGGCCGATGAATATGATACGGCGTTTTTTGACAAGCGCTCTAAATTTGTCCACTATCGCCCACGTACGGTGATTTTGAATAACCTAGAATATGACCATGCGGATATTTTCCCTGACCTTGAAGCCATCCAACGGCAATTCCATCATTTAGTACGGATCGTACCCAGCCAAGGTCTCATCTTAAGTCCCGCCAATGACAGCAATTTACAAGAAGTCTTAGCGATGGGCTGTTGGTCTAAACAAGAATTCACTGGTTACCAACAGGACTGGGAAGCGGCGGACATTAGCTTGGACGGCTCGCAATTTACTGTCGTCCACAAAGGTCAAGCCCAAGCGCAGATCAATTATCGTTTTAGTGGCCGTCATAACGTCCAAAACGCGCTGATGGCCATAGCGGCCGCGCACCATGTCGGTATTGGGATTGAGCAAGCGGTGCAAGCGCTAAATCACTTTACGGGTATTAAGCGGCGTATGGAGTTGCGCGCCACCATTAATCAGATCAAAATCTATGATGATTTTGCGCATCACCCAACGGCTATTGCCACTACCTTAGATGGCTTACGGCATCATGTGGGCAAAGCCAGAATTATTGCCGTCTTGGAACCACGCTCTAACACGATGAAACTCGGTACCATGGCAGCGAAATTACCACAAGCACTGGCGCAAGCCGATGCCGTCTTTTGCTATGGCGAAACACATGGTAAACATGCTTTGGGCTGGGATCCTGAGCAGTTATTTGGTCATGAGCAACACAAAATTCGCGTCAGCCATGATGTTGATCAATTAGTCTCTGAGATTGCCGCCATGGCTCAACCTCAGGACCATATTGTCATTATGAGCAATGGCTCTTTTGCCAATATTCACAATAAATTAATCGAGGCACTCAAGCACCCATCCTAATTGTTCTAGAGTATTATTTATGCTTTTATATTTACATGGTTTTCGCTCTTCGCCCTCATCGGCCAAGGCTCAACTGCTGCACAAGACTATTCAGGCACAGGCCTTAGATATTCATTTTGTGGCACCACAACTGCCTGAGTCACCGCTATTGGCCATTGAAACTTGCCTAAAATTGATCGCAGAAAACAAAGCCGAAGACGAATCTTTAATCGTGATGGGTTCCTCTTTAGGCGGCTACTATGCTACTTGGCTCGCCGAAAAATTAGCCTGCCCAGCGGTACTCATCAATCCGTGTATCTATGCCGCCCGTGATCTATCTACTCAAATAGGCCAAACCCAGTACTATCATACGGGCGAACCGTTTTGCTTTACGAGCCAGTACGTCAAGGAACTGGCACACTTATTTGTGCCCAAGGTACATGCAGAACGTTATTTATTACTCGCGGGCACGAACGATGAACTGCTCGATTGGCAAGAAATGGTAGCGCGCTATCAGGGTGCCAAGCAGGTAATTGCTCAGGGGCAAACGCATGCCTTTACCGATTTGCAGGCCTATCTACCGACTATTTTTGACTTTATTCTTGCTCATTAGGGCACAGCTAGCACGGATTAGTTTGAATGCATTTAATCTACGAAGACAGTTCCCAATTTAAAATTGCCAGAATTCTTTCGGAGGCAGAGAGCTCTTTACAAATAGAAAATGAATCGGGTAAACGCAGTAAAATCAAAAGCAATCTGGTGATTTTTCGTTTTGAAAACAAGCCTAGCGACATGATGAGTCAAGCCCAAGCGATCAGCGACGAATTAGATCAAGAGTTTTTGTGGCAATGCGCACCTAGCGAAGAATTCCATGTCGATGAATTGGCTCAGGATTATTTTGGTGAGCAGGTGAGTGCCACCGAAAAATTGGCCATGCTGCTCAAACTCCACGAGCACCCCGTGTACTTTCATCGTAAGGGCAAAGGCAAATACCGCACGGCTCCCGAAGACATCTTACAAGCGGCTTTAGCGGCTCTACAAAAAAAACAACAACAAGCTGAGCAGCAAGAGGCATGGGCGGCACAATTCCAAAATCTACAAGTCCCCGAAGAACTCGCCAACACAGTGCAGACGTTTTTGACTCATCCCGACAAAAATAGCTTGGCCTGGAAAGCCTTTGATCAAGCCTGTCAGGCCTTAGGTATGACGGTGCCACAGTTATTATTGCAATTAGGGGTCTATCCGCATGCCTTGGCTTTACATTGGACGCAGTTTTTAGAAAACCATTTCCCAAAAGGCACGGCCATCGCACCCACCGCACTCGATTATGCGAGTGTGAACCTAGAAGACTTACCTATCGCAGACGTCGCGGCCTATTCTTTGGACAATAGCAGTACTACCGAGATTGATGATGCCTTGGCAGTACAGGCTCTGGGTGATGACATTTACCAAATCAGTGTGCATATTGCAGCGCCGGCGCTTTTGATTCAACGTGATAGCGAAGCCGACAAACTGGCCAGACAACGCATGTCTACGGTGTATGTTCCGGGCACAAAAATTCCCATGCAAGCCGATAATGTGATCGCGGCGTTCTCTTTGGACGAAAACAAGTTGCAACCCTGCGTTTCCCTATATATTAAGTGCAATATAGCGAGCGGCGAGATTCTAGAAACTTGGGATAAGATTGAACGTCTGCAAGTCAAACAAAACTTAAGAACTGATCAGTTAGAGGCTGATGTCAGCGTTGCTGCCCTCGAAGATGAAGAGCAAGCCCTACCCTTTGCTGAGTTCTTACGTCCACTTTGGCAAATGCGCGCGCACCTATGCGCCCGACGCGAGCAAGTGCGTGGCAAGCCTATTCATAATGATTTTATTGAATATAGTTTTGAGTTAGAGGGGCCCGCCGATGATCCCGCCTCTGTGGTGCTTTTACGCGAGCGCCCTCGCAATGCTCCCCTAGATTTACTCGTACAAGAATATATGTTGTATGCCAATCAACATTGGGCGGGCTTACTCAAGCAGCTTAATCTCAGTGGTATTTTTAGATCCCAACAGGGCGGCCGCGTACGGCAATCTACCTATCCGGGCGTACATGAAGCCATTGGCGTAGAACAATATGGGTGGATGACCTCCCCCTTGCGTCGTTATGTTGACTTGCTTAATCAGCAACAGCTTATCTGTGCCATAGAACATGGGGTGTCGGCGCGGCTAGTCGCGCCTTATCCTGCCAAGTCTGTCGATCTAATGGCCATTATCGCGCAGTTCGAAACTACTTATACGCATTGGCGTAATTTTCAGGAGAAGATGGAGCGCTACTGGTGTTTGCGCTGGATTGAACAACAGCAGATTCACCATGCCCAAGCGGTCGTGACGCGCGATAATTGGGTTCGCTTTTGTCATATGCCCTTGAGTTGTCCTCTTAATGATTTGCCAGACTTGGCGCGGGATACCGTCGTTGACGTTGAAATAATGGGGTGCGATTTATTAACCCTAACGCTGGATTGTCGCTACCAAAAAGTACTGCAAAGCCCTCAGGTTACCCATCAAGAACAGGAGTCAGCATGAGTCTCTATCAGTTTGCCGTGTTTGGCAATCCAGTGGCGCATAGCGTCTCACCCCTATTGCACCAGTTTTTTGCGCAGTCTTGCGGAATCTCTTTGCAATACCAAAAAATCACTGTACCCGAGGATCAATTCTCAAACTATGTGCAGGACTTTTTTGCCAAAGGCGGCCGGGGCCTCAATATCACCGTACCGTTTAAACTACAGGCTTATGATTTAGCCCAGCAGCTGTCTGCTAGAGCTCAAAGTGCACATGCAGTCAATACCCTGTGGATGTCTGATTCGCAGTTACAGGGTTGTAATACGGATGGGGTTGGCCTTGTCAATGACCTAAAACGCTTGCAACGAGACTTATCCCAGAGTCGTGTGCTACTGATTGGCGCGGGAGGTGCGGCGCGTGGTGCGGTCTTACCGTTATTGCAAAGCTCTTGCTCTGCCCTACATATCGCCAACCGCACGGCGCACAAGGCCCTCAATCTCATGCACACGATGCACAAGCATGCCAGTTCAGAGCAACAACTCAGCGCCAGTGGACTCGATGAGCTAGCGCAACTTGAGACACGTTTTGACATTATTATCAATGCCAGCGCCAGTAGCCTGCATGGCCAAGCCTTGTGCTTGCCTAAACACCTCTATAGTGCCGATTGCCTAGCCTACGATATGCTTTATAGTGCCAATGGCCAAACCGCTTTCTTAGAGCAAGCCGCTGTCGATGGCGCCTCACAATGTGCCGATGGCCTTGGCATGCTAGTCTACCAAGGGGCCGAAAGTTTTTATATTTGGCTGCAACAACGTCCAGACGCTGCCGGCGCCCTGCAGTATCTGCGTCACACCCTACAAGCTTAGTATGTCGGATTCATCTTCACTTTTTGCTGATTTATCACCGCGCAAATTACTGCGCCTCGCGCTGCTTGCATTATTGGGAGCCTTTTTACTATTACAGCTATGGTATTTATTCTGGGTCTTGATATTTAGTTTTAGTACGCCTTTGAGTACAGCCTTTATGCGTAGCGAAGCGGTGCGCCTTAAGCAATTAAAACCGCCAGTACAAATCCAGTACCAGTGGCGCGATTATGAACAAATTAATGATTCCATTAAACACGCCGCCATTGCCGCCGAAGACAGTCGTTTTATTCAACATCATGGCTTTGATTGGTCGGCCATGATGGACGGTTGGCAGCATAATCAAGCTCACAGCCAAAACCTACGCGGTGGTTCGACCATTACACAGCAACTGGCTAAGAATTTGTAAGAGGCAATCATTACCTTGATGATTGAACTCCTAATGAGTAAGCAACGCATTCTTGAGCTGTACTTGAATGTGATTGAATTTGGCCAGGGAATTTTTGGGGTACAAAGTGCCGCACAGCATTATTTTGGCATTGATGCCAAACAGCTTAATGCTGATCAGGCCTCACATTTGATTGCCTTATTACCCAATCCGCGTGTCTATGGTAAAAACATCCATAGTCAATATATCAATATGCGTAGTCGCAAAATCCGTGCTCGTTTGCGCAGTAGCCAGTTGCCAACACCGTAGACTACTAGCACTTCCTGCGCTAACCCGCAAAATCTTAACTGTTATGCATTCTCGTTAATCGGTTATGATTATATTTATTTGATTTAAAAACTCATGAAAACCGCACGTCATTATCTTGCCAGAGAAATCTACCGAAGCACCGCGGGCTGTTTGTTTATGCTGGTCGCTTTGTTTCTATTTTTTGACATGATAGAAAACCTAGATAACCTGAGCAAAAACTTCACTTTTTGGAATCTACTGCAACTACAAGCGATCAGCATCCCCAAGCGGATGTTTGATATGCTGCCAATAGCCTTGTTAATTGGTGCTGTGATCAGTCTTGCTAGCCTGGTACAACGCAACGAAATCACTATTTTGCGAGTCTCTGGCGTCAGTAGCTCGCGCTTTATTGTTAATTTATGGCTGATTTGCATCCCCTTGATGATTTTTGCGGCCTTGCTATCAGAATTTATTACGCCCTATGCCGAGACCAAGTTGGCACAAGCACGCCTGCGCTTTTTAGATAAATCCTCTGGGAGTACTTTGTCTACAGGTTTTTGGTTCCGCGAAAATCTCGACAATGAGCTACGCATCATTAATGTGGTGAAGTTACAATCCGACAAGGATATCTCGCAAGTGCGTATTATTAATCTCGATAGCAACAACGGCCGCATCAAAGAAATGCTTTATGCCCAAGAGGCACATTTCACCACCGACAATGATATTGAGCTCATCAATCCTATTATTAACCGTAATGTCACCAATCTCGAGGACTATTTGGCTGAAGGCAAGGATGTCAGTAAGCAAATTGCGCAATTTAGTACTCAACCTAGCCTAGTGGTCCACACCACCCTTACACCCAAACGGCTACAAGCGGGACAACTCGATCCCGATCGTATGTCGACCCGAGAGTTACTCGATTACATTGATTTCCTCAAAAGCAATAACTCACAATACGAGCGACAAACCATTGCGATTTGGCGCAAACTTTCTTATCCTTTTACGTTACTGGTCATGATTACCTTAGCCGCGCCGATTGCGTTTATACAATCGCGCAAAGGTGGTGTGGGCGCTAAAATCTTCTTTGGTATATTGTTGGGCCTATGCTTTTTTATGATCAACCAGCTATCCTTAAACGTCGGTATGCTCAATAATTTACCCGCTTGGTTAACCGCTACGCTACCGAACATCATTGCACTGATCATCGCCTTTACGGCTTTATTTTTAATTGAATCCAAAAACAAACCTAAACGTAGAAAGTATCGCCATGTCTGACAACAAACTAAACCACAAAACCTCACCAAATATTTGGGCTGTCGGAGATATTCAAGGTTGTGGCGATACTCTAGAGCGTTTACTCGCCGAACCGGCCATCAAAAAAGATAAAACGGCACAGATCTGGTTTGCTGGTGATCTCGTTAACCGCGGCCCCTCTTCTGCCAAGGTTTTGGATCTCATCATGCAGTTGGGGGACCGCGCTCGTTGTGTGCTGGGTAATCACGACTTACATCTGCTGGGCGCTTATGCGGGTGTGCGTGAACTCAGTAAAAGTGACACGATTCAAGATATTTTGCAGCACAAACAAGCTAAGCACTATATTGACTGGCTCAGAAAGCAGCCCCTCGCGCATTATGATTATCAGCATTTAATGGTTCATGCAGGCGTAATTAACCACTGGGACGTTGAGAAATGCCTCAAAATGGCTAATAAAGTCAGTAAAGTGCTACGTGCAGATGACTGGCAAGATCATATGGCGGAATTATTTGGTAATGAACCGTCATTTTGGCAGCCAGGCATGGGCAAAAAAGCCAAGCGCCGTTTTGCCGTGAATGTCTTAACTCGTATGCGTATGTGCGAACCTAACGGTCGTCTCAACTTTAGTCTCAAAAACGCGCCTAGCAAATACGACAAAGAAACGGTGCGTCCGTGGTTCGATTTAGCCGATCGCAAAACCGCAAACACCACGATTATTTTTGGTCATTGGTCTACCCTCGGTCTTTATATTCACAAACATTTACTCGGTCTCGATACGGGTTGTGTTTGGGGGGGCACATTGACAGCCATCCGCCTCAATGACCGCACCTTGGTCCAAATTCCAAATCGTGAAAAACGCCTATAAGCGTGGTGCCATTATCCAGCACAAAAAAAACGGCGTTAACGCCGCTTTTTTAGTCTTGTTCAAGAATGGCTTGAATTTGCTGTTTGATTTTTTCACCCACCTCGGTGCGCGAGGCCTGCACCTCCTGGTTATTTTTAGTGACCGGCTCCAAAAAGTGTGCAGTTACCGAAATATTGCGGCTGCTGAGTAAGACCCAAATATTATGTACTAGGGTTTGCTCACCTACAAATGCTACCAAACCACTGCGCTGATCATTGTGACGATAGACTAAGGCCACAGGTTGAATTTGTACCTTGGCCTGCAGAGGCGCTGACAACAGACCGTGATGAATGTTGAGCATTCCAAAACCTTCACTCGTGGTGCCTTCTGGAAACAAGCCAATACAGTAATTTTGCGTTAAGAGGCGCTGCAATTGCTGAGCAATGGCAGAAACCACGTTACGATTGCCCCGCTCAATAAAAATCGTGCCTACCACCGCCACTAACCAACCGATAATCGGCCAATCACGAATCTCTTTTTTGGCGACAAATATAGTGTTACGAACGCTATTAAGAATAAAGACATCTACCCAGGAGACATGATTAGCGACCCACATCACGGATTCTTGGCGCACAGGTTGGCCGCGAATAATGATTTTGACGGCACAGCAATGCATCAACCATCGTGACCACCATGACACCATGGCATCTCGTTTTTGGCGATTAATAAGTGGCAAAACAGTGGCGGCTAAGCTGATCCCTAAAATTAGATGTAAAACCAATAAAATCACACGATAAGAAAATCGTAGTAATGCCATTACTGCGCCTGCCATAAAATACGCCCACCCACAATGGTTGTCTGCACTCTACCTGGTAATTCATAGCCATAAAACGGCGTATGTACACTACGACTGTGTAGGTTCTGAGCATTCACAGACCAGTGGCATGAAGGATCAAACAAAACCAGATTGGCTAAAGAGCCCGGGCTTAATTGCCCTATCGGTGCTAACTCTGGCGTACCCCGACGTAGCACTGACGCTGGATTAGCGGTAATGGTTCGTAAGGCTTGCAACACCGGAACTTGTGCTTGCTGTGACCACTTATGTACTGCAGAAAGCAACAGTTCAGCACCCACTGCACCAGCTTGAGCTTCGGCAAATGGCAGATTTTTATACTCGTCAGCAATCGCGGTATGGTCAGAGCAAATGGCATCGATCGTACCATCCAATAGCCCTGCCCGAATGGCTTGTCGATCTGCATCAGAACGCAATGGCGGGTCTAATCTAAAATCGCTATTGAAATAGCCAATATCAATATCAATAAAGTGCAGTTGATTGATAGAAACATCGGCACTCACCGATAAACCTGACGCTTTGGCTTGACGGATCAACTCAATGCCTTCTGCACTCGAAACGCGACAAATATGAATATGAATATCAGCATTGCGCTGTAACTCAAAAATACTATGTAAGGCAATCGTTTCGGCCTGAGTCGGTACACCTTGTAACCCTAAACGTGTAGCAAACGCGCCACTTGCCGCCACGCCCTCGGATAAAGATCGCTCCAGAGGACGCAACCATAAGCTGTATTGATAACTACTGGCATATTGCATGCAATTATTTAATACGGCTAAATCCGGTAAGGCCTTATCTGCTTGAGAAAAAGCCACACAACCGGCTTGATGCAACTTACCCATTTCGGTGATTTTTTGTTCTTGCAGGCTTTTGGTTAGTGCACCTAAAGGATACACTTGGGCTTGTTGTAATAATTGCGTACGACGTTTGAGCATCTCTACGAGTATCGGCTCATCCAATACGGGTGTCGTATCCGGTGGTAAAACCATACTCGTGATACCACCTGCTAAGGCGGCACGCATCTCTGTCGATAAGGTAGTGGTCTCTTGAGAACTTTCATTGAGGCGCAAAGCCAGATCGACTAAACCCGGCAAAACCCACAAATGACTAGCGTCGATGACCTCGTCGGGGGTGAAATCAGGCACGTGTTCGAGCGCTAAAATACGTCCACCCGCAATGCACACATCGGTTTGCTTATCTAAATTAGTGTTTGGGTCTAGCACCCTACCATTTTTAATTAGTATTTTCATTGACTGGCTCCAGCGACAATGCTCATGACTGCCATACGAACAGCAATCCCAAATGTCACTTGATTAAGAATCACGGCTTGCGGTCCATCGGCCACTTCAGAGGCAATCTCAACCCCACGGTTCATAGGACCTGGATGCATGACAATGGCATCGGGTTTGGCTAACTGTAGCTTTTGGGCAGTGAGACCATATTGTTTGAAGTACTCTGCCGCTGACGGTAACAAAGCACCTTGCATTCTTTCATTTTGTAGGCGCAACATGATGACCACATCGACGTCCTTAAGGCCCTCGTTCATATCGGTGTAAATTTGCACCCCCAACTCTGCCATATCTGCAGGCAACAATGTCCGTGGTCCGATGGCACGAATTTCGGGGACACCTAAGGTCGATAGGGCGTGAATGTCTGAACGTGCCACCCTTGAGTGCACAATATCCCCCACGATAGCGACACGTAAATTGTGAAATTCTTTTTTGTAGTGACGGATGGTATACATATCCAACAAAGCCTGCGTTGGATGGGCGTGACGACCGTCACCGGCATTCACCACATGCACACCTGGTTGCACATGCTGAGCAATGAGATACGGTGCACCACTGGCTTGATGCCTGACGACAAAGACATCGGCTTGCATGGCCGTCAGATTGCTAATTGTATCTAGCAAGGTTTCACCCTTGGCCGTTGAGGAAGCGTTGATATTGAGGTTATAGACGTCAGCCGATAAACGTTTCGCAGCGATTTCAAAGGTTGTGCGGGTACGGGTGGAATTCTCAAAAAACAGATTAAACACACTTTTACCGCGCAACAAAGGCACCTTCTTGATGTCCCTATCCGCTAAAGGCACAAAACTTTCTGCCGTGTGTAAAATTTGCTCGATAATACGCCGTGGCAGGCCTTCGGTGCTTAATAGGTGTGTGAGTTCACCATCCTTGTTTAATTGTGGATTATGCACTTAAGCGACCTCTTTTAAAGTGATGTCGAAGATATGTTGTTGATTTTGTTGTAACTCAAAATAGCGATGCGCTGGGAGCTCAAAAACACCGCCGCAAACATCCGCCTGTATCGGTAATTGACGACCACCGCGATCGATAAGCACCGCAAGATTAATCGTTTGGGGCCGACCATAATCAAACAACTCATTGATGGCAGCGCGCACACTGCGACCGGTATACAAAATATCGTCAATCAGGATTAAATGTTTATGTTCAAGATCGAAATTGATTTGGCTGGGCGCCACCTGGCTATGCAAACCGATTTTGTGGAAATCGTCGCGATAAAAACTGGTATTAATAAAGCCGAGTGGAGTGCTGATTTGAAGGTCTTGTTGTAAGCGTTGCGCAAGCCAAGCGCCGCCTGAATAAATGCCAATTAAATGCGTGTCTTGGGGGGAGTA
Source organism: Brackiella oedipodis DSM 13743 (assembly GCF_000621025.1). GTDB lineage: Bacteria > Pseudomonadota > Gammaproteobacteria > Burkholderiales > Burkholderiaceae_B > Oligella > Oligella oedipodis. The sequence continues at coordinate 60,355 of NZ_JHZJ01000010.1, forward strand.
CTTGTGCAGAAGGTCGGCAACCCCTTGCTTGAAGTGCTGATATAAATCCTCTGCCTTAGGAATCACATGATCCATTGTCTCAGTCCATATCCATTGAATACAGGCAATGATTTTAACACTCTGTCACCAATACTAGGAGAGTGTATCCAAATAGCGTTGCAAAATAATAGCCGCCGCAGCGGCATCATCGACGTTTTTGTAACCTTGGATAGTTTGTGCCTGCAAACTAGAATAACGCTCATCCACCATTTGCACCGGATAATCAAAACGGCCTTGAATTTGATTTGCAAACCTTTGCGCTTGACGTGTGGTTAATTGCTCTTTGCCCTCGGCATCTAAGGGCAGGCCGACAATCACCAAATCCGGTTGCCAGGTCTGTAATTCTTGCTCCACTAATTGTAGACGCCGCGCTTTAGTTTCGGATTTAAGGACTTTAAGGGGACGAGCTTCTTTGAGGATGGAGTCACCAATAGCCACACCGATTTTTTTGAGACCAAAATCAAAGGCTAAAAAAGTTTGCTCAAGCATGGCCAGAGACGTCGCTAAGTTGGGCAGGATCAATCCCCATCAGATTAAGTACGGCCTTGTAGCGTGCGGGAATTGGCGTCTCAAAGATAATGCGATCCTCGGCGGGTAAGGTCAACCAACTATTCTCAGCCAGTTCAAGTTCGAGTTGCCCCTTAGACCAGCCCGCATAACCCAGACAAATCAAATATTGCTCTGGGCCTTGATGGGTCGCGATGTCTTCGAGGATGTCACTGGAGGTCGTGATACCTAGGCGCTGGTTGCTAATGGTCGAACGATAGTGTTGCGCGGCGTCGAGTTTGTGTAAGACAAACCCGTGATTGAGCTCGACCGGGCCACCAAAAAACACCATTTGCTCAGAAAGACTAACGCTATCTTGCTCACTTTTGAGTAATTCGTTGGCGCTGATATTGGTCGGCCGATTGATAATTAAACCAAAAGCGCCTTCTGGCGAGTGCTCACAAACATACACCACCGCCCCATCAAATAGGTCTGAGTGCATGCCAGGCATGGCCAGCAAAAAATGGTGGTTTAAACTGGTGAAGTGAGGTTGATAAGTACTATGTGCCATACAACATCCACACGGTAGAGACGGTCAATGACAGGCCTTAGATGGCCATCATTTCAAAATCTTCTTTGCGCGCACCACATTCTGGACAGGTCCAGTCAGCAGGCACGTCTTCCCACTTAGTGCCCGGCGGGATCCCCTCCTCGGGACAGCCGAGCTCCTCGTCATAGACCCAGCCACAAATAATACACATCCATGTTCTCATATAAATCTCATTTAATTAATACGTAATACACCAACTTCTATTATAAAACGTTAGCTTTATTCATGCCGTGCTAACACTTTATGTAGTTTTATCAAGCTGAAAAGACTAAAATTTAATTTTGTGATGGTTAAAGAAAATTCAAGTACTATGCCTCATACTGTACCTGTGGTCATGACGTTTAATTTGTTTGATCCTGTCGGGCGTGCTTGGTTACCCGCCGAAGCGGCTGACATCATCCACCAAGGTTGCCAGCCCTTAAGCGTCTTAACCGCCTTATCCAACCAAGACTCCAGTGGGCTTGAAGACCTCACGCCCATAGAAAGTGAATGGATGGAGGACCAAGCCCGTTGTCTGCTCGAAGACATACCCCCAGACATCTTTAAGGTCAGCGGTCTCTTTGATCCCAGCACATGTGGCACGGTGGCTAAGATCCTCATGGACTACGAAACTATACCCGCCGTCGTCGTCATCAATCCCGCCTTTTTGGCACAGCTAGAGGATCAAGACGAAGATAATGAGCTCACCGTCACCGGGGTTATGCATTTAGTGGCGCCCTTGGCCAAATATGTCGTCATCAATGGCCGCTACATTGAACCATGGCTACCCAGTGACTACAGTATCGACGAATACCTCGAGTCACTTTTCGAAAACGGTGTGCAATACACCGTGGTGCTTGGTGCCAGTAAAGACTCCTTTGCCGAGAATTATATATGTGAGTCCAATGGCCGCCAGTATACATTGCCAAGCCTCCCTAGCCATTTAAATCACGTCGAAAACACCGATATTTTTTCTACGATTTTTTGTTGTCAACTATTACACACCGAGGATGTCCTACAAGCGGCCAAATACAGTCTGCATCAGGTGCGTAACATGCAAGAAAAAGCTTTTAGTTTGGGTATGGGACGGGCTCAACCCAAACGTCAAGTCACGTTGCCAACGCCTAAGGAGAACCCATGACAACCACTGCCCTTACCCTACCTCAGGGCTTGTATGGCATTACACCTGACTGGCAAGATTTTACGCGCCTCAAAGCAGCCGTCGAGCAAGCCTGCAAGGGCGGCATGAAAATCCTCCAATGGCGCCAAAAACATCTGTCTTTTGAGCAATCCTTGCAGTTAGCGCCGCAGATGCGTGAGCTTTGCCATCGCCATGGCTGTCTGTTTATTGTTAATGACTCCTTGGAACTCGCACTCCAGTGCCAAGCCGATGGTGTGCACCTGGGTCGTGACGATGATGACCTCAAAACCGTGCGTCAGCGTTTACAGCAATTACAGCGCTCGATGCTAGTAGGAGTGAGTTGTTATAATGAACTTGAGTCCGCCAAACAAGCCGCTGCTATGGGCGCTGACTACATGGCTTTTGGGGCTGTCTATCCGTCTAGCACGAAACCCAATGCGACTCATGCTGAGTTGCGTTTATTTACCGAGCTCAAAGCCTATCTAGACCAGAAATATCCTCCGCAAGCCGCTCATAAGCGCCCCGCTATCTGCGCCATTGGTGGCATCACCAGCGCCAATGCCGCTGCCGTGGTGGCGGCTGGCGCTGACTGCCTTGCCGTGATTACCGGACTTTTTGAAACCGAGCAAATCCAAACGACCGCTCGTTTTTTTAGTGACTTATATAACTAAGCAAGAGATTTTATGTCAAGCAATCAAGCCTTATTTGAACGCGCCCAACACTCTATTCCTGGCGGCGTCAATTCCCCAGTCCGTGCCTTTAAATCTGTCGGAGGCACTCCACGTTTTATTAGTAAAGCCCAAGGTCCCTATATTTGGGATACCGAGGGCACCCAGTACATTGACTATTTAGGGTCGTGGGGGCCTGCGATTGTGGGCCACAGCCACCCTGAGGTGGTTGAAGCAGTACAAGCAGCAGCCGCCAAAGGCTTATCTTTTGGTGCCCCTACCGAAGGCGAGATTTTGATTGCAGAGACCATTTGTCAGCGTCTGCCATCGATTGAAAAAATTCGTCTCGTCAGTTCCGGTACCGAAGCCACGATGAGTGCGATTCGCCTAGCACGCGGGGCAACCAATCGTCGCAAAATTATTAAATTTGAAGGCTGCTATCATGGTCATGCGGACAGCCTATTAGTAAAAGCGGGCTCAGGCCTACTGACGTTTGGTAACCCAACATCGGCAGGCGTACCCGAGGAGTTCATCACCCACACTATCGTGCTTGAGTACAACAACCTTGAGCAAGTTGAACAAAGCTTTGCCGAATTGGGTTCGGATATTGCCTGCGTTATCGTCGAACCTGTCGCCGGCAATATGAATTTAATCAAACCTAAGGCTGGCTTTTTAGAGGGCTTGCGACGCCTGTGCGATGCCCATGGAGCGCTCTTAATTTTTGATGAGGTCATGACCGGATTTAGAGTGGGCCCTCAAGGGGTACAAGGGCTTAGTGGCGTCACACCTGACCTCACTACCCTAGCCAAAGTGATTGGTGGTGGTATGCCTGTGGGGGCCTTTGGGGGTCGTGCCGAGATTATGGATAACATCTCACCTTTAGGTGCGGTCTATCAAGCGGGCACACTCTCTGGTAATCCAGTGGCAGTGGCGGCCGGCCTTAAAACCCTCGAAATTCTAGCCCGTGATGGTTTTTATGAATTTTTAGGAAAGCAAACCTCTCGTCTAGTCGAAGGTTTATGTCAAGCGGCCAAAGACCATGGTGTCAATTTTAGTGCTGACTCTGTGGGCGGTATGTTTGGCCTGTACTTCCGCGATCAGATTCCAAGCTCTTTTGCAGAGGTGTCTGACGCTGACACAGAACAGTTCAAAATCTTCTTCCATAGCATGCTAGAACAAGGCGTGCATTTAGCACCTTCTGCTTTTGAAGCCGGCTTTGTGTCTGCCGCGCATAGCGATGACGTCATTGAAGCCACACTACAAAAGGCGCAAACCGCTTTTGCAAAAGTAGCCGAATCAATCGCCTAAACACCATAAAATCAATCACTTAAAACCGCTATCGCCGCATAAGTGATAGCGGTTTTTTGCGCTTGACAAGCTATTTAATTTGATACATGATAATTTTTTGAAAATACAGAGGGAAAATACCTATATACAAAGAATGGTATAGAATAATTCGTTACAATCTCTTAATTTCACGTTTAACCGTTTTATGGCAGTCAACTTACATATTCCAGAAAATGACCAAATATTTGCGGTAGCAGGTGTTGACATTGGCACCAGTCATGCTGGCATCAAAAATAAACATAACAAAGACTTAACCGTGTTTCGCTTTAGTCCAGGTACCCAAGTCGCGGGGGTATTTACCCGTAATCGCTTTCGTGCTGCTCCGGTTCAAATATGTGAAAACTCACTACGCTGTGGTAATGATATACGTGCCCTTTTAATCAACACTGGCAATGCCAATGCAGGCACGGGGATTGATGGCGTCGAACGTGCCTTGCAAACCCGTAAGGCGCTGGCGCTAGAGCTCGGTCTTACTGCCGAACAAGTCCTGCCTTTCTCGACGGGCGTGATCATGCAAGCCCTGCCACACGAAAAAATCATCAAAGCTATACCTGCGGCCGTCAAAGACTTAAACGCCCATCATTGGTTCGAAGCGGCACACAGTATCATGACAACCGATACCCTGCCTAAGATTAGCTCACGCCAATTTACCCTAAATGGTAGAGTCATCACGATTACAGGTATCAGTAAGGGTGCCGGCATGATTAAGCCGAATATGGCCACTATGTTAAGTTTTGTGGCGACCGATGCCGAAATTGATTGCGAACTACTCAAGCAAATGACAACTGAGATTGCGAATCAGAGTTTTAATCGCATCACGGTCGATGGAGATACTTCAACCAATGACTCTTTTATTATTGCAGCGACCGCCCAAAGCGGCCTAGAAATCACCCCACAAGCGCCCTACTTCCAAGAATTCAAACAGCATTTACTCGATATTTGTCTCGATCTAGCCAAAAAAATTATTCGCGATGCCGAAGGGGCGACCAAATTAATTACCCTTCATGTCACCGATGCAGGCAATCAAGACGAAGCCCTTAAGGTTGCCTACGCTATTGCTCACTCTCCTCTGGTCAAAACGGCCTTTTATGCCAGCGACGCTAATTTGGGTCGAATTCTAGCGGCGATTGGTTATGCGGGCATAGACGATCTAGACCCCAACACCATAAAACTTTGGATTGGCGATGTCTTAGTTTCGAGTCAAGGCGGATTGCAACCTGATTACACCGAAGATAGCATTCATCACCTTATGCAAGCTAACGAAATCGATGTGACAGTGTCTTTAGGCAGGGGCCATCACACTGAAATCGTCTATACGTGTGATTTAAGCCACGAATATATCTCAATTAATGCGGATTACCGCACTTAATTTCTTGATTTATTTGCTATTTTTAGAATTTCAGGGTTATAATGGAGAGCTTACATAAAAGGGTGTTTGTAATCTTATAATACTCATTTAGAGTATAAGTGATGTGAGCTTATAGAGAAGTCTATAGAGAACATATCAGAGAAACTCATAGAGAGCATATTCATAGAGAGCATATAGAGTTATATGTCGAATGATGTGTCGAGTGATATGGCGCGAGTGATGTGTCGATTTATGTGACTCGAAGTTCTCAACAAAAGCTCTTCACCAGAGTTTCCCACAAAAGATTACAACGGACAACCCTTAGAATCTTGGAAATTGGGCTTATTTTATAAATTTATTATTTATAAATAATCCCAGTTATTATTTTAACTAACTTAAAAGTTATAGAGGAAAGCCACATGTATGCGGTCATAAAAACCGGCGGCAAACAATATCGTGTTGCCCAAGGCGAAAAAATCAAGGTAGAACAGATACCTGCAGACATCGGGCAAGAAATATCGCTAGACCAAGTATTATCAGTTGGCGAAGGTGAATCACTCAAAATTGGTACACCTTTGGTTGCTGGTGCTACGGTTACGGCCAAAGTTCTTGCACACGGACGTCATGACAAGGTAAAAATCTTCAAAATGCGTCGTCGCAAGCACTACCAAAAGCGTCAAGGTCATCGTCAGAACTACACAGAGATCGAAATCGCTGCAATCAACGCTTAAGTTAAGGCACTTTAATTAAGTCATTTAGTCAGCTTTAGACCCAAGGTTTCTAAGTTGGCAAGCAGCTAAAAGATCAGTTCTGCATTCTTAATCTATTTATAGGAGCTAAACATGGCACACAAGAAAGGTGGTGGTTCAAGCCGCAACGGTCGTGATTCAGAATCTAAACGCTTAGGTGTAAAAGCCTACGGCGGTCAACAAATCCCAGCGGGTTCAATTATCGTACGCCAACGTGGTACACGTTTTCATGCAGGTGAAGGCGTTGGCATGGGCAAAGATCACACATTATTCGCTTTAGTCAATGGTGAGGTTAAATTCTCTACCAAAGGCGCACTTAATAAGCAAACAGTGTCTGTCGTTGCTGCTGAATAAGCACACAACAACGCCAAGCACGCTTGGCACGACTGTTAATCCCAAAGACCGTTCATGACATGAACGGTCTTTTTTGTATTGAATAGTCATCAAATTAGCCGTCAAATCGCCAAAGGTACTTGGCTTGGATGCCGTATTTATACTTGGCGCTTGGTGCATTCAGTATAATTATCTATTATTATGCAAAGCAATCACTCTGGATTGCCTCTCACAAAGACTTAGCTTATGAAATTTGTAGACGAAGCCAAAATTGAAGTTATCGCAGGCAAAGGTGGCAATGGTTCCGCCAGTTTCCGTCGCGAAAAATTTATTCCCAAAGGCGGTCCCGATGGAGGTGATGGTGGTCGTGGAGGCAGTATTTATGCAGTGGCTGACCGTAACATCAATACCTTAATTGACTTTCGTTATGCACGCCTACACCGCGCTCGCAACGGCGAAAATGGTCGAGGCTCGGATCAATACGGTGCCGGCGCCGACGACATTATTTTGCGCATGCCTGTAGGGACCATGGTGTATGACGAAGAAAGTGGTGAGCTCTTATGTGATCTCAAACATCACGGCGAACAAATCACCCTCGCCAAAGGCGGTGAAGGTGGTCTCGGTAATTTGCACTTTAAATCTAGCGTCAATCGCGCGCCCAGACAATTCACTTATGGTAAAGAAGGCGAACACAAAAAACTGCGCCTCGAGCTGAAAGTCTTAGCCGATGTTGGCCTCTTAGGCATGCCAAATGCAGGCAAATCGACATTTATTAGTCGTGTTTCTAATGCCAAACCCAAAATCGCCGATTATCCCTTTACGACCCTCTACCCTAATTTAGGTATGGTGCGAACTGAGGATTCACGCAGTTTTGTGGTGGCTGATATTCCAGGTTTAATTGAGGGCGCCTCAGAAGGGGCCGGTCTAGGTCATCAGTTCCTCAAGCACTTAGCACGTACGCGGGTATTATTACACCTCGTCGATGTCGCAAGTTTAGATCCCGATACGGATCCCCTTGAAAAAGCGGTCAAGGACATCCAAGCTTTGCAAGTGGAACTTAAACGCTACGATGAGAATTTATATAACAAACCCCGTTGGCTAGTACTCAACAAGATCGATATGGTTGAAGATCCTGAACAGTTGCAAGCCAGTCTTTGTCAGCGTTTAGGGTGGCAAGGGCCAGTCTTTAGCATTTCGGCCTTAAGCAACCATGGGGTGCAAAATCTCGTCTATGCTCTTCAAGACTTTTTGGATCAACTCAAGCAAGCAGAGAATCAAGCCCAGGATATCGCAGAAGGTAGTTTCGATTACGATGACCCGCGTTTTGATCCCAATCGTGACTAAATCCCAACGCGTTGTTGGCGCCGAATATCGGTAGTCTTCTGCATTGTAAGCAGCGAGGGTCCTTGCTATCATGTGAGTCTTAAGGACAATTTGTCTGACTTACTGCCAAGGACTAGCATGACTTACTCAGCGACGACTCTTATTCAACGATCTAATCTTGTTATCGTCAAGGTCGGCTCGTCGCTCGTCACCAATAGTGGTAAGGGCATTGATCTGCAGGCCATCAAACAATGGGCAGCGCAGATTGCGCAAATGCGCCAATTACACAAAAAAGTCATCATGGTCTCGAGCGGTGCCGTCGCCGAAGGCATGGCACGCTTAGGGTGGCAGCAACGCCCAAAACAAATCGATGCGCTGCAATGCGCGGCAGCGGTGGGTCAGGTGGGTCTGGCCCAAGCCTATGCCGCCGCTTTTAGCGAGTATCATATCCACACCGCGCAAATTCTCCTTACACACGAAGACCTTGCCGATCGCAACCGTTATATTAACGCGCGTTATGCCCTCAACAAAATGCTCGATGAGGGTGTCTTACCGATAGTCAACGAAAACGATACCATTGCCACCGAAGCCATCAAACTCGGAGACAATGACACGGTTGGCGCCCTAGTTGCCAATTTACTCGAAGCCGGGGCACTGATTATCTTGACCGATCAAGTCGGCTTATTCGATAGCGACCCACGCCACAACCCCAATGCCAAGCTACTTAGACATGTCAAAGCGGGCGATCCTTCACTCGAAAAAATGGCGGGTGGTGCTGGCACTCACGTCGGCACAGGCGGTATGCTCACCAAGGTCTTAGCCGCCAAACGCGCGGCTCGAAGTGGTACTAATACGATTATTGCCTCGGGTCACGAGCCCAATGTGCTGGTGCGTTTGGCTCAGGGTGAGCATATTGGCACCGAGCTGCACTCCGCCACAGAAGTCTTATCCGCGCGTAAACAATGGCTGGCTAATCATCTGCATACGGCCGGGCGCCTCACCATCGATGACGGCGCTGTACACGCCCTCACACAACGCGGTACTAGCTTGCTGCCAGTCGGTGTCACGGCTGTCGACGGTGAATTCAAACGCGGCGATGTCGTCAGCATTCATGATGCCAACGGCCACGAAATTGCCCGAGGGCTAAGCAATTTTAGCTCTTCGGATGCACGCCGTATTATGCGTAAATCAACCACGCAGATCGAAGAGATCTTAGGCGGTATTTCTGATTACGATATCGTGCATCGCAATAATATGATTCTGGCCTCCTTCCAAGCTGAACGCCACCCCCCCTCATCCTCAAATTCATAAGTCATCGTGGGGGCCGCCACTCACGTCTAATCGCTTATACCTAGAATTAGCAAAGGTTTTTGATAAGTATCAGGCAACTGCTTATACTAAAAAATATCCCACGTTTTTTAATCCCGTGTGATTAGCCCAATTGCCACGGCTTGTCACTATGGACTTGAGGTGTTTCATGCTTGCACATACTCCATCAAACCAAGAATTCAAAGCAGATATTCGCTTGCTCGGGCGACTTTTGGGGCAGGCGCTCAAACAAAGCAACGGCGAGGAACTTTACAACCACGTTGAAATGCTGCGACGCAATGCCGTCAGTCGTCGCCGTCAAGGCCAACGCATTGATTTTCAGAGTTTAAACGACAAAGTCAAACAACTCTCGCCGCAGGACATCAAGCTCATCTGTCGTGCCTTTAGTTATTTTTTACATTTATCGAATATTGCAGAAGACCGTCAGCACCAAGTGACACCCCCTAGTGCCAACGAACAAGCTCATAGTATCGCGCATACACTCACGAAGCTACATCAACATGGCTATGACAATGCACAATTGCTCGATTTTTTGGCGCATAGTCTGATTGTGCCCGTCCTTACGGCTCATCCCACCGAAGTTCAACGCAAAAGCACCTTAGATTTACATCATCATATTGCCGAGCGCCTACAGGCGTTGCAACAACAATCACAAGACCAAGAAGACATCACCGCGCAGCTCACGGGCTATATTCAACTGCTATGGCAAACACGCATGCTACGCTCCGAAAAGCTCACTGTAGAAGACGAAATCAGTAACGCACTGAACTACTTTGACTCGACTTTTTTTAGAGCCATCCCCTTGCTCTATCGTCTGCTAGCCAAGCAATTAGGTCTCAACAAGGAACAAGTACTACCGAATTTTCTGAATATGGGTTCCTGGATTGGTGGTGATCGCGATGGCAATCCTTTTGTCGATGAAAAAACCTTACAGCAGGCGGTTTTACAACAAGCCTCGACGGTGTTTACTTTTTATTTACAAGAAGTCCGCCAATTAGCCAATGAGCTCTCTGTCAGTATTCTCAATACCGAAGTGTCCGAGGAACTAAAACACTTAGCCCAAGCCAGTCACGACCAATCTAAGCATCGTGTCGATGAGTTGTACAGGCGCGCGGCCATTGGGATTTATGCACGTTTATGCGCCAGTGCCAAAGTCCTCACGCAAGGCCATATCCACAAAAAACAAGCGGCACTGGCTCAACCTTATCAATCAGCGGACGAATTTCTTAAAGATCTAGAAATCATTGCCGAATCACTGCTCGCCAATGGTGCAGAGCATATTTATAGCCTGTATGTACAGGATTTAATCTATGCTGTACGTATTTTTGGTTTTCATTTGGCGACCATTGACTTACGCCAAAGCTCTGACGTACATGAGCGTGTGTTTACCGATATTTATTATCGCAGTGGTTTGCAACACCAGGGCAAAGCCATCGCCTATGATCAACTGTCAGAAGCCGAGCGGGTCGAGCTCTTACTTCAAGAACTCAAGCACAATCGTCCTTTAGTCTCACGTTGGCAAACCTATCATCCCGAAACCGAAAAAGAGTTAGACATCCTCAGAACGGCTGCCAAAATTCGTAAAATCTACGGTCATCGTGCACTGCGCCAAAGCATTGTTTCACATACTGAAACCCTTAGTGACTTGCTCGAAGTCTTGGTCTTGCAACAAGAAACAGGCTTGCTGACCATGCAACGTGATAGCAAAGGCCAAATCATGCCTTTTGCAAATCACGATGGGTTATTAGTGGTGCCTTTGTTTGAGACCATTCCTGACCTAGAAGCCGCCGCTACCATCATGGATAATTGGTTGTCAATCGATGCCGTCAAACAACGGATCCAAGAAACTCAAGACGGCATCCAAGAGGTGATGTTAGGTTACTCCGACAGCAACAAAGATGGCGGTTATCTGACCTCCAACTGGTCTTTGTACAAAACAGAACTCGCCCTGGTCAAAGTATTTAAAAAACACCATATCCGTTTGCGTTTATTCCATGGCCGCGGCGGGTCTGTCGGTCGTGGCGGCGGCTCTAGTTTTGATGCGATTTTGGCGCAGCCCGCCGGCACTGTGAATGGTCAAATTCGCTTGACCGAACAAGGCGAAGTGATCCAATCCAAATACAAAACCGTTAGTGCTGGTTTACGCAGTCTCGAGCAGTTAGTCGCGGCCACTCTGCAAGCCAGCTTACTGAGCAGCCAAAAAGTCAGCGCCGAACAAGAACAAGATTTTCAGAAGATTACCGCTTTTTTGTCGACGATTTCTGAGCAACATTACCGTGACTTAGTCTATGGCACCGAGGGTTTTGAGCAATACTTTTTTGAGTCTACACCCGTCACAGAGATTGCGAACTTGAACATTGGATCACGTCCTTCCTCACGCAAAGCCAAGGCGCAAATCAGTGCCTTACGAGCCATACCGTGGAGTTTTTCGTGGGCTCAATGTCGCCTCATGATCCCTGGCTGGTATGGCATGGGTCAAGCGCTCAGCACCTATATCGAAAAAGGGTTGCCCGATTCAAAATTAAGTAGCGCTGAGCGCATCGCTAAATTGCAATATATGAGTCAACATTGGCCTTTCTTTAAGACTTTATTATCCAACACAGAAATGGTCTTGGCCAAATCAGACCTGGAGATTGCTCGCCACTACAGCACCTTGGTACATGATCAAGCATTACGTAACCGCATCTTTGGTAAACTCGAAAAAGAATACGAGCTAACCCTCAAGATGATTGCCATTATTAACGGCGGCGATTTGTTAAGTGATGATCCTGAATTGGCACAGTCCTTACAAGAGCGCTTTGCGTATATTGATCCGCTCAATTACCTACAAGTGGAGGTTTTACGGTTACTGCGCCATAGTAACAATGAGCAAGACAATGCTCAGGATCTGCTTAATCTTCGCAAAAGTGTACTGTTGACCATTAATGGGATTGCTTCGGGCCTTCGGAATAGTGGTTAGCAAGGACTAATTAACCCAGCCCCCAAATGACGCTTGTGATGAACTCAAATCATACCGCCCCCGCCTCGCTCATCAATCGCCTGCCTTACGAGGGCGAAGTCTATGACTATGGTGTGATTTATACGCCTAGCGAGGCGGATGATTTATTTGCAAACTTGCTGACTGAGCTCAATTGGCAAGCCGAGCACATCCGCCTCTTTGGCAAAACCCATATCACCAAGCGCCTAAGTAGCTGGCATGGTGATAAGGCCTATAGCTATAAATACGCGGGTTTCTTGCGACAAGCTCAACCTTGGACGCCAACGCTGCAACGCATCAAACAGCATATCCAACGTCTCTGTGCTTGTGACTTTAATAGTTGTTTGGCAAATTTATATCATAATGGTAGTGAGGCCATGGGCTGGCATAGTGATAACGAAAGTAGTCTGCAAAAAAACGCGGCGATTGCCTCTCTCAGTCTGGGGGCTGAAAGGCGCTTTGTTTTCAAGCACAAAAGCACACAAGAAAAACTTAGTTTTAGTTTGCCTCACGGTAGTTTACTCGTCATGGCTGGTACAGTCCAAGAACACTGGTGGCACAGTTTACCTGCCAGCAAAAAAATCCATCAAGCACGCATTAATCTTACCTTTCGGACCATGCTTGAACATGCTTGTTAGTCTGCTTTTATATGCCATCACGGCTTTTTTTGAAATTCTGGGGTGCTATAGCATTTTGCAATTGAGCCAAAAGCAGCAGCCGCTGTTATTTGGCCTACTCGCCGTACTCAGCTTAGCCCTTTTTGGCTATTTATTGACCTTGCACGATAGTAGCCCTGGGCGTGTCTACGCCGCGTATGGGGGTGTTTATGTGTTGGTTTCTCTATTCTGGCTCTGGCTCGTCGATCATGTCAGCCCTAGTGTCACCGATCTGATTGGTGTCACACTCACGCTGGGTGGAGCCATGGTGATTATTCTGGGCGAGCTCAGACACTAAACCCCTGCTCCAAGGCAGGGGTTTAGCTCTTCATCCTGTCAAACAGTGACAACATCAACCATTTGCCACAGGCGCACAGTGTTTATTTGGGTTCAATTTGACTGACGTCACGCACGGCACCACGATCGGCCGAGGTCGCCATTGCTGCATAAGCACGCAAGGCTTGTGAAACCACCCGTTGACGTGTTGCAGGTCGCCAAGCTTGGGCTCCTTTGGCCAACATGGCTAGCTTTCTAGCGGCTAACTCAGACTCTGGCACATCAAGGTGGATGCGACGATTCGGGATATCGATGTGAATCACGTCACCACTTTCGACCAGAGCAATGGTACCACCCTCTGCGGCTTCTGGAGAAGCATGACCAATCACTAACCCTGAGGAGCCCCCAGAAAAGCGCCCATCTGTAAAGAGTGCGACCTCTTTGCCTAGACCCTTGGATTTAATGTAAGACGTCGGATACAACATCTCCTGCATACCAGGCCCTCCTTTTGGACCTTCGTAGCGAATGATAATAACATCACCCGCTTGGACCTGATCATTCAGGATCCCTTCGGTAGCCTCTTCTTGACTCTCAAAAATAACGGCTTTGCCCGTGAAGGTAAGAATACTTTCATCGACACCGGCAGTTTTTACGATACAGCCATTTTCGGCGAGATTACCGTAAAGCACGGCTAAGCCACCATCCTGGGAATAGGCGTGAGCACGATCACGAATACAGCCGTTGGCGCGATCTAAGTCAAGGCTAGGATAATAACGCTCTTGGCTAAAGGCCTGAGTCGTACGTACACCGCCTGGCATCGCCAAAAAGCGTTGTTTAGCTTCGTCTAGCGCCTGATCGCTCAACACATCCCATTGTTGTAGAGCATGGCCTAGACTAGGCGCATGAATACTTGAAACGGAGGTATCGAGCAAATTAGCACGATTTAGCTCTGCCAAAATGCCTAACACTCCGCCAGCTCTGTGCACGTCTTCCATGTGGTATTTGTTGGTTGCCGGTGCAACCTTGCAAAGACAAGGCACATGACGAGAAATCCTATCGATATCGGCCATGGTGAAATCTACGCCAGCTTCTTGAGCCGCGGCCAAAAGGTGTAAAACGGTATTGGTCGAGCCGCCCATCGCTACATCGAGAGACATGGCATTTTCGAAGGCAGGCTTCGTAGCAATGCGACGAGGCAAAACAGAGTCATCACCTTGTTCGTAATAGCGCTTGCAAAGTTCCACTACTAAATTACCAGCATCTAAGAACAGTTGTTTACGGCGAGCATGCGTCGCTAACAAACTGCCATTGCCTGGTAAAGAGAGCCCCAGCGCTTCGGTCAGACAGTTCATAGAGTTAGCCGTAAACATGCCTGAACAGGAACCACAGGTCGGACAGGCGTTTTGTTCGACTGCTTCGGTCTGAGCATCTGAGACATTGCTATCGGCCGCCATAATCATGGCGTCGACCAAATCCAGTTTAATGATTTTTTGTTCACCCTCTGCTTGCACTTTGCCTGCTTCCATAGGACCACCCGAGACAAATACCACGGGTATATTTAGACGCAACGCAGCTAACAACATACCGGGAGTGATTTTGTCACAGTTAGAAATACAGACCATGGCGTCGGCACAATGCGCATTGACCATGTATTCGACTGAATCAGCGATTAATTCACGTGACGGCAAAGAATACAACATGCCTGAATGCCCCATGGCAATGCCATCGTCGACAGCAATGGTATTGAATTCTTTGGCGATACCGCCGGCCGCCTCAATTTGCCGTGCAACCAGTTGCCCCATATCCTTCAGGTGTACATGACCAGGTACAAATTGTGTAAAAGAATTGACCACAGCAATAATAGGCTTACCAAAATCTGCATCGGTAACACCAGTGGCACGCCATAAAGCGCGTGCCCCTGCCATATTACGGCCATGAGTGGATCGTTTGGAGCGATAGTCGGGCATAAAAATTCCTTGTAATTAAAGTTGGTAATGGACGAGCTAAAATACCTCCGTTAAGGGAAAACACTTAAGGGACTTAACGAAAAATAATGAATGTTTTTAGCTGATTAACGGTCGCGTGCTACCGTAAATTTACTGAGTGCCAACAAAGCATTTTTGTAGTCAGACTCAGGGAAATATTGTAAAGCTTGTTCTGCTTTGTGAGCCTCAGCCTCGGCTTGAGCACGGGTAAACGCTAGGGCGTCTGTGCTAGTAATGGCAGCGGCGATTTGCGCAAAATCGGCATCGCCCTTACGGATGGCTTCTTTGATCAGTGCACTTTGTTCGGGCGTGCCATTTTCCATGACACGAATGAGTGGTAGCGTCGGTTTACCTTCTCGTAAATCATCTCCGACGTTTTTGCCGAGGGCCTCGGCCTGACCAGAATAGTCAAGAACATCATCAATCAATTGGAAAGCCGTGCCCACATGGCGGCCGTAATCGGCGGCCGCTTGGCGCTGCTCAGGGCTAACATTAGCGATAATTGCGCCAATTTCGGCCGCTGCTTCAAAGAGTTTGGCCGTTTTGTAGCGCACGACTTGCATATAGCGCTCGATGGTGACATCTGGGTCGTGAATATTGAGTAATTGCAGGACTTCACCTTCGGCGATGACGGTGGTGGCGGCCGAGAGCACTCGCATGACTTCCATGGAGTCGACCGCAACCATCATCTCAAATGAGCGCGAATACAAATAGTCACCCACTAACACACTGGCGGCATTACCAAAGATCGCATTTGCTGTCTGACGGCCACGACGCATATCAGACTCGTCCACCACATCATCGTGTAACAGGGTGGAAGTGTGAATAAATTCGACGACCGCCGCCAATTCGTGGTGATGTGTACCCTCCTGGTAACCTAAGGCTTTGGCGATCATGAGTACCATTGCTGGACGAAGACGCTTACCGCCGGCACTGATAATATATTCACCAATGGTGCGGATCATCACGACATCCGAATTAAGATGTGCTCTAATCACGCCATTGACGGCCTGCATATCCGCCTTGATGGGACTCATGATATCAATAATACTCAAAACCTTTCCCCAGATGACTAAAAAATAATAGTAATGCCAGTGCTGGCATTACTATGCATTGACTATTACAAGTCTATATTATAAGGTTGATTTTTTACAAAGTCTTGAAAAATATCAGAGCTACCGATATGCAAGACGACCTGCACCGTGGCCTGATCGCTGGCGTCAACCCTAGCTATGGCACCCTTTTGGCATACCTATGGCGTGCTTATCAGTCTCTCTTAACACGCATTATTGTTAGCCCTAATTCACACTAAGGTATCTACCATGTCGCAAGCCAATTTATCTGAACTCATCGTCAGCGCCCACCAAGTGCTACAGCAATTACAGGCTTGGCTACCGCCGGTGCCTCCTCAGAACGATTGGCGGGCCATCGCTTACCGCTGGCGCACTTGTAACAATACCTCTTGGCTCGAGCCCATTAAGCATGTTGATACCATAGAAACAGCTGACTTAATGCATATTGAACGCCAAAAAACGATTATTGAGCGCAATACGCAGCATTTTGTCGAAGGCAAACCCGCTAATAATGTACTCATGACAGGTGCCCGTGGCACCGGCAAGAGTTCATTGGTCAAGGCTATGCTAAATCAATTTGCGAGCCAAGGTTTGCGTCTAGTGGAAGTCGACAAAAGCGATTTGGGTGACCTGAACGAGATTGTAGATGTACTCAGTGAGCGTCCAGAGCGCTTTATTATTTTCTGTGATGATTTGTCTTTCGAAGAGGGCGAAGTCAGTTACAAGGCGCTCAAATCGGTGCTTGATGGCACTGTCTCTGCCGCTGCGGATAATGTCTTGGTCTATGCCACCTCGAATCGTCGCCATCTCATGCCTGAACGCATGAGCGATAACGATAGCTATCAGCACATGTCAGACGGTGAAATCCATCCAGGAGAAACTGTCGAAGAAAAGATCTCACTCTCTGAGCGCTTTGGCATTTGGCTTTCCTTTTATCCATTTAAACAAGAGGATTACCTCAGCATTGTTTACTATTGGTTAGAGCAATTTGGCTGCCCGGCCGATGCAATTGCAGAGAGTCGTACCGAAGCACTACAATGGACGCTTGAGCGAGGCTCGCGTTCAGGTCGCGTCGCCAAGCACTTTGCCCGTGATTGGGCCGCCCGTCATTTATCCAAATAAAATCTTCCCCGTTTATGTCCGAACCTTCGCAAACCGCCCCGCTTAGTCGCGAGCAAAAACCTTTTTTTCATTGTGCCATTGCCGTCATTGTCAATGACAAAGGTGAGGTGTTATTGGGGCAACGACCCGCCGATAAACCTTGGGCCGGTTGGTGGGAGTTTCCTGGTGGCAAACTCGAAGTTGGCGAGACTGTGCAAGACGCGCTCATTCGTGAGCTTAAAGAAGAACTCGACATTTGTATTACTGAATCGCGCCCATGGGTGACTTTTCATTACGAATACCCAAGCACCCGAGTCTTACTGGAGTTTTGCAGGGTGACCGCTTGGCATGGCGAGCCCAAGGGGCTCGAGAATCAGCAATTTGCTTGGACCTTACCACAACACGCTGAGCAATTAGGACAATTATTACCCGCTTCAGTCGCCCCCTTGCGTTGGCTCCAGTTACCTGATTATTATGCCGTCACACCTGCCTTTGCTTACGAGCAACGAGAGGCATTTATGCAGCAACTGCACGTACTGATTAGCAAAGGGATTCGCATGTTGCAGTTTAGACAAGCGCAATGGCCACAAGGCCCTAAGGCTGCCAATCTCAAAGAGATTTTTGATGAAGTTTTGGCGTATTGTCGCCAACATCAGGTCAAATTACTGGTCAACAGCGCCCATCCTAAGTCCTGGTGGCAGCTCGCTGACGGGGTACAGTTACGTTCAAATGACGCCTTACTGCTCGAGCAGCGCCCGCTCGAGCACGATAAATGGGTGGCTGTCTCGGCGCATAATCTGGCCGATCTCCTATACGCGCAAGTCCTGCAAGCCGATTTTTGTGTTCTCGGCCATGTGCAAGCTACCCCTAGCCATCCACACAGCGCTGCTTTAGGGTGGCCACAGTTCCATGAATGGGCCACGCAAGCGGCTTGCCCTGTGTATGCCATTGGTGGCCTGGGCTCTCAGGATCTAGCGCTCGCGCACAAAAATGGCGCCCATGGCATTGCCGCCATACGCGCCCTGTGGCCAGACTAAACGCTCACGCCTTATGACTGATTATCAAACACCGTAGCGGTGATCTGCAGTTCCTCTATAAGTGCTTCACGTAAGCGATACTTTTGGATCTTACCAGAGGCGGTCATAGGGAATTCCTTATAGAATCGGAAGTAGCGCGGGATCTTATGAAAAGACAATTGGCTTTTGCAAAATTCCCTGATGCCCTCTTCATTGGGCTCAACCTCTGATTTAAGGATAATGCACGCACATAGCTCCTCGCCGTACTTAGGATCAGGCACGCCGACCACCTGAATATCGACGATATCAGGATGCTTATATAAAAATTCTTCAATTTCTTTGGGGAATAAATTCTCGCCCCCCCGAATGACCATGTCCTTAATGCGACCCGTAATTTGCACGTAGCCTTCTTCATCCATCTGGGCAATATCGCCCGTATGCATCCAGCCATGCTCGTCAATCACTTCTCGGGTTTTGGCCTCGTCGTCCCAGTAGCCGGCCATGACGGAATAGCCGCGTACGCAGAGCTCACCTCTTTCGCCTAAGGGCACAATTTTGTTTTGATCATTAATGATTTTGATCTCGATATGATCCTGCACACGACCGACGGTACTCACCCGCTTTTCTATGCTGTCATTAACGTAACTTTGGATACTCACCGGCGAAGTCTCTGTCATACCATAGGCAATCGTGATGTCTTTGAGGTGCATGAGATTGACGACACGCACCATAATTTCTCTGGGGCAAGGGCTGCCGGCGGCAATACCAGTGCGCAGGCTTTGGTAGTTGTATTTTTTGAAGTCTGGATGATCTAACATCGCAATCAACATCGCTGGCACGGCATTAATGGAGGTGCATTTTTCGGACTCAATGCCCTGGAGTGTGGTGCTGACATTAAACGAATAATCGGTATAGATGGAAGCCGCCCCATAACAGCAAGCGGTGAGTGTACCCAATACCATACCAATACAGTGGAACAACGGTACCGGCAGGCATAAACGATCTTGGCTAGTGAGTGCCAACCGTTGACCCACAAAAATCGCGTTATTGAGCATGCCATGATGCGTCAGCATCGTACCCTTGGGTTGGCCTGTGGTGCCCGATGTAAATTGGATATTGATTGTATCGTCGCAGTCTAGTGTGTTTTCTATTTGGTGTAATTTGTAGAGGTGCTCGTCACTGGCGGGCTGCAATAAATCAGCAAAATCACGTATCCCGCCCTCATCACTTTTGCACAGTTTGATGACATATTTGAGTGAAGGTAATTTAGCCAGAGAGGGCGTGGACGTGGATGAGGATAAGGTGGCTAATTCTGGGGCGAGTGATCTGAGGATTTGCTCGTAATTGGTGCTCTTGAAGGTGGGGGCAATAATTATCCCTACACAACTGACTTTGTTGAGTACATATTCGAGCTCAAAGGCACGATATGCGGGATTCAAATTAACCAGGATAATTCCTGCCTTGGCAGTTGCAAATTGAATCACCGACCATTCCCAACAATTGGGTGACCAGATTGCCAATCGATCGCCTGGTTTGAGGCCCATGGCCAATAAATTAGCCGCCACATTTTCGACGACTTGATGTAACTCAGCATAGGTAAAACGCTTGTCTTGGTGAATACTCACAAGCGCTTCTTGTTGCGCAAATTGTTGACAGACCTCATCAAACCGCTGACCGATGGTAACGCCACACAATGGCGTCGTACCCGTGCCTGAACTATAGCTGATTTTTTGTGAATGCATGCTTGCCTCCAGTTGTAGTGACATTCATAAAAAGTAGTGCAAAGTTTATTGGTATGGTAGTGCTGATGTTTGCAACGCGTTATTGTTGTGCTTGAATTGCTGCCACACTAAATTGTGCAACCTGCTCGGCGATTTTAGTATTGTGGTTAGTACTGACTGTCTGCGCCTGCGCACCATCCAAGTCTTCAATCACGGCATACGTCATAGTGCCCACAATACATAGTGCTAGTGTGTTGAGCTTGCCTGCGCTGTAATGCTTATGCTTTAAGCATTGCGTGACGATCTTGAGGATTTGCTGCTTGAGCAATTCTTTACAATTAAAACGCGCATACTCGAGATCGCTATTAATCGGCTCAAACATCAGCGCATAGGCGAGTCGCGGGTTATTGAGAGCACGTTTGACAAAGACTCTGACGGCCTTATAAAGCTTATCCTCAGACTTCAACTCCGAACTCGCAATAGCGCTCAACACATCCACCTCTTTTTGGGTGGCACTCTGTAGTGTTTCGATCAGAATGGCATTTTTGTTTTTGAAATACTGATACACCAGACCACTCGAAATCCCAGCGTCTTCGGCAATATTGTGTACTAAGGCATTGGCAAAACCGCCTTGACTTAATAAGTGTCTAGTGCTGTCTAAAATGGCTTGGCGATTTTCCGCCAAACGTCGTTGCATTAATTTTGATCGTTTGTAACCCATAAAAAATTTCTCAATCATTGAACAAATGAATTATATTTAATTTTTTAAATCATTATTCACTTTTTTTGCAAGCTTGTGTAATATAAAGATCATGAATCAGCAATTCATGCCTAAACGTGAGGAGACATCATGGACTTGCAAAGTATAAATTTTGGAATGAGTGAGGACACGTTGCAACTGCGCCAAGCAGTGGCGGAATTTTGCCAACGTGAAATTGCCCCGCGGGCGGCCAGCATCGAGCAGGAGAATTTTTTTCCAGCTGATCTCTGGCGTAAACTTGGAGATATGGGCCTGTTAGGAATCACCGTGCCCGAGCAATATGGTGGTGCGGGACTCGGTTATCTGGACCATGTCGTCGTCATGCAAGAAATCTCGCGCGCCAGTGCAGCAGTCGGCTTATCCTATGGCGCTCATTCAAATCTCTGTGTAAACCAAATTAAACGCAATGGTTCCGACGCCCAAAAACAAAAATACCTACCCAAGTTAATCTCTGGCGAATATATAGGCGCCCTCGCGATGTCCGAACCCAATGCCGGTTCCGATGTAGTCAGTATGCAACTACAGGCTCAAGCCAAAGACGATTATTTTGTGCTCAATGGTTCCAAGATGTGGATTACCAATGGTGGCGATGCCGACGTCGTGGTGGTCTATGCCAAAACTGCTCCCGAGCTTGGCCCCAAAGGCATCACCGCCTTTATCATCGAAAAAGATATGCCTGGTTTTAGTCATGGTTCCCATTTAGACAAATTGGGCATGCGCGGCTCCAATACCTACCCGCTTTTTTTTGACAATGTCAAAGTGCCTGCCAGTCATGTGTTAGGACAGCTTAATCAAGGCGTGCAAGTGCTCATGAGTGGCTTGGATTTTGAACGCGCTGTGCTCAGCGCGGGTCCGCTTGGCATTATGGATGCATGTTTTGATTTGGTCTTACCCTATGTTCACGAACGGCAACAATTTGGTCAGGCCATCGGCCAGTTCCAATTAATTCAAGGGAAATTGGCAGATATGTACGCCACAGCCCTAGCCTGCAAAGCCTTGGTCTATGGTGTGGCACGGGCGCTTGATCAAAACAGCCATCATCGGAGCCAACGTAAGGACGCCGCCAGCGCTATTTTATATGCCGCCGAAAAAGCCACCTGGATGGCAGGCGAAACCATTCAATTATTCGGTGGCAATGGCTATATCAACGAATATGCCTGCGGTCGCTTGTGGCGTGATGCCAAACTTTACGAAATCGGCGCGGGCACGTCAGAAATCAGACGGATGTTGATTGGTCGTGAACTTTTTAATGAAACTAAATAAAGACTGCCATGGACATTTTACATAGCCAAATCAACCGCCAGTCACAAGCCTTCAAAGATAACGCGCAAGCCATGCAAGGCTTGGTGCAGGATCTGCACGAAAAAATTCAACTGATCAGCCAAGGCGGCTCACAACAGTCACGCCAAAAGCATTTACAACGGGGTAAGTTGTTGGCGCGTGATCGCATTGCTCAGTTACTCGATAGCGGTTCTGCATTTTTGGAATTGAGTCAACTGGCGGCCTATGATGTTTACCAAGACGTGGTCCCGGCCGCCGGTATTGTCGCTGGTATTGGCCAAATCAACGGCATTACCTGCATGATTGTGGCCAATGATGCCACCGTCAAAGGCGGCACCTATTATCCGCTTACGGTCAAAAAGCACCTTCGCGCGCAAGCGATTGCTGAACAAAATCGTCTTCCTTGTATTTATTTGGTGGATTCGGGGGGCGCCTATTTGCCGCTACAAGATGAGGTCTTTCCCGATCAGGATCACTTTGGGGCGATTTTCTACAACCAAGCGCGCATGTCAGCGCTAGGTATTGCGCAGATTGCTGTGGTCATGGGCAGTTGTACCGCCGGAGGCGCCTATGTCCCGGCGATGTCAGATGAAACCGTCATTGTCCGTAACCAGGGCACGATTTTCCTAGGGGGGCCGCCCCTAGTAAAAGCCGCTACGGGCGAAGTGGTTTCGGCCGAAGACCTCGGAGGCGGTGATGTGCATACACGAATTTCTGGAGTGGCTGATTATTTGGCCGACAACGATAAGCACGCTCTGGCCATTACGCGCGACATCGTGAGTAATCTAAATTTGCCCAAGAACCCTATCCCTCACGATTATGAAGAGCCACTTTATCCCAGCCAGGATTTATACGGCATCATACCGAGTGATTCGCGCAAGCCCTTTGATATCAAAGAAATCATTGCCCGCTTAGTCGATGGCTCTCGCTTTGAGGAATTCAAAGCCCGTTTTGCCACCACTATTGTCACTGGCTTTGCGCGCATTTACGGTATGCCCGTAGGCATTATTGCAAATAACGGCATCTTATTTTCTGAATCGGCCCAAAAAGCCACGCATTTTATTGAATTGTGTTGCCAACGGCACATTCCTTTATTGTTTTTACAAAACATCACGGGCTTTATGGTCGGCAAACAATACGAAAACGAAGGCATTGCGCGCCATGGTGCTAAGCTAGTGATGGCGGTTGCCAATGCCAATGTCCCGAAGCTGACCTTGATTGTGGGCGGCTCATACGGCGCTGGTAATTACGGTATGTGCGGGCGCGCTTATCGCCCTCGTTTTTTGTGGATGTGGCCCAATGCCAGAATCTCAGTCATGGGTGGCGAGCAAGCGGCTAGTGTGCTTAGCACCATTAAGCGCGAGCAATTACAGGCCAAGAATCAAGATTGGTCAGACACCGAGGAGCAGGCCTTTAAGCAACCCATCAAGGACGATTACGAGCGTAAAGGACACCCCTATTATGCGTCAGCACGGCTTTGGGACGATGGCGTTATTGACCCCGCACAAAGCCGTCACGTGCTTGGCCTAGGACTGGCCGCCGCCTTAAACGCAACGATTCAAGATACTCATTTTGGCATATTTAGGATTTAGGAAGGCAGCATGAATTACCAACATATTATCTACAAAAAAACCGGTGCTATTGCTAAGGTTTGGCTCAATCGTCCCGAAAAGCATAATGCGTTTAATCCGCAAATCATCGAAGAATTGCTGGATTGCCTTAATCATATTCACAACAATGAAAGCATCCGTGTCATGGTCTTAGGCAGTAAGGGTAAGACCTTTTCAGCGGGGGCTGATCTGAATTGGATGAAAGAAGCCGGTCAGGCCGATGCGGCCGACAATTACGCCGATTCACAACGCTTGGCTTTATTGTTCTCAACTCTCGACAAAATGCGCTGCCCTACCATTGCTCGAGTTCAAGGCGCAGCCCTAGGCGGTGGTTTTGGTCTGGCGGTAGTCTGTGATATTTGCGTGGCCTCCGATCAAGCGCATTTTGCCACTTCTGAAGTGCGTTTAGGCTTGGCACCTTCGACGATTAGCCCTTATGTGATTCGTGCCATTGGTGCTCGCCAAGCCAGTCGCTATTTTTTGACAGGGGAACTGATCAATGCCAAACGCGCTAATAAACTGGGCATTGCTCATATTGTCACCAGCCCAGAGCAGCTTGACACCGAAATCGCTGCTCTTATCAATCATATCTACAAAGGCTCAGAATATGCTATTCGTGCTAGTAAAGAACTGATCGCACACGTCGTAGATCGCCCTATTGATGAAGAATTAGCGGCCTATACCAGCAAGCATATTGCCGATCTTCGTCAAACTGAGCAAGCTCGCGAAGGTTTTCAGGCCTTTTTAGAAAGACGCAAGGCCGCCTGGTTCCGCGAAATCAAAAACTTTAAGGAACCTAAAGATGTTTGACAAAATTCTAATCGCTAACCGTGGTGAAATCGCTTGCCGCGTCATACGCACAGCCAAACGCCTAGGCATACGCACGGTAGCCGTATTTTCCAGTATAGACAGCCAAGCCCAACATGTGCTTCAGGCTGATGAAGCTGTCTGTATTGGTGAGGCCGCTTCCAGCCAGAGTTATCTCAATGCTGACGCCATCATTGAGGCCGCCTTACGCGCCGGTGCGCAAGCCATTCACCCCGGCTATGGTTTTCTCTCTGAAAATGCAGAATTTGCACAAGCGTGTGCGAATCATGGCTTAGTATTTATCGGTCCGAGTGCCGAAGCAATTCAGGCCATGGGCCTAAAAAGCACCGCCAAAACCTTAATGGCGCAGGCCGGCGTTCCCTTAACACCTGGCTACCATGGCGACAACCAGGATCCGGACTTTCTGCATCAAGAAGCCGACAAAATCGGCTATCCCCTCCTTATCAAAGCCAGTGCTGGGGGTGGCGGCAAGGGGATGAGTTTAGTCACCCAGAGTGCGGATTTTATACAAGCGTTGGCGGCATGTAAGCGCGAAGCACAATCGAGTTTTGGTAACGACACGGTCTTGATCGAGCGTTATGTACAGAATCCGCGTCATGTCGAGGTGCAGATTTTTGCCGATAGTTTTGGCAATTGCGTGCATTTGTTCGAGCGCGATTGCTCTGTGCAACGACGTCACCAGAAAGTGCTTGAGGAAGCGCCAGCGCCGCACATTAGCGCCACCAAGCTTGAGCAAATGCACCAGGCAGCCATTGATGCCGCCTTAGCCGTCAATTATGTCGGTGCTGGCACCATAGAATTTATTGTCGAGCAAGACGGTACGGCCTATTTCATGGAAATGAATACACGGCTTCAGGTAGAACATCCTGTGACCGAAATGATCACTGGTGAGGATTTAGTCGAATGGCAGTTACGTGTTGCTAGCGGGGAAGCTTTACCCAAACAGCAGGCCCAAATTCAACAGCATGGCCATGCGATAGAAGCCAGGATATATGCCGAAGATGCCGAGCATAATTTCATGCCTGCAACGGGACGCATCGATTACTTGCACTACCCGTCTACTAGCGCTCATGTACGCATCGATAGCGGTATTGTCGAGGGGGATAGCATTAGTAGTTATTACGACCCCATGATCGCTAAGCTAATTGTTTGGGGGGCTGATCGTGACAATGCGCTCAAGCAATTACAGCAAGCACTGAACAATTTTCACTTGGATGGTCTGAGTAATAATATCCAATTTTTAAGTCGTGTCGCCACTTGCCCAGCGTTTAGTCAAGCGCAATTGGATACGGGCTTGATCGCCAAACAAGAGGACTTTTTATTCAAAACAGCCCCCATCAGCTCAAAAATCAAGTTAGTAGCGGCGTTTATCGCCCTACTTCTAACGCAGCATGAGCAACAGCAACACAACCCATCGTTGTGGCTGCAAGCTCCGCATTGGCGACTCAACCAAGCGCCCACAATAAAACTTGAACTGATCGCTGACCAGGAGCCGTTTGAGGTCTGTTTTGTTCAAGACAAGCAAGCCTATGAGGTGCATATAGATTCAGAGCACCAGCGCATAGCGGGCCATCTCATCGATGCCCATACCGCACAGATTGGTCTGCAACAACAATTGGTTAAGGTGCATTTTAGTTGGCGCGCGGGTGAATATTTGCGAATTTTTATCGGTGCAGAGCAATACTTATTTACGTTTCCTACGATTCAAGATAGCGCGGCCGAGAGCGATATCGATAATGCCCTTAAAGCCCCTATGCCTGGGGTCATCACTCAGGTGCTCGTGAGCAAAGGACAAAGCGTACAAAAAAACGATTTACTCATCACCATGGAGGCAATGAAGATGGAGTATTCCATCCTCGCTCCTGCTGATGGCGTCGTAGAGGAGCTCTTTTTTGGCCCCAATGATCAGGTTCAAAGCGGCCAAGAATTACTCAGTCTAAATACAGAGGCTAACCATGACTGATCATGTCAACATTGTCGAAGTCGGCGCTCGCGATGGCCTACAAAATGAAAGCCGAGCCATTAGTTTAGAACAACGGCGCCAACTTATATTACGTTTAATGCAAACTGGCTTACAGCACATTGAAGTAGGTGCTTGCGTATCGCCCAAATGGGTTCCCAAAATGGCCAGTAGTGCCGAGCTTTTTGCTAGCCTACCCTCTGTGCCAGAGATCGACTTATCCTTATTGACACCGAATCTACAAGGTTATGAAGCCGCTAAAGCCGCGGGTTGCCAAGAGGTCGCCATTTTTACCGCCGCCTCAGAAAGCTTTACGCGCAAAAATATTAATTGTTCTATAGCCGAAAGTTTTAGCAAATTTGCCCCCCTGTGTGAAGCGGCTAAAGCCGATAATATCAAAGTCAGAGGTTATGTGTCTTGTGTCGTTGATTGCCCCTACGAGGGCGCCATCGAACCCGCTAAAGTCATTGAAGTGACCCGCCGCTTATTTGATTTAGGGTGTTATGAGGTCTCGCTCGGCGAGACTATCGGTAGCGCAACGCCCAATCGCGTCCAAGCCTTATGGCAAGCGTGCCAAACTGAATTCGATATGCTACACCTGGCTGGACATTTTCATAACACTTACGGCATGGCAATTGCGAATATATATGCCTCGCTGGATTATGGGGTGCGTACGTTCGACGCGTCGATTGCTGGTTTGGGCGGTTGCCCCTATGCCAAGGGGGCTGCCGGTAATGTCGCCACCGAAGACCTTTTTTATTTGTTACGAGGCTTGGGCTTAGATACGGGGATCGATGTAGAGGCGTTGATGGTGGCTAGCCGTTATATCAGCACCGTTCTCAAAAAACCGCCGGAATCTTATTTTGCCAAAGCCTATTGGCGTCAATGCGAGTCCAGCGGTGATGATCAAGGTGTTTGATTATTTATTAATCAAACTCGCAATACTTAAATAGTTAATACCTTGGAACATCATATCGAGTGCAAGGAATAAACCTAGTACCCAAAAGACTGAAAAGGCGCTACTAAAAATCAATATACCCGTTACCACGCTAAGGATGCCTGAAAACAAAATCCAGCCCCAACCCTTAGCCGGCTTAATCGAAAAACTGGCAAAGATTCGAATCAACCCCATGATACTCATGGCGGCCGCCAAGAAATAGGTCAAAAAAGCGGCGGCTGTGAGCGGATTCTTAAAGACGAGAATACCGGCAACAATATATAACACGGCGATCAAGGTCCACATTACAAAACGGCCGCCACTAAAGAATTTAAAAGCAGCAATCGCATGCAAAATCCCCCCTAAAATCATAAGAGAACCAAAGAGATACACTGCCGTCAAGGTCGCAAAAGGTAGCGAGC
This sequence comes from Brackiella oedipodis DSM 13743, assembly GCF_000621025.1. Classification (GTDB taxonomy): domain Bacteria; phylum Pseudomonadota; class Gammaproteobacteria; order Burkholderiales; family Burkholderiaceae_B; genus Oligella; species Oligella oedipodis. Next base: position 88,310 of record NZ_JHZJ01000010.1, read on the forward strand.
CCAATAAAATAAAACTAAAAATCAATAACAAAACACCCAAACCAATGTACCAAGGACGGTGTTTTTTAATGCGTTCTTGCAAGTCTGCAGCTTGACGCTGCAGTAAATCCTGCGCTTCTTTAACTTTGTTTTCCATCATTTTCCTCAAAAAGTGACTAAACGTAAGCTTATCTTACACAAAACCCCTGCTTTGCACATTAAAAGTACTCAGCAGGGGTTTTTGAGAGGTCTGGCAATCATGCAATCAATGAGAGCAGCCTCAAAGACTTTAGTCTTGATCCATATAGGCTTCAATCGGCAAGCAACTGCAAATTAAATTGCGATCACCGTAGGCGTTATCGACGCGTGCCACAGGCGACCAGTACTTACCTTCCAATGTGACTGACGGCGGGAAAACCGCAGACTTACGTGTATATGGATGAGACCAATCATCAGCACTCGCCATGGCGCTCGTATGCGGCGCATTGCGTAAAACATTGTCTGTGGCATCAAACTCACCGTCTTCCACTTTTTGGATTTCGGTGCGAATTTGAATCATAGCATCGATGAAACGATCCAACTCTGCCAAGCTCTCAGACTCTGTCGGCTCAACCATAAGGGTATCTGGCACAGGGAAACTCATGGTCGGTGCATGGAAACCGAAGTCGATTAAGCGTTTTGCAACGTCATCAACGGTCACACCCGCACTCTGTTTGATACCCCGCAAATCAAGAATACACTCGTGCGCTACGCGGCCATTTCGTCCCTTATAGAGGATTGGATAATGTTCGGATAAGCGCGTCGCAATATAGTTGGCGTTAAGCAAAGCCACTTGTGACGCTTTGCGAAGGCCTTCTTGACCCATCATGAGGATGTAACTTAAGGAAATCGGCAAAATACTTGCTGATCCATAAGGGGCTGAAGCCACTGGGCCCACCGGTGCATCGTGTAATTCGCCATGACGATTGACCACACCAGGTAGATATGGAATCAAGTGTTTACCAACCCCAATCGGGCCGACACCAGGACCACCACCGCCATGCGGAATACAAAAGGTTTTGTGGAGGTTAAAGTGTGAGACGTCAGAGCCAAATTTACCTGGTTTAGCAATGCCGACCATGGCATTCATATTGGCACCATCAAGGTAAACCTGACCGCCTGCCTTGTGAATCTTGTCGCAGATTTCGACGATTTTTTCTTCAAACACACCATGGGTAGATGGATAAGTAATCAAAATCGCCGCTAACGTATCGCCGACCTTTTCGATTTTGAGATCAAGATCTTCTAAATCGACGTTACCGTTGGCATCGGATTTTACGACCACGACCTCCATGCCGGCTAAATGCGCAGAGGCTGGATTGGTTCCATGAGCCGAAGCAGGAATCAAACACACGCGACGTTGCTCTTGGCCATTGGCTTGGTGATAGGCGCGAATCGCTAATAAACCTGCATATTCACCTTGGGCACCAGAGTTCGGTTGCACCGTAAAACCATCATAACCAGAAATTTCGCACATCACAGCTGATAACTTCTTGATCAGTTGCTCATAACCCTGAGTTTGGTCTTTGGGGGCGAAAGGATGGATATTGGAAAATTCTGGCCAAGTAATCGGCATCATTTCTGTCGTGGCATTGAGCTTCATGGTGCAAGAACCCAACGGAATCATGCTACGATCGAGTGCCAAATCCTTGTCGGCCAAGCGACGTAAATAACGCAACATATCCGTTTCAGAGCGCACGCTAGAGAAGATCTCATGCGCAAGAATCTCGGACTGACGAGCAATCTCTGATGGCAATTCTTGCGGCGCTTTGTCGGCAAGCGCTTGCACCTCTAGTTTAGTGGCCCCCAGCGCCTCTGCAATCACATCTAAAAGCGCTTGCAAATCCTTAAGCGTGACTGTCTCGTCTAAAGAAATCGCAAAAGCTTGATCGCTTAATTCGCGCAGATTGATTTGATGTTGCTCAGCAGTTTTCAGAATTTGCGGTGTTTGTTCAGATTCGATAGTGAGCGTATCGAAGAACTGTTGGGTCTTGACTTGCAAGCCTAAGGCTTCAAGACCGGCCTTAAGCACAGCCGTACTACCATAGACACGTTGTGCGATTTTGCGTAGACCTTGTGGTCCGTGGAAAATCGCATACATGCTAGCCATGATCGCCAATAATGCCTGCGCTGTACAAATATTAGACGTGGCTTTTTCGCGACGAATATGTTGCTCACGGGTTTGTAATGCCAATCGATAAGCGTAATTGCCTTGTGCGTCTTTGGAGACGCCGACTAAACGACCTGGCATATTGCGTTTGAAGGCATCTTTACATGCTAAGAACGCCGCGTGTGGGCCTCCAAAGCCTAAAGGCACACCAAACCGCTGACTATTACCTACAGCAATATCGGCGCCCCATTCACCTGGGGCTTGCAAGACACAAAGTGCGAGTAAATCGGTCGCTGCAATTAACAAGGCTTTTTTGTCATGAACCGTCTGTGCTAATTCAGAGTAATCAACGACTTCACCTTGACTTTGTGGGTATTGCACAATCACCGCAAAATAATCATCGGGCAATTCACGGCGTTCATCACCCACGACAACCTCGATGCCTAGGGCTTTGGCACGGGTTTTAATGACTTCTTGAGTTTGCGGATGACAGAATTGAGAGACAAAAAAGACATTGCTTTTGGAGCGACTACCACGCTTAGCCAAGGTCATGGCTTCAGCAGCGGCCGTCCCTTCATCCAATAAGGATGCATTGGCAATATCAAGAGCGGTCAGATCGGCCACCATTGTTTGGAAATTCAACAAGGCTTCAAGGCGACCTTGGGAAATTTCTGGTTGATAAGGGGTATAAGCCGTGTACCAAGCAGGATTTTCTAGGATGTTGCGTAGAATCACATGAGGTACGAGCGTACCGTAATAACCTTGACCAATGTAATTACGATAGACCTTGTTTTGAAGAGCGATGCGGCGAATTTCGGCCAGCACATCGACCTCGCTACGAGCAGGATCCAGTGCTAAGGGTTCTTGGAGTCGAATATTTGCAGGGACAATTTCATCCACTAGTGTATCTAGCGACTCGGTACCCACCACTTTTAGCATTTTTGCCAAGTCTTCTTCGGCAGGACCAATATGCCTGTGAATGAATCCTCTGGATACATCTTGTTGGGTATTTAGCATAATCTTATCTTTTGAAAACCGTAGGGATTATTGTTGGTCAGCGTACTGTTCTGGGCTTAAGAGATTCTCGTAATCGTCTGGATTGTCAGGTTTGATTTTGAAAATCCAATGTTTATATGCATCCTCGTTGATGAGGTTAGGTTCAGCATCAAGGGCTTCGTTAAATTCAGTGATTTCGCCAGCCACTGGCGCATAAATGTCGGAAGCCGCTTTGACAGATTCAACAACACCGGCCTGTTCTTCGGCACCCAGTTTGGCACCCACTTCTACTTCACCAACAAAGACTAAATCGCCTAATTGCTCTTGGGCGTCATCAGTAATACCGACGACAAAGACATCCCCTTCTTTTTGGATCCATTCGTGTGAGCTGGTATATTTACGATCGGTAGGTAAAGACATAGTTTTCTCCTGATTTCAGAGCTATTTTTAAAATAAGAAAATGGATCAAATCATCGGCGACTTGATCCACACGTAATATTAACTGACAACCGCTTTGCCGTTGCGCACAAATGGTAGTTTGCAAACAGTGGCCTTGAGCCATTTACCACGGATTTCAACTTCGGCTTCAGCGCCTTCTGGGGTGCCACTTGGCAAACGTGCAAACGCAATTGAGTAGCCTAAGGTTGGTGACATAGTACCACTCGTAGTCTCGCCCTCACCCCCTTCGACTTTGACTTTCATGTGGGCACGCATCACACCACGACCTTCGAGTTTAAGACCTTTGAAGGCACGCTTGCGTGGGTTCTCCAAGGCTTTGCGACCGATAAAGTCACGACTTTCGTCTTTTTTGTCGACGGTCCAAGCCAGTCCCGCTTCTGTGGGTTGGATGCTCTCATCCATATCTGAACCATACAAGTTAAGACCTGCTTCAAGGCGTAATGTGTCTCGCGCACCTAAGCCGCAAGGTTGCACGCCGGCTTGTTGCAGATCTTGCCAAAATTGTTCGACTTGTTCTGACGGTAGAGCCACTTCGACCCCGTCTTCGCCGGTGTAACCTGTGCGAGCAACGACCACTTGACCATTCTCGAAGGCCATTGAATTAAACGGTTTGAGGTCAGCCGCGGCTTGCCATTGTGGACGAACTTGCCATACGATTTCGCGAGCTTTAGGACCTTGGATGGCAATTAAAGAGAGATCGCGACGAGTCGTGAGTTTGACATCAAAACCTTCTTTGTCGATCACACTTTGCATCCAGTTGACATCTTTGTCGGCGCAACCAGCGTTAACGATGGAACGCCAGTGTGTATCATCAAAATAATAGGTGATAAGATCATCAATAATGCCGCCTTCTTCATTGAGCATGCAGCCATAAAGCGCTTTGCCAGGGGTAGTATGAATTTTACTGACGTCGTTACCAAGCAAACGACGTAAGAAAGCGTACGTATCTGGACCCGTAATATCGACATTAAGCATGTGAGAGACATCGAACATGCCCGCATGTTCGCGAACGGCTTTATGTTCTTCGATTTGTGAGCCGTAAGAAACCGGCATAGACCAGCCACCGAAGTCGACCATTTTGGCGCCGGCAGCCACATGAACAGGATGGAGCGCAGTTTGTAAAAGAGTTGTTGATTGATTATCTGACATAGGGGAACCTTTGAAGTTAGATATAGATATACTGACGCAATGTGACAACATGACGACTTGACGATATCAAATCCGAATTCATATTGATCCACCCCTCTGTCCTATTGCCTGAGAGTTGAATGTCATTATGGTTTACGTTTGCCACTTTAGTACCCACTTACTAATATCGTAAATCATAATCACGCCCCTTCGGCGTTCTATCGCTAGAATCTCTCCAGAGTGCTACGCATAGTGACTAAGCCGCTATGCCATCCGCAGTACAGGAACCTGAGCGATTACGGGTAGAGGATTACGCCTTCGGTAGTGAGACTCACTTCTCCCACGGATTTGCAGCAAGCTTAAGCATAACCGCATAGCCGTAAAAAATCCATGCGGTCTGACCCGTATCGAAAAAAAATTTGCCCGCTTGATTTAAGCCTCAATCGTAAAATCATAATCCACTGTCAGTGGTGCATGATCAGAGAATCGCTGCGCCTTGTAAACCGCCGTATGTACGGCGGTAGCAGCCACCCCTGGCGTAGCAATCTGATAGTCAATACGCCAGCCCACATTCTTGGCCCACGCCTGACCACGGTTACTCCACCAGGTATATTCGTCAGGATTAGGATTTAGGCGTCTAAATACATCGACAAAGCCACGCTTTTCGAATAAATGCGTCATCCATGCTCGCTCTTCTGGCGTAAACCCAGAGTTTTTAAGGTTGCCCTTCCAGTTTTTTATGTCAATTTCTTTGTGTGCCATATTCCAATCGCCACAAATGATATATTCGTGCCCCGTTTCTCGATGATGCTGCATAAAAGCATCTATCCAAGGGCCGAATTTATCTAAAAAACGAAATTTGGCGGCTTGACGCTCTTCACTACTGGAACCCGATGGCAAATAGGCACTAATGACGGTTAAATTACGCCAATCTGCCCGGATAATTCGACCCTCTGGATCAAACTCATCACAGCCCAAACCATGACTAATCGTCGGTTGCGGCAAGGACGTAGCACAATACAGGCCAACACCGCTGTAGCCTTTTTTGGCAGCATGACAAAAAGCGCCTTGATAGCCCTCAGGATGACGCAAGGCCTCTGTCATATCGGCGGCGCTGATCTTAATTTCTTGCAGGGCCACTAATTGGGCTTGGTGCGTTTGTAACCACTCAAAAAAGCCCTTCCGTGAGGCGGCACGAATGCCATTGACATTGACTGAGGTAATTCTTAACACAAAAACTCCTTATTGAGCGCTCATTGAGAGTGGCAGCTTAGTGTCGGTCAACCGTCCAGTTTCTGGCGCCCTTTTGAATAGATAATTTTGTAAAATACTCTCTATTGTAATTTATCTTCATGAAAGGCTAAGTATGTCAGCAAGCAGTGAATCAAATCTACACCCCGTACAAGCCAACGATCTGAGTCAACAATTTGTGCAGTTCGCGCTCGAGCAAGGTGTCCTTAAATTTGGTGATTTTGTCACCAAATCGGGGCGTCACAGTCCTTATTTCTTTAATGCAGGACTCTTTAATAATGGTTACAGTGCTGGCAAATTGGCGCAGTTTTTTGCACAAACACTGCATGACAGCGGTGTTGCCTTTGATATGTTGTTTGGGCCTGCTTACAAGGGAATTAGCCTAGCAGCCACCACGGCGGTCGCCTATAGTAGTCGCTTTGATTGTGCTATTCCTTATGCCTTTAATCGCAAAGAAGCCAAAGATCATGGTGAAGGCGGCACCTTAGTTGGGGCGCCTTTACAAGGCAAAGTGGTGATCATCGATGACGTAATCACCGCGGGGACTTCTGTGAATGAGGCCGTTTCGATTATTCGTCAAGCCGGCGCCGAAGTCGCGGCGATTTTAATTGCCCTTAACCGCATGGAAAAAGCGGGAAACGCAGAGCAACTCACAGCGCACTCTGCCGTTGAAGAGGTACAGCAACGCTATGGCGTACCCGTCATTAGTATTGCTGATCTTAATGATATTATGGCGTTGTTAGACGGCTCAGAAGAACTAGCGGACTATCGCAGCAAAGTCGCGGCCTACCGTGACCAATATGGTGTCAAATAACACTCCAATGGCTACCCCTTCACAAGAATCAGTCGCTCTGCAATTAAGTGATGCCGAAAGAGAGCACTGTCAAGCAACGCATGACTTTATTGCTAGCATCATTCAACAGCAAGGCGCTATTAGCTTTCAGAAATGGATGCATTATGCCCTGTACCAACCGCATTTGGGCTATTACGACAGCCCCAAAATCAAGCTAGCAGGCAGTCATCACAATGTCTCAAGTCCACAACCCTCGGGCGACTTTGTGACGGCGCCTGAGCTTAGTCCTTGGTTTGGCCGCACCCTTGCATTACAAATTGCGCAGGTGTTGGAGCAGGTAGAGTCGCCGCAGATCCTGGAATTTGGTGCTGGCAGTGGTAAATTAGCCCACAGTATTTTGCAAAGCTTAAACCGAGCCGATCTTAAGTATTACATTCTCGAAGTCTCTGCAGACCTCAAGGCGCTGCAGCAAGAAACCCTAAAAGAATATGCCGATCAAGTGATTTGGCTGAGCCAATTGCCCGAGCAGTTTAGCGGCTGCATGCTTGCTAACGAGGTGCTCGATGCCATGCCTGTGCGACTGGTCGAACGCCAAGCCGATGGCGCTATCACCGAAAAATACGTGAGCCTAGATACGCATCATCGCTTTATCTGGCAAGAGCAGCGCCTGAACGCCGATGAGTTGCCTATCGGTATTGAGCGTTTGCCACAGACTCATCCTTACTGCAGCGAATTTAATGATCAAGGACGCGCTTGGATTACACAATTAGCGCAAATATTACGGCAAGGCGCCATTTTGCTGATCGATTACGGTTTTCCTGCGGATGAATACTATCTGCCGCAACGACAGCAAGGCACCTTGATCTGTCACTTGCATCATCAAGCTCATGACGACGTCTTAAGCTATCCTGGCGTACAAGATATCACTGCGCATGTGGACTTTACGGCCATTGCCGAGAGTGCCCATGCACAAGGTCTAGAGATCCTCGGCTACACTTCGCAGGCGAATTTCTTGATCAATTGCGGTATTTTGCAGCTTTTGAGTCAGCTCGATCCACAGGATATTGCCCATTACGCGAGTCAAGTGGGTCCCGTCCAAAAACTACTTTCCGAAGCCGAAATGGGTGAGCTCTTTAAAGCGATGTTACTGGGCAAGGGTTTGGATATGGATCCTCTCGGTTTTAGTCGAGGGGATCGCCGTCATCAGTTGTAGACTCTGCAAATAGGGCTGTTGCTTGTAGAGCTTGCAAACGGGCCTCATAAATGGCCGTTTTAATCTTCGCGACCTGCCCCTCACATTGTTGAGCAATGCGGCCAGCATCCACTTGTTGTACGGTCTCTAGCACGTGTTGCCACTGCTCAAAGCACAACGCGGTGCTTGACTTGACCTGAGTTTGTAACTCGGTAAGCAGTTGACAGGCTTGAATACTATCCAAAAAGCGTTGTGGCTTGCGCAAAGCATCGCTCTGTAAGAGTAGATCGAGAGCTTGTTGTGCGTCCCTCAGCCGCGTAACACTAAGTGCAGCGCTGAGTTGTTGCACTAAAAGTGCATACTCAAGCACCAGCGTAGGGGCCCGTAATGCCTGTAATAAGCGCTTAGGATCTGGGCTTTGGGCGCATAATAAGGCTACCCGTTGCTCCACCTTAAATCGCCTTTGCGCCGCTTGATCCAGGCTTTCTAAAACCAAAGGGGTAAGGACGAGCCCTGGCATAATAATCTCTAGGGCGTGAATCTCTGTTAAGAAATTAAAACAACGTGAGGGTTGTTGTGCCATCAGCGCCTTGCGGATTTCTTGCCAGACGCGCTCAGGCACAAGCGCTTGCACCTCACCATTGGCGACCATTTGCCGACACAACGTCAAGGTCTCTGGGGCCACCGTGAATTCAGTAAAACGCGCTAAAAACCGTGCTAACCGTAGAATTCGCACGGGATCCTCGACAAAGGCCTCACTAACATGGCGTAAACGTCGGTCTTGGATATCCTGGAGGCCACCAAAGGGATCATGCAATTGCCCCTCAGGATCCTGAGCAATAGCATTAATCGTAAGATCGCGTCGTTGTAAATCCTGTGCGAGACTGACATCGTGACCCGTATAAAAGCTAAAGCCCTTGTAACCTTGAGAAATTTTTCTCTCGGTGCGCGCCAGCGCATATTCCTCTTTGGTTTGCGGATGCAAAAACACTGGAAAGTCACCACCCACGGGTGTAAAGCCGCGCGCCACCATGGTTTGCGGATCGGCGCCCACCACGACCCAATCCTTATCGCCAACAGGCAGCTGCAATAAGGCATCACGAACTGCGCCCCCTACCAAATAAACGTCTAAACCTGCGGTGGCTGCATCTACAGTAGTGGCCATTAGCGCACCGTGCCTAAACGTTGGGTCAAGGATTGTGCTTGATGATGATTAAACATCATGCTGTACCAAATCGTATTGGCCATGACGTTTTTGACATAAATACGGGTCTCGGTATAGGGAATAGTTTCAACAAAAATGGCCGCTTCGATGGGATGAGAAAAATCATTTTGCCAGCGAATAGCACGATTCGGACCAGCATTATAGCCTGCGGTAGCCAGCAATTCGGAGCCATTTAGACGATCTAAGGTCATGCGTAAATAGGCCGTCCCTAAGAGCGTATTGAGATTAAAATCATGTAAATCAGCACGATTGACTCCGCCCATACCGAGTTTGCGCGCCACCACACGCGCAGTTTCTGGCATGATTTGCATTAATCCAGCCGCCCCCGAACTTGAGCGTGCCACCGTCACAAAACGGGATTCTTGCCGAATTAAGCCATATACCCAGGCGGGATCAACCCCTTGCTTGGAGGCTTCCGCACGCACTTGTTGATCAAAAGGTGCCGGAAAACGCTGAGCCATATTGATTTGACTCTTGCTTTGCAGCGAAGTGTTGATGGCTCGATCATAAAAATGGGAATCTAAGGCCCATTGTGCCGCGGCTAATAATTGCCGATCACTAAGCCCTTGAATCGCAAAATTCCATTCAGCCACCGCACTGGCGTGCGCGCCCATATTAAATAAGGCAATCGCGTTTTGCAGACCGCTATTGCGTTGGATCTGATGGACTTCTTGGCTGCTCACTGCACGAGCCTCTTGCGGCCATTGGATTTTTTGACCTAAGGCCTCGCGAGCTAATTGTCCATAAAAATCATCATGCGACAATAAAGATGTAAAACCCGCCTGAGCCTGGCTTTGTTTGCCCAAGGCTTGCAAGGCGCGGGCCCGCCAATAACGCCAGGCTGTTTCTTGGCGCTGTGCCTGATTCATACGTTCAATATTGTCGAACACCGCTTGCCAATCAATCTGTGCCTGATACAATGCCGCCCTGACTCGCCACGCGGCATTGTAATCACGTAAATACACCCCCTTGGCTTCTTGATACCAGGCGTGCGCTTGCGGTTCACGATTCAGCGCCGCGACTAAGGCAAATTGTGTAAAGGCCCAGCGCTTGTCGTCTTCGCGTAGCAATTGGGTTTGCCGCAATACCTCTATGCCCTGCTGACGGTCCTGACGTGCCAAACGACTAAACGCAATGGCACGTAATTCAGCATGGGCATCATCGGCCGGCACCCCACTTTGCTGTGCTATCCAAGCCTTGGGATTAGCATAAATACGATCATAGTCAGACATCTGCGCGGCCGTAAACACCGCATTGGCATAATGTCTGGCGGCTTGTTTATCGTCGTACTCGACCGCGTCGCGTAACAACGCTTGAACATCTTTAAGATGCAACTGCCCCTGACTTTGGAGGGTATTGAGTAAACCCCAACAGTTTTTGCCGGGCTTAAATGTAGACATGGCCTCTGAGGTACGGATGGCATGCCCCGCGATTAATTTGGCCTGCGTCAGCGCGCACTGTGCTTGGCTGTCATTTAAATTAATGGGATCTAGCGCTAAGATCACCTGATAATCACCACGATTGGCCGCCGCTTTGGCCCAATCGGCTTTTAGGCGCTCAGCGACGTATGTGTGCTTGTATGTTTGTAAAAAACGATTAAGTTCAGTCGTTGGAAATAATTGTGTCGCATCATTAACTTGATGACGCAAATACCAAAACATTGGATAAGCGCCCAATTGATAGTCATTTTGGGCGCTTTGCGCAAGCGTAGGTAAGCGTTGCCATTGGCGTGTACGCTGCGCCTCATAGGCCTGTACCACCGCCTGTCTAGCCGTCGGATCTACCGGCTTAAGCGCGCGCTGCTGCAAAAAATGACGATCGGGATGCAGGCTGCTTTGCTCTGCTTGTGGATTTTGAGACTCATCCGCCGCCTCTGATTGACCTTGCGGCGCACAAGCGGCCACCAAGCCGATAAGTCCAGCCAGACTCAAGCCTTGCAAACTCAACAGCAAGCCTTTATAGGGCCTTCGCAGGACTTGCGTGGAAGACGTGGATGACCGTAAATCCGCAAAAAATTTCATGAACTCTTACCTTTTTGTCGCGTTATACTGGCGGCTATACTTGCTTATAACCTAGATAAATACGATGACACCAGACGCTTATCAAGACCTTCGCCGCCAATTATTAGATCAGCGCAAGCAATTGAGCCGCGCTCAGATTGCCAAAGACTCAGAACGCCTCTGTCAGCACTTTTTGGATTGGTTTACGACCAGTGATTATGCTGACAGGACATGTCAAATCAGTGCTTTTTGGCCCATCCGTGAAGAACCCGATCTGCGCCCCTTACTCAAGCACTTGAGCAAACTCGGACACACCATCAGTTTACCTGTGATCGAGGCCAATCACGAGCCCTTAGCGTTTTTTGAGTGGCAAGCAGATGAACCTTTACAGGAAGCGCCGTTTGGTACCCGAGAACCGGCCCGTCATCGTCCTGCCGCAAAACCAGACATCATGCTCACGCCCATGCTCGCGTATGGCCAAAATGGTGAACGCATGGGCTATGGCGGGGGTTTTTATGATCGCACGCTCGAGCAACTCAGACAACAGCCCCCTGCCCCCTTGGTACTTGGGGTGACTTGGCAATGTCTGCAACTTCCTCAAGACTATTTGCCACAACGCCACGACCAGGCCATTAATGGTATTTTGACCGAAAACGGTCTGCGCTTTTTCTAACACCACCACGGGCTTGTGCTTAGATTTCACCCTTTTGTTTGGCTTGCGCTAACTGCGGTGTTTGGTAAGTCAGGTGGACGCGACTAGCCAAGGCAAAGTAAGCAATAAAGGCGGTCATAATGACGAGCAGCACAAATAAGTTCATGGCTATCGGAATATCTTGCCCGATGGAACTGGCCACGTATTTGGGGTAAGAGATATTGACCAACAGATAGAACACCAGCAAAAAACTCGTTGCTATCAGCCATTTAATGATGCGCTGCGGAGTATCCGGTGTTTTTTTGAAAACTAAAAACACCATAAAAAGCGTCACAAACACGAGCGCTACGCTGATGGCAAACTCCACACCCAACAATTGTTGCACCATAGGGTATTTGTAACGCAAACTGCTATGACGCAAATACTTAAGATAGACCAAAATACTCGTGATATTGTAGAGCGCGATATTGATACTGCACAGAATAAAGAGAAGCAAGCCGCCGGCAATCCCCTGTTGACGAGAGCTTTTGTCTGGGTGACGCAAGACAAAGACGGCGCTTAAGAGCACAAAAGGCAAAACCACAATCACCAGAGAAATATACAACCACGTAATCGTATCTGGCCTCATTTAGCAATCCTCTTTGCTCAGGGCAAGGCATAAATCACATAACAATTGCCAATTCAATTGCACACTGTCGATCTCGACACATTCTCGAGGTGAATGGGCATTTTCTATGTTGGGACCAAAAGAAATCATATCGGTGGCTGGCGCATGGCCTTTGAGAATGCCGCACTCTAAGCCCGCATGTACGACTTTGATATCGGGCTCATATCCTAGACGCTCTTTGAAGATGTGACTGGCCTTTTTGAGTAGTACTGAATGGGCATCCGGTTGCCAACCCGGATAATCACCACTCACCTGCGTTTGCGCACCATATTTGCGTGCAATAGCTTCGAGCTGACTGCAGAGTTCATCTTTGGGGGATTCTAATAAAGAGCGCATTAAGCAATGAATTCGGACCTGATGCTCGGTATGCTCAATAACGCCCATGCTTATTGAGGTCTCTACCACGTCGTCGAAATCTGCACTCTCTGCAATCACACCATTGGGAATAGCGTGTATTAATTGCAATAATTGCTCTGTCTGCTTAGCACTGTAATAGTGCGACACCGCTGGGTTAGGTTGCAAACTAATTTCAAGCTGCTTTTCGGAATGCCAATGATGCTTGATCTTGCTTACTAATTGGCTAAAGCGATGACGGAACTCGCTAATATCGGTTTGTTGCGACGGCATAATCACGGCACTGGCCGCGCGTGGAATAGCGTTACGCAAGGTCCCACCCTGCAAACTAACTAAGCCAAAGGCTTGTTCCTGATGCCATTGCAACAGCAAGTCGGCAAGGATTTTGTTGGCATTACCCAATCCTAGATGGATATCGAGACCGGAGTGCCCACCTTGCAAGCCAGAGACCTCGATTAGCCAGGGCGATGATTCTGGGTCGGACGGTTGCGGTGCCATATCAACGCTAAAACTCATATCACGACCGCCCGCGCAACCGACATACAAACACCCTTCTTCTTCGGTATCCAGATTGAGCAAATAAGGTAGATCTAGCCACTCTGGCGCCAGCGCTCTGGCACCGCCCATACCCGTTTCTTCTTCGAGCGTGAGAATTAATTCCAAAGGCGGATGGGCGATATCGTCTGCAAACAATAAGGCCAAGCCCATACACGCACCAATCCCATTGTCTGCCCCCAAAGTGGTCTCTGTGGCACTGACCCAACCATCTGCTATGCGAGGCAAGATGGGGTCTTTTTGGAAATCATGATGACTGTTATCGGACTTTTGGGGCACCATATCAATATGAGCCTGCAAGCCAATCACTGGCGCCTGCTCGAGCCCCTGAGTGGCTGGTTTAGAGATACGTAAATTACCCTTAGCGTCTTGTTCCACCCTAAGGCCACGTTGCTGACAAGCCTGCTTAATGTAACTAGCCAGCTCAGCCTCATGATAGGTCGGATGAGGAATTTCGCAAAATTTGGCAAACCATTGCCAAACGGCTTTGGGCTCGAGGTGTTGCAGGGTTGAAGTGGAAGACGTCATGGTGGTAGGTTCACTCTAAAAACACAGTCAAAGCAAATTTTACTTTAACAGTTTTATACAAAAAATAACAGTCTGTGAGTATTGATGTTTAACCCGTAGACATGGATGATTTGCGTCTTTAACGGCCTCGAAAACTTCATATCGATACCGCCCTGAGCACCACACTTTTGTCATATACAATCACTATAGTTTAAGATTGTAGGACAACTCAGCCACTACTGCCCACGCCCACTAATGATTTCTTTGAGGTAATTATGACCGCATCCAAAATATCTTATGATGAGCGCATCGTGCGCCAATATACCATGCAGGATATCCGCCAAATCGCCCAAAAAATCGGCCTAGCAGAAGAAGATTTGAGTTTGTATGGCAACTACAAAGCCAAAATCACCCGGCAACCCGATCTCTCTAAAAAAGGCCATTTAATATTGCTTACCGCCGTCAATCCGACACCAGCCGGCGAGGGCAAAACCACCTTATGCGTGGGCTTAAATGATGCCTTCAACAAATTACAACAAAAAAGTATTGTCACTATACGTCAACCCTCGATGGGGCCTGTCTTTGGTATTAAAGGCGGCGCTGCTGGCGGCGGTAAAGCTCAGGTGGTGCCTATGCATGATATTAATTTGCATTTTACGGGTGATTTTCATGCTATCACCAGCGCCCATAATCTCTTAGCTGCTATTCTCGACAATCATATTTACCAAGGCAATGAACTCAATATAGATCCCAAACGCATCACTTGGCGACGCGTCTTGGATATGAATGACAGACAGTTACGTCATATCGTCAACGGTTTAGGGGGGGACAAAGACGGTGTTTGCCGTCAAGATGGGTTTGATATCACCGTCACCTCAGAAATTATGGCGGTGTTTTGCCTTGCCAAAGACTTTGCAGATCTGCGCCAACGTTTGGGGCGCATGGTGGTCGCTTTTAGTACGGATAATCAAGCCATTACCTGCGATGATTTACAGGTCACTGGCGCTCTTTGCGCCCTCTTGCGCGATGCCTTTAAACCTAATTTAGTGCAAAGTCTAGAAGGTTCTCCTGCCATTATTCACGGTGGCCCTTTTGCCAATATCGCCCATGGCTGCAATAGTGTCATGGCCACCCAATATGCCTTGGCTCTAGCAGACTATACGGTCACTGAGGCAGGTTTTGGAGCCGATTTGGGCGCCGAAAAATTCATCAATATCAAATGCCGTAGTGCCGATTTATGCCCCGATATCGTGACCCTCGTGGTTACCACCCGCTCCCTTAAATACAATGGTGGCGTCGCCAAGGAACAGCTACAAGAGGCGAATTTAGCGGCTTTACAAAAAGGTTCAGCGAATTTACGCAAACACATTGAAAATATTCGTGATGTGTTTAAATTACCCTGCATCGTGGCGCTTAATCACTTTGAAGGCGATTACGAGGACGAAATCGAGGCTATCCGCCAATTATGCACAGAACTAGGGGTTGCTATGTCTGTGTGCAAAGCCTGGGAACAAGGCAGCGCTGGTGCCATTGATTTAGCCAAACAAATCATGGCCATGATAGAGCAACAAGAAAAACCGTCACTCAGTTTGAGCTACGCCGATGAGGATGCGCTTAAAGACAAGATCAATAGCATTGTATGCCGTGTCTACGGTGGTCAAGGGGTGAGTTATAGCCGTCAAGCCTCACAAAAAATCGCGCAGCTCGAAGCGCAGGGTTTTGGTCACTTACCTATTTGTATCGCCAAAACCCAGTATTCATTAAGTGATGATAAAGACGAATTGGGTCGACCCAAAGGCTTTACTGTCGGTGTCAACGATATCATCCTCAATGCAGGCGCTGGTTTCATTGTGGTCATGACAGGCAATGTCTTACGTATGCCGGGACTCCCTAAGCGTCCAGCCGCCGAAAAAATCGATATCGACGATAACGAAGATATTGTCGGCTTATTCTAAATGTCAAAAAGCCTGCACTAGCATTTACTAGGCAGGCTTTTTTAAGGGCGGTTTTTATTGTATGACTCGACCGACTTTATTATTTTTGGAATAAATCAAGCACGTTGACACAAAAGCGCATACGGCCGCAAACATTAACCAGAGGGCAGGTGAACTTCGGCTGCCCGTGCTTTGGAATAAATACGTAGCAATGATGGGGGTCAGGCCACCGAAGACCGCCGTTGCTAAGCTATAAGCCAAAGAGAAACCAGCCGTTCGCACGGATTCTGGCATAATTTCGGTGAGCGCAGCGATCGTCGTGCCATTGTAAATACCGTATGTGAAAGACATGTACAACAAGACCAATGCCATCCGCCCAAAGCTTGGCGCAGAAGCCAACCAATGCATGGCCGGCAAGACCGTACAAAAGGCTAAGGCACTCATCGCTAACATTAAGGGTTTGCGGCCAAATTTATCAGAGATGGCGCCACCTATAGGCAACCATATAAAGTTAGAAATGGCCACCATGGCCGTGACCGCTAAAGTGCTGGTCTTAGATAAGTTGAGCACGGCGACACCATAGGTCGGTGTATACACAGTAATAAAGTAAAAATTGGTAGTGGTCATGGCCACCAACAACATACCACAGAGCACGATCTTCCAGTTCTCGCGCATGATGCCGAGCGCTTGCTTGAAACTCGGCTTCGTTTTCTTTTGTTCAAAGGCTGCAGTTTCTTGCATATTGCGACGCAAAATAAAGATCAATGGGATGATGGCACAGCCCACCAAGAAGGGTATACGCCAAGCCCAGGCGTTGATTTCTTCTGAGCTAAAAAACTCATTGACAGCAAACCCTAGGATTGAGGCAATCAGAATAGCAATTTGTTGACTACCCGACTGCCAACTCACATAAAAACCTTTGTGACCAGGTTTAGCGATCTCAGATAAATAAACAGAGACACCGCCTAACTCAACACCTGCCGAAAAACCCTGCACTAAACGTGCTAACAAGACAAGTAGTGGTGCAAACAGTCCAATATGCTCATAGCCAGGCATCACAGCAATAATCAAGGTACCAAACGCCATTAGAGTCAGCGTTAAAATGAGGCCTTGGCGACGCCCGATACGATCAATATAAGCCCCCAAGATGACCGCCCCAATTGGGCGCATCAAAAATCCTGTCGCAAATACTGCAAAGGTTTTGAGGAGGCTGGTTAAATCATTATCTGACGGGAAAAAGGTATGAGAAATATAAGAAGCATAAAATCCGAACAAGAAAAAATCGAATTGCTCCATAAAGTTGCCGCTGGTCACACGTAAAATGGCTTTAAAGGCTTCAGAACCGGTTAAAGCACCTGCGGCCTGATGATGCGTATTTGAAGAAGACATAGCTAACTACTAAAAAAAGAAATAACCCAGACGACTTGGCGTCTGTAGTCGTGGCAATAAAAATAGAAGCTTTCAGGGTGAGAGTGATGAAATACTAAAACGTATTATAAGTTGAAAAGACTAAGCGTGAAGACCACAGAACGTGATCGGGTCAGGCGGAGAACTACAACATCCTGAGAGAAAAGCTTGCATACAAACAAAAACAGACTTCAAAAGAAGTCTGTTTCTATTATACGCTGACTAGTGTCGTTTGTGACCTAGTGTTTGTACTAAAATGCTTAGCTGCGTTTACCTAATTTGCGATAGGTGTCAATGGCTTTGACTTGTGCTGCCAACATCGCAAGTTCAGCTTCAACCACAGCAATTTCGGCTCTGTCTTGAGATTTGACACGACGCAGATTTTCTTCGGCACGTTGACGTGCTTGTTGCGCTTTCTCGCGGTCGAGTTCTTCGACGCGTTCGGCCACGTCAGCCAGTACAATCACGGCATTAGGTTGCACCTCGAGGATACCACCCGCCACGAAAACGACCTCTTCTTGATCGTTTTCGTGAATGAGTTTAACCACACCCGGGCGAATACGAGTAATTAACGGCGTATGACCAGGCAAAATACCTAAAGAGCCTGATTCACCCGGTAGCACAACGAGTTTCGCAGTACCGCTGTAAATAGATTTTTCTGCGCTAACTACATCAACTTTGATTAATGCTGCCATAGTTAATTACTTCCTTATTTTAAGGTTTTGGCTTTTTCGATAGCCTCATCAATAGAGCCAACCATGTAGAAAGCTTGCTCTGGCAATGAGTCACACTCACCTTCTAC
Source organism: Brackiella oedipodis DSM 13743 (assembly GCF_000621025.1). Lineage (GTDB taxonomy): Bacteria > Pseudomonadota > Gammaproteobacteria > Burkholderiales > Burkholderiaceae_B > Oligella > Oligella oedipodis. Next base: position 106,360 of record NZ_JHZJ01000010.1, read on the forward strand.
AATCATTTTGAAACCACGGATGGTGTCTGCCAAGCTAACGAATTTACCTGGAGCACCGGTAAAGACCTCTGCTACGTGGAATGGTTGTGACAAGAAGCGTTGGATCTTACGAGCACGAGCCACGATTTGTTTGTCTTCTTGGGACAACTCATCCATACCAAGAATGGCGATGATATCGCGCAATTCTTTGTAGCGTTGGAGGGTTTGTTGAACTTGACGAGCCACTTGATAGTGCTCCTCGCCGACCACTTGAGGATCCAATTGACGGCTAGTTGAATCAAGTGGATCAACCGCTGGATAAATACCTAAAGAGGCAATATCACGAGACAATACCACTGTAGAGTCTAAGTGTAAGAAAGTGGTAGCAGGTGATGGGTCAGTCAAGTCATCCGCTGGGACATAAACGGCTTGAATAGAGGTAATAGAACCAGTCTTAGTGGAAGTAATACGCTCTTGCAATTTACCCATTTCTTCTGCAAGGGTTGGTTGATAACCCACGGCAGATGGCATACGACCTAGCAAAGCAGAAACCTCAGTACCTGCTAAGGTATAACGGTAAATATTATCCACAAAGAACAAGACGTCACGACCTTCGTCACGGAAGCTTTCGGCCATTGAAAGACCAGTTAGTGCCACACGTAAACGGTTACCTGGTGGTTCATTCATTTGACCGAAGACCATCGCTACTTTGTCTAGAACGTTAGATTCTTCCATTTCGTAGTAGAAGTCATTACCTTCACGAGTACGTTCACCGACACCGGCAAACACGGATAGACCAGAGTGTTGCTTAGCGATGTTATTAATTAATTCCATCATATTGACGGTTTTACCTACACCCGCACCGCCGAATAGACCGACCTTACCACCTTTTGCGAATGGACAAATCAAGTCAATTACTTTAATGCCAGTTTCAAGCAATTCAACTGAAGGGGTGAGTTCGTCGAATTTAGGCGCTGGTTGGTGAATTGCACGGGTTTCTGAGTGCTCAATAGGGCCCGCTTCGTCAATTGGACGACCCAATACATCAACGATACGACCAAGGGTACCTGCACCAACTGGTACAGAGATAGGAGCGTTGGTGCGGTTCACTGTCATACCACGGCGTAAACCGTCAGTAGAACCCAAGGCAATTGCGCGTACAACGCCATCACCTAATTGTTGTTGAACTTCAAGAGTTAAGCCTTTTTCGGCAAAATCACTACCTTGATCGTCATCTAAGACAACGGCTTCGTAAATATGAGGCAAATTATCGCGTGGGAATTCAATATCTACCACGGCGCCGATGCACTGAACAATGGTTCCGTTACTCATGTTGTTTCCTTACTCTTAATATTTGGAGACGCACAGGATCCTTAGACCGCTGCTGCACCTCCGACAATTTCTGAAATTTCTTTGGTAATTGCTGCTTGACGAGTTTTGTTGTAGACCAACTGCAAATCGTCGATGACTTTTTTGGCGTTGTCAGAGGCTGATTTCATGGCCACCATACGAGCTGATTGTTCAGAAGCCATATTTTCGGCAACCGCTTGGTAAACCACTGCTTCGACGTAACGTTGCAACAACTCATTAAGGACGGTAGTCGCATCTGGCTCAAAAATATAGTCCCATGAATAGGTGTCAAGCGTAGCTTTTTCACTTTCTTGCGCTTGCTTAGCAACTCGACCTGGAACACTTTGGAAAACATCATTTAAACCCGTCGGTAAAGGTAATAAACGGGCAAAAACAGGTGTTTGTTGCATATTATTGATGAACAAATTGGTAGCAATATAAATCGCATCAATCTTGCCGGCTTTGAAGTCATCAAACTGAACTTTAAGGGCGCCGATAAGATTATCTAACTTAGGTTCATCGCCCATTTGCACTTGATGTGAAACCACATTCACACCAACGCGATTAAAAAAGCCCAAGCCCTTGTTACCAAAAGCCGTGCCTTGAACACTAATGCTTTGCTCTTTAAATTCTTTCAGTTTAGAGAGCACAAGCCTAAATAAGTTGGTATTAAGACCACCACAGAGACCTTTGTCGGTAGTGATTAAAACAACACCCACTGACTTAATAGCTTGGCGCTCTTCGATGTATGGATGGGTAAAGTCTGTATTAGCACTCATTAAGTGCTGAGCGATACTACGCACCTTGTCAGAATACGGACGACCAGCATACATTCTGAGTTGTGCTTTACGCATTTTAGATGACGCTACCATTTGCATGGCTTTCGTGATCTTACGCGTATTTTGCACACTTTTGATTTTGCTGCGGATTTCCTTAATTCCAGCCATAATGCTTTCCTATGGGATTCCTTATTAGGTTGCGTTCTAATATATGTCGAAACATATATTAGAACCATTAGTCAATTAAGAGAACTCTTTTTTAAAGGCTTCAACAGCAGCTTTGAGGGCAGCGTCGTCGTCTTTGGATAGCTCTTTGTTCGTTTGGATGCGATCAATTAAATCGCTATGTTTGTTTTTAAGGAATTCTAGTAAACCTTTCTCGAAAGGTAGAATTTGTGCCACAGGGATGTCATCAAGATAACCGTTATTGATGGCATACAAGCCTGCTGCCAATTCCCATACTTTTAGTGGGCTGTATTGCGGTTGTTTGAGTAATTCCACTACACGCTCACCACGTTCCAACTGGCGACGGGTCGCTTCGTCAAGGTCAGAAGCGAATTGTGAGAAGGCGGCCAATTCACGATATTGTGCCAAGTCAGTACGAATACCACCAGAAAGTTTCTTGATGACTTTGGTTTGTGCGGAGCCACCGACACGAGAAACGGAAATACCGGCGTTGATTGCTGGACGCACACCCGCGTTAAACAAGTCAGTTTCTAGGAAGATTTGACCGTCAGTAATCGAAATAACATTGGTTGGCACGAAGGCTGAAACGTCACCTGCCTGCGTTTCGATGATAGGCAATGCCGTTAATGAGCCCGTTTTGCCTTTGACTTCGCCATTGGTGAATTTTTCTACGTATTCTTCGTTCACGCGTGCAGCACGTTCGAGTAGACGAGAGTGTAAGTAGAAAATATCGCCTGGGTAGGCTTCACGTCCAGGTGGACGACGCAATAGCAAGGATACTTGACGATATGCCCAAGCTTGTTTGGTAAGATCGTCATACACAATAAGAGCATCTTGACCGCGATCACGGAAGTATTCGCCCATGGTACAACCGGCGTAAGGTGCTAAGTACTGCATAGCGGCAGAGTCTGCAGCAGTGGCGGCTACCACAATCGTATATTCAAGGGCACCGGCTTCTTCGAGACGGCGTACGACGTTATTTACGGTTGAGGCTTTTTGGCCTACCGCGACATAAATACAAAATACGTCTTGGCCTTTTTGGTTGATGATGGCGTCAATCGCTGCGGCAGTTTTACCGGTTTGGCGGTCACCAATAATCAACTCACGTTGACCACGGCCGATAGGCACCATGGAGTCAACAGATTTAAGACCCGTTTGTAAAGGTTGAGAGACTGATTTACGTGCAATCACGCCAGGCGCGACTTTTTCGATGACGTCGCTAGCGGCGGCGTTGATTGGACCTTTACCATCGATAGGTTGACCTAAGGTGTTAACAACCCGACCACAAAGTTCTGGACCCACAGGTACTTCGAGAATACGACCTGTTGTTTTGACGACATCGCCTTCAGAAATTAAGTCGGCTTCACCTAGAATTACAGCACCAACAGAGTCACGCTCTAAGTTAAGTGCTAAGCCAAAGACGTTATTAGGGAACTCTAACATTTCCCCTTGCATGACATCTGATAAACCGTGAATACGGGTAATACCGTCGGACACGGAAACCACCGTACCTTGTGTACGAACATCAGTAGATACGCCTAAGCCTTCTATACGACTTTTGAGCAAATCGCTGATCTCTGACGGATTGAGTTGCATATTCAGACTCCTGAAATCCTGTTATTTTAACTGCTTAGTCGGCAGCCAATTTGTGGCGCAAACGCGTAAGTTGCGCTTGCACTGAAGTATCTAACACTTGATCGCCTACTTCCACGCGTACACCACCAATAAGGCTTGGGTCTACGCTTACTTCGGGTTTGAGCGTCACATTGAATTTTTGTTGTAAATCGCTAAGCAATTCTTGTACTTGAGACTCAGACAGCTCGAAAGCAGAAATAATCTTAGCTGTAGCAGAACCTTCGGCGCGGTTCTTGAGCACTCGGAACTGCTCGGCAATAGAAGGTAGTGCAATCCAGCGCTCTTGCTCAACGATGACATTTATAAAGTTATCGAAATGCTCTGGGGCGCTATCAGACACTAACTCTTTGAGTAGAGAGACTCGTTGGTCATTGTCAAGTTTCGGGTTTGCCAATAATTCTTGAATTTTTGGCAAAGAGACAATTTGCGCCAACTCATTGAGAGCCTCTTGCCAAGCCGGCAAGTCTGCAGCTTGTTTAGCGGCAGCATAAGCAGCTTCTGCATAAGGACGAGCGATTGTGGAAAGTTCAGCCATATTTATTTCGCTTTAAAGCTGGGTTTTAAGTTGATTCAACAATTCTGCATGGGCATTGGCATCAACTTCTTTACGAAGAATTTGTTCAGCACCCTTAACGGCAAGATCTGCAACATCATTACGCAAGCTATTGCGTAAACGTTCGACTTCTAGAAGCGCATCTTGTTTGGCTTGTTCTAGAATACGAGCACGTTCCGCTTCGGCTTTTTCGCGTGCTTCAGCAACAATGCTATCCGCCGTTTTTTCGGCATCAGCAATGCGTTGCTGGTTTTCAGCTTTGGTGGCGTGTTCAATCTCGTTGATACGCTCCTTAGCTTTTTCGAGATCTTCTTTACCCTTGTCAGCGGCTGCTAGGCCTTCTGCGATTTTTTGGCGACGTTCATCGATCGCTTTGATCAACGGCGGCCAAATAAATTTCATTGTGAACCATGCCAACACGAAGAAGACAATCACCTGAAAGATGAGGGTAGCATTTAAATTCACGTTCGTTTCCCTTTAAGCTATGAAGTTACGGTTAGGCTTAAAAAGCTTAACCAGAGTTTTTGAGCGGTATATTGATGCAGAACTGACTCGCTCTGCATCACACTCCATCCAGTTCAAACACCATCAGCGATGGTAAAAACTGTCTCGCTCAATTAGCCTGCAAATGGGTTAGCGAACGCAAACATCATGGCAATACCGACGCCAATCAAGAAGGCCGCATCGATAAGACCTGCTAACAAGAACATTTTGGTTTGAAGGGTATTCATCAACTCAGGTTGACGAGCTGACGCTTCTAAGTATTTACCGCCCATGATACCAATACCGATACATGCACCGATAGCACCTAAACCAATAATGAACGCGCAAGCGAGAGCGACTAAACCTGCTGTGGTCATAACAACTCCTTGTGGTAATGAACCTAAAATAATTAAAGATGGATGAAACCGGTTAAGTGATTCACAGCACTACGTCCGGCTTCTCTACGTAGGCTGTGAGAAAAAACGATTTAGTGACCTTCGTGAGCCTGACCAATGTAGACAAGCGTGAGCATCATAAAAATGAAGGCCTGTAACAAGATAATCAAAATATGGAAGATCGCCCAGATGGAACCAGCCAAGACATGACCAATACCTAAGCCAATACTCAGGGCATTAAAACCGGTCCAAGCGCCGCCTAATAAAGCGATCAACATAAAGACCAATTCGCCCGCGAACATATTACCGAACAACCGCATACCCAACGATACCGTTTTGGCCGCATATTCAATTAAGTTGAGTAAAAAATTGGCTGGGGCAAGCAAGATAGCACCAAAGCCATGAGCATGAAATGGTGCGGTGAATAGTTCTTTGACAAAGCCGCCTGGATGCTTGATTTTGATACCGTAGTATAAAGACAAGAGCAAGACACCAATAGACATACCCATAGGCACATTCAGGTCTGCTGTTGGAAGAATACGATGATAATAGAGTGGGCCGTGTTGCTCATGATCGCCAGCTAAGCCAACCCAACCTAAGATTTGACCTGGCAAATCGACAGGCATCAAGTCGAGTACATTCATGAGTGTGATCCACAAAAACACGGTGAGTGCGAGTGGCGCTACGAATTTGCGAGAAGTCGCGTTGTGGATGATAGCTTTGGCCTGATCATTGACCATTTCGACAAGCATTTCGATGGCGGTCTGAAAGCGACCTGGAACACCGTTGGTGGCTTTGCGTGCGGCTAAAAACAACACTAACAATGCAATGATGCCCATAAGAATGGACCAGAATAATGAATCGTAATTGACGACTGAAAAGTCGGCAATTTTGCTTTGGGCTTCGCCGTAGCTATTAAAGTGCACCAAGTGGTGCGTTACATAATATGACTGAGGGGAGACTTCTGATGCAGCCATGAAATGCTTCTCCGAACTGATACGTTTGTAGAAATTAAACTCGTTAACTTAGGTGCTGTTTAGAGCTTTTTAGTGGCTAATAACAACACATAAGCTTTTAGTACAGCCAGCAACCCAAATAGCAACGCTGGCCACACTATGTGACTACCTAAAAGGCGATAGCTGATAAATAGCAAAGCCACGGCGGCAAATAATTTAAAGCCTTCACCATAGAAAAAAGTCATGGCACTGGCATTTTGTTGTGCAAAGAGCTTGATCAGCATATGCAATACAAAAAACGCCGATGGCAATAAATATGCTAGTCCCCCAGCCAATGCTGACACGGCTGCCCATAGTCCCCAAATTGCCGCAATGAGTACAACCACGACTAAGGCACAAGACTGCGCAATGACAGCATTTAATAAGCCTTTAAATGCTTTTTGGTTAAGACGCTTTCTTTCGGATGGGGTAAGCCTTACGGGTTCTGTCATAAAAAGCAGTTAATCCTATCTTACTCACCACACTGCGCCATATTAAAAGCCGTTAAAGTATAGCTTTTTAATTATAATTTGTAAATAAATACTAATAAGTTTTACAAAAATTAAAAAACCATGTTTGTCACATAGGTACTTTTGGGATTTTACCTAAAGTAAATTAATAATGTTTCAAATTCATGCATTTACGTTGATAAAGGCACTATCGTCCAAAAAGTGAACGCTGTGCGGCTTGCGAACCTATGCGAACTATTCGCTAGGCTGTTATGATGAATCCACTTACTATTTTTATTCTTGATTTATGTCTAAACAGTTAATTTCTTACCGTATTTCTTCGCGTGATCTGAGCGGCCATCGTTTTGAAATCAGTTTGCATTGCAAAAAAAGCCGTCATGACTCTTATGTAGAGGTATATCTGCCAACCTGGATCCCTGGGAGTTACTTGATTCGCGATTTTGCGCGCCACATTGAATCTATGCAGGCATTCGATGACGCAGGCGCGGCCCTCGCCATTGAGGCCATTAATACCAGCACGTGGCGTATCCACACTTCGCAAACTTCGGTTACGCTCAATTATGTGGTTTATGCCTGGGACTTATCGGTACGTGAATCCCACTTAGATCAACATCATGGTTTTTTTAACGGTAGCAGTGTCTTTTTGGCGGTGAAAGGACAAGAACACCTGCCTTGCTTACTTGATATTCAAGCACCCAAAGGCGCTAAACATTGGCACGTCTACACCAGTTTACCTTTAGCTAAAACGCATAAATCTTGTGCTAAGCGTCATGGCTTTGGATTTTATCAAGCGCCCAATTATGATGCCCTAATTGATCATCCTGTTGAAATGGGAACCCCACAAGTCGTCACTTTTAAAGCGGGTGGTATCACTCACGAGATGGTCTTTACGGGGTTGGCACCTAATTTGGATCTAGCTCGCATTGCTAAGGATTGCCAGCAAATCTGCCAGAGCCAAATCGAGCTTTTTGAGCCGCAAACCGCCACAGCGCCTTTTGCGGATAGTAGTGATCGGTATGTATTTATGACGCATATCACCGAAAATAGTTATGGGGGTCTGGAGCATCGTAGCAGTACCGCTCTGATGATCGCGCGCAGCGACTTACCGAGTATAGGGCAAGCGCAAAACCAAACGGGTTATCAGAACTTTTTGGGCTTAGTCAGTCATGAATATTTTCATAGTTGGAATGTGAAACGCATTAAGCCAGCTCGTTTCGTGCCCTATGACCTCACGCAAGCCACACCCACTGAATTACTTTGGGTCTTCGAAGGTTTTACCTCGTATTATGATGATTTAATGCTATGGCGTAGTGGCGTGATTGAGACCGAAGACTACTGCCGCTTACTGCAACGTTTTGTCAATATCGTCTTTAAGGGCACAGGCCAGCATAAGCAAACCGTGGCTCAGAGTTCTTTTGAAGCTTGGACCAAATACTACAAACAAAACGAAAACTCCATTAATGCGATCGTCAGTTATTACACCAAAGGTGCCCTAACCGCACTTTGCTTGGATTTATGGATTCGCATTCAAAGTCAGCAACGCAAGAGCCTAGATGATGTGATGCGTTATTTATGGCAGCATTTTGGTCGTGATTTTTATAGGGGTGACGCAAGCCAACAAGGTCTTAGCGAGCGTGGTTTTGAACAAATCGTCGCGGCGGCTTGTGGACTGCAGGCTGAAGCCGTCGCCGACTTCTTGCGGCGCTATGTGTATGGCACCGAAACGCTACCCCTTAAAGCCTTGCTCAAACAAAGTAAAAGCCATATTCGTCTACGCAAAAAAACACCTACAAAAGACAGCGTTTCACTGAATGCGCGTATCAAACAAGAAAATAATCAAACGGTGCTGGCGGCGGTATTCGAGCATGGAGCCGCGCATCAGGCCGGTTTATCGGCAAACGATATCCTCGTAGCCATCGACCATCTACGTGTCTCAGGCAATAATCTAGAGACCTTGTTACAACGCTATCAAGCAGGGCAACGTGCCGTCATCCACGTCTTTAGAGGCGATGAATTATGCGCGTTTGAAATCAAGTTCGCGGCGCCTGACACCGAGTATGAGCTGTATTGGAAGGCTAAAAAGCGCTAGTGGCTACTCGGCGTGTGCCTGAATACGCCATCTTAGGACCACCGAGCTAGCATCCACCTTGAGGGCACAAAGATAAGGGCTAAGGACCGCTAAAATAACGGTCTTAATGGTCTTTGATGTGCCCTTGATGATGACTGCATACAGGGCATGTAGGCTGCGCTTGCAGAGTCAGGCTATGCCAGCGCATAGGTAGAATATCGAGCATCAACAGGCGTCCCTGCAGACTCTGGCCTAAATTTAGCAGTAACTTAAGCGCTTCTGCTGCCTGCATGCTCCCAATAATGCCCAGTAAGGGGGCAAAGACGCCTAAGGTAGCGCAATTATCTGGGGCTATAGGTTCCTGCGGGTCATATAAACAGGCGTAACACGGCCCCTGTCCTTTGCGAAAATCGAAAACGGTAATTTGGGCATTGTATTTGATGGCGGCGGCAGACACTAATGGGACTTTAGCCGCAAAACACAGGCGGTTGAGTTGCTGGCGAACACTAAAATTATCGCTACAATCGAGCACCACATCTGTTTGCGCAATCAGTGCTGCCAATTGCTGATCATCAGCTTTGTAAGCATGTTGCCTCACTTGCACGTCGGGATTGAGTTGCTGCACAAACTGCGCAGCAGAGGCCACTTTGGTTTCGCCCACCCGGGCCGTCGTATGCGCAATTTGACGTTGTAAATTACTGAGCTCGACCGTATCGTAATCCAACAAATCCAAATGCCCGACACCCGCCGCGGCTAGGTAGGCCAGCGCGGGCGAGCCCAGGCCGCCAAGCCCTAAAATCAAGACTCTGCTTTGTGATAAAGTTTCTTGCCCTTCAAAACCAAAATCATCAAGCATGATGTGGCGGGCATAGCGCAACATTTGTTGATCATTCATGATACTGCTCTGTGCTTACCATTCTAACGGCTACTTGCTTTGCTCATTTTTTTGCTCTGGTGCGCTTGGCGTGTCGACCATGGCATCGTGATTGGTTTTGTTTTGTGCATCCGTCTGAGCATCGGCCTTCGCGGCGTCATTGTCATCCTGGCTCTCTGACTTCTGAACCGGCGCTGTTTGAGACTCTTGCGAGGTGGCCGGTTGCGCCGCTGATTGCGCAGGTTTCTGAGTCAGTGGCGCCTTGGATTCCTTAGCATTCTTGGCGGCGTCATCCGCACTCTCTTGTTGATACTTGAAATGCTGCGGCTTACCTGGATTGACTTTTTTATGGCGCAGATAGTTGACCGCCTGGTGTAGCTGAAAGTCTTGTTCGGAACCAAAATCAAATAAATCCGCGGGATCTAAGGGCCCCACCTTGCTAGGATGATTGACTTGGCTGTGGTCTTTGTCGAGGTTGAGTGTGTCATTACTGAGGTGATCGTGCAGATCAGCTTCTCGCGGCAAAGAAAAAAGATCGCCTTCAGCCGTATCCGAAACGGTGATATCTGGCTTAATTCCAGTCGCCTGAATGGAGCGATCTTTAGGGGTGTAATAGCGCGCTACTGTTAATTTAATACCGGTGTCTTGGTCCAATGGCATGACCACTTGCACCGAACCTTTACCAAAACTGCGATTACCCATAATGCGGCCACGTTGATAATCTTGCAGGGCACCTGCGACAATTTCGGAAGCGGAGGCAGAGCCAACATTAATCAACACCACCAGCGGTACTTTGCGGGTCCATTTTGGTAGGCCCTGTAGACTGTCTTTGCCATCTAAACTATAGTCACCAGGCACGACGCGATAATGAATGCCGGTTTGACTACGGTTTTTGGTGTAGACCACTAGGCTTTGTTCTTTGATAAAGGCACCCACCACACCGACGGCAGCATTCAATAAACCACCTGGATTATTGCGCAAATCCAACACCAATGCTTTGGGTGTACTTTTGAAATCCTTAAGCTGCTGTACGAGATCTTTGACGGTTTGTTCTTGGAATTGCGAAATTCTGACATAGGCGATTTGGGACGGCAGCATTTTGCTACGCACACTGCGGATTTTGACAAGATCGCGCTTGATGGTAAAAGGCAACGGGTCTTCATGGCCTTGGCGCTTAATGAGTAAACGAATACTCGTGCCTGGCTCGCCTCGTAACTGTTTGGTGACTTCCGTCATGGATTGCCCCGTCACCACGGTGTCATTGACCTGTACAATTTGGTCACCAGGCAGAATCCCGGCTTTATCTGCTGGACTGCCTTCTATCGGCGCTATGATCTGCAAAATATGGTTGTCGCGTTCACTAATTTCTATTCCTAAGCCACCAAATTCACCCTCTGTGGACTCTTGTAGGTCCTCGTAGTCCTCTTTATCGAGGTAACTTGAATGCGGGTCCAAATCACTTAACATGCCACGGATAGCTGAATCGACTAGGTCATTGTCATTAACGGGCTCGACATAGCGATTTTTGACGGCGGCAAAGACCAAAGCAAAGCGGCGTAAATCTTCGTAGGGTAAAGACTCATCGCTATTTTCGCCATCAGGCTGAGCTAGCACTTGTTTGAGCATTTCCTCATCAGCACTATTGGCGGCAGGATCCACTGTGGTCTCACCAAACACGCCCTCTTCGTCATCCGGCGCAGCGTTGCCATCATCGGCGGCAGGGACTTCTGTCGGTTCGGCTCCGTCCACTACTTCATCATTGCCCGCGGTTTGCGGCGTTTGATTAGCACTTGCAGATGACTGGGCTGACTCTGCATCGGCTGTATGCTGTTGTGCAACAGTCGCTGCAGCGATACTCATTGGGGCTTTGCTATCTGCGTCAGAGGCGGTATTTTGGCCCAAAGCACCGGTTGAGATAAGACTTGTGCCCAGTACAATCGCACTCAGGCGCAACGCTAAGGCTTTTTTGGGGAAGTTGCACATAAAACCTCACATTCCTACTGATGTTATTTGCTTAAGAGCGTTAAAGGATCGACGGCTTGTGAGCCTTTACGGATTTCAAAATACAAAGCCGGTTCTACCTGACCACCACTTGAACCCACGCGGGCAATGGTCTGGCCGACGCTGACATTATCACCCACTGATTTAGACAAGCTTTGGTTATAACCATAAACACTGAGATAACCGTTGCCATGATCGATAATAATCAGATTACCAAAGCCACGCATCCAGTTGGCGTAAACCACCTTGCCACCCGCCACCGCCTTGACCGGTGCGCCGCTGTTGGCAGCAATCAAAATGCCACGCCAGACACCCCCCGTTTCTGCACGAGGCGCGCCAAAGCGGCTCTGTAGTTCACCCCGTAAAGGCCAAGGAGCCCCTTTGTTGAGCCCTGAGCTACTTGCCGATTGTTGCGCTAGGGCTTGATCGGCCACCGCTTGACGCTCAAGTTCAGCCGCGCGAATCGCTTTTTGACGGGCAATACGAGCTTTGGCTTTTTCGATTTCGGCATTCTCCGATTGTTTAAGCGCACTTTTGAGCTGCGCTTGCGTTGCGCTTTGTTGTGCCAGCGCTTCTTGAATACGTTTTTTGGCAAGCTCTTCTTCGGCACTATTCATGGCCAAGCCCAATTGATTGCGAGCTTGTTGCAATGCTTGCTGTTGTTGTTTTTGTTGCGCCAAGGCTCGCTCCCGAGCGGCTTGTGCTTTTTTCTGAAGCTCTTCGGCCTTGTGCCGTTGTGCTTGTGCGAGCTGCTCCTGGCGCTGACGCTCACGTGCTTGTGCTGCTTGCTGCGCCTGCAATTGTTGTTGTCGCGCTTGCAAGGCTTTTTGACGCGCGATTTCCTGTTGTCGAGCGGCTTCTTGCGTTTTTATGTTTTGGGTAATGGCGTTTAATAACTGATCGAGTCGTTTCTGGTCTTGACCCAACACTTGTGCCTCAGAGCGCCGCTGTTTGAGTTTCTTTTCGGCCACTCGCAAGTCGTTCTGGTATTGATCTTGGACTTTTTGGAGTGACGCTTTTTGGGCGCTGGTTTCTTTCGCTAGCTTAGAGAGTTTTTGTTGCTCTTGTGCGATCGACGTTTCGGTGACTTTAATCTTGCGGATTTGCTCTTTGTAATCCTTGACAGCTTGCACCCGAGCTTTGGAGACATAGCCCAAATAACCTAAATCCCGGCCAATTTTTTGGGCATCGTGCCCTGACAACAGCGCCGACCAAGGAGACAAATCACTGGTGTATTGGATATACAATTGATCCGCTAAGTCTTGACGACTTTCTTCGAGGGCCTGTTGTTGTAGTTTAGCTTTGTGTTGCAAAGCGGTGATTTGGGCTTGGGCTTGTTGTTGCTGAGTCGAGAGCTGATCAATTTTGGCATTAATCTTGGAGATGGATTGCTCAGAGTCTTTGAGACGGTCAAGAATATCTTTCTTGTCCGCCTCTTGGGCTTCAATTTGACTCTCTACCTTGGCAATTTGTTTTTGCAAGGTTTTCTTGCGTTGCTCGGCTTGTTGCTGCTTATTGAGATCAGCGACAGACTGAGCCCAGCTTAGGGATGTTGGTAATAGCAACAATGCCCAAATCACATACCGAAATTTCACTTATTTTGCCTTACCTTGAGCGGCCACTTGTGCCATGGCTTTTTTGATGGCTTCGGCATCGCCCAAATAGTAGTGTTTGAGCGGCTTAAGATTCTCATCGAGCTCATACACCAATGGCTGGCCGGTGGGTATGTTGAGACCGACGATATCCTCTTCGGAAATATCATCCAAATACTTAATTAGGGCACGTAAGCTATTGCCGTGAGCGGTAATCAAGACTTTTTTGCCACTTTTGATGGCTGGGGCAATTTGCTCTTGCCAAAATGGCACGACACGCGCGATGGTGTCTTTGAGGCACTCCGTGCTCGGCAATTCCTCGACGGGGACATTGGCGTAGCGGGGATCAAAGCGCGGATGACGCTTATCATCAAAATCTAATGGGTCGGGCGCAATAGCAAAAGCGCGACGCCAGATCAAGACTTTTTCTTCGCCAAATTTAGCCGCTGTTTCGGCCTTATTGAGACCCTGAAGATTACCATAGTGACGCTCATTAAGACGCCAATGCGGCACGTAGGGAATGTACATTTGTTGCATCGCATCCAGCGCCGTCCAAAGTGTACGAATCGCACGCGTTAAGACTGAGGTAAAGGCAAGGTCGAATTGGTAGCCTTCTTGTTTGAGGAGCTCACCGGCTTGGCGTGCTTGCTGTAAACCAGTTTCGGTCAGATCGACATCGGTCCATCCTGTAAAACGGTTTTCGAGATTCCATTGGCTCTCGCCATGGCGCATAAGGACTAATTTATACATGCTGACTTCCGATTAAGTAAATTGGCTGGCTTAGAGATTGCCTGCTAGAGGCATTAATTTTTACTATTTTAGCTAACAATACCTAATAAATCATATAGCCTAATTTATAATCTGTAAATTAAGCTCGCCATAAGGCGATCTGTGTTAGCCCTTATTACTCAAAAGGAATCACTGTGGATTTTTTAACATTTGACTTCACCTATATCTATATCATAGGTGCAGTGATATCGGGCGGTTTGTTATTAGCACAATATCGTCCCAAACCTGATGGTGTCAGCCCTGCCGAAGCGGTGCGCCTATCCAATCGTCAACAAGCGATTTTTGTGGACATTCGTTCTGCTGAGGACTATAGCGCCGGTGCGATTCCACAATCGCGTCACATTGAGCTACAGGATATCAACGCCAACAACAAAAATCTCCCCAAGAAAAAACCGTTAATCATTGTCTCTAACCAAGAACGTCAAGCCCAAAAAGCTGTCAAAGCCTTTAAAGAACTTGGTTATGAGCCTGTCAATTGGCTAATTGGTGGTATATTTGCTTGGAACAAAGAAGAGCTTCCACTCAAAAAATCCGCCACGCCTGTGACCAAAAATGCCAAAAGTAAGTAAACATATCTATCGAGGCGAATCAAATAAGGAATTGTTATGAGCCAAATCACGATGTATTACAAACCTACCTGCCCTTTTTGCGTCCGTGCCGAAAAGCTGCTCAGAGACAAAGGTGTACAAGACCTTAACAAAATCAATATCGAGCTCCATCGCGATCAACGTTCCGCGATGATAGAGCGTGCTGGGGGTCGTTCGACCGTGCCGCAAATTTTTATTAATGATCAGCACATTGGTGGCTGCGATGACCTCTTTGAACTCGATGCAGAGGGCAAATTAGACGAGCTACTCAAGGCTTAAGACTCAGCGAGGTCTGTTACCGGCCACTCCATCAATATGTCAACTAATCATTAACCTTGGCTAGGCCACTCTGTTGACCTAGTCTACGTCTTAAAAAGGAATCATCATGGCAAAAAAAGACAGCAAAAAACACGATAAATCACAAGCTCAAGAGAGCAGCAAAGACGCGTCTAAAGAGGCAACGCCAGAAAGCACTCAGGACGCCACTATCGAAAATACTCAGGAGCCTGCTACTGAAGCCCCAGCGGACCAAGCCCATCGTCCTGTATTTGCGCTACAAAGAACCTATATCAAAGACGCTTCTTTAGAGATGCCAAATGCACCAGAGATCTTTTTGAATCCAAATCAGCCTAAGGTCGATATTAGCATCGATATTGATCGCAAAGAATTACCTGACAATTTCTACGAAAGCAGCTTGACGGCGACTATTACGACTAAGATCGACGATAAGACCTTGTACTTAGTTGAAGTCACCCAAGCCGGTATCTTTGAGATCCGTGATCTACCTGTAGAACAGCTCGATCCATTGCTTGGCATTGTATGCCCTAGTATGTTGTTCCCATACTTACGTGCTCATGTATCTGATCTCATCACACGTACGTCCTTACCAACTCTACACTTGGCAGACATTAACTTCCAAGCCTTATACGAACAACGCTTACAAGAAGAAGCGGCGCAAGAAACCAAGCAGTAAGCCGTTGTTATGAATATGCTCAATTCACAGCTGACCAAGCCAACCGATACCTTGGTGATCGGAGCTGGTAGCTGGGGTACCGCCCTAGCGGTAGCGGCTTGTCAAGGCGGTCCTACCCTGCTCTGGGCTAGGCGTCCAGAAGTGGCTGAGCATATTCAAGCGACGCAAACGCATCCCGATTATTTGCAAGGGGTGCGCTTACCCAGTTCATTACAGAGCACCTCGAGCCAAGAGCGCGCGCTGGACTTTCTGCATCAGAGTAAAAAGCCTTTAATCATTTTAGGGGTTCCCGTCAAAGCGCTCAGAAGTGTCTGTCAACAATGGTTACCGCTCTTACAAGCACTCCCGCTACCAGTGCCTGTGGTGTGGACTTGCAAGGGCTTTGAAGAAGACACGGCCTTATTACCCCACGAAATCATGGCGCAATTGCCAGAAGCTGAAGGTATCAGTGGCGGGGCACTATCTGGCCCTTCTTTTGCGGCAGAGGTCGCGCGCGGGCTGCCCGTCGCCCTCACAGTTGCCTCGAGAGATAACCGTCTAAACACTACCGTGATTGATGCTTTGCATCACCATCAAACACGTATCTACACCAGCGACGACTTGCTCGGGGTCGAAATTGGTGGCGCGCTCAAAAATGTATTGGCTATTGCTTGCGGTATTTGTGATGGTCTTAAATTTGGTAATAATGCCCGCGCTGCCTTAATTACTCGGGGCTTGGCTGAAATGACACGCTTTGGCGTAGCGCTGGGTGGCCGCGCCAAGACCTTTGCGGGGCTAACGGGTCTGGGCGATCTTGTTCTCACCGCCACCGGTGACTTATCGCGCAACCGTCGTGTCGGGCTGGCGCTAAGCCAAGGCCAATTATTACCAGAGATTCTGGCCACAGGCCTGACAGCAGAAGGCGTGCGCTGTGCTCGCATGGCACTGGCGCGGGCCCAACGCCTCAACATCGACATGCCAATCACCCAAAGCGTGTGTGAAGTACTGTTCGATCATAAACCGGCTCGTCAGGCGGTCTCCGAATTATTTGATCGCGGTATCAAAGAAGAATAACCGCATCTCTGAGACGCTTTATGGTACTGATCGAGCGCTTGCTGTGTTGCTTTGGAATTTTGATTGCTTAGTGTGCCGCCGGTCGACGACCAATTGCATCCACTGAGATAAAGGTTTCTTGGCCTTTTTGTCGGACAGCACTTCGCCAAGCATGCCCATAGACCACTTCAAACGTGAGTTTAATCACCCCATTTTGATCTTTTTGGGTCTCAAGCGCGTGGCACAATTCCTCATATTGATGGCGACTTAATAAACCCGCATGACGCTCCTGGCAGGGATTGCCTCCCAAAGCCCGCACATCTGCCAGCAGTTTATGGGGATCTTTATAGGTCAAGGTAATATGCTCTTGATCCATGACAGGATCCATAAAACCATTCTCCAACAATAAATCACCAAAATCATGCATATCTACAAATTGCATGGTTTGCGTACGCCAACTCACGTGTTGCAATGCTTGCCGCAATTCAATCAGGGTAAACGGTCCAAAATAGGAGAACATCGCCAGCCCTTGACTATTTAAGAGACGTTGCCATTCAGCAATCACTGCATGTGGTCGTGGGTGCCAATGCAGCGCCAAATTAGACCAAATTAACTCTACCGATTGCGGAGCCAGACCGGTACTTGCCATATCCACACAGGTAAAACGTGGTTTTTGTTGTGCTTGCCATTTGGGCCAAAGCTTTTGCCAGACCTTATCTTTAAATTGTTGCTGCGCTTGAGCAATGTAATGTGGATTGCTATCGATACCGAGCAATTGCGCTTGGCTGTAGTAGTCCTGCAAGGTTTTTGTACGCACCGCGGCACCACAGCCAACATCGAGAATCGTCTTGGGTTGCAATTTAATATAGCGCAGACGTGCTAACATGCGCTCGGCAATTTCATCTAATAAAAAACCAGCTTGCTGTGCTAAGTGTGGCCGTCTTGCAAACTGCGCGATGACATGCTGAGAATTAATCGGCAGTTGATTTTGTGGGACATCCGTAGGCATAAATCGATCTATTGGGGGTGGACAAATTGCTAACTGTCTAAGCCTTCTATTTTAAGGCTTTGCTAAGCTGGCGTCATGCTTTATAACCATTTAACTCCTTAAGCCTATGTTTGGTTTTTTGCAGCAAATGCCCCTCAGCCGTTGCCCACTATGCATGGCCGCCGCAGCGCCACGGCAATTTTGTGCGGGCTGCCAAAAAGATATCTTGCAAGCACGTCACGCGCCCCTCACAGCTTGCCCACAATGTCATTTACCGTTGCCATCTCGTCTTGGCCTACATGCGACGTGTCCGCAATGCCACCATCTCAAGCCAGTGATCCAGCGTATTGATTTTTTGTTTTACCATCATGCGCCGCTCGATAGCTTGGTACTGCGTTTTAAGAATGCCCGGGAGATTTACTTGGCCGAGTGCTTTGCGCAACTTTTTAAGCAGTCGCTCACGCCGTACTGGCCATCTGCTGAGCGGCCTTCTCTCATTCCCATCCCCGCCAACCCTAAGGCCTTACAACGCCGCGGTTATAACCCTCCCACGGAATTGGCACGCGCACTAAGTAAGGTATTTCACTTACCGTTAGCACCTTTTGTGCTCTACAAAAATCCCAGCGTCACAGAACAAAAAAATCTCTCTGCTTTACACCGTCAACAGCATATGACTGATCGATTTTATTGCTTACAAGCTCTGCAACAACCCCACTTAATCTTGGTTGATGATGTGATGACGAGTGGTGCGACCCTAAATGCGGCTGCACGCGCCCTCTTTGCGGCAGGCGCGCAGCGCGTCGATGCTATTGTGATTTCACGCGCCCTGAGCCATGACCCAGATCACCCTATAGCAAGTTGAGTAACAGAGTATAATGGCAGTTTTAGTATTTTAGCCTTGTATCGTGTTTCATATTATTCTTGTCTGCCCAGAAATCCCTGCCAATACCGGTAATATTATCCGTTTGGCCGCCAATACAGGCGTTTCATTGCATCTCGTCAAACCCCTAGGCTTTCTATTAGATGATAAACGCTTACGTCGCGCTGGATTGGATTATCATGAATTTGCCAATTTACAAATACACGATAGCCTAGAGCAAGCTATCGCCGCGACCGGTGCAAGTCCAGAGCGTTGTTTTGCAATTTCTACCAAGGGCCAAAAATACCTCGCCCAAGAGCAATTCCAAGCGGGAGACTGCTTTATTTTTGGTCGAGAAACCGCAGGTCTCAAACCTCAAGAGTGGCAGGTAGTGGGCCAGGCACAGGCTCGACGCTTACCGATGCGACCCGACTCAAGAAGCCTGAACCTATCGAATACTGTCGCCGTTGTTATTTATGAAGCGTGGCGTCAATTAGATTTTGTAGGGGGGGTGTAGCGAGCGCATGCAACGTTTGTGCAGATGCTGAGCTTCGCGCGCCCCGTCTTGGGGCGCTTTTTTAGGCGTGATTCTGGCTCTTACTATCTGTTGCTTTATATTAACTGCGCCAGAACCAAGGCGTAAAGAGGATAAGCACGGTATACATCTCAAGACGACCAATCAACATAGTCGCCGTCAAAATCCATAACTGGATATCGTTCAATACACCGTAATTATTGGCGGGCCCTACGAGATTCAGACCTGGACCGATATTGGCCTGACATGAGAACACCGCTGAAAACGCTGTCGTTAAATCAAGTCCAGAAATCGTCATGAGTGTGGTCATCACCAACACGACGCAGGCATAAATCACAAAGTAAATCAACACTGACATAATGATTTTTGGCGGTACCACACGCCCTTTTAAGCGTACCGGAAAGATGCCATGTGGATGAAGTAGGCGACGCAATTCGATTTTGATTTGGCGCACTAGGATAATCATGCGAATGAGCTTTACACCACCACCGGTGGATCCTGCTGAAGTACTGAACGAGCCTAGGACCAACATCCAAAGTGCTAGGAATAACGGCCATACAGTATAGTCAGCACTTGAGAAACCGGTAGTGGTAGCCAATGCAACGGTATTAAAAATCCCGTAGCGAAAGGCTTCTAACAAACTAGAATAATCATTGCCCACATAAAGGAAGATACTTATCAACGTACCGCTACCTACCACCACCACTAAAAATGGAATGGCTTCTGGACAGTACAGATAATACTTGAAGCTACGTCGCTGGATAACTCTAAAGTGTGTCGCAAAATTAATACCCGCGAACAACATAAAGACCACCGCCACCAAATCGACCCAAGGCGAATTAATGTCAATAAAACCAGAATTAAAAGTCGAAAAACCACCTAAAGAAAGTGTAGAAGCCGCATGGCACCAAGCATCAAACCAGCTCAAGCCCGCAAAGTGATAGCACAAAAAGCATAAAAACGAGGCTGAAATATAGATCACATATAAGGCTTTGGCGGTGTTGGCAATACGCGGAGTTAGTTTTTCTTCCTTAAAGGGGCCTGGCATCTCGCCCTTCATGATCTGGTTGCCCCCGACACCGAGTAGCGGCAAAATCGCCACGGCTAACAAGAGAATACCCATACCGCCCATCCAAATGATCGTATGACGCCAAAGATTAATCGACAGTGGCAGACCACGCACATTGTCGATCACCGATGATCCTGTTGTGGTCAAGCCTGACATGGCTTCAAACATGGCATGACTGAAGTCAAAATTAGGCGCAATATGAGTTCTAGCCAGATACATGGGAGTGGCGGCCATCAGCACAAAGCTTGTCCACACCACCACCACGATAAATAAACCCTCGCGTACCCGCAGTTCAGATTTGAAGGGTCGCGTGACCAAGGCAACGACCGCACCAATCGCAAACGTCCCTGAACAGGTATCTAGGAAGTAATGCATCATGCCATCTGCCTCGAAGTAGGAGAAGGCAGCAGGGAACAACAGCGTTAGGGAGATGGCCATCCAGATCAGTCCCAAGCTGTGGAAAACATTTAAAAAACGTAGCACAACGACTTCCTAAAAATGTAAGACCTTGACTTGGAAAAGTTTCTCGACACGTTCCATGACCTTGCGATTGGTAGCATAAATCACCACATGATCACCTTGTTTGAAGACGGTATCGGGCTCGGGGATGATGACTTTATCTTCACGAATAATGGCTGCCAGAACCGATGAACGCGGCCAACGCACATCACTCGTCTTGCGGCCGGTGATATTAGAATCGTTTTCGTCACCTACCACTTCGAACTCAACCGCCTCGGAAGCGCCTTGGTGCAATTTATAACCACGTACCACGGCCCCTTGACGCACATCGTGCAGCAACGTGCCAAGCGATGCAATGGCCGGCGAGACGGCGATATCGATCATGCTGCCTTGCATCAATTCACCATAAGCCTGACGAGTAATCAAGGTAATGACCTTACGAGCACCTAAGCGTTTGGCCAGCAAAGAAGACATGATATTGTCTTCGTCATCACTGGTCAGAGCCAACCACGTATCCATCTCTGCGATGTTCTCGTTTTTGAGCAAAGACTCATCCGTGGCATCGCCATGAAGCACTAACACCTCGTCAGGGAGTTTCGCGGCCAAATGCTTACAACGCTCTTTGTCAGACTCAATCACCCGCACATTGTAATTATCATCGGCTAATAAAGAGGCCAAGCGTGAGCCAATATTGCCACCACCCGCAATCATAATGCTGCGGACTTTTTGTTGTTGACGATGCACTCGGGAAATGGTTTTGCGAGCTTCGCGCGAATCGATCACGAGCACGACCTCATCATCGGCTTGCAAGCTAAAGGTCCGCGAAAGTGGTAGCTTCTCACCGTGACGTATCACCTCTAAGATCCGACCATTGATATCGGGGAGATTGAGATGATGCTCATTGATTTTGAGTTTTTGCAGCACACTTTGGCGTCCGACTCGCAGCGTCATGATAGATAATCTGCCGTTGGCAAATTCCACCATTTGTAAGGCTTCTGGGAAATCAATCAGACTATAGAGATAATCGGTAACGCTGTTTTCGGGGCTGATAATGGAATCGACACCAAAACTTTCTTTGGCAAAATCCGCATTGTGATAATAATACGAAGTGCGTAAACAGGCGATGCGTCGAGGAATATTAAATAAATCACGACTGATTTTGCAGGCCACAAGATTGACCGCGTCGTGCGCGGCACAGGCAACAATAAGATCGGAGTCTTCAGCGCCAGCTTCTTCAAGCACATTAGGTAAGCTGCCATCGCCATGCACCACGCGCAAATCAAAGCGTTCTTGAAGGTAGGCAAGTTTGCCGGCATGGATGTCGACCACAGTAATATCGTTGCGTTCCGAAACTAGGTTTTCGGCCACACTGGAGCCAAAGCGCCCCGCTCCGACGATGAGAATTTTCATGATGGATTATTGGTTATTGCGACGCCTAGCGGTGTCAATGCCGAGCTGTCGGAGCTTGCGATATAAGTGGGTGCGCTCTAGACCGGTACGCTCAGAGACTTTGGTTATGCTGTTATTTTCTTGGGCTAGATGATACTCAAAATAATAACGTTCAAATTCGTCGCGGGCCTCGCGTAACGGTTGCGTCAGGCTAATTTTACCAATATAACCTGGTCTTTCGGCAGGCTCATTCGTCTTGGCGACTTCAGTCTTAGGGCCCTCTGGCACAGTAAATTTCTGTTCGGGAGCGGCTTTTAGGGTATTGACGTTACTTGCCTTAGCGTTGGCAATAGAGGTGCGTTTGTAGTTACTGCTCGTAAGTGCTGTTTGCACGGCATTAAGGAGTTTTTGGAGCGTAATGGGCTTTTCTAGAAAATCCATGGCGCCAATACGCGTGGCTTCTACGGCAGTATCGACTGTAGCATGACCACTCATCATAATCACAGGCATATCTAGTAAGCCTTGTGAGCCCCATTCTTTGAGAAGACTAACACCATCGGTGTCTGGCATCCAAATGTCGAGTAAAACTAAGTCAGGGCGACTTTTTTGGCGGGCTAAACGAGCTTGGGAGGCGTTTTCGGCAATTTCGACCGTATGCCCCTCGTCGTATAAAATTTCTGACAAAAGTTCGCGAATACCAACTTCGTCATCGACCACTAAAATTTTGGCCATAAACTACAATCCTCTTTTTAATGTGCTTGTAGACGTGGGTCGCTAAGCATTCATTATCAACAGTTTTTAGTAAAGCTATTATAACAATCAGTTACTTTTTTGCTTATGTTTTTAAATTCATAAATAAAATAGAAACGCGGGCGCCACCATCCTCGCGATTGCTCACTTCTATCTTGCCTTGGTGCTCTTCAATGATTTTGCGCACAATCGCTAAACCAAGACCAGTACCATGCGCCTTAGTGGTGACATAAGGCTCAAAAACGCTTTGCAGCACTTTGCTCGAAAAGCCAGGGCCATTATCCTCTACCAATAAACGCACGGCTTTAGGGGTCTGTTGGGTATCAAGAATCAATTTAGTCTGAATCGTGATATTAGGTTCTGGCGCCGGTGCTGGCATGCCCTCAATCGCATCACGCGCATTTGATAAAAGATTATTCAAAACCTGACGGATTTGGTTAGGATCGGCAACCACTAGGGGTAAATCAGGAGCTAAATCAAGATGAAAATGCGAGCTGCCTGTGTGCATGTGGGCATCGGCTTCCCAGCCGTACAAGGTCCCCAAATCACGCAGTAATTCATTGAGATCAACGTCCTGCATTTGGGCCGGTGGCATGCGCGCGTATTCTCTAAAGTCATTCACTAAGGTTTTCAGGGCATCGACTTGATTGATGATGGTATTGGTCGAGCGCAACAAAAAGCTTTGGTCACGTTCACCCAATTGTGGTTTTAATTTCATGGCTAAGCGCTCGGCCGATAACTGGATTGGTGTGAGGGGATTTTTGATTTCGTGAGCTAAACGGCGCGCCACTTCGCCCCAAGCTACTGTCCGATTAGCAGAGATCACCTCAGAGATATCATCAAATACCAACAAATAGCCAGTAAACTCACCGTCAGCGACTAAGCGCGTACCGCGCATTAAGAGTGTAGAAATACGATAATTATCTAGCGTTTCAAGAACCTGTTCGCCAATGTGCAATTCAATTTGCTCTTGCCAATAGGCCTTATTCGACTCGACCGCGGTGTGATTAGCAAAAGCATGGTAGACCGTTTCTGCGAGTTTTTGTAAATGTGGCACACGATCGAGAGATTGCTGACGTAAAGCTTTAAGATCGCACTCAAGGATTTTTTCTGCCCCTTTATTGTTCGAAGTGATCTTAAAGTGCTCATCAAATACAATCACCCCCGCACTCAGACTCGCAAGAATATTTTCTAAGAACACGTTACTGCGTTCTAATTGTGCTCGGTTGCTTTCTACCAAACGACTAGCTTCCGCCAGTTGGGCAGTCATCACATTAAAGGAGCGTGTTAATTGCCCGACTTCATCACTGGCCTTAGATTCTGGCAGCGGTCTAAAATCGCCGACCGCGACCGCTTGCGTCCCCTCAGCTAACGTTAATAGTGGCCGTACCATGCGACGCGCCAACCACAAGGCCACCGCAATCGAGAAAAATACCGTCAGTAGCAACGCCAAGCTCAAGGTGATAATGAACAACTGACGTAAATTGCCCCGAGATAAGGCTAATTCTTGATAGTCCCTAAAGCCTCTTTGCACCTCATTGAGATTAGTCGCGATATTATCCGGTACATAACGAGTCACCTGTAACCAATAAGGATCAGAGTTCTGATTGAGATAACTGCTTTGTTGATATTGATGATTAAAGACCGGCACAATGGTGCGAATTCGATACTCAATATCACCGTCTTGTGCGTCTGTTTGCTGCTCGACTTGATTATAGTGGCGGCTCAAGCGCAATTGATTGAGAATGGCTGAATCGGGGAACTGCGGTAGCAAACTCCCAAAACTGGAACTCGAAAACCCTACCACACGGGCCCCTGAACCTGTCGTAAACACCATCGCATCACTAATTGTTGGATTACTCTCACGCAAGCTGGTGAGTTTCTCGACAATTTCGCGCTCGGACGCGTCATTCAGCTCATTGGCCATCTGACGTGCCCGCAAATTTAAATCAGCAACCAGACTATCGAGCGAAGCCTGACCTAAGGTCAAGCCAGCACTTAGCGCACTATCCACCTTGACGTTAAACCAAGACTCAATGGTTTTGGAGATGTATTGAATGGACAGTAAATAAATCAAGACACCAGGAATAATCGCCATCACCGCAAATACCACGGCAAAGCGCGTGGTCAAGCGGGCCCCAAACTGACGCCGGCGAATCTGACGGATCAGGCGCACGGTAAAGGACAAGACCCAAACAAAAAGTAAGGCTGTCAGGGCAATATTTAAAAACAACAATAAATTAAATTGATGAGAGATGCCTGAAGAACTACTGGCGGCTTGTACCAAAAGCACCACCAGTGCGAGTACCAGCAGCCCGCCTACCAAAAAGCCTAGGCGTAACAACCACTTTACTAAGGTGCGGGTATTACGGCCGAACTTTGAAAATCGAAATTGTTCCATGCTGAGCTTAGCGACCAAGCGCTATTTGGCAATAATGTATTGATTTTAAAGGGGTTAGGTAATTGTTCGCTGTCTAAAAACAAACGAATTCGGCCCTTGAGGTCATTGCTCGCGGGCAAGTCTTGAGCCAGGGCAATCGTCCAACTATAACTAGTATTGATATGCTGCAGGCAATCCGCTAGACTATATTCGGTATAACGCTGGCCGTTTTCACTGACCGTCCATTGCCGCAACAAAGCATTGTATTGAATACGCCAATTATAGGTATTGCTATACATGACTTCATCGGTCCAGTACCAGCGCGGTCGGTAGATTTGCAATTCCATTTTCAGATACAAAGGCACGCCTTTATTACTCGCCGCGATTAATTCTGAACTTAACTCTAATTGCGGTTGTGCATACACTAACAACTTATCGGCCTCATGGCTGGCTTGTAGCGCTTTAAAGACGACTTTACCTTGCTCTTGCATCACATCGCTAGCTGCATGCACGCGAGCCGCCTCATTGGCTTCGTGCGCCGCCTGGCTTAATGGCACAAAAACGGTGCACTCTAATAAGCACAACACACTGCCCACGGCACTGTAATAGCGTAAACCTCGGTACCAGTCACACTTGTGCTGGCGCTGGCTAGGCCTAGTTGACTTTTTCAAAAAGTGCATAAAAAAAGCCATCATGACTCACCTCTGGCGCTAACGACGCGGGCGGCTTACCTAGCCATTGATCTTGCCCCGGTAATAATTGTCCGGGGGCCTCGAGCCGCTTGGCGCCTACCAAGTGCTGACTAAAATAATGGGCTTGGGCTTCACCCTCTTGCGCTAAAACCGAGCAAGTCATATACAAAAGCCTACCGCCAACCGCTAAGGTTGGCCATAAAGCGCTAACGATTTGTCGTTGTAGCGCCACAGTTTGTTGTATATCGCTCGGCCGACGCAACCATTTCATGTCGGGATGACGACGCACCACACCGGTACCCGTACAAGGCACATCGGCTAAAATTGCATCAAAAGCAGGTCCCTCAAACCAGGCCTGTGCATGCGTAGCATCCGCCACCTGCACCCTGACCCTTGTCTGCCCTAGATTGGGGTTTTGTTCGGGCAAAAGATGCAGGCGTTGTAAGTTCTCCTGAATGCGTTGTAGACGCTGAGCATCTCTATCTAAAGCCCACAAATCCAATTCATACTGTTCTAATAAATGTGCGGTTTTGCCGCCTGGCGCCGCACAAGCATCTAAGACGCGTTGGCCATTGCGCAAAGGGAGTATTTGATTGACCTGTTGCGCTGCCCAGTCCTGAACTGCAAACCAACCTTCTTGAAAACCAGGCAAGTCTGCGAGGGGTGTGGCTTTTAGAATCAATACGGCCACATCATCAAAGGCCAGGTGGGCAATGTGCGCCGCCTGTAAGTGCTGACAAAATTTCGTGACGCTAATGAGGCGTTGGTTCACTCGCAACCATAAAGGCCCTGCTTGGTTACTTTGAATCAGTATCTGTTGCCATTGTTGTGGATAATCCTCTTTAATCTGCGCAATCCACCATTGGGGAAAGGCGAACTTTACCTCTTCTTGCTGCCAAAGCGTGGCCAGTAAACGCTGTTTTTCTCTGAGATAACGACGCAAGCAAGCATTGATCAAACCCTTAAAGGCCGCGGTTTTTTTGTGTGCTTGAGTGGCCTCCACGGCCTGATTGACTATCGTGAAATCATCGTAAGCCGGCACACGCTGTTGTGCCCATTCGTGATTAACCTGCGCATAAGCAGGATCGTTTTTTTCAAGCGCTAAATAATCAGACGCGCTCAGTAAACAGAGGCTGACATCGAGCAAGGCGGCTACTTTGGGGTTCGGTGCTTTTTTGCTAAGTAAGATTTGGCGCAGGGCTTGAGCTCGCCCCAAATAGCGCATCACATAAAAGCTCAGCGCTTGTAAGGCGGGACGTAGTGGCGCCGCTTGCTGTGGCAAAATTTGACTCAGCGACTCACCATTGCGCACTCTAAGCAAAATAGCCGCTGTGAGGGCCAATAATGAGGCTAAATCCGTACGCTCAGAACTAGGGGGTGAAGAACTCATAATGCTATCCAGGCGTGCTATGTAGAGGACTGCTTAGCATTCCACCCCTGTATAAAGCGGCTCACGCTTTGGCGTTTACCTCCAGGCTTTTGTAATTCGAGTAAGCGCAGCACACCTTGGGCACTTTGCACATCAATGCCAGCGGCTGAAACCGCGAGTATTTCGCCGATGGCACCGCGCTGACTCTCGCTATCGAGTACCTCTGCTTGCCAAACCTTAATGGGGTCAGGCAATCCAGGTAGAGGTAAGGTCGCCCCCGGAAAGGGATTAAAGGCGCGAATCTTGCGCGCTAACTCACTAGCGGTTTGTTGCCAATCTAAACGCGCCTCTTGTTTGGTAATTTTGTGTGCATACGTTACTTGAGACTCGTCTTGCGGCTGAGCGGCTAAGGGCGCTTGGCCGAGTTGCCCAAGCACCTCAACGATGGCTTCGGCACCCAGCGCGGCGAGTCGATCGTGTAATTGCCCAGTGGTGTTTTGTGCGACCGCACATTTTTTTTCGAGGAGAATAGGCCCCGTATCCAACCCTCGTTGCATTTGCATAATACCGACGCCGCTGTATTCATCACCCGCCTCGATGGCTCGGTGAATCGGCGCCGCACCACGCCATCGCGGTAAGAGACTGGCGTGAATATTTAGGCAACCATACGTCGGTAAATCCAAGACCCATTGCGGCAATAATAGCCCATAGGCCGCCACTACCATGACATCTGGCTGTAAGGCTTGCAATTGTTGCTGCACCTGCTGCGCTTCCTGGCCATATGGCCCCTCTAGCTTGAGGCTATGTGGTTGCCATACCTCCGCACCAAACTGCAGCGCTTGCACCTTGACAGCACTCGGCGTGAGTTTCATGCCCCTACCCGCTGGACGATCCGGCTGCGTCAAGACCATGGGCACATTAAATCCTGCTTGGACAATGGCACGATAGGCGATCGCCGCAAATTCTGGTGTTCCTGCAAAAACTATGTTCACGATACTAACTCTTGGGGCGGATATAAGCGACTAAGTGCTGCACTCGCTAAGGCCGAGATCATGATTAAAAAATCCTGCTCCATATCTTCGCTAAAGTGCTCGGGGTTATCTGATGCAAAGGCCAACACCCCAAAACAGACTTGCTGATTATATAAAGGCAAAATAGCGACAGAAGCCGGCGTTTGCTCGAACCACTCAGCCACTTTTGGTGGGCAAGGTGAACCTGTAAAGGCCCGCGTCATGCTAGCGACTTGTTCTTGAAATTCTTTGTCATCGCACTGCACCTCGGGGGCATCGACCTCGCCCCACAAACGCAGGGCCACTTTGAGTTCAGGAAATGCCTGTTGCAAATACTCAGTGCTCAGTCGTGGTAGTTTACGAGCATCATTTTCGGCAAGTAGCGCTACACACCATGCCGTCACTGACTGACCAATATCATGACTCTGAAAGGCATAAATCGATAATTCTCGAATATGTTGCTCTAAGCTTACCACCTTGTCTCTAAGGTTCTGAAATTGGCGCTGCGGCAAGGAGAGCGATTTACCACTTTTAGGGTTAGCCAGCTCTAATTCGGAAAACAGCTCCGCATGCTGTGCAAAAAAATCAGGGTTTTGTTGCAAGAATTGAGCCACTTGCTGTGCCGTTAGTGCTTCTGAAGTCATCACTACTTCCCTTTTAGATTAGGATTATTGCTAATTAATTCATCAATCTTAACACTACCACTAAACACTGTGCAGGCAGGACCACGCAAATATAAACGTCCAGATTCCCAACTAATGCTGAGATCGCCGCCATGAGTATGCACCTTGACCGGTGACCGCAACAAGCCGCGACGGATCCCTGAGACGACCGCGGCGCAAGCGCCGGTACCACACGCCAAGGTTTCGCCAACCCCTCTTTCGTAGACACGTAAGTTAATTTCGTGTGGATTCTTTATCTGCATAAAGCCCACATTGACGCGGTTGGTAAACCGTTCATGACTTTCTAGAAAAGCCCCGATACCCGCCACATCGGCTTGTTCGTTGTCTGGTACGGCGAGTACCGCATGAGGATTGGAAATCGATAGTACCGCAAACTCCAGATCTTGCTTGCCCTCTACAGGCAATTGCCAGAGGGTCTCTTGGTCCTGTTGTCGCTGAGCCAAACCGGAGTTCTCAAATCCAGCCTGAATACTCTCAAAACTGACCTGCCCCATAGCAACCGCAACCGTCTGGTCTTCATATTCGCGCAATTCAATAAGACCTGTGCAAATCTCGGCTAACAGTGGATTACGAGCCGAGAGCCTTTGTTGATGAACAAAACGCACAAAACAACGCGCACCATTGCCACAATGCTCCACTTCACTGCCATCCGCATTAAAAATACGGTAGCGAAAATGTGCCTCGGGGTGTGAGGGATTTTCGACCAAGAGAATTTGGTCACAACCGATCCCAAAATGTCTATCGGCGATGGCCGCCGCAATAGTTGGCGTCATATCGATGGCTTGAGAGACGCCATCGAGCACCACAAAATCATTGCCCGCACCTTGCATTTTTGTAAAGGTCCATTCCATCGACTATGCCCTTATAAGAAAAGAAAAGTCCCATGACAGCATGGGACTTTTTGGTTGCTTCTGCAAAACAAAAAATTATTTTAATGCTTTCAGAATGGTTTTGCTATTTTCTTCAATCATACCCAAATAGCTGGATGTCGCACCTGATTTTGTCAAGGCGTCACTGACCAAAGTACCTCCAATTTTGATCCCGGTATCTTTAGCGACTTGTTTTAGTAAATCACCGTTTTTGGTGTTTTCTAAGAACAAGGCTTTAGCGCCTTGAGCTTTTAGGGCTTGCATGATTTTGGCAACTTCTTGGGCAGAAGGCTCAGAATCACCTAAACCAGACACGGCAATTTGTTTAAGACCAAAGTCTTTAACATAGTATGCAAAGGCCTCATGATTGGTACCTAAGACTTTTTGTTCAGCTGGCAATTTGTCAAAATCAGCCTTTACCTCATCGCTTAGCTTAGTGATTTTGTCTTTGTAAGCTTCTGCGTTTTTACGATAGTCAGCGGCATGCTCAGCATCGGCGGCCTCGAGCGCTTTGGCAATATTGTCCACCATGACTTTAGCATTGGCTGGACTTTGCCAAATATGCGGATCAAAGGCACCGTGATGGTGATGATGTTCATGACCCTCATGGGCGTGCTCATGTTCGTGATCATGACCTTCATGATCGTGATCGTGATCGTGATCAGCATGATCATGGTGGTCATGGTCGTGGTGATCATGGCCTTCGTGATCATGGTCATGACCTTCGTGCTCGTGCTCATGTTCATGAGTATTGGCAATCGTTTGTACGCCCTCGCTCACCACGACGGTTTGGCCTTTAAAATCAGCCGCTTCTTTTAGTTTAGTGGCCCAAGGTTCAAGCTCTAAGCCATTGACAAAAAAGAGCTTAACTTCATCATCGCCTTTACCTTGTAAAATTTTCATGGTAGAAGGCTTTAATTCAAAGTGATGTAAATCAACATCAGGACCGACGACGGTCTCGACCTTAACATGGTCCCCACCAACGTTTTTAACTAAGTCACTAATAATCGTAAAACTACCCACGACTTTGAGGGGATCGGCGTGAGCACTGGTCATACCCAATCCACCCACTAAGGCCGCCATGACAGCTGTTTTTAATAAACTTTTTTGAAAAGTTTTCATGATTGCTCCATTAAATAAAACAGAAAAAAAGCATTTACACCTTGAATGCTGGCTATGCGGTTGCGACATAGCCAATACTCAGGACTGTGACTGACGTAGCAAACCACCCCAGCGGCCGAACAAAATGGCATAAACATAAAACACGCCATTCAAGAGAATAATGACGGCTGAAGCGGGGACATCAAAACTATAGGAAAAAACCAGGCCCAAATAAGCGCAGAACATACCGCTGAGACCGGCAATGACTAATTGGCGGCCAAGGGTACGGCCCATAAATCGTGCACTAATGGCTGGCAGCAGCATCATGCCGACCACCATCAAGGTACCGAGCACCTGAAAGCCGGTCACAACATTAACCACCATTAGTAATAAGAAAACAATATGAACTAGAGATTGACGACCATTTTCGGCACGCAAAAAGGCAGGATCAAAACAGTCAATCACAAGGGCTCGATAAATCACAGAAAGTAGTAAGACCGAGATAGAACTGATCACCATAATGAGCAGCAGATTGCTATCACTCACCGCTAATACGGAGCCAAACAGAATATGAGAAAGGTCTAGATTAGTGCCGCCCAGTGAAATCAGCAGTACACCCAGGCCTAAGGAGATAAGATAAAAGCCCGCAAAACTACTGTCTTCTTTGAGATTAGTGTGTTGCGATACCAAACCAGCTGCCAACGCTACCACCAAACCAGACACGAGACCGCCAATTAACATCGCCAGCATGGAGCCACTGGCCCACAAAAAACCGATGGCAATACCAGGTAAAATCGCATGCGACATAGAGTCCGCCACCAGACTCATGCGTCGCAACATCAAAAACACGCCTATCGGTGCGCTCACCAATGACACAAAAAGCGCGGCAAATAAGGCACGCCGCATAAAGGCAAACTCTACAAAGGGACTGACAAAAATGTCATAAAGGTGCGCCATCTTAAAAGCCTCCCAGACTTAAGCGTCTTGCTTTTTCGATATTGTCATCGGTCATGACTTCGGCCACTGGCCCCCAAGCCACTACTTGATGAGCCAGCAATAAAGCTTGCTCGAATTTTTGGCGCACCAAATTGACGTCGTGCAACACCACAATAATGGTTCGGCCTTGCTCGTGCCAGTGCTTAATCAGCGCCATAAGATCTTGGCAAGTTTCTTCATCCACAGCGGCAAAGGGCTCGTCTAGGATCATGATTTGGGCTTGACTGACCATCAGGCGAGCAAATAATGCGCGTTGTAATTGACCGCCAGAAAGCGCTCCGATTAAATCATCCGCCTTGTGACTTAAGCCTACTTGGCTAAGGGCATCGAAAATACGGTTCTTGTCTTCGCTGGAGTAAGAATGCCAAAGACCTGTTTTTTTCCAGGCACCCATAGCGACTAAATCAAAAGTGGTAATCGGAAAAGAAAGATCTAGATCGCTCGCCTGAGGCAGCAGCGACATATGTTTGCGCAACTTAGGATCTATCAGAATATGACCTTGGCTGGGCTTGATAAGACCGACAATTCCTTTGATTAATGTCGATTTACCTGCGCCATTGGGGCCGGCAATTGCAGTCAAGGTCCCTTTTGGAAAAACACCCGAAATATTGTTAAGAATGATATTTTTGCGGTGCGATAAGGTGAGATTTTTTAGTTCTATTGCGTTATTCACAATACACAGCCACTTAAATGTATAAGTGCAGCCTTAGAATGGCAGCCAACCCATGGCTAAGAAAGCTGCCAACCAGAGTACGACAAGCGCCGCTAAAACACGAAAGCTACGCGTCAAAGCTGAGAGCATCATGCAGGAATGACACTGGCAATCAGGATCATGTAGGCGTGTATCTAATTGTGTCTCGGTATAATTAATAGCTTTCATTTAGGTTAAATATAGGTTTAAACTAATTGATTGAACCCATGGCAGTTTGCCACTTGGGCAGGTTGTCACTTTTGTTATGTTATAACATTTCTTGTATAATTGACAACCTTATTTCTCGTTATCAACGTTTAATTTGGATTTTCTTGGTTCTAATGACAAACGCTTCTGTTTCTGATACGCAAGCACTCTTAGCGCAGGCCGAAGCTCTTTGCAAGCAGCGTGGCAAGCGTCTGACGCCGATTCGACGTCAGGTACTCCGCATTATGCTCGAGCAGCAACGTTGCATGAAAGCTTATGAGATTTTGGATACCATGACAGAGACCTTTAGCCAAGCTAAGCCTGCCACGGTTTATCGCGCCCTGGAGTTTCTCGAGGAAGAAGACCTCATCCATCGCTTAGATGCCATGAATGGCTGGACGCCATGCATCCATCTCGCCCAGCAAGCGCATCAACATCCAGCGGGGCTATTGATTGTCTGCACGGCTTGCGGTCAGGTCTCTGAGGTGCAATCCCCTAACCTGGGACTAGAACTCCAAAGCATCATCAAACAACACGGTTATAGTCGCGCTTCCGAACAAATAGAGATTCGCGCCCTCTGCCAACAATGTCAACCGTTGTAATGATTACAAATATTATTAAAATGCAACCTATATCAATTTGCATTATTTGTAATTCAGTATATGATGTATAGCTAATTTACGAACTCTCCGGAAAGAGCGAAGTCAATCAAAAGGTAGAATAATAATGGCCGTCACAGAAGAAGTTGCCAACGAAATGGTACCTGTCACCATCTTGACTGGATTTTTGGGCGCGGGTAAAACCACCCTTCTTAAACGTATTCTTACGGAATCTCATGGCCACAAAATCGCCGTTATCGAAAATGAGTTCGGTCCCGAAAGCATCGATAATGAAATCCTAGTTCAAGATAATGACGAACAAATTATCGAGCTGAGCAACGGTTGCGTGTGCTGCACTGTACGTGGCGACTTACTCAACGCCCTCACCAAACTCAAAGACAATCGCGAACAAGGCAAAACGCAATTTGATCGC
Organism: Brackiella oedipodis DSM 13743; assembly: GCF_000621025.1. Lineage (GTDB taxonomy): Bacteria > Pseudomonadota > Gammaproteobacteria > Burkholderiales > Burkholderiaceae_B > Oligella > Oligella oedipodis. The sequence continues at coordinate 140,180 of NZ_JHZJ01000010.1, forward strand.
GTCATCCTCGAGACCACAGGCATGGCCAACCCTGGCCCTGTATGTCAAACCTTCTTTATGGATGACGAGGTCGCCACTTACTATCGTTTAGATTCTATTATTACTGTGGTCGATGCCAAACACGGTATGGAGACACTTGATAAGCAGACTGAGGCACAAAGCCAAGTGGGGTTTGCGGACCGGATTTTAGTCTCCAAAAAAGACCTTGTCACCGAGGACGAATACCAGGCACTTAGACAGCGTTTAGTGCATATTAATCCGCGCGCTCATATCACGCCCGTGCATTTCGGTGAAGCGGATATTCAGGATCTTCTCAACTTACACGGTTTTAATCTCAATACCGTTCTAGATATTGATCCTGATTTTCTTAAACAAGAACACGCCGATCATGAGCACCATGATCACGATCATGGCCACGGCCACGAATGTGGGGCTGACTGCAATCACGAGCACCACCATCACCACCATCATCACGACGACAGTATTGGCGCTTTTGTCTTTACATCTGATCGCGCCTTCGATCCTGTGTTGCTCGAAGATTTTCTGGGAGGAGTGGTACAAGTCTATGGTCCAGATCTATATCGTTACAAGGGGATTTTGTACATCCAAGGCATCAAACAGCGCATGTTGTTGCAAGGGGTACATATGATGATTGGCACCGAGCCAGGCAAAGCTTGGCAAAACGAGAAACCCTACAACAAGATTGTTTTTATTGGCCATCAACTGCCTAAAGCAGTGCTACTTAAAGGCTTAGAGCAGTGTTTAGCGAAATAATTTAACCAGGAGGCAGTGTTATGACCGCCAAAACAAAAGACCAAGAAACGACCCAAACCAAAGAAACCAAAACAAGCAAAACGATTACAAAACCAAAAGCCGCCAAATCCAGCAGCAAAAGTACCAAAAAAACCGCTACCACTCGAGCAAAAAAAGCGGCTACCCCAAAAACCAACAAAGCTGGCAAAACGGCAAGTGCTAAGTCACGCTCAAAGGTCGAAGCTAAAGCAGTAGACGCAAAAGCAGCACATAAAACAGAAGCTAAAACAGCTAAAACAGAACTTAACGCTCCAGCAAAGCCAAAAACCGAAAGCAAAACCAAAGCCAAGACGGAAACTAAAGCAGCAAGCACGAGTAAACCCAAAAAAAGCAAAGCAAGCAAAGCAAAAAGCAGCCATTTGCTCACAGAAAAACAGTTATTGGCTATGCCTGAAGATGACTATATGAACGATGAGCAATTGGCATTTTTCAAGCAACGCTTAATCGACTTGGAGCAAGACATTCTGAAGAATGCCAATGCCACGACCGATAATTTGCGTGACACTAAATACGCCCCCGATCCCGCTGACCGCGCTACCATTGAAGAAGAATATGCGTTAGAATTACGCACGCGTGATCGTGAGCGTAAATTACTCAAAAAAGTCCAACAATCATTACATTTAATTGATTCCAAAGAATATGGTTGGTGCGAAGAAACAGGCGAACCGATTGGGATTCCTCGTTTATTAGCACGCCCAACGGCCACACTGTCTTTGGAAGCGCAGGAACGCCGCGAAAAACGTCAAAAACAATTTGGTGACTAAGGCGTTTTAATAATTACCTCTATTTCGTACAAATACCCATGTTTTGTATTTGTTCGTCAATGTTCTTTCCCTATATGGGTTAACCTCATTGCATGCAATGAGGTTTTTTTTTGCTTGAAAATCCATACAGCGCCCCCACATACACCTAACATTCAGCAAACAAACAAAAGCAATATGGAACAATTTCACGCTACGACTATTATCTGTGCCCGTAAGGGCGAAAAAGTGGCCATCGCTGGTGATGGCCAAGTCACCTTGGGTAATATTGTCTTTAAAGGCACGGCCAAAAAGGTCCGTAAGCTCTATCACAACAAGGTATTAGCGGGCTTTGCTGGGGCAACCGCAGACGCTTTTACCTTGATTGAACGCTTTGAAGCTAAGCTCGAGAAGCACCAAGGTCACTTAATGCGTGCGGCTGTTGAGCTGACACGCGACTGGCGGACCGATAGGGTCTTACGTCGCCTCGAAGCCATGATGATTGTGGCCGATAAGGAGCATACGCTTATTCTTACCGGTAACGGCGATGTACTCGAACCTGAGCATGGCTTAGCCGCTATCGGTTCGGGCGGCGCTTATGCGCAATCCGCCGCCCTCGCGCTACTACAAAATACTGACAAAGAACCAGAGGAAATTGTCAAAAAAGCCTTAGAAATAGCGGGTGATTTGTGTATTTATACCAACCAAAATCACACTGTAGAAACTCTATAAGCAGGAAACTTTATGAATTCTAGTGTCATGACACCACAAGAAATTGTCTCAGAATTAGACAAAAACATTGTTGGCCAAAATAAAGCCAAGAAATCTGTGGCCGTCGCTCTTCGTAATCGTTGGCGCCGTCAGCAAGTGCCAGAGCCTCTCCGCCACGAGATCCAACCTAAAAATATTCTTATGATTGGCCCTACTGGCGTCGGCAAAACAGAAATTGCCCGCCGCCTAGCCAAGCTTGCCAATGCCCCCTTTATCAAGGTTGAAGCCACTAAATTTACAGAAGTCGGTTATGTCGGTCGTGATGTCGACACCATCATTCGGGATTTAGTAGAGATTTCAGTCAAACAAACACGTGAACGCGAGATGAAACGCGTGCGTACGCAGGCCGAAGATGCCGCAGAGGATCGTATCCTAGATGCCTTATTACCGCCCGCTCGCGATGCCAATAACGAGCCGATCCGCTCCGATAACGCAACGCGCCAAACTTTCCGCAAGCGTTTGCGAGAGGGCAAGCTCGATGACACTGAAATCGAAATCGAATTGCAACAGCAATTGCCACAAATGGATATTATGGGCCCTCCAGGCATGGAGGACATGACGGAGCAATTGCGCAGTATGTTTGCCAATATAGGCAAAGAAAAAACCAAGAGCAAAAAAATCACCGTCGCCAATGCCTTTAAACGTTTAATCGACGAAGAAGCAGCCAAACGCATTAACGAAGAAGAAAGTCGTGAAAAAGGCATCAAGAATGCGGAACAAAACGGTATTGTTTTCTTGGATGAGATCGACAAAATCGCGGTACGCCAAGGTGAAGGCAGTGCCGATGTATCACGCCAAGGGGTGCAGCGTGATCTCTTGCCGTTGGTTGAAGGCACTACGGTCAATACAAAATACGGCATGATCAAAACCGATCATATCCTGTTCGTGGCCTCTGGCGCGTTCCACTTATCACGACCTTCTGACTTAATTCCTGAGTTGCAAGGCCGTTTTCCGATTCGGGTCGAATTAGATTCACTGTCTACCGAAGATTTTGTGCGCATTCTGTCTGAAACAGATGCCTCTTTGACTAAGCAGTACACAGCGCTCTTAGCGACCGAAGGCATTACCCTCGAATTTACCGAGGATGGCATTAAACGCATCGCTGAAATTGCCTTTAATGTCAATGAGCAAACCGAAAACATCGGTGCTCGCCGGCTCTATACCGTCATGGAGCGATTGCTTGAGGACTTATCCTTTAATGCAACGGCTAGCCAAGAGACAACGGTCACAATTGATACGGCTTATGTCAACGATAAGCTTGATGAGACGGCATCTAGCCAAGATCTGGCGCGCTACGTTTTATAAATTTATACAACGATCCTATCCCACAAAAAAAACCAAGCTTTCGCTTGGTTTTTTTGTTAGGTCTCTACACCTATATAAAGACGCACCGTCATATTGTCATGATGGTAGTTGAGATATTCCTCAAAATCAGTAGCAAACAAGCGTTTATGTTGACAATCGGCACTATTGAAATACTCCCACACATCAATCCATAATTTCATGGCTGTTTCAGTGACACGGCCGCTACGTTCAAACACTAAATAAGTGCCTGCTTGGACTTGCACATGAGCCATTTTGGCATCTTCTAGATCAAGCTCATGCGCATCGATGACCTCTTTAGCACCGGCTGTAAACAGGTAGGGACTATTTTCTTCTTGACCTTGGGCTTGTGTAACCCCATAAAAGTTCTTCTGATTGGGATCCAAAAAAAGCTCTTGGTCAACAGCAAACCAGACGAGAGGTAATTTAGCCGTTTGGATATGCCCTTCTGCTTGGGGGGTGGTCTGTACTTGAATACCGTGGACGGTAAAGGCTTCGATATGTTGTACTGCAAACGTCATTTTTTGATCTCTGTGATACGGTACTCATTACCTTCATGTTTGACCGTAAAACGCACGGTATCGCCAGCTTTAATGCCTTGTAATTTGCTGCCATCCACTTGATACACGAGGGTCATGGCCGGTAAGTTAAGATCAGCGATGGCATCGGCTTTGATGGCGACAGTGCCGGCTTTGGGATCAAGCCGTCTGACCTCGCCTTTGGCGCTGGCTTCTTGTGCATTGGCCAACAGTGGTACTAATCCCAGTAATAAAGACGCAGAAAGTAGTAGTTTTTTCATGAGCGTTCTCCTCTGCAATTTAAGGTTATTCTTTAATTTTACTGAAAATTCGCCCCCCACAGCAATAATCTTAAGGCGCTAGTGCCATTGGTCTAAAAGGCCGAGCCCAAGCATCAGCACATTACTGTACAATAGGGCTTCACCTATTTTTAGACGGTACAGCATGATTCTCACCCACCCTCAATTTGATCCTATCGCCTTTAGTATTGGCCCTTTATCCGTGCATTGGTATGGCCTAATGTATTTATTAGGTTTCGCGGTAGCATGGGCATTGGCCTCTTTTCATATCAAAAAAGGACTCTCGCCGATTTCGACTAAGCAAATGGAAGATACGATTTTTTATGTGGTCTTAGGGGTGGTCTTAGGCGGCCGTTTAGGGTATGTGCTCTTCTATCAGCCGAGTTATTACTTTAGCCATCCTAGTCATATTTTTGCCATTTGGGATGGCGGCATGTCTTTTCATGGCGGTTTGCTTGGGGTGCTCACCGTGATCTTGTTGCAAGCGTGGCGTTATGGATTAACTTTTTTTCAGTTAGCGGATTTTGTGGCTCCCTTAGTGCCACCCGCCTTGGCATTTGGTCGTTGGGGTAATTTTATTAATGGGGAACTCTGGGGACGGCCTACCAATGGTCAATGGGGCATGATTTTCCCTAGTGCAGGTGATTCACTACCGCGCCATCCCTCACAATTGTATGAGCTCACCCTAGAAGGTGTGGTCTTATTTTTGATTCTTTGGTGCTTTTCTTCTAAACCACGTCCTACTGGGCAGATCAGTGCGTTATTTTTAATCTTTTATGGTTTATTTAGGTTCTTAGTGGAATATACCCGCGAGCCCGATCGTTATTTAGGCACCCTCGCCCTTGGTCTTAGTATGGGCCAATGGTTATCGGTGCCTATGATCGTATTTGGTATTCTGTTATTTGTAATTAGTGCAAGAAAACAGACCCCTGCACGGTAACCTTAATGGTTTGTTTACCACTTTGTAGTGGGACTTGTGCATCTTCAGCCGCAACTGCTCGCATGGCCATCATCCGTGGGGCATGTTCGGCAGTGATTTGACTGTCTTGCAAGGATACATTGCCGATCTCGTAACCAGCATAACCAAACGATTTAGCGCTGGCTTGTGCCTTGTCTTTAAAATTAGCAATGGCCTGATCCCGTAATTCATTTTCGGTTTGTTCACGAAGCTGATCTGAGACACTGAAGCTAATATTATCAAGTGTCATAGCATCGGCGACTTTGTTCACAAAGGCAGAGGCTTTTTGCAGGTCAGCACCTCGCACATACATTTGCGCCGTCGCATGCCAGACCGGAGCCGACCTTTTATGATCGTCATCTTGGGCCTCCATCCACATCTGGTAATTACCTGTACTGATCTGTAGATCACTCTCTTCCTTGCCCTTTTGCGCGACGGTTTGCATGGCTTTATTCATTTTTTGGGCTAGCTCTTTTTGGTCGGTACCACGCCATTCCTTATTCAGGGTCAATGTTACCCGATCTTGTTTGACCTCTTTGCTTGCCGCTGCCGCAATCGTCAACTGCGCTGCTTGCTGATTCTTAACCGCGGTCGATTCTGCGGCTAGGGCTGAAGGCGGCAACACTAGGATTGCACCAAGAATTGAGAGAGAGGAAATGAGAGAACGAAGTTTCATGGTGAATACCTCTTATGAGAGTGATCTGAGGATCATAATAGAAAAGGCAAACGAATGATTCGTTTGCCCCTGTGAAAAATCCCGCGGGTACCGTCAAGACCGGCATCTCGAACCCAGTAAGTTCAAGTGGCGATCACACAAATAGTTTCGGGTTCATCTGACAAAGAGACGATCGCTCCCACTATTTGATTAGACTGCCTGTGCCGTAAGCATCGGTAAGAGAATCTAGGTCAAGTCACGAATACCGCAGGAATAAGCCTTTAAATTCTTAGGACTATTTTACTATTTTTGGTCGTTATTTTCAAAAAAGCCTGCTTATTTGAGACGGTCAATAGCAGAGTCTAATAGGTTATTAATATTGGTCATTTTGGCTTTCACTTCACCGAAGGCTAAGCCTTGGAAAGGCCCATCTGGTGACTGTACCGATTGCAATTCTTTGGAAAGCTGAATAGCGGCCATTAAAGCGACGCGATCCACGGTCATCTTAGGGGCGCTATTCTGAATTCTAGACATCAAACGATCAACCTCAGTGACGGCTTTAAGCAGTTTTTCTTTTTCGTCTGGATCACAACTTAGGGTTAATTCTTTGCCTAATACGGTGACATTAAAGCGTTCCATTAAGCTTCCCCTTGTGGTTGGCCGGGTAGATTAGAGAGCACATGGGCGACCTTTTTGCGCGCCTGAGCGAGGCCTTGACGATAATTCAAAGACTGCTCTTGTAGCTGCGCTAATTCTGTGCGAGCAGCGTGCAGAGCTTGTGTCAGTTCATTGATCTGCGCTTGCAGCGCTTGATTGCTCTTTTGCGCTTGTTCTGTGGCTGTCTGAATTTGTGCATTAACATCCTGCAAACGTGCTTCTGATTCTTGCAGCGCCTGCTTTTGTTGAGCTTCAGTCGCTTGTAGAGCAGTGACATGCTGCTGACTGAGTTGCAGTTCTTGTTTGAGCTGTTGGCGCTCCTGCTCATGTTGCTTAGACAGCTGAATAAGCACACCAACCCTGGCTTCTATCTGATCAAGTTCTTCTAACATAGTCTGTCAACTGTAAAATATCGAAGGCACTTAGGAGCCTGTGTTGTTGTACACACAAAAGACTTTGCCGTGTGGTGCCATAGCTAAAGCTGTATATTAACACTTTTGTCTAATAGAATTGATTTTACAGTTTTTTTTACAAGCAAAAGCGCTGCCCTAAGGAGTAAGACAACGCTTTTTTACTTGATATGGGTACGAATTTAACGCTTTAAGAGCGCAAAGAAGATACGTGCTTTTTTTCAGCTCGCTTGATAAAGAATAAAGCAATCAAAACAATGACCAAACCAGTCAGAGCCATTAGGGCGACTAACCCTTCTGGAAAGGTAATTTGTTGTTGTACAGGCAGTTGCTCAATCGCCATTTGCGCTTGCGGCAAAATAAAAAAACGAGACATCAAAAAACACAAAACCACACTAAGGATTACCGTCAATAATGTTTGGTAGGCCTTATGATACATAGCACTATAAAAGATCGCGCTCAATAATGAGGGTATGCCATAGACTGTGGCAAATAATATGGCAATCGCCACGCCAAATACTAAAGGTTTGGTCACAAAACCTAAGCCAGCCACCTCATGTTGCACATCAAAGACATATTCTATGCCAACACTCAAACCCAGTAATAAACCACTGATTAAGCCCCCTAAAATAAAGCTAATCCAGATTCTCCAAAAACTTAATCGCTGCATATTTCCTCTTCTATTCGTAAAGCCTGACCACAAATAAAAATATGGCGGGTCAACCCCGCCATCTCATGCCATCATAAATGCGCTCAGCTTTCTTGAAATGAGCACAGATATTATTGAGCGGGCTCAGGTGTAGCGGGGGCAGGTTCCTGACCTTCCGGTGCTGATACCGGTGCCTCTGGTGCAGAATCCTCGGCCTTGGCACCAGCATCTTGTGCAGAGACTTCGGCAAAATGACCACCCGAATGGTTCACCATATAGACGACAGCACTTTTTACCTCGTCATCAGATAAGTTAGGATTACCACCTTTGGCAGGCATACCGTTAAAGCCTTTTAGGGCTTTTTCAAAAACGGCGGCTTCGCCCTCTTGAATACGCGGCGCCCATGCAGAGGCATCTTCGAACTTCGGTGCGCCCGCTAAACCGGCGCTATGACAGGTTGAACAGACTTGTTGATACACTTGCTCTGCGGTGAGTGGTACGTCTGATTTTGGTGCTTGTAATTCGACGCCTGTGTTGTATAAAGCGACTGGAGCAATACGTGTATCCACATCCAACTGATCTTCTTCGGACAACGGCATACTCCCATTAGCGTAAATAAGAAAAACGACAACCACCAGCGGTACAATCGTAACTGAAGAAAACCAAGGAAATTTGGTACCAGGCTTATGAGGCTTATTTGACATATCAATACCCGATTAGACGATAGAATAATCATTATTAGAAATACTAACTATTATAAGCTCAAGCACTGGCTTGATAGCGTAGGAATTTACGTGATTTACCCCGCTTTTTGCACTAAATCCTAAATTAATCAAATGTCTTTTACTTATCAAACTACTTGATAAGGCCTCATACCTCTCTCTTTTCGAAAATACATCACTACCGTTATTGTTGTGAGACTCGCTTTTAAGTTAAAATATAAAGCTATTTTGCTGAGTCACCGTAGTTCAATGGATAGAATTAGAGTTTCCGAAGCTCTCGATACAGGTTCGATTCCTGTCGGTGACGCCAAACCCCATCTTCAAATATCTTTGATTGTCTTCAAATACCCTCAAAAACCAATAAAAACAATCACTACCTCATAGAAGCACTTTTTTAAGATCAATCACCTGTTGTGGTCTTCAATGGTATTAAAAGTGAATTGCTAGTATTCTGAAATCAAAATGCCAGCACAAAAAATTAACCGATAGCAGCATGCGCTCAGGAGTCGGGTTATAGTGTTTATTATCACTCAGACACCCACACAGTCCTAAGTGAAATGCGCTCTCTTAGCGGATGGGTCGGATGGACGCTAATGGAATAGCTACCCAATCGCCTAAAAAATGATGAGTTAGTATCTAAATATAGACGTCTCTTTGTCAGGCACTCAAGCGCAGGATGAGTGCACTTACAAAATATGCACCCACGCGACCAAAGCTAATAAGACAATTAATAAAACCGGCGGCGTGATCAACAAACCAATTTTCATATATTGCCCCCAAGTGATGATGACGCCCTTACGCGCCAATACATGCAACCACAAAAGGGTCGCTAGACTACCTATTGGCGTAAATTTCGGTCCCAAATCATTGCCGATGACATTGGCATAAACCATGAGTTCTTGTGTATGTGCAGACACCTGTGCCTCATCAATAGTGAGAGCGCCTATCAATGTAGAAGGCAAATTATTCATCACAGAAGCTACTATGGCTGACAAAAAACCTGTGCCTACAGTAGCGATCACGTCATCTTGTTGTGCCAGATAACGCAGTACCATAGCACCGTAATGACTCAAAAAGGCCTGGCCCATACCGTACACCACTAGGTACATCCCCAAAGAAAACAGAACGATTTGCCAAGGCGCATTTTTGATGGCTTGCGAGACTGATAGAACAGCCCCCTCGCCAGCACGCCACCAACGTCCTGCTAAAGCCAAAAACAGTAGGGCTACGCTGCCCGTAATCACAGAAACAGGTATACCCAAAGGGGTCGCCACGAAATACGCCAGTAACAAAATCAGCAATAAAGGCCAAGAGGCCTTAAAAACAAGGGGATCGACAATGGCTTGCTGTGGTGCTTCGAGCGACGCCACAGGATAAGAAGCAGGAATTTGCTTACGAAAATACAACCACAACACAACCAACGTAGTCAGTACAGAAATAATATTGACAGGTACCATCACCACGGCATAGCGATTAAAACCGATCCCAAAAAAATTGGCACTCACAATATTCACTAAATTTGAGACTACCAAGGGTAAACTACTGGTATCTGCGACAAACCCCGTCGCGATAATAAACGCCAAGGCGGCCTTAGGCTTGAATTTAAGATTTAGCAATAGTGCCAGGACGATAGGCGTAAGCAATAAGGCAGCCCCGTCGTTGGCAAAAAATGCCGCTATCAGTGCGCCCAAAACGATTATCAGAGGAAATAAACGCCTACCATCGCCCTGCCCCCAGCGGGCTACGCGCAACGCTGCCCAAGCAAAAAATCCTGCTTGATCAAGTATCAAAGAAATCGCCACTAACGCCACAAAAGTAAACGTGGCATCCCAGACGATATGCCAAACCACGGTGACATCTTGCCAATTCACCACGCCTGTCATTAAGGCCAATGCCGCTCCCATCAGCGCCGTCCAACCTATGCCTAAGCCCTTCGGTTGCCAAATCACAAACACCAATGTGATGACGAAAATAGTAAAAGCTAACATAAGAGAAATAAAAGAAAAAAACCTGCCTGCTCAGTGTGTTACCGCCCTAGTTTTTAATTTTAACAAGATGTTAAGTATTCGCTAGGCTTTTTAATGGTGGCAGAGCCCCTATAAAAAGCGTCATTAGTTTTTTTGATATGATAGTAACGCACTGTATTGATTATCAAAATCTCTGTTATCCACAATGTTACTCAGCCCTGCTCGCAAAAAGCGTTGGCGCTATGCGGCCTATCACAAATTCTCACAATTAAAACGCTTTTTCAAAAAATCTATTCCCCTTATTTTGCTCACCGTCGGGGCTACGTTGGTCGCATTAAGTTCCTTATTTTTTGCGCATTTAGCGGATTACGCCTTACTTAAAAATGTCGAATGGGTTCAAGATAAATGGTGGTACGCTTGGCTGGTATTGCCCCTTGGTTTGGTGGTCATTGTTTGGCTCACGCGTACCTTCGCTCCTTACACATCAGGGAGTGGGATCCCGCAGGTCATTGCCGGCATGGAGTTGCCCCTAAAGCAACGCCTTCGGTTAGTCGGATTTAAACAAACACTCCTCAAAATCCCACTGACTTTTTTAGGGATGTTTGTGGGTGCCTCTACCGGTAGGGAGGGTCCTTCAGTACAAGTAGGGGCGGCTGTGATGCTGGCTTGGGGTCGGTTTTGTCGTAAACACGGCTGGTTTGTTCGCACCTGGCATGGTCATTATTTATTAGCCGCCGGTGCCGCTGGTGGTTTAGCGGCCGCTTTTAATGCCCCGTTAGCGGGGGTTATTTTTGCGATCGAGGAATTAGGTCGCGGTTTGAAATTACGCTGGCAACGTCAAATATTTATATGTATTTTGATTGCGGGTTTTGTCCGTGTCGCGCTAGAAGGCAACAACCCCTACTTTAAGCACTTTCAAGGCGATGAAATCACCCATATGGTGTGGTGGGTCATCGTCTTTGGTATTCTCTGCGGGATTACCAGTGGTTTATTTGCGCGTGCTCTTTTTAAGGGGCCCACTTGGTTATTACCAAGCCATTTTCGTGGTTGGATCCGTAAGCATCCACTCTGGTTGGCGGCCATTTTAGGACTGCTCCTAGCGGCGTTGGGGTCGCTGAGTCAGGGCACTAGCTATGGTACTGGCTATCAGTTTGCGAGTGCCGGCTTGCAAGGGGAAAGTGGCTTATTAGGAGCCTCTGTCGCCAAATGGTTGGCCACAGTTTTTTCTTATTGGTCTAATATTCCGGGAGGCATTTTTACGCCCTGCCTCACGATTGGCGCCATGATGGGTCAAGACTTGGCACAGCTCTTTAATATGTACGATGCGACCAATATTATCGTGCTGCTATGTATGGCTGCTTTTTTGTCGGGCGCGACACAGGCCCCCCTCACGTCCAGTGTGGTGGTGATGGAAATGACGGATAGTCAATCTTTGCTATTTTGGATGTTGATTGCGTGCATTATCGCTGCACAAATTTCCAAACAATTTAATCCTCGTCCTTTTTATCATGCAGCAGGTGAGCGCTTTAGACGCCTAATTCAGCAGCAAGCTCACGAGGCCCAAAAACACAGCCAGGGTCCGACGCCGCCAGCACAAAAACCGTCTTAATTATTTAGGGATGGCCACCTCAACCACTTGCGCTTGCAATGTCTTTGTGAGTACTGATGGATCCATACTTAACAGGTAACCGCGGCGTCCGCCATTAATAAAAATCTCTGGTAAGTCTAAAATACTTTTTTCAACCCAGATCGGCATTTTTTTGCGGGTTCCAAAGGGTGACGTACCCCCGATCTGATAACCAGAATGCTTAGGCGCCACTGCAGGATCACAGGCTTGCATTTTCTTGACACCAATCTGCCGCGCTAAGTTTTTGGCAGAGACTTTGCAATCTCCGTGCATCAAAATCACATGGGGTTTGCCATGCTCATCCTCAAAGATCAGCGTTTTGATCACGGCATGCTCGTCTGTGTGTAGTTGGGCCGACGATTCACGTGTGCCCCCATGTTCAACATACTCATAATTATGTTCTGTGTAACTCACCCCGTGTTTTTTTAAAAAAACAATGGCTGGGGTTTCGGATACGTGCTTGGTTTTACTCATGAATATCTGGTGGTTCCAAAAAAGACTCAATTGCAAATAGTACAACGCTCGCCTCCAATTGACTACCATTAGCGTTAAATCAAGGCTTGTGGTTGCGCGCACAAACATGACTGAAACGCTCAAAATGTCTTCAAGCACGTCTATAGGATTCTGACGGATGCAAACCCAGTTACTGGGACGAAGACAGCCACTCGTTTCGTCAATTCACAACAGGGGTATGTTTGCTAAGCGCTGAAGCAAATGTGACATGGCCAAGATGCCATCATCGTGCCTGCTAGCTGCTGACTTGCTGTGCCACAAATGGATGCTATCGTATGCCGCTATTGCAAGCCGTAACGCGCTCGCAGGGCGCTGACTCATGGAAAAAGCGGTGCTATGTCATTCTAAGATAACGCAAGGTTATAATGGTATAGCGAATTCATGCGACTCTTTGACTATGCCAAATCCTTTTTCTAGACATTCTCAGCCAGAGCTCTCCGAAGCAGCCACTTTACGTATCGTGCCTTTAATCGTTGGCGTTACGCTATTTATGCAAATGCTTGACTCCACGATTGTGGCCACCGCCCTACCGCAAATGGCCAGCGCCTTCGGCACCACCCCTATTCGCATGAATGTCATTATTTCGAGCTACTTACTCACAGTCGCTGTGTTTGTACCGATAAGTGGTTGGGCAGCGGATCGTTTTGGTGCCAAACGGGTTTTTTTCTGGGCCGTGGCTCTGTTTATCGGCACATCTATTACTTGCGCTCTGGCCTGGGATCTGCACAGTCTAGTGTTCTCGCGAATTCTACAAGGTCTATCTGGCGCCATGTGTGTCCCCGTTGGGCGCATTATTATGTTACGTAGTATTCCGCGCTCAAAAATCCTTGAAGCCAATAATGTGTTGACTATCCCGGCCTTAATGGGTCCCGTATTAGGCCCTCCCGTGGGTGGTTTTCTAGTGACTTATGCGAGTTGGCATTGGATCTTTTTAATCAATATTCCGATTGGTTTACTAGGTTTATTTTTAATTCATCGGTACATGAGGGAATTCAAAGATGAAGACAAACCTAAATTGGATTGGCTCGGTTTCTTTTTGACCGGCATTAGTATGGCCACTTTTATTCTAGGTATCGAATACCTGGGACAACACCGTCCTATATTGGCCTTGCTATTAATCGCTATCGCCATAGTCAGTTTTACTTTATATAGCCGGCATGCTAAGCATCATGCCAATCCGATTTTAGACCTGGAGCTATTACGAATCCCCACGTTTAAAGTTTCCTTATTGGCCGGTAACCTGATACGGCTCTCCGTGAGTGCTATTCCGTTTTTATTGGCCTTGCTTTTACAAGTGACCTTCCATTACTCTGCCTTTGATAGTGGCTTGATTATTTTGGCCATCGCCGTTGGTTCATTTGTGGCTAAATTTGTCACGACGACCACGTATAGTCATTGGGGATTTAGAAGTGTGCTTTTAGTCAATGCCTTTATTCATGGTCTATTGATTATCGTCATTAGCGCTTTTACGGCTCATAGCCCGCTCATTATTATGTTGATTGTCCTGTTTTTTAATGGCGCGACCCGCTCATTAATGTTTACTGGGGTCAATAGCATGATTTATGCAGATATCGATAAGCGGCAAATGAGTAAAGCCGGTTCTTTTGTATCTGCCGCTCAACAAATTGGTTTTGCCCTCGGTATTGGCTTAGCGACCCTTAGTGTGGATACCAGTATGACCTTGCTTAATCATGAGCATCTACAAATTTTTGATATTCATGTAGGCCTTTGGGTGATTGGCTTATTTTCTATGCTCTCGGCCTGGTGGTTTTATGGTCTGGCAGCCGATGCCGGCAGCAATATTGTAGATATTCACCACAAACCGCATCGCCACGAAAAATAAATTTTAGGCGCACCTTCTTGGCTTCAAAAAAAACAGAGCCTCACTATTATATGAAGGCTCTGTATCGAACAACAGATTTGGCGCTAGCCTTGTAACTGGCGCCACAAAACTTTACCAGACCCGGTTTTCGGTAAAGCATCCGTAAATTCAATAATGCGCGGTACCTTGTAGGCTGCCATACGTTCTTTGCACCAAGCGATTATTTGCTCTTTGAGCTCATCGCTCGCCGCTCCACGGGGTACCACCACGGCCTTGACGGTTTCACCACGACGCGGATCTTTTGCCGCCACCACACACACCTCTTTGATATCTGGGTTCTTATACATAAAAGATTCTATTTCGGCGGGCCATACCTTGAAGCCTGAGGCATTAATCATGCGTTTGAGTCGATCCACCAAGAAGAAATAACCCTCCTCATCGTAATAGCCTAAATCGCCAGTACGAATATACTTATCACCATCGATCTCCACAAATACTTCTGCTGTCGCCTGAGGATTTTTCCAGTAGCCCGTCATATTTTGTGGACCGCTTAAGAGGATTTCGCCGACTTCGTTGGCCGGTAGTAGCTGTGTGGTACCGGGTTCTACGACCAGGGCTTTGGTTGCAAAAACAGGGATACCCAAGCATTGTTTTTTCATGTGTTCGGGAGGGTTGCAGGTGGCCATGGCCATGGTCTCAGTCATCCCATAACCTTCTAGATAACCTATCCCAGCCAATTTAAAAAGCTTGTCGGCAATCGCCTCGGGCATGGCGGCACCCCCGCCACTCAAACGAACCAACGAAGACAAGTCGTATTTTTGGATTAACTCCTCGTCGTTGAGCAAATCAATGACCATGGGCGCGACCATCGCTGCCGAGGCAATTTCGTAACGCTCTATGCACTGCGCTGAAGCGATACGATCCCAGCGTGACAGGATGACCAAAGTCGCCCCCATAAACACATGGCAATTCATGACCTGCATGCCCGTCACATGAAAGAATGGCAACACCGCCAGACTCACCCAAGCGGCAGGCACCCCGGTATAGCCCCAGCCGAGTACATTGACAACACTGACTTGAATCGAGCCATGCGTATGCATCGTTCCCTTAGGATTACCAGTGGTACCGGAGGTGTAAGGCATGACACATAGGTCGTCAGGATTGACGTGAGCCACTTGTGGGGTCAGTTCTTGACGCAGCGCGTGACGCCAGGCCACACAGTACTCATTGCTAGGCTCAATATAGTCATCAGCGACAAAGCCTGGCACATAAATATCCGTTTGTTCAGGTAAAAAGTCCCGATAGCAAGCGACAATCGTGTGCTCCACGTGATTGCCATCTGCATACAAGTGATGGTAAATATCTTGGGCGGCAATCGCCACTGTGGCCTCGGTGTCACTGATATAGTGCTGCAGCTCTAGTGGTTGAGACATCGGGTTAATGGGAACCACAACAGCACCACAAGCCAAAATCGCATAATAAGCGATCATAAATTGCGGGCTATTTTGCATGAATAATAAAACCCGATCGCCTTTTTTGAGATCGCATTGTTGTTGCATATAACCCGCGAGATAATCTACCTGGCGCTTGAATTCTGTGTAGTTAATCTCCTGACCATAATAAATCATCGCAATTTGATCAGGGTACCTGGCCGTGCTCACCACTAAGTTGTCGTAGACACTGGTCTGCGGTGCAATGAGGCGATTGGTAAGGTTTTTAGGCCAATAAGTATTGGGTACTTTAGGCTGATTAGTCACTTGACTCATGCTTGTCTCCTAGCTGTTTTTAGTTGTTATGATTGTGCTGCTTGGCTAAAATTCAGTCGCAAAAAAAGCCTACCCACAAGGCGTACTAGGGGCAGGCTTTAACACAACAGCACACTCTGTCGCGGCTGCGGATATGATTGTTAGAATACTTCGAATAAACCTGCAGCCCCTTGACCGCCACCAATACACATGCTGACGACAACGTATTTGACACCACGACGCTTACCTTCGATGAGCGCGTGACCGACTAGACGTGAACCTGTCACACCATAAGGGTGACCGACGGCAATCGCACCGCCATTGACATTCAGATCCTCGTCTGGGATGCCCAGTTTATCGCGACAATATAGCACTTGGCAGGCGAACGCTTCATTGATTTCCCAAAGACCAATATCAGACATTTTGAGGCCAGTGCGCTCTAACAAACGAGGAATAGCAAAGACGGGACCGATACCCATTTCGTCTGGTTCACAACCCGCCACTGTAAAGCCACGGAAAGCGCCCAAAGGCTCTAGTCCTTGCTTTTCGGCGAGTTGACGTTCTACGATCACGCAAGCGGAGGAACCATCGGAAAACTGGCTGGAGTTACCGGCGGCCACGACACCACCTGGGAAGACCGGACGGATGCCAGATACCCCTTCGTAAGTGGTGTCTGGGCGGATACCTTCGTCGGCATCGATGCTTGCTTCTATGTAGCGGTATTCACCCGTGTCTTTATCAATGACGCGTTTGATGGTTTGGACAGGGATGATTTCGTCTTTGAATTTACCCGCTTGTTGAGCTGCCGCCGCACGTTGTTGACTGCGTGCACCGTAACGGTCTTGTTCTTCACGAGAAATATTGTAACGGCTAGCGACGTTTTCGGCCGTTTCTAACATGGAGAGGTATAAGTCAGGCTTGTTTTTGAGGATCCATGGGTCCTTATCCATGTGTTGGTTTCTTTCGTTTTGGACACATGAAATGCTCTCGACCCCCCCCGCGATAATAGCTGGGGTGCCCTCGTTGATGACCCGACCGGCCGCAATCGCAATGGCTTGCAAACCAGACGAGCAGAAACGATTAACCGTCATGCCCGCCGTGGTAACTGGTAAGCCAGAACGGATGGCAATCGCGCGTGCAATATTACCGCCTGTTGTGCCTTCTGGGAAGGCACAACCAATCACGCAATCTTCGATTAAGCCTGGATCGACTTTAGAGCGAGCAACGGCCTCTTGGACAGAAAAAGCGCCTAAGGTTGCCCCGTGTGTGTTGTTAAATGCCCCTTTCCAAGACTTTGCCAGTCCCGTACGAGCGGTAGAAACGATAACTGCCTCTTTCATATGTCCTCCGTGGATGTGTAGTCCAAAGCGATGACGCCACTATGAACTAATTTTTATAGATATAAATACATTGGCATTTATATTGGCATACTTCAGGGCAGAAATTAATACGGGTTTACATTAGGCACTCAGTAGGTTCTACATATGACCTTCTTTTTCGTAGCGATCGTGCCAGCTTAAGGCCTCGGACAGGATATGTGGCGTATGTTGATCGCGACCATTATGACAGGCTCGGTTAAAGTAATCCCAAAGTTTATCTTTGTAATCAGGATGGGCACAGTTTTCGATGATCTTGACGGCGCGTTGTTTAGGCGAAAGACCACGTAAATCAGCTAAACCCTGCTCGGTGACGAGAATTTGTACATCGTGCTCGGTATGATCAACATGCGAGACCATAGGGACGATACCGGAAATATCGCCGTCTTTAGCGATAGAAGGACGCACAAAGAAACACAAGAAGGCGTTACGAGCAAAGTCACCTGAACCGCCAATACCATTCATAATTCCGCTACCCATCAAGTGGGTGGAATTGACATTACCATAGATATCGGCTTCTACCATGCCATTGATGGCAATCACGCCTAAACGGCGAATCACCTCAGGATGATTACTTATTTCTTGGGTTCGCAAAATAATGCGTTGACGGTAAAAATCAATATTGTCGTTAAGCTCTTTGACACCGTCCGGACTTAGGGATAAAGAGGTCGCTGAAACCTTTGTGAGCTTGCCGGATTTGATCAGACTTAACATGCCATCTTGGATCACTTCTGTATAAGAGGTGAGATTTTCAAAGTGGCTGTCTTGGAGGCCGGCTAACACCGCATTGGCAATATTACCTACCCCAGATTGTAGTGGTAGTAAGTTCTCAGGCAAGATGCCTTTTTGGACTTCTTTTTCGAGGAATTTAATGATGTGTTGTGCGATTTTTTTGGAATCTTGATCAGGTTCCTTAAAGGCGTTGACGCGGTCTTGGCCACGCGTTGGCACAACAGCGATGATTTTGTCGGGGTCGCATTGATAGCACGGCTGACCAATTAAATCATCGGTTTTTTCGATCATGACTGGCTTACGATGCGGCGGCAAGCGCGTACCATAGTAGATATCATGCATACCCTCAAGTTTTTCGGACAAATCAGCGTTCACTTCAATAATGATTTTGTCGGCCAAATCAATCCACGTTTTGTTATTACCCACTGAAGCGGCAGGAATCAGGCTTCCATCTTCTTTGATACCTGCCACCTCAATGATCGCCATGGATAACTTGCCAAAAAAACCAAACCAGGTATATTGCGCGACATGGGATAGATGGATATCCATATATTGCATATGACCTTGGTTAATTTCATGGCGCGTTTTGGGATCTGATTGGTATGGCAAACGCATTTCAATACCCTGGGCTTCAGCTAGCGCACCGTCAAGCTCAGGTGCGGTAGAAGCGCCTGTCCAAACACCAATCCGGAACTGCTCACCGCGATCGTGGGCCGCTTTAATGCGTTTCGCTAAGGCTTGTGGCACCTCTTTTGGGTAGCCTGAACCCGTAAAGCCACTCATGCCAATATTAATCCCCGGGGGAATCAAGGCCGCTGCGTCTTCAGCTGACATGACTCGATCATGTAATTGCTTACATTTAATACGCGATAAATCAAAATTTTGCTCTGACATCCATTCCTCTCTCAAAATTAAATAATTGAAAATGCATAGAATTGACAATAAAAAAATGGTCAATCCATTGATATTTTTATAATCATGCAAACGCCAGCAACTGACTTAGTTTGGAACCGCGTCAATGGCTTGAATACGTTTACGATAGGCAAACAAAAGTAGCAAGCCTGGCACGGCGATTAAGACCGTAATCAAGAAAAAAGCCGGCCAATCCAAATGCTCCACCAAAACGGGGGTAATTGGACCCGCTAAAAAGACCCTGCCGACAGATGCTAAGGCGGTCAGCAGCGCAAATTGGGTGGCTGTGAACTTAGGGTGACAGAGTCCCATGACCAAACTCACGAACGCCGCCGTTCCCAGTCCTCCACAGAGATTCTCAATCCCAACCGCTGTTGCCATCACATAGATATTTTTGGGTGTGATAGCCACGAACCAATAGGCAAGATTGGAAAAAGCCTGTAGCACACCAAAAAACATCAAGGATTTGTAAATTCTAAGGCGAGCCATAATAGCGCCGCCAAGTAGTGCCCCTATTATAGTAGCAACAACTGCTAACACTTTATTGACATAGCCGATGGTCTCGGGAGAAAAACCCGCCCCCCGAATCAGGAAAGTCGTCGATAACGCCCCTGCGAAAGCATCGCCTAGCTTGTACAGAATGATTAAGGACAGCAACATTAAGGCTTCTGGGCGCCCAAAAAACTCTTTGAAAGGATCCACAAACGCATCTAGTAAATTACGCGGTGGTTGCACTTCCTTAGGTTCTGGACTTAAGGCACTGATCAGGGCAAAAATCAACATCAAGCCGCCCATCAATTGATACACGCCCCCCCAATTAAAGTAGCGCTCGGCCAAGACCATGGCCAGCCCCCCTGAGACAATCATCCCCAAACGATAACCAAAGGTGCGAATCGCCGCGCCTGCCGCCCGCTCATCGGTATTGAGAATCTCGGTACTATAAGCATCAAACGCAATATCTTGTGTCGCCGATAAAAAAGCAATCAAAGTGGCTAATATAGCCACCCATAATAGGTCTTGAGCGGGATCGATATGCCCAAGTATAAAGAGCACTAGTGCTAACGCCACTTGCGTAACCACCATCCAACCCCGGCGGCGCCCCAAAAATGGCGGTATATAACGATCCAGTAAAGGCGCCCATAAAAATTTGAAGGTATACGCTGAACCCACTAAAGTTAGCAAACCGATTTTAGAGAGTGAAACATTGCTAACGGTCACCCAGGCCTGCAAAGTCGCCCCTGTCAATGCCAAGGGTAAGCCACTGGCCATCCCCAAAAAAAGCAAAGGGTAGACACGAGGACTGAAATAAGTAGTGATACCTTTGAACAAAACAACTCCAGAAACAAAATAAGCAAAGATTAGCGATATTCTGCCACTTATGAAGTTTTAAAGTAGTAGAGAGCCAAACTACTACGCCAATTTTTTAGGAAATTGACTTCTTTATTGTTATTGAGGGTATAACGTTGCAAAATCCTAAAGCCCATGGATCGCGCTAAGTCTTCAAAGTCACGCAGTGTGCATAAATGGATATTCGGCGTGTTGTACCACTCATAAGGCATCTGACCTGTGACCGGCATGCGCCCCGTCAAAATGGACCACCAATGGCTCCAGTGACCGAAGTTCGGAAAAGACACCACACCGTAATCGGCCACACGTGCCATTTCTTTGAGGATATGCTCGGTATTGAGCATCGCTT
The DNA here is from genome assembly GCF_000621025.1 of Brackiella oedipodis DSM 13743. Lineage (GTDB taxonomy): Bacteria > Pseudomonadota > Gammaproteobacteria > Burkholderiales > Burkholderiaceae_B > Oligella > Oligella oedipodis. Next base: position 161,085 of record NZ_JHZJ01000010.1, read on the forward strand.
GTAAGGTTTGGGACAAAACCACCACATCAAACTGCTTATTATCGAACAAAGCCAAACCATCTTCGAGGTTTTGCTGGATCACATTCACGCCATTGCCAACACAGGAAATAACTCGATCATTATCAATCTCAACCCCGACGCCATCGACCTGTTTGTGGGTTTGCAAATGTTTCAGCAAGACGCCTTGACCACAGCCCAAATCAAGCACGCGGGATTTATTTGGAATCCAGCCAGCGATTTTTTGTAGATCAGCACGCAACAATTGCGGCGGATAGGCGATCCCCGCGGCGTTGGCGACCTCTTGAGAATGTGGATGAGAGTGCAAGGTAGATTCTGACATACTAAAACCTAATAACCGTTAGCTTCGGCAATGCGTTGATAAAAAGCACGTACCACCTGATGATAAGTAGGATCTGCCATCAAAAATGCATCGTGACCATGCGGCGCATCGATTTCGGCATAGCTAATGGACTGTTGGTTTTTGAGCATGGCGCGCACTAACTCACGCGAACGCGCTGGCGGAAAACGCCAATCTGTCGTAAAAGAAATCGCCAAAAAATTCGCTTGGGCGCGCTTTAAGGCTACGGCGAGGTCGCCATTACCGTATTTGCGGGCAGGATCGAAATAATCTAAGGCTCGGGTAATCAATAAATACGAATTAGCGTCAAAAAAGCGTGAGAATTTTTCACCTTGATAGCGTAAATAGGATTCGACTTCGAACTCGACTCCATAGCCATATTGATAGTGACCATTAGCCGCAAAATTACGACGCTCGCGACCAAACTTAACGGCCATATCATCATCCGACAAATAGGTGATATGGCCGATCATGCGTGCTACCGATAAACCCTGGGCAGGTACCAACTGATGCTCGTAATAGTTGCCATTGTTAAAGTCAGGATCACTAATAATGGCACAGCGTGCGACTTCATTGAAGGCGATATTTTGGGCAGAAAGACTAGGCGTACTAGCCACCACAATACAATTGGCGACTCGCTCCGGCCATTGCATAGCCCAGCTCATCGCTTGCATACCTCCTAAGGAGCCGCCCATCACAGCTGCGAATTTTTGGATGCCATAATAATCGGCTACGCGAGCTTGTGCATTGACCCAGTCCTCGACGGTGACCATAGGAAAACATCCGCCCCACGGTTTACCCGTCTCTGGACAAATACTCGCAGGTCCCGTTGAACCAAAACACGAACCAAGATTATTGACACCAATCACAAAAAAACGGTTGGTATCCAACGGTTTTCCTGGTCCCACCATATTGTCCCACCACCCAATGTCTTTATGATCATCGGCATTGACGCCCGCCACATGGTGTGAAGCATTAAGGGCGTGACACACTAGGACTGCGTTACTGGCATCTGCATTGAGGTGGCCATAGGTTTCGACGGCTAGGGTATAGGAGGCAAGCATTTGACCGCTACTCAAGCGCAACGGTTCATCAAAGTGTAAAAACTGTGGTCGGACGTAGCCGACGCTGTTTGCAGCCAAGGGCGCAGCTGTCATTTTGTCTCCTTGAGCAGCTCGCTTATTGGACTGAAGTTGCGTTTGTTGTAATTGATTATTGACGTTAGTCTCAGACATAAACACCTTTTAGCGGAATTTTTTGGCGCCCGCAAGCGTGCAAATCGGCGCTAGTTATAAAGTTTGTGCTAATTATCATAACATTAACACAGGCGTTTAGTTTAAGGTGCTGCCTGAGTGGTCTCTGAAGCGATACGTACCGAATCGAGAAATTTTTGGCTGCTCTGCTCAAACGCTGGACTATCGGGGCCTAAGGCGTAAACTTGCGCCACCACATTGCCTTTTTGTAGCACCACGGCATTAATCACAAAGCTTTGCGACATGACTTGGTACCACAGCTTAAAGCGCTCACCAATTTTGGGATGCAAAGGCTGTCGGGCTCCATGGATATTTTGCAGTTGCATAGAATCTAAGAGCCAAGCCGCATCACTGTCAGCGCGAGCACCCTGCTCTGGATAGACTGCATATAAGACATGATAGGTTTGTTCTCCGACTTGCGCGCTCCAATGCACCAAATTTAATTGACTGCCATCCGCCCGTTCAAGTTCGCGACTTGTCGTACGCACCGAATCGGGAAAATCTGCTTGTATCACGCCAGGTTTTGCTTGCTGCTGCCAGCTGTGCGCGTAAGTGGGAAAAGCTAAGGTTAAAAGTAGCAAAGCGAAACCGATCATGATCGCTCTCGATGAGCCAATCCCTCGGCGTGGTGATGCGCCAACCATGGCTAAACTCCTTAAACAATGTTTGATCGCTCATTAGCGTATATACCAAATAGTGTCATCATATAACTATAAGGTGATAAACAGTGATACAGTTATAATCTTGTACTATATCGATTTTGTGCATAGCGCCGTTATCGTCCTTATTCATCAGGAACTCTCGTGTATGTATCGTCGTTTTGAACTTATCAAATCCCATCCAGAACTACTCAAGCGTATGCAGCGCGGTATTGAGCGTGAGAGCCTACGCATCAACCCGCAAGGGCGTTTAGCACTCACCGTACATCCAGCCAAACTAGGCGCGGCCCTGACGCATCCTTCTATTACGACGGACTACTCAGAATCATTACTCGAATTGGTCACTGGCACCCATCATAGCGTGCCCGAGCTCTTTGCAGAGCTGCAACGAGTACATGTGTTTGTGACTCAAAATATGCAGTCAGATGAGTCTATGTGGATGCATTCTATGCCTTGTAAATTGCCTGCCGAGCCACAAATTCCCATCGCTTGGTATGGCACCTCAAATAGCGGCATGCTCAAGCATGTTTATCGTCGCGGCTTGGCAGAGCGCTATGGCAAAAAAATGCAATGCATTGCGGGCATACACTATAACTTTTCTTTACCTTCAGAGGTGTGGGAAGTCCTCAACTTTAAAGGCGCAAACACCCAAGAAAAACAATCAACAGGTTATTTTGCTTTATTGCGTAACTTTAAACGCTATAGCTGGATGTTAATGTATCTTTTTGGGGCTTCGCCTGCCATGAATCGTGACTTCATCGAGCAAAACAGCGATACATTAAAGGAGCTCAATGAGCTAACCTCCTATATGCCCTATGCTACAAGCTTACGCATGAGCGACTTTGGCTACAAAGATGAGGCTCAAGACAGCCTCAATGGCAGCTTTAATCATCTGGATGACTATGTCCGCATGATGTACAAAGCCGTCACCAAGCCTTGGCCTCCGTACCAAGCCATCGGCACACACCGTGACGGCGAGTGGATTCAGCTCAATACCAATATTCTACAAATCGAAAACGAATTCTATTCGACCATTCGTCCTAAACGTACGACGGCCAGGGGTGAGCGCCCCAACACCGCCCTCCTCCAAAAAGGCGTGCAATACATCGAGGTGCGTTGTTTGGATATTGATCCTTTTGAAGCCACCGGTGTCAGTCCAGTGACCTGCTATTTTATGGATACCTTCCTACTCTGGTGCGTTCTCAAAGATAGTCATAACTTCGATAAGCATGGCAACTGTAATATTTGCAATCAGAATTTCGCCAAGGTCGTCACTGAAGGACGCCATCCTGACCTGCAACTCCAAAAAGCCGATGGTAGTGGCGCGATTTCACTCCAGGATTGGGGGCTAGAACTGCTTCAAGATATGCGTCCTGTGGCGGCCTTACTCGATCAAGCGCTCGAGACCAACGCCCATACCGAGGCACTAGAGCAGCAGGCCCAAAAATTCCATGATGTCCGTCAGACGCCTTCGGCACGTTTTGTAGAACAACTTCAAACTACCGAGTTGGGCTTTAATGAGCTGGTACTTCGTAATAGTCTGCAACAAAGCCAACAATTGCGTCTCAGCGAGCTAGACGAGGATGTGCAGCAACAATTCATTCAAGCGGCAAAAGACTCCATCGATGCGCAAAAGCAATTAGAACTGAACGACGATATTAGTTTTGAAGAATATCTCAAACGCTTTTTAGAGGAATTAATCGATCCCGATAAAGCCCAGAACGCCGCCTCAGACGATGACTAAGCCCTAGGGGCTAGGATCTAGGATCTGGTGGAATCTGGGATCTAGAATAGCATCCTTCTCTCAGCAAAAAACCTTGGTACATTGCCAGTACCAAGGTTTTTTTGAGGACCTCATCAGTTGGCTTTAGAGCCCGCTTTGAGCCTTGCTTTTAATGCCACTTTGCGATACAAAACTACCCGCAGGAACATCTTTAGTGACCCAGACGTTACCGCCTATCACTGCTCCCTGACCAATTGTAATGCGTCCCAAAACCGTAGCATTTGAATAAATCACCACATCGTCTTCGACGATCGGATGACGCAAAATACCCTTATGCAGATTACCGTCTTCGTCAGCCTCAAAGCTCTTCGCGCCCAAGGTCACGGCCTGGTAGATCCGCACATTTTTGCCTAGGATGGCGGTTTCGCCGATGACCACGCCAGTGCCGTGGTCGATAAAACAGCCTGGACCAATTTGCGCGCCAGGATGAATATCAATCCCTGTTTTACTGTGCGCCAACTCAGCGATGACACGAGCCGCTAAGGGCACGCCCAAGGAGTAGAGCTCATGCGAGACGCGGTGATAACACATAGCATAGATGCCTGGATAACAGAGCAAGATTTCATCTACCGAATCCGCCGCAGGGTCACCGCGATAGGCCGCATGCACATCATCATCAAGCAAGCCTCGAATTTTTGGTAATTGTCTAGAAAATTTACTGACAATCTCAAAGGCTTGATCCATGATGGTTTTTTCGTCGAGCTTTTGGCCACGATTTTGGTAAACAATTTCGAGACGCACCTGAGACAACAACATATTAAGGGCACGCCCAATGGTGTAGCCGACATAGAAATCCTCATGACTGACCGTCAAATCATCGGGGCCTAAACGCATCGGAAATAAGGCACCTCGCAATAAATCCATGGCCTCGTCTAGGACCGGCGGTGATGGCATGCGCCGTCCACCTTTTTCGGACAAACGGTGATGATCGGTGCGCCACTTTCTGCGCTCATCTTTGAGTCCCTGAACGACATCATCCAGATCAAAGGTATATTGATCATCGCCGCAATGGGTGCAATTAAAAAAAGACATGTTCCCCCCTAAAATTATTATAGTCAGCGCTTTAGTCGTTAATCATTGTCCAGACGTTGATATAGGGCATCGTGCTGCAAATCCCAGCCACCGCCCAGTGCCTTGACTAATTGGACTAAATTCTGCAAACGCTGTGATTGCAATAGTAAGGTTTGAATGGCGGTATTGTGGGTGGTATTTTCGACTTGAACCACGCTCAGGTAGTCTATCATACCGGCATCATATTGGTTTCTGGTGATTTGCAGGGACTGACTCGCCAGCTCCACAGCTTTGAGGCGTCTAGGAAGTTCTTGATCCAAGACATTAGCGGTATTCAAGGCGGTATCGACTTCTTGCAGAGCATTCAAGACGGTTTGACGATAAGCAGCCACTTGAGCCTGATAATTGGCTTTGGCAATCGCGACTTGGGCCTGGCGCGCCCCACCATTAAAAATCGTATAGGCTAATGTGGGTCCCAAGGCCCACACATTGAGGGGTGAGCTAAGCCAATCGTGCAATTGAGAGGATTGTAGTGAACCACTAGCCGCTAAATTAACAGCGGGAAACCAGGCACTCTGCGCCACACCAATATCGGCGTTAGCGGCCGCCATACGCCGCTCTGCGGCGGCAATATCAGGTCGACGTTGCAATAGTGCAGAAGGTAAATCCACAGGAATGGTCGGCATATGAGGCTGATAGTCGCGCTGACTTATTCTAAAGTTGGCCGGTGCTTGACCAATCAACACGGCAATACGGTTCTCTTGGGCACGACGCTGATCATGAATATCGATGGCCGCGGCTTTGGCATTTTCGAGTTGCGTCTGCGCTTGCACCACATCGCCCTTAGCAATAATGCCTTGATCGTATTGATTTTGATTAGTTCTGACAGCGTGTTCATAAGCACGCACAATACTCAACAAGAGCTTCTCCTGGGCATCAGCCATACGCACCAAAAAATACGCCTGAGCAAGATCACTTTGCATACTCAAACGTACATTAGCCAAATCCGCAGCGCTCGCTTGTTCTTGTGCCTCGCCAGATTCAACCAGGCGACGGATGCGCCCCCATAAATCAATTTCCCATTGAGCACTGGCACCTATAGACAAATCATGTCCTGAAGACGTATTGGAACCTCCACGATTTTGGGCGCGACCAGTACTTGAAATACTTGGCAAACCTTGGGCGCGATCAACCTTGGCCTGCGCTTGTACAGCTTGATACTTAGCAAAAGCCTCGGCTATCGAGTTATTGTGATGATTTAATTGCACCATTAAGGCATTCAGATCAGCATCCTCAAAGCGCTCCCACCAATTTCCCTTACTGAGGTCATCCGCCGGCGTGGCGCGCTGCCAATGTCCTTCTTGTACGGCCTTATAGTCAGCCGCCGTTTCTGTGACCGCTGCCTCATAGTCTGGACCGACAGCGCAGGCACTCAATAGCATAAGCGTCGCACTACTGAGCAGAAAGCGATGCTTGGACCCCGCAAACAGACGTTTTTGTTTAGAACCCAAAATAAACCACATACCTTTATTCTTTTGCAAAAATTTTGAAGCGTTGACGAATAGCACTTGCCATTTTATCCAGATAAATATACACCACTGGGGTGGTGTAAAGGGTCAGTATTTGGCTCACGATCAGCCCCCCGACAATGACCACCCCCAAAGGTTGACGCATCTCGACACCCGCTCCGGTAGCTATAATCAAAGGAAAAGCTCCTAACATGGCGGCCATAGTGGTCATCATAATAGGTCTAAAACGCACCAAACAGCCCTCATAGACGGCTTGCTCGGCCGAGATTTTGTCTTGGCGTTGTTTATGAAGCGTAAAATCAATCAGCATAATGGCATTTTTTTTGACAATCCCAATCAACAAGAACACGCCAATCAACGCAATAAGGGTAAATTCCATGCGAAACGCCATCAAGGCAATAAAAGCGCCTAGCCCTGCCGATGGTAGCGTCGATAAAATCGTTAGCGGGTGCGCATAACTCTCATACAAAATACCAAATAATAAGTATAAAAGAGCGAGAACGCCTAACAGCATCAGAGGCTGTTGCTGCGACATTTGCTGAAAAAGTAAAGCATTGCCATCAAAACCCGCCAAAATCTGTTTCGTCGGCAGTTTAATGCGCAATAACGCCTCATCAATCGCTTTGGACGCCTGATCTAAAGACACATTAGGTGCTAGCGCAAAATCAATCGATTCACGCAACATGCCGTCTTTTTGGTGGATACTGAGGGGCGCATTGCGCACCTGTGTACGCGCAATACTGCTTAAAGGCACCTGCCGACCATCGGCAGTCAATAGTACTAAATCTTCTAAATCCCGTTGGCTTCGTGCATAAATTTTGTCGGCCCCCAGGACCACATTGTATTGGTTCAAATCATCATACATACGAGAGATTTGACGCTGGCTATAAAGACTATTCAAACTATCTGTGATGCTACTCATGCTCAAGCCTAAACGCGCCACCTTGTCACGATCGATGGAGATTTCGAGTCGATAGCCTTTGTCATCGCCACCACCATTGACGCCGACAAGCTCAGGTAATTCTTTGAAGGCCTCTGTGACTTTAGGTACCCATTCGTTCAGCAGTTCAAGATCCCCTGACTTGAGCGTGTAGGTATATTCTCCAGCGGCAGGGCCCCGACCACCGCCTGCTTGAATATCTTGTTGCGGCACCAAAAACATGCGTGTCCCCGACACTTTCCCTAATTCTTGATTGAGCTCATTAATGACATCTTGGGCTGAGGCAATGCGTTGCCCGAAAGGTTCGAGCTGAATCAATAAAAAGGAACGATTATTACCGCCTCGCCCTGAGACATAACCCATGACCGTCGCGACATTCGGATTTTTACCAATAATTTTGCGGTACTGATCCAGCTTTGGGACCGCCGATTCAAAGGACGTGCCTTTATCGGCCCTAAATATACCCATGACCACGCCTGTATCCTGTTGAGGTAGTAAGCCTTTAGGCACCAGCATAAACAGCAGCACATTCAGGGCAATGGCCGCCAATAAGCTCATTAGGGTTAAAAACCGATGTTTGATCGCTAGCCCTAGTGTTTTCTTGTAGGCCGCAAAAAACCACTCAAAGTAATAATGAAAGCCGTCTAATACAGGGTTTTGTTTGGGGTTTTGCAGGTTTTCTAATTTGAGCCAATAGGCGCACATCATCGGTGTTAAGGTCAAAGAAATCACCAACGACACCATGACCGCTACCGACATCGTCATGGCAAACTCATAAAACAGATTGCCGACCAGGCCTCCGACTAATATTAAGGGCAAAAACACCACCACTAAAGACAGGCTTATCGAAATCACGGTAAAGCCCACTTCTTTGGCTCCCTTAAGGGCTGCGTCTTTGGGTTTATGGCCCATTTCCAAATAACGCACAATGTTTTCTACCACCACAATCGAATCATCGACCACAAAACCCGTAGCGACAATCAAGGCCATTAGGGAGATATTATTCAGGGAAAAATCCATGAAATGCATAACGGTCACGGTGCCCAATAAGGAAACAGGCACCGCCACCGCAGGAATCAAGGTGGCTCGGTAATTACGCAAAAATAACAGCACCACAAGGACCACCAGCACGGTGGCAATGATGAGGGTTAATTCGGTTTCGTGCAAAGTCGCCCGAATACTTGGTGTGCGATCTTGCCCTACGGCCAAGTCCACACCCGCAGGCAATAAAGATTGCAAGGCCGCCATCTGCGCTTTTACTGCAGAGACTGTTTTGATAATATTGGCGCCTTCCTCTTGGCGAATAGTCAAAATAATAGCGTCTTGATTATTAAAAAAACCGCCATTAAATTCATTTTCAACCGAGTCATAAACGTGTGCAACATCACTCAGTTTAACGGCTTGATCCTCTTGCCAATGCACTACGAGCTCTTGGAATTCAGCCGCATTATGCATTTGACCATTGGTACTAATTTGCCAACGCCAATCGCCATTGGCGATGTAGCCGCGTGGCCGCATTTGATTGGCTTGAGCAATGGTGTTACGCAGCTCACTCAGATTGATATGGTAAGCGCTAAGCTTAGCGGGATCCACGTCAATGCGCACAGCAGGCATGGAACTTCCCCCCACATCGACGTCCGCCACACCCTCGACTTGAGCAATTTTTTGTGACAAGACAGTGCTCGCCATATCGTAGAGCTTGTCTTTACCATAGGTATCGGAGGTCATGGTCAGGGTGATGACCGGTACGGAAGAAGGATTGAATTTTTGGTAAGTGGGCGGCTCATACATACCGCTGGGCATCAACGGTAGCGCTTTATTAATGGCGGCTTGCACCTCACGCGCCGCATCATTCACATCCTTACTGATATCGAATTCAAGCACCACCTGAGTATTGCCCTCGGAGCTGCTGGCATTCATTTCCTTGACACCGGCTATACTGCCGAGTGAGCGTTGTAATGGTGTGGCCACACTCGTCGCCATGGTTTGTGGGCTGGCACCAGGCAAACGCGCCGACACAGCAATAAAAGGGATGGACATTTGCGGCAAAGGCGCAACTTCGAGTCGTGCATAATTGATGACACCCGTCACCACCATAGCCACTACCAATAAGATAGTGGCTATCGGTCGGCGGATAAAAGGTGCAGAAATATTCATTTATGCGGTTTTACCTTTGCCAAACTTCAGTTTGCTCAGTTTCTCAAAATACAGATACACCACAGGTGTCGTAAATAACGTCAGCAATTGGCTACACAATAAACCACCCACCATGGAGATGCCTAAGGGTTGGCGTAGTTCAGAGCCCATGCCTGAGGCCATCATCAATGGAATCGCACCAAATAAGGCGGCTAAAGTCGTCATCAGAATCGGTCTAAAACGCAATAAGCAGGCTTGACGTACCGCTTCGAGCGGACTCAAGCCTTGCTGACGCTCCGCCTGTAGAGCAAAATCGATGATTAAAATCGCATTTTTCTTGACAATACCGATCAGCAAAATAATCCCGATAATGCCGACCATATCTAATTGATTTCCTGAAATAATCAAGGCAATTAAAGCACCAATGGCGGCGGATGGTAAGGTCGACAAAATGGTCACTGGATGAATAAAGCTTTCGTAGAGCACCCCCAAGACGATATACATGGTAAAGATAGCCGCTGCCAATAACCATAAGGTATTGCTTAATGAGTCTTGGAAAGCCTGGCTGGAACCCTGGAAACGCATCTCTATCGCCGCCGGCATACCGATTTTTTCGGCGCAATCTTGAATCGCACCCGAAACATCGGATAAGGAGTAACCTTCTTCGAGATTAAAAGAGATTAATGTCGCTGGAAACTGGTCAATGCGTTGGATTTCCACCGGCGTGAATCCTGGTTCAATCCGTGCTATCTGATCTAAGCGCACTAAACCATTGCGACCACGCACATAGACATCTTGCAGATTTTCTAGGCCAGAGCGATAGCTTGGATCAACTTCAAGCACCACTCGATACTGAGCGGATTGGGTAAAAATGGTCGAAATCAAGCGTTGACTAAATGAGTTATATAAGGCCTCTTCAATATCGGCCATATTGATGCCCAAGCGACTCGCAGCGGCACGATCAACATTCACACTGACGCGTAGACCTTGAGTCTGATAGTCATCGACAACGTCCTTAACCCCTTTAATGGCTTTTAGCGCTTGCACATAATCGGGTACCCATTGTTGTAACAGTTCAGCGTTAATGGTGGATAATGTCAGCTGATATTGACTCCGTGACACTGTGGTATCGACACTTAAATCCTGACTTGGCTGAAAATAGGCCGCAATACCTTTGACATGCTTAGCCGATTCTTGCAAGCGTTGGATGACGGTATCGATATTATCACTGCGCTGCGCGTTATTCAGTTCAATTTGCAGTCTACCGGTATTGAGACTGGCGTTTTCACCATCCACCCCCACGGAGGCGGTGATACGCTCGATTTGCTCTTCTTTGAGGAGCTCATCGATCAAGGCTTGCTGTCTTTTTTTCATACTCTCAAAAGAGACTGACTGCGGCGCTTCAGTGATCACTTGAATCAAGCCATTGTCCTGCTCGGGGAAGAAACCTTTAGGCACTATAATGTACAAAAATGCAGTTAATACTAAGGTCGCAATGGCAAACACCAGTGTCTTGAATTGATGCTTAAGCACGATACTTAGGCCGCGCTCATAGAGTCGTATCAAATAATCAATCCAAGCGCCCAAATAATGATGAAGACGACTGTCTGACTGCTGTGACTCGGGGCGTAACATACGACCACACATCATCGGCGTCAGCGTGAGCGAAATCACCAAAGAAATCAAAATTGCCGTCGCTAAGGTCACCGCAAACTCATTGAAGAGGCGGCCAATAATATCGCCCATAAAGAGCAGCGGAATCAAGACCGCAATCAAGGAGATCGTCAATGAAACCAGCGTAAAGCCAATTTCAGCGGCACCTTTAAAAGCCGCTTGCATAGGGCTTAAACCCTCTTCGACATGACGAGCGATGTTTTCAATCATGACAATGGCATCGTCAACCACAAAACCTGTAGCAATCGTCAGTGCCATCAAGGTTAAATTATTGAGACTAAAGCCCAAAAAATACATGATTAAAAAGGTACCAATCAGAGATAGGGGCACCACCACTGTGGGAATCAGGGTAGCGCTTAGGCTACGCAAAAACACATAGGTAATGAAAACCACCAAGATAATGGCAAACACCATCTCTTTTTGGACATGGTCGATGGACTCACGAATCGAAATCGTGCGGTCTGCTACCACCTGCATTTGAATCGATTCCGGAAGACCTTTTTGTAACGTAGGGAGTAATTGTGCAACCGCATCAACCACAGCAATCACATTGGCGCCAGGTTGTCGCTGAATACGCAATAAAATCGCCGGCGTTTTGTTGTACCACGCGGTTTGCCACAAATCTTCTGCATCTGCCTGCGCCCGTGCCACCTGCCCAAGTCGCAAGACATGATCACCGTTGTAATTAAGGATGAGGTTTTCGTAGTCTTTGGGGTTTTCTAATTGACTATTGGTCTGCAAGGTCGTTGAACGCCGCGGGCCATTTAAGTTACCTGTCGGTTGATTAATATTGCTACTCGTGATGACTTGACGCAATTGATCGAGCGTTAAATCGTGCGAGGCTAAGGCGCGAGGATCGACTTGAATACGCACCGCTGGCTTTTGACCACCCGCAATATTAACCAGGCCTACACCCGGCACTTGAGAGATTTTTTGCAAAACGCGGGTTTCAATAAGATCACGCGCTTCGTTCAGTGGTATGACAGAGGAGGTCACGGCCACCGTCATGACTGGCGTATCGGCAGGATTCACCTTGTTGTAGACGGGGGGCATCGGTAAGTCATTCGGCAAGAGATTATTAGCGGCATTTATCGCTGCTTGTACCTCTTGCTCGGCCACGCTAATGTCTAATCCCAAAGAAAATTGCAAATTGATGACCGAGGCGCCCGCTGAACTCGAGGAACTCATTTGCGTCAGCCCCGCCATTTGGCCTAATTGCTTTTCGAGCGGTGATGTCACTAAGCGACCAATGGTTTCTGGACTTGCCCCCGGGTATTGCGTCACGACTTGAATGGTTGGGTAGTCCACCTCTGGTAGAGCAGAGATGGCCAACTGTCGATAAGCCGTAATACCAGCAAACAACAGTGCCACCATTAACAAAATGGTGGCCACTGGTCTTTGAATAAATGGTGCAGATATATTCACTTCTCGATCTCGACCTTAACACCTTCCCGTAAGCGGTCAGTGCCTTCCATCACTATCGTGTCACCTTCTTGTAAGCCTTCTGTGACCTGCGTGTAAGCACCATCCACGACGCCTGTTTTAATGGCTTGCAGGGTCACCGTTTTGTCATCTTTGACTAAAAATACATAGGTCCCTGATTTGCCATTTTGGATCGCATCTGTCTTGACACTAAGCGTATGCGGTAAGGTTTGCAACACTAAACGAATATTGACAAATTGATTAGGAAAAAGTCGAAAATCAGCGTTATCAAACCGCGCTTTGAGTTTGAAGCTACCGGTATCGAGATCGATCATATTATCGATAGACAGTAGCTGGCCCTCTTGAATCAGCTGTTGCTTATCACGACTAAAAATTTGTACAGGAAGCGTTTGATGTTGATAAAAGCGCTGCGAGACTTGGCTGACCACGTGTTCAGGTAAGGAAAAATTAACATCAATGGGATTTAGTTGGGTAATCGTGGCAAAACCCTCTTCACTATTAGCCGTGATCAGATTGCCCACGTCAACGTTCTTGAGGCCAATCCGCCCGGCAATGGGCGCACGCACCAAGGTATACGACAGATCGAGTTTGGCTTCCTCCAGCTGCCCTTGCAGACTTTCGGCGGTGGCCTGATATTGTTGTACTAATGATTGCTGCGTATCTAATTGTTGACGTGCAATGGAGTCCTGTTTGAATAGTGTTTGATAGCGCTTAAGGTCTTGCTGAGCATTGAGTAATTGCGCTTTATTTTGAGCAATTTGCCCTTGGATAGTGCGTAAAGCGGCTTCAAAGGGACGAGGATCAATCTCCAGCAAGGCTTGGCCCTTTTCGATGGCTTGACCTTCTGTAAACAAGATCTTAGTAATGGGGCCACTGACCTGCGTGCGTGCGACTACGGTTTCGGAGGCCTTAACAGTACCTAAGGCGGTAAGGGATTGCTCTAAATCGTGATATTGGGCATGTTCCACACTCACCAAAATCTGTTGTTGTTGGTTACCCCCCCAACGACCGCGGTTTTCACGACGGGGCGCGGTTTCTTGAGAGTCCTGAGCCGTCGCTGTTTTGTGATTGTTTTTGCCTTGATAACTGGAGCTGGTGGCTTTTTTGGGAGAAAGATTAACGACCTCTGGACTACGATTGAGGTAATAAACCACCGCCAAAATAATCAGTATAAGAACAATCACAATGATTTTGATCTTGTGCTTTGCCCAAAAACCACGCCCTGATGGGGAACTACCCATATACCACTCACTCCGTTGAAAGCACAGTTTACAAGCGCTAGGGTGACTAGATTACTAACTGCGCTTAATAGCAAGAATATGCATTAATGTTTAAAAACTTTTATTGTACTGAAAACCAGCGAAAGCTTGAGATCAAAACTTACAAAACGCTAACTTAAAAGAAAAAACTCTATTGATGACCTTAATTTCGCAATCATGACCCAGCTGAATCAAGCGCACAAAGGCGACGTGCTTATTAATACTGACTTCTGGGAACACCATGCTATCGCTGGGCAGCCACATGCGCACCAATTGGTAAGGCTGACCAGAGAGTTTTTTTTCGTAAATACCCTCCTCATTGGTATTACCAATTTCTGTAGAACCCGCGGCACGAATTAAATTTAGCATCTCGGTGATAGCGTTATATAAGGGAATAAAGGAACTGACCCAATGCTCAATGCAATGATCTCGGGCTTCTTTAGGGCCGGCTTGCCACGCTTGAAAAGCTGGAAACTCGACGCCTGAGGTACCGCCAGAAATACTAAAACGATTTTTGAGCTTAGATAGCCACTCACTTTCGCGGGCAGTACTACCAATTTTGCTGCTTTGATGTAAGTCTAAATACGCTCTGCTTAGGGTAACCATCACTTGATCGATCACCGTTGGATCGGATTCTGGACGACTGCGATAACTTTGTAAGGTTTCTTTCTGTTTGTCTATTTCTTGCAATAAACTGCTGCGCACATCCCCTCTCTCGGTCACTTCGATCAAATCAAACAGGGTTGCCAAGAGCATTCTTTCGCTTTCGGCGCCATTCTCAGAGCGCAAACTAAAGAGCCGTTGAAATAAATACTCCAAACGCAAAAAAGAGCGAATCCGCTCATTGCAAGGATATTCGTAAATGATGAGATTGGCCGCTGGCTGACTAGTCATGAATATCTGGACTCCGGTTCGCAAGCGCCAGCCATTGATGGTGAAGGGCAAGTACCTGCTCTTTGAGGGTTGGCAAACTGATATTAGCACCGTTTTTTATAATATCATCAGCATGCGCCAAGCGCTCTTGCTCACTGGCCTGACTATCGATTATTTTTTGGATTTGAGACACAGACAAGGCGTTGCGTTTACTCACGCGATCAATTTGCGTTTGACGATCGCAAAGAATTACGCATATTCGTTGGAGTTGCTGCCCCCATTTTTCAATGCCCTCTATAAGCAGCGGAATATCATAAACCACATATGGACTCGGCGCCTGCACATGCAGGGTCTGCATGTGCGCTCTAATCAAGGGATGAATAATCGCCTCAAGGCGGCGTTTAGCGTCGTCATCGTTAAAGACCAAATCTCGCATGGCAGCACGGTTAAGAGCCTGATCCGTACTAATAAACTGTGCCCCAAACTCGGCGGCTATCGCGGCAATGGCCGCCCCACCAGGCGCCGTTAATTGGCGCGAGATCTGATCCGCATCAATCACCGTAATACCCTGTTCACGCAGGATTTGACTCACAGCTGACTTGCCAGAACCAATCCCACCTGTAAGACCAATAGAAAACTTATGCTTCATGATTGTTAGGATGTATTAAAAAAGAGGACAGAGTCTTGTCCAAGCCACACCAAGACGGCCGCAAAGCTGAGCCAAGGTCCAAAGGCTACACTCCTAGACCCGGGCATACCGCAGCCGTACCTTATCAAAACCATTATAAGACTTAAGAGACAGGCCACCAATAGCACCAACATGAGTGGCACGAACCCCATCCACAGACTTAAGACCAAGAGTAATTTATAGTCACCGGCTCCTAAATAGTAACCACGCCAACAACGCTGTATGCAACAACTCCCACCTAGCCATAACAAACACAGTCCTAGGGATTGGCATTGTTCGGCAACACCGCCTTCTATCAGGCCTTTCAGGAGTGCCAGTATGGCTAGTACGATAAGCCAAGGATCCGGCAATACTCTAAAGCGCCAATCGTAATACGATAAGAGCAATAACAGACTCACAAACCATGAGAACCAGAGCATAGTGCCTGGTCCCACAATGGGCATCAGGCTGAACAGGCATAGGATTAGCCCCTGATGCAGCAATAAACAATAGCGTGTATGGCGGCGATGCCGGCACCAAGGCGGCTGCCAAGGCTTGTGCGGCAGCTGTCGTAAATACATGTCATGCCGATAGGAGCCATAAAAACCGCGTAGCGACTTAGCTAATCCCCACAAAAAAATTGGCCAGCCGATGGCCAGCGCAAGCACGAGCTCCAATAATGACGACGGCACAGGCACCCTCTCTTTTTTATATAGAGTTCATTATGAGAGTAGCTGTCTTTTAAAAAGCGCTCACTGGACCAAAATATCCGCTCTGTCTAGCCCCAGTCACTCAACAGTTAGTACACGCCAGTCTTCTGAGAATAAAACATTAAATAGATAACAAAAACGCCAACACCCACAAAGGATGCTGGCGTTAGCCATGCATGCATGATGCATGGTGCTGCTTAAGCGCATTCAACAAAAGCCCCCGCGCTACAAGCATGAGCTCGGAGGCTTAGCAAGCGCTTGCCCTTAGGCTGCGCTTAGGCGGCTTCTTGAGCGTCAAACACGCTTAAGCGTCTGACACTTAAGTGCACAATTTCGCCCACCGCGTATTGCAATTGTTTTTGTTGGACACGACTAATCATTGTTTCTAGGCGTTGTCCTGTACTAGTATCTTTGACGGTAATGCGAATCCAAGGGCCCATATCTTGGATATGTTCGATAGGACCTGAAGCCAAGCTTGCTGTGGCAGGCTCTCGTTGTAACTGCCAATCATGGCTGCTCACATAAGCGACAGCTGAACCCTCTGGAGGGATATGACTTTGTTGACTTAAGTCATAGCTGAAGTTGCCGAAATGCCATTGATTGCGTTGCACTTGACCTTCGAATAAGCTGACATCCCCCATAAAGCGACTGACAAACGGCGATTGTGGCGCTTCATAAAAATCCGTGCCCGTGCCGATTTGTTCAATACGACCATGGTTCATCAAAACAATTTGATCAGAGATCTCGAGGGCTTCTTCTTGATCATGGGTCACCAAAATCGTGCTAATACCCATTTGTTGTTGAATCTGCGATAACCACTGACGCATATCCTTGCGTACTTTCGCATCTAATGCACCAAAAGGTTCATCTAAAAGTAATAACTTAGGATCGGTGGCCAATGCACGCGCTAAGGCGACCCGTTGACGTTGCCCACCAGACAATTGTGAAGGTAGTCGCTTGGCTAAATGCGGTAATTGGATGAGATCTAAGAGGCGATTGACCTTGGCGTTAATGGCTTCTTTGCTCGGTCTTTGTTTGCGGGGCAGCACACGCAAGCCAAAAGCAATGTTTTCAAAAACATTCAAATGCCGAAATAAGGCATAGTTCTGAAACATAAAACCAATGCCACGATTCTTCACGGGCACTTCGGTCACATCCTGTTCATTAAACAAAATATGCCCTGAATCAGCGTATTCTAGACCCGCAATTATGCGTAGCAAGGTGGTTTTACCACAACCCGAAGGTCCCAGTAAGGAGACTAATTGCCCTTCCGGTACGGTTAAATTAATATCCTTGAGCGCGGTGACATTAGCAAAAGACTTATTTAGATGTTGAATATTAATACTCATATTTCACTCCGGCTAATTGGTTGGCGCGAGACGGCTTAGTGGCACTGGCAGCCGCAGTGGCCGACTTAGGGCTTGTTTTTGTAAGCACTTGGGGGACTTTGTCCTGACGACGTTGCTGCAAGTAACTCAGCAGATTCTGCAACAATAAGGTAAAGAGCGCCAACATGGCTAATAAACTAGCCGCCGCGAAGGCGCCCACAATATTGTATTCATCGTAGGCAATTTCAATGAGTAGCGGCAACGTATTGGTTTGACCACGAATATGGCCAGAGACCACACTGACGGCACCGAACTCGCCCATGGCTCTTGCATTGGTTAGGATAATGCCATATAGCAAGGCCCAGCGAATGTTTGGTAGGGTCACCTTGCGGAACATTTGCCATGGTGAGGCTCCTAATACCAGAGCGGCTTGCTCATCAACATTGCCTTGGCTTTGCATCAGCGGGATTAACTCACGCGCCACAAAGGGAAAGGTCACAAACATGGTGGCCAAGACCATCCCAGGAACGGCAAAAATAATCTGCATTTGATGCGCCTCGAGCCAAGAGCCCAGCAGCGTATTCGTGCCAAAAACCAAAATAAACATTAAGCCAGCCACCACGGGAGAGACAGCAAAGGGCATATCTAACAAACCGCTAATAAATTGTTTGCCCCTAAAATCAAAATGTGTAATTAACCAAGCAATGGCCAAGCCCAATATGGCATTGATCGGCACCACAATAGCGGTGATTTTAAGGGTGAGCCAAATGGCAGATTGCGCTTCTGGATCCGTCAGCGACGCGACATACAAATCCCAGCCTTGTGCTAGTGCTTCGCTAAAGACCGCCAGCAAGGGGATAAACAACATAATGGTCAAAAACAAGACTGCAATTGCAATCAGCGTAATACGCAACCAACGTGGTTCAGTTCGAATAGAAGATACGGATTTCATGAGCGCCATCCTAGAATTTTTTTCTGGTATTTCCACTGCAACAAATTAATCAAAAATAAGATAGACATAGAAATCAACAACATGAATAAAGCAACAGCCGCTGCGCCTTGAACATCGAATTGCTCCAATTTAGAGGTAATTACGAGTGGTAAGATTTCGGTTTCAAACGGAATATTGCCAGCAATAAAAATAATCGATCCATATTCACCCGTGGCTCGAGCAAACATCATGCCAGCGCCCGTCAACATGGCCGGCAGCAACTCCGGCAGAATGACGCGACGTACCACCGTCGCACGATGTGCGCCCAGCGTTGCAGCCGCCTCTTCGAGTTCGGGTTGTAATTCTTGCAACACCGGTTGTACAGAACGCACCACAAAGGGCAAGCTCACCACCACCAAGGCAATCCAAATGCCTAAGCTCGTAAAGGCGATTTGGCGCGCGCCTATCAGGGATCCAATCCAGCCATCTTCGGCAAATAAGCCACCAATCCAACCGTTAGGGCCATAAATGGTGGCTAAGGCAATACCGGTCACCGCTGTCGGTAAGGCAAAGGGTAAATCTACAAAAGCATTGAGCAATTTACGTCCCGGAAACTCATAGCGCACTAAGACCCAAGCTAACAAAGTACCAAACACTAAGTTAGTCAAGGCCGCTAGAATCGACAGACGCAGGGTCAACCAGACGGCGCTTAAGACACGCGGATCGCTAATAATGTTCCAAAATCCCGTCCAGCCAATGCCTATGCTGCTCAACACCATCATGATGAAGGGCAAAAATATCAACACTGAGATACCAAAGATACTAATACCCAGGCTAATCCCAAAGCCTGGCAAAATAGGACGTGATTTTAGTAGTAAATTCATTGCCTTTCCTTACAACAATTACAAGGTCTTATTTGCGATGATCTATTTGATCGAAGAGACCACCGTCGGCAAAGACATTTTTCATGATATCTGGCCAACTACCAAACACATCTTCCGGTTTAAAGGTGTCAATCTTAGGAAAACGATCTTGGAATTGTTGGCGCACACTCTCAAGACTCGGTCTAAAGTAAAGTTGTGCCGCTAGTTTTTGCGCAGGCTCACTCCATAAATAATCGAGATACTCTTTGGAGACGGCTTGTGTGCCATTTTTGGCCGCGACGGCATCAACCACAGCGACGGGTGCCTCCGTCTGCACGGTATAAGATGGGTAAACCACCTCAAATTTGTCG
Organism: Brackiella oedipodis DSM 13743; assembly: GCF_000621025.1. Classification (GTDB taxonomy): domain Bacteria; phylum Pseudomonadota; class Gammaproteobacteria; order Burkholderiales; family Burkholderiaceae_B; genus Oligella; species Oligella oedipodis. The sequence continues at coordinate 180,873 of NZ_JHZJ01000010.1, forward strand.
TTACCAAACTGTTTCGCGGCCATTTGTGCTTCATTTTCTGGCGTAATCAACGCATCGCCAATTTGGCGCTGCACAAAGGTGGTCGTGGCTGCACGCGTACCACTATCGCGCACAGGTACTCGTTTTAGAACCTCATGCGTAAAGGCTTGCGCCTTTTCAGTGTCATTATTAAATTGCTTGAGGGCGGCGCCGTAAATCGCTAAGAAGGCATAGCGACCATTACCACTGCTTTTTGGATTCGCAAACACTACTTTTACATCGCCTTTGGCTAAGTCTTGCCAGTCTTTGATGCCTTTTGGATTACCTTTACGCACCAAAATAATCGTGGCACTGGTAAATGGCTCGGCATTGTCGGGGAATTTTTTGACCCAATCCTTTTCGACTAAGCCTTTATTGACCAATAGATTGATATCCGACCCCTGAGTCAAGGTCACCACATCCGCTTGTAGTCCATTAGCCACACTCAGGGCTTGTTTGCCAGCACCACCATGTGATTGCTCGATGGTGACCGTCTCGCCCTTGTGTTTGTCGGCGTAATATTTCGCAAACAAAGGGTTGTACTGCTTATAAAAATCGCGCGTCACGTCATAAGACACATTGAGGATACGATGCTGCTTTGCATCCTGTGCTAGCGCAGCCGCGCTCAATCCTAGACCTAAACCAAGGGTAAAAAATAATTTTTTTAGTCTCATATGCCACCTCTCTCTTTTAAGTAAAAAAAACAACCGCCATGAATTCGTGTTGTACTACTTAATAAAGCTTGTCGTTATTTATTATCAAAGCCCTATGCTTAAGGGTCGCCCTCCTCGCGACCGCTAGCGATTAGTATGTTTAGTGCTGGGCATTGCGGGCATCAATTTGGTCAAACACCCCGCCGTCACCAAAAATTTTGCTCATGATATCTGGCCAACTGCCAAATACCTCTCCTGCCTTAAATGTCTTCACTTCAGGAAAGCGATCCTTATATTGCAAGCGCACTTGCTCGACACTAGGCCGATAGTACAACTTAGCGCCTAAATTCTGTCCAGGCTCGCTCCACAAATACCTTAGATATTCTTTCGCGACGTCACTATTGCCTTTTTTTGCGGCCACCGCATCGACCACTGCCACAGGAATTTCGGTTTCTATGGTGTAGGATGGATAGATCAACTCGAATTGATTCTTACCAAATTGTTGTGCCGCCATCTGCGCCTCATTTTCGGGAGCGATGAGGGCGTCACCAATATGGCGTTGGATAAAGCTACTGGTCGCACCACGTCCACCACCATCACGCACCGGAATGCGTTTGAGTACTTCACTGGCAAATTCTTGCGCTTTATGGGAGTCGTTATCGAAACGTTTGAGGGCAGCTCCATAAATCGCCAAAAAAGCATAGCGGCCATTGCCACTGCTTTTTGGATTTGCAAACAGCACTTTGACATCGTCTTTAATCAGATCAGGCCAGTCGTGAATACCCTTTGGATTGCCCTTGCGTACCAAAATCACGGTTGGGCTGGTAAAGGCCAGCGCCTGGTTGGGCAATTTCTGGTGCCAATCCTTGTCGATTAAGCCTTTTTCGACCAATAAATTAATATCGGAGCTTTGGTTCATGGTCACCACATCCGCCTGCAAACCATTGGCCACACTCAAGGCTTGCTTACTTGAGCCACCATGCGATTGTTCTATGGTTACGGTTTCACCCTCATGAGCCTGGGCATAATGCTTGCTAAAGAGCGGATTATATTGGCGAAAAAAATCTCGAGTGACATCATAAGAGGCATTTAAAATACGATGTTGATGACTATCTTGCGCATTGACCGAAGCCATCATTCCTAAGCTCAGTCCCAGCGATAGTAATAGTTTGCTAAGTCTCATACCGTCAGCCTCTTAATTCTTTAAAGTTATAAGAAACCTATTCTATATAATCAAAAATAGTAAAAACTAATAATTAAATAAGGCTCAGTTATTAGTAAGCACTGTTTGTTCGCCGTTCTTGCGCTTAGCACACGTATCAACAATCGGCTCACGACCTCTTTTTTTGGGCAAAATAGGCCGCTGTCTGCCGTGCAGAATCGCACCGATTTAAGGGTTAGCTATGCTTTTTTTGGATTGCTTATGTCAGTAACATAGACAGTAGCTGTGCAGTTTATTTGAATGCTTTTTAGTTTACTGTTGCTGCGCCGAAGGCATGCAACCCAAAAAGGAGCACATAATGCAAGATCAAGACTTGAGCGCTAGTTTTGACAGGCTTTATCGATTGAGTCGCTTACACACAGAGGTTGACTGGGTCACTCGTAGAAAGCGTCTGCACAAACTCGAACAATTGGTCTATGAACAGCAGAACGAAATTGCCGATGCACTGATTCAAGACTTTGGTCACCGCAGTCGTGACGAGACGCTATTAATGGAGATCTTCCCCAGCTTAGTGGCAATTCGCCATGCGCTCAAACACGGCAAAAAATGGATGCGTGCGCGTCGAGTCCCTACAGCTTGGTGGTTTTTGCCCGCTAAGAATCGCATCCTGCCACAACCGCTGGGAGTCGTGGGCATTATTGTGCCTTGGAATTACCCCTTGATACTGGCTATCACGCCTTTGGTAGCGGCCTTTTGCGCTGGCAACCTGGCCATGCTCAAGCCCTCAGAATTTACACCCGCCTTTAGTGCCTGGCTCAAAGAGGCCGTGGCACAGTACTTTACAGAAGATGAGCTAGTCATCATAGAAGGTGAGGCAGAAACGGCCAAAGCCTTTACGCAATTGCCCTTTGATCATCTTTTGTTTACAGGTTCAACCGCTGTCGGCAAAATGGTCATGCAAGCAGCCGCGCAACACCTCACTCCTGTCACTCTGGAATTAGGTGGCAAATCACCTACCGTGATTTTAGAAGAGGTCGACTTAGATCGTGCTGTCGCGCGCATTATGACAGGCAAATTAGTCAATGCTGGACAAACATGCATTGCTCCAGACTACGTCCTACTCCCAGAGCGCTTGCAATCACAATTTATCCAAAAAGCCAAACAATGGGTTAATCAGCACTATCCTAACCTGCCAGACAATCCGGATTACACGCGCATCATCAACTCAAAACAATATCAACGCTTGCAACATTACCTAGAGGCACTCGACCCTAACCACATTCACCCGCTGAGTGACGCTCCGAATGACCCGCAAAAGCGCTTTATGGTGCCCACCATTGTGACCCCTTCAGATATGCAGCAGGCAATTATGCAAGAAGAGATTTTTGGCCCCTTACTGCCGTTAGTGACCTATGATCGAATTGAACATGCGCTTGAATTAATTAAACAGAGACCGCGTCCGCTCGCTTTATATGTCTTTGGCACTCAAGCTAAACATATTGATCATGTACTACAAAATACCGTCGCGGGTGGCGTGAGCGTCAATGACACTATTTTTCATGTGGCGCAAGAGGATTTACCTTTTGGTGGTGTCGGTTATTCTGGTATAGGGGCCTATCATGGTCAATTCGGTTTTGATCGGCTCTCACACCTAAAACCCGTGTTTTATCAACCCAAACTAAATGGCTTATCGCTACTGGCGCCGCCATACGGCAAGCGTTTCAGAACAATGATCAAAACCCTAATGAAATAGCTCAACAGGGGGCGCTACAGCCCCCTTTAGTCCTTTAGTGTTGAAGACAAACAGCGCTTAGCAGCCTTTAGTCATGCCGCTCTGAGGTTAAGTACCAAACAGTTTGCGCTTCAAAACACGTTTGATAAAGCGCAATTTTTGATCCCTAGGAAAACTCACAAAATTACTCATGGTAATGCCTTTCGTAAAGGCGGTTTTTTTGGAGTAATCAATCGCCACATCGACAATTACAGCCCGCCCCTGTGCGGCCAACCACTTGGCACTCTGGACTCGTACATAGAGCTCCTGCTCGTTCTGGATAGGCACATAGGCGGCGCCTGTGGCTTGAGCCACGCCTGCAAAATCCAAAGCAGATAATTGAGTGCAGGTCATTTTTTGGTAAGTGGTTTGTTGTGGCTGCGAAATTTGTGCTAAGCGCCCATCATTAAACACAAAAAATATCACACCCAAATGCCGGGCAGAGGCGGTGGCAATTTCCATACACGTCATCGCAAAACATCCATCTCCAACGATGGCGAATACCGTTCTCTCAGGATGCATGAGTTTGGCGCCAATGGCACCAGGTACGGCATACCCCATGGCATTGTAGTCTGTCGGACCAATGACCTGTCCCCCCACCCTGACTCGAAATAATTCAGCAGTCAAAAATGTATGATTGCCGTCATCCAATACAGTAATCGCATTGCCCGGTAGGATCTCATACAAGCAATCAAAAAAAGCTAAGGCTGGCACCCTACCATGACTGAGATGCCGCTGCCAACGGCGTCGATAGTGACGCTTGTCTTTGGCAATGGCTTGCCATAACGCGGGTCTGGCGGCGGGTAAACGCTGACTGTTATCGGCGTTAAGCCTTTGTATGAGCGCTTGTAGGACCTCTTTAGCATCCCCTTGGATACAAAACTGGGCCGCGTAGTTTGCTCCTAAGGCCGCGGCATCAATATCTATCTGTATATGCAGCGGCGGCATGTTGACTGCAAAACTACCGCTAGCGATTTCACTATAACGGGCGCCAACGGTAAGTACCGCCGTGGCCTTTTTAAAGGCATTGTGAGCCGCCGGTACCGCCGCTTGACTAAAACCAAAGCCGGTATGCCATTTAAAATCATAGGGCACCACTGATAGCCCCTGCAGAGTCGTCGCGATAGGGGCTTGTAAAAGCTCACATAAGGTCTGCAATTCTGCGCTCGCATGACGCGCCCCCCAGCCTGCAAAAATGGCCACTTGTTGAGTATTGAGTAGCGCCTCTATGATCTGCTGCAATACTTCTGGTGCAATGGGGGGATTGGCAGAGACTGGCTGTTGTCGACAAAACTGCTGATACGTCGGCACGCTCTGAATTTCTGTAGCGAAAAGCTGGAGGTTAACAGGGATTTCTACCAAAACCGGGCCCGGCAGGCCTTGAGTAGCTAGTTGATAGGCTTGATACAAGGTCGGTACCACATCTTGCATGCGTTCCACCAAAAAACCTTTTTTGGTGATTTCTTGTAATAGTCGCTGTTGGTTGACATCATGCAGCTTAAAGCGAAAAGACGTATCTCTTCGCACCCCACCGGTGATGACTAATAAGGGGATGCCCGCCAAAAATGCTTCACCAATAGCGCTGGCGGCATGTGTTAAACCCGCGGCAGGCACGGTTACCAGCACACCAATATTGCCGTTATGACTGACGCGACTCACTGCCTCCGCCAAAAACGCCCCACTTTGCTCATTAATCACCAAGATGGGTTCGATTTTCTTAGAGAGCGCTAACTCATCATATAACTCGGTATTATGCACCCCCGGGATACCAAAGGTATGTGTAATACCCAACTGTTCTAAGGCATAAACTGTCAATTGTGCTGCATTTTTTTTCATAGTGGAGCTCCCGCGATGGCCTGAGCCGCTCGTCTAGCCGTATAAATACACCCACCCAAAAAAGTACCTTCAAGGCTACGTAAACCGCTATAGCCCCCACCCCCAAATCCGGCCGCCTCGCCAATGGCATAGAGACCATTGATGGGTTCATGTCCTATCTGTCTACTCAACACCTGACTTTTGAGATTTGTCCGCAGCCCCCCTAGGGATTTACGACTAACAATAAATTGTCGAATCGCCACTAGAGGCATGGCTTTGCCGTCTAATATGGGTTGCATCTTGCAGACTCGTAAACGGTCACCACGCCAACGTCGCAAATGCATAACACGACGAATTTGTTCATCATTGATAAAACTCGTGCCTCGTCGCATGGCATCATCGTAATTTTTGACTGTATCTTGTAATTGTCGCGCTTCAATCTGCAGACCATATAAGGACTTTTGATTCATTTTGTCGACCAACTCGGACAAAGAATCCGCTAGCACCACGTCCTCACTATTTTGAGTGATTTGCTCGTACAACCAGTGATTGCCCAATAAAAAATCCTTTAGTAGGCTGAGTTTTTTACGATTGCGAATCGCTGGATTGAATTCCGCCCCAGAGATCGCCAATTCTTTGAGAAAAATTTTACGATTCATCAATTGCCAAGAATAGCCACCGGGCTGCTTGCAGATTTGTGTGACTAAATCCCGCGTGTCATAGCCCGAGACCAGCGGCATAGGCCCTATCCGCTCGCCTTTGGCATTGAGCCAAAGTGCCGTTTTGGGAGGAACGATAGATAAACCGTGTTGCGGTTTGCGCGGGTGCCAATGGTGAATACCAGCCGCGTAATTCCACATTTGCTGCAAACCGACCACCTGCGCACCATGCTCTTGGGCTGCCCAATGCAAAGTGCCATCAGCGTATTTATGGGCACCATTAAGGATTGTGGCCGGGGCCTGTCCCCAATCCTCATGCCAATGCGCACGCACCTGTGCTAGATCACCATTAATGCCACCGGCCGCGATGACGACGGCGTCCGCTTGCACGCTAAATTCTTGCGCCTGCTCCTGCACCACCCCAAAACAGCCATTGATCTGACCTGCACTTTTTTGCAAACCCTGAACCTGGTGATTAAACTGTAGTGTCACTCTATGCGCCTCAGGATGTGATTGAAGCACTTCGATCAGGCGACTAGCCAAGCGGTAACCCGTACCCCAAACCACGTGCCAACGCGGCACAGAATTACCATTGCCATAGACACCACGTTCCACCCATAAAGGTAAAGGTAAAAAACGAATACCCCTGGCTTTGAGCCACTCGTATAGGTATTCACGTGAATCATACAGATAGTGTTCGGCCCATTGCGCTGGCCAGTATTCGGCTTCTGGATCGCGGCCAAACTCACCAAAACGAAACCAATCACGCAAGGCCAGATCAGGATGGTCAGGAATCTTGTTTTTTTGTTGTTCAGGCGTATTCACCAGCAAAATACCCCCAAAACTTTCTTTGGCCAAGCCCCCAAAATTTTCTACCGTATCGCGATCGAGTATCAAGATCTGAGCGTTTTTACTGCAATCGAGCAGCTCTAAGGCACAAACAATCCCCGCAATGCCCCCACCGATAATCACCACATCAGTCTTATAATGTAATGCCATCGCTCTCTCCTTTTAAGATGGTCTTTGCTGCGCTTTACGCGGCTATTGCCACAAGAGGGTCATCAGAAGATGGGGGCGGCGAGGTTGGTTGTTGATGATAGTCTTTGAGGATCTTAGCAGACGCTACTTCAGCGATCATGACAGTGGGCGCATGGATATTGCTACCCGTAATGGTGGGCATCACCGACGCATCCACAATTCGGAGATTGGCGAGACCATGCACCTTAAGATCGGCATCTACTACAGCCATCGCCCCTTGCCCCATCGGACAAGTCCCCGCCGTGTGATAAACCGTTTCGACATTGTGCAAAATCCAATCCTTGATTTGTGCATCACTGCGAACCTTCGGTCCCGGCGCTTCTTCACCACCATTAAAAGGCGCCATGGCTTGAGCATTTAGGATTTGACGGGCAATTTTGACCCCCTTGACCAAGGCATTTAACTCCCGTTCTTTAGCAAAGTAATTCGCAATGATTTTGGGAGAGTCATAAGGATCGGCACTGCGCAACAGCACCTGCCCTCGGCTTTCGGGGCGCAAATGACACACATGTAAGACATAACCACTACGCCAGGATAAGAAACCCTTACCGTGTGGCCGCATGCGCACCGGAGCGAATTGCAGCTGCAAATCTGGAATCGCTACATTAGGATCAGATTTAATAAAACCACCACAATCGGTTAAGGTATAAACAAAGTTGCGTGAACTACGCATCTGCTTGAAGAACTTCCACATTCTGATGGCTGGCCGTGCCACAAAAGCGGTATTACTCTTGTCCTTATAACGCAAGATGACATCTGGATGATCTTGTAAATTTTCGCCGACGCCTGGTAAGTCTTTGATCAGTGGAATATTAAATTTTTGTAATTCGGCTTTGGGGCCAACGCCACTTAGCTTGAGCAACTGCGGCGTATTAATCACACCAGCACTGAGAATGACTTCGTGACGCGCCTTCAGCTGTTGTATTCCTACATCCTTATTATGAGTATTGATTTCGACACCTACCGCTTTTTGTCCATTAAATAAGACCCTTAGCACGCGTGTATTTGTCAGTACCGTGAGATTAGCGCGCTCTAGGGCTGCATCGAGAAAGCTGCGACTACTATTGGCGCGGCCACCTTCTGGGGTTTGTGTCACTTGAAAATACCCACACCCTTCTTGTTGAGCCCCATTAAAATCGTTATTTTCGGGGTAGCCCGTTTCCGTACACGCTTCTAGAAAAGCATCACTAGGTGCAAAATGATAATTGGTGTCGACCACATCCATACTGCCATCGGCACCATGAAGTTCACTTTTGCCTCGTTGTTGTTTTTGTGATTTGAGAAACCAAGGCAGTACCGACGCGAAATCCCAGCCCGTATTGCCAAGCTCGGCCCAATGGTCATAATCCCAAGCATGACCACGCGTATAAATCATGGCATTAATGGAGCTCGATCCCCCCAAGGCTCGACCGCGTGGCCAGAAAAACCGACGATTCCCAGTACGCGCCTGCGCTTCGGCTTGATACGCCCAATTGAGCTTTTTGCTCCGCATCAAAAAAAGCATATTGAAGGGATTACAACTGCGAATTAAGCGAGTCACTGTATCCGAAGGACCATCTTCGATTAAACACACTTTGATGCTGGGATTCTCAGACAGACGATTCGCCAACACACAACCTGCGGACCCCGCGCCGACAATAATATAGTCATACATCATTGATCTCCTGTCATATTTTTGTAATTATTTATTAACAGTATCACTACTTAATTTTTACAGGTATAAGTATTGTCCTTAGTGTGATTTAGGCGTATGACCTTCTGCTGCGTCTCACGGCTAGATTTTGTCCTGAGCCGTATCGGCTGCCACAGCTGTACAGCGGCTTTTTTAGAGCAAAAAAAACCAGTACCTAAGTACTGGTTTTGCGTTATTTAGTGGCTAACCGCTAGGGGCTTACCACTGCAGGCTAGCATTGAGACTAACACGACGACGATAACCATTATTTAAATACCCACTGCCTGGATAACCCCCGACAGAGGCCCAATAGCGTTTGTTAAGTAGATTTTCTACATTGACGCGAAGGGTCACATCATGCCCTTGGACGGGTACGACATAGCGGGCACCCGCATCCCATAAGGCAAAGCCAGCCACGCGCTTTTTGTTTTGATCATCAGCATAACGTCCACTCATCATATTGAGCGAAGTATTTAAGGTGAGTCCTTGTAAACGAGGCACATCCCACTCCAGATTTACCTTGCCTTGAGTACTTGGGATACCAATTTGACGATTGCCTTCACTTAGCGCACTACCCGTGCGTTTTTGTTTGGCATTCAAGAATGTCACTCCACCCAACACTCGCAAACCCTCTGTGATTTCACCCCACGTATTGAGTTCAACCCCTTGGTGCTTATTTTTGCCAGAAGAGGTAAAGACATTATCGGTGTTGTAATAGGCTCGTGGCTCTGAGGTATGGAAGTAGGCCACGCTGGCGCCTATAGTGCCATGATCATATTTAAGACCCACTTCTTTTTGACGTGAAACATAAGGATCGAGCATTTCATTGGCGTTTGGCACTGGACGATTATTGTTCATGCTAGACGCCGTCGCACCAGGGGCAAGATTTTCTATGTAGTTACCATAAATGGCCCATTCGGGTGTAAATTTAAAGGTCACCGTGGCCGCAGGACTCAGGCGACTATGGCGATAATGTCCCGTACCTGTCCCTTTATAATCAAAGGCTTGGGTATCTATTTGTTGCCAACGCGCACCCAACGTCACTAACAAATCATCCTCTAAGAAGCCGAAAGTATTCCCAAAAACAATACTCCGCAAAATCTCATGATTCGTTAAAATCGGATCATCGATGCTAGCACCCCGTAGCTCATTGCCGCTGAAAGCGACTTTATTGATTTTACGAGCCTCGTACATATTCACATCAAAGCTGTTGCCCCAATCCATGGCATAGCCATTTTTCGTTTTTAGATCAAAGAAATTGTACGCCAACACCCATTGATGACTTACTGCTCCAGTCATAAAATTGCCTTTGAGACCGGCCTCACCGGTTCGGACAAAATCGCGACGACCATTATCAAAACGATATTCCGTACCGTTACCGTGAACATCGGTAAGCGTGAGATTAGCTAGGGTATTTTCTTCGTGGCTATTGCGCATACCTAGGGCGGCATAAGCCGTGACATTATCGAGTAAGTCGAACTCACCACGAAGTGTGCCCCAGGTATCTCTTTCATCAGAAAACGTCCACGATTGAGCCCAGTTGGTTTTACCATTTGGTGCATCAGGAATATCGCTCAACGCAGCAATATCTACGTTAGGACGTGGTGCATCTAGATTGTCTTTTTGCCAACCAAAATCTGCAGACAAACGCACTCTTTCCCCACGCCAGTCGATACCTAAATTGACTAGGTCCACATGGCGTTTTTCGTCTTCGACACTGGTATGGCCTTCGTCATGGACGACGTTGAGGCGCACACCCAAGCGATCATCAGCAAAGCGCCGACTTAAATCCATAGAAAAATTACCGCGGTCGCCAGCGCCATAACCCGCAGAAAATAAAGCTAAGGGCTCTGTACCTGCACGCTTAGGCACCAAGTTAATAGTACCCCCAATATTGCCACCGCCTGGGGCCATACCGTTAAGAAAAGCCGAGGAACCACGTAGCAACTCAACGCGCTCGGCAATATTCGCAGAAATATACTGACGCGGCAAAATCCCATACAAACCGTTGTACAAAATATCGTCTGAGCCACTTACAAATCCGCGAATAAAGTAGGCATCCTGAAAGTTACCAAAACCACGTGCGACATTGACTGAAGCATCGTTTTTTAGGACATCCCCCACGCCTTCAGCCATTTTGTTACGAATAAACGTATCGGTATAAGCTGTCGTATTAAACGGTGTTTCGAGAATAGATCGATTACCTAAAACACCTAAACGGCTACCGTCAGCGACCATACCCCCCGTGTATTCATCTGTGAGACCGTTCTTGCTGGCATCAGCAGCCACCGTGACAGCAATCGCCTCCATGGTTTGCACATTGGCTGGGTTTGATTCAACTGCTGACGGTACCGTCACGCTTTGGGCATGGGCGATAGAAGTGCCAAAGCCGAGGGCTAAAGCCAGGCTTAATTGGGTGGGGGAGACTTTCATAATTAATACTTTTTAAAAATAGCTCAGTTAAAAATGATAGTGATAATAACACCTATTACTATTTGTAGCAAAATATGACTATATATAAAAAGTATTTTTTTATGTGAGTGTATAAAAATAAGTAAAAATACAACACAATGGTGTCTACAAAACAATAAATTGTCGCAACAACTAAGTGCCGCTAGCACATCACGAGTAAGCGCCAATGTGAGGGGTTGATCAGGAATAAGGGCTACTACGCTGGGTAGATAGTCGTGTGAGAACATCCAAAAACGCACTTAAGCGCAATCAAACGTTCGATCAAGAGGTGTAAAAGAAGGCACATAAAGCCTATCTCAGCGCTTGGCTATAAGCTGATATACGATATAGGCCTATTTAAAAGTATTTAAAAGTGATCAGGTGTGACGCTGATTAGCGCTGTCCTCAGTAACTTAGGTGAAAAAGCATCTAGAAAATAGAGCAAATAGATAAGCGATAGCCGTGTTTTTAGGCTACGCACTTTGCCTATCTTTATACAAGGTGTTATTTTGTAGATACCTTGTTAGGCGTATAGCCATGCAGTGATTGGCAAGCCTCACCGCCACTTAGCTGACTGCTTTGTGTGTTATCTTGTAATCGCAATCAAGGTATTACATTGCAAAGACTGATTAGATGACTTAGCTTTTTAGATTGTTTAGATTGCCTAGATTGCCTAGATTGCCTTAGATCACTTAGTTCGCTGTGCTGCTTGGCAGTGACTTGCTATATTTTTTAGGCAATAAAAAACCCCGTCTGTATAAGACGGGGTTTAGTAATAAATAGTCTGACGATGACCTACTTTCACGGGTGTCCACCAACTATCATCGGCGCAAAAGCGTTTCACGGTCCTGTTCGGGATGGGAAGGCGTGGGACCACTTTGCTATGGTCGTCAGACTTAAAGCTCGTATGGCTCAGTCTTTGAGCAATTAGAAAGAAGCACAACACTGATTGTGTTTGTAGTAGAACGTGTTGACGCACACGTTTGTTTGTTTCTTTGTTCAGCCTGATCAGTTATAGGATCAAGCCTCACGGGCAATTAGTATCGGTTAGCTCCACACATTGCTGTGCTTAT
>NZ_JHZJ01000011.1 GCF_000621025.1 Brackiella oedipodis DSM 13743
ACCATATCGGCTTTGTTAAGGAAGACGAGAATATAAGGTACACCTACTTGACGAGACAACAAGATGTGCTCGCGAGTTTGTGGCATTGGGCCGTCAGCGGCTGAACATACGAGAATCGCACCGTCCATTTGCGCGGCACCCGTAATCATGTTTTTGACGTAGTCAGCGTGTCCTGGGCAGTCTACGTGCGCATAGTGACGAGTCGCTGTTTCGTACTCAACGTGAGAGGTATTGATGGTAATACCACGCGCTTTTTCTTCTGGGGCATTGTCAATTTGGCTGTAGTCTCTGGCCTCACCGCCGTTCTCTTTTGCAAGAATCGTTGTGATTGCTGCAGTTAATGTGGTTTTACCATGATCGACGTGACCAATCGTACCTACGTTGACGTGCGGTTTGGTACGTTCAAACTTTCCTTTTGCCATATCAGACTCCTGAAAGACGGTGTTTAATTAGTGCGATTGCTGTTGTGGTGCTCATGGTGGGAATCGGACCCACGACCTCTCCCTTACCAAGGGAGTGCTCTACCACTGAGCCACATGAGCATTGAAATCATGTTTGTCAGATATGGAGCGGGTGAAGGGAATCGAACCCTCGTCATCAGCTTGGAAGGCTGTTGCACTACCATTGTGCTACACCCGCACTAAACGCCTACCACAATAAAAAGGTGGAGCGTATGTGTAGCGACTGCTTATGCTAGAAATGAGCTACCACCCTAAATCTATCTGACATTTTAATAGCAACTACAGCATAACGCCGTAGTTGCTATGGATAATTCTGGTGGTGGAGGTTGGATTCGAACCAACGTAGGCGCAAGCCAACAGATTTACAGTCTGCCCCCTTTAGCCACTCGGGCACTCCACCAAATGGAATTAAGCATTATCACTAATTTACAAAGCTTTGTCAAGGCTTCGTGCTTAATTTTTTTGAAAAAGTTTTGTTTTTGTGTGATTTAAGACTCAATAATATCGCTAAGTCCTTGTTTTTTAAGGATATAATTAAGTTGGTCCCAGTTATGAAAATTAATGACCAAGCTGCCTTGTTGTTTTTTGTTGACTTTAATCTCTACTTGCGTACCTAGGTAATCGGCAATGGCACGTTCTAGTCTCAACGTGTCGCCGTTTTTAGTGGCGGTACTCGGTTTGCTTTTGATGACGCCCTCGCGAGCATTTTTCATGCGATTAATGAGTTTTTCGGCTTCACGCACGCTTAACGCTTGGCTGACAATTTTATTGGCGGCAATAATTTGTTCGGCGCTGGTCAAGGCCAATAAGGCTCTGCCCTGCCCCATGCTTAGCTTGTTTTGCGCCATCATTACTTGCACCGGTTCGGCAAGATTTAGGAGGCGCAAAATATTAGTAGTGGTCGCTCGTGAACGTCCAATCGCCTGCGCCGCTTGTTCATGCGTATAGTTAAACTCATTGATTAAGCGCTGTACACCTTTGGCCTCCTCGAGTGGATTTAAATCCTCCCGTTGCATATTTTCAATTAATGCAATGATGGCGGCTTTTTCGTCATTCACTTCAAAAATCACCACGGGTACTTCTTTGAGACCCGCCAGTTGCGAAGCCACAAAACGCCGTTCACCCGCAATAATCTCATATTTAACGTCTTTTTCTTTTTCTGCCTTATTGAGCGGGCGTACCAAAAGCGGCTGCACTACCCCTTCCGTCTTAATCGAGGCCGCTAATTCTTGCAGGGCTTCTTGTTCCATATGATGGCGGGGTTGATATTTACCGGCTTGCAGTTGGTGTAGGCCCAGCATGCGTGGTTTTTGTTGGTCGTCTTGCGTTTCTGTTTTGTTTTTTTGTTGTAAGCTTGCTGAAAAATCAATATCTTTGCCTAATAAACCATCTAGACCGCGTCCTAGACCTTTTTTGATTGGCGTTTTACCGGCTGTGGTTTTGCCTGTAGAAACCGTTTTTTTGCCACTGGCTTTTTTTGCTGTTGAATTATTTGATTTTTTTGAAATACTCACAATCTGTACCGTGTTCGTTGAAAGGGTTTAGTTGGATGGATTTATCTACAATTAAGTTTGCTTTTGTTTGGCTTTTTTCTTGATGCGTTGGATTAACTCTTTACCAAAAGCGCTATAGGCTTTAGCACCTCTCGAATGTTTATCATACAACACCCCTGGCAAGCCGTAGCTAGGTGCTTCTGCCAATCTGACATTGCGCGGTATCACCGTCTTAAAGACATTATCACCAAAATACTGCTCAAGCTGCTCAGAGACTTGTTGCTGCAAAGTAATTCTCGGATCATACATGACGCGCAAAATTCCCATAAATAACAACTCTGGATTGATGTTGTTATAGACCCGTTTGACGGTATTTACTAAGTCGGATAACCCTTCTAAAGCAAAATACTCGCATTGCATAGGAATGATAACGCCGTGTGCAATCGCTAAAGCATTTAGCGTCAGTAGCGATAAGGTGGGCGGGCAATCAATAAAAATATAGTCGTAATTGGCTCGTATCGGTTTTAGTGCTTTTTTTAGTCTAAATTCACGATCCTCTAAATCCGCCAAATCTATATCGATGCCGGCCAATTCCCTATTACTTGGTAAGACATCATAGCCAACTTCGTCTGGGTGTTGAATCGCCTCAATCAACGGCGCTTGACCTATCAAAATATCGTAAAGATTTATCTTCAATTGGCTTTTATCGATGCCTGAACCCATGGTGGCATTGCCCTGAGGATCAATATCAATGAGTAGTACTTTTTTGCCCATAGCCGCTACCACAGCAGATAAATTAGTTGCTGTGGTGGTTTTTCCTACGCCCCCTTTTTGGTTGGCAATACACAGTATTTTGGCTTTATCGGACATGCTTTCCCTTTTTGCTTTGTAAAGATATAAAAAATAACAAAATTTCAGCGAGCTAATGAGTTTGTGGCGTTGCTTGTTTTTTGGCTTGCAAATAAATTAAGCTGCGCTGCGCCTGCATTTCAGGCACCTGTAACTCAAGATACTTATGCACCTGCCAGGAGGTGTGCGCCAGTGCTTGCATTTCTGACTCATGATATTGAGCTTTCATGGCCACCATCATGCCTTTGTTTTTGAGGCAGTGCCCTGACCAATCTACGAAATCTCGTAATGATGCAAATGCACGAGAGATCACTATATCTGCACAGTGCGCTGGATAATCCTGAATCCTTGTGTGCACTGCATTAAGATTTTTCAGCTTAAGTAAACCCGCTACCATCGTGATAAAGGCTGTTTTTTTGTGGACCGCATCAATACACGTAACGTGCCAAGTCGGATTCATAATCGCCAAAACAACGCCTGGTAAGCCACCACCAGACCCTACATCAAGCACCGATAATGGTTGGACAGAGACATCTTGTGTGGACACTTGAGCGGCTTCGCTAAGTGCAGGATTACTGTAGGCCTTTAGATCTTGTTGCACTAATTCTTGTAAAGGCTTGACCACAGTTAAGCTATCAATAATATGCTGGATTAAGATATCCCGTGGGTCTTTGATCGCGGTGATGTTATAGGTTTTATTCCACTTTTTTATGAGTTCTACATAAGCCAATAGACGCTCGGCTTGTTGCGCACTCAGCGCCAAGCCTAAGACTTGACTGGCGGCTTGTAAGCGCTCAGCGAGCTGAGATTGGTCAGTGGCAAAAACGGGCGGCATAATATAGACAATCCTTAGACTTTGTTGATTGTAACGTGCATATAAAGCGATCGCTTACTGTAAATTTTGCGCTAATTGCAGACGTTTAAGATGGATCAGCAACAAAGAAATAGCGGCGGGTGTCACTCCAGAAATACGCGCGGCCTGACCAATGGTCTCAGGTTTGTGTTGTTTTAGTTTTTGGCGAACCTCAAAAGACAAGTTTTTAAGTTCATCATAGTCAATAGTGGCTGGGATTTTATGACTCTCGTACTGATTTTGGCGACGTACTTCTTCTTGTTGTCGCTCAATATAGCCGGCATATTTAATCTGCACTTCAACTTGGTGAATCGCCTCATCGCTTAAATTCACACCAGCAAATAGATCCAGACCTTGGGTCGTGGGTAGCTGTTGCAAATCGCTATAAGAGACATTTGGTCGTTTTAGTAATTCTGCCAAACTATAGTCTTTTTCTGGTGCTTTACCAAGCACTTGCGTAGCCGCCTCAGTTTGTAATTCACTTGGTTTGACACGAGTCGTTTGTAAGCGTTTAATTTCTGCTGCCACTTGTTGCTGTTTACTAGCAAACTGTTGCCAGCGTTCTTCGGGGACTACTCCCAGACGATAACCTATTTCTGTGAGGCGGAAATCCGCATTATCCTCACGTAAGCTCAAACGATATTCAGCTCTTGAGGTAAACATACGATATGGCTCAGTCACGCCGCTAGTGATTAAATCATCGACCAATACACCCAAGTAGGCTTGATTACGAGCCGGTGTCCAGCTGTCTTGACCCTTGATAGCAAGTGCTGCATTCAAACCCGCTAACAGACCTTGAGCAGCGGCTTCTTCATAGCCCGTGGTGCCATTGATTTGACCCGCAAAATATAGTCCTTGGATATATTTGGTTTCTAAACTTGATTTCAGTTCCCGCGGATCAAAATAGTCATATTCAATAGCATAGCCTGGGCGCATGATATGGGCATTTTCAAGCCCTTCTATGCTGTGTACTAAATCCAATTGCACATCAAAAGGCAAACTTGTTGAGATACCGTTAGGGTAGACTTCATGTGTATTTAACCCTTCTGGTTCTAAAAAGATTTGATGACTTTGTTTATCGGCAAACCGATTAACTTTATCTTCAATAGATGGGCAATAACGAGGCCCTACACCGCCAATCACACCTGTATACAAAGGTGAGCGGTCCAGCCCTTTACGAATAATCTCATGTGTATGAGCATTAGTTTTAGTAATCCAGCAAGAGACCTGAGCTGGATGCATGGCCGCATTGCCCATGTAAGAAAAAACAGGTACAGGATCACTGTCACCTTTTTGCTCTTGGAGTTTACTAAAGTCAATAGTACGAGCATCAATCCGTGGCGGTGTACCTGTTTTAAGTCGACCAATAGGTAGTTTTAATTCATTAAGTCGTTCTGCAAGACGACTCGCAGGCGGATCACCAGCACGTCCTCCCTTATAGTTACTCAAACCTATATGAATCTTGCCATTCAAAAAGGTGCCTGCAGTTAAGATCACTTTTTGCGCCATAAATTGCGTGCCAATTTGCGTAACGACACCAGCCACACGATCGCCTTGGAGAATCAGATCTTCAACGCCTTGTTGAAAAATCCAAAGATTCTCTTGATTTTCTAGAATAGAACGGATCGCTGCTTTATAAAGGGTACGGTCTGCTTGCACACGTGTGGCACGCACAGCCGGCCCTTTAGAACTATTGAGGATCCTAAACTGAATACCACCCCTATCGGCTGCCAATGCCATAGCACCGCCTAGGGCATCAATTTCCTTAACCAAATGACCCTTACCAATACCACCAATTGAGGGATTGCAAGACATCTGACCAAGGGTTTCGATGTTATGTGTGACTAAGAGCGTCTTACAGCCCATACGTGCAGCAGCAAGGCAAGCCTCTGTGCCTGCATGTCCGCCACCCACAACAATGACATCAAATATTTCTGGGTATTTCATTTTCTAACCTAAAAATCTTATTATTTTGCTATATAAAACAGAGACTATTTAAGAGTAGTCTATTCATTGCGTAAAGCAATTTGAAGTATGTTCCACGTGGAACAATTGCCTATTGAGAATTGGTTGATACTGATGAGATATAGGTACTTAATCAACCATTTGTGAAGCTATTATTATAATTTAAATACCATCTTTTTACATGATAGTAGGATATTTTAATCCCTAGTTTTCTACGTTTTTTGAGAAAACTTAAGTTTATGTTAGTGAGTTCAAATTTTTTTTCACTTGAAACTGTTTCTTTTGTGATTCTTATGTTTTGGGTATTTTTATAAAGTAAAAGCGTTAAGTGATAAAACAAAATCAATTTTTGTGATTTTATTTTATGTCTACATTAATAAGCATAATGCTAATAAAGCCAAGCAATGTTTTTCATATGTTCCACGTGGAACAAACCAGTTAAAAAACATTTGTTACCATGCAAAGTTTTTTAATTCTTTCATTTAATAAAAAAGGTCATGTTCCACGTGGAACATGACCTTTTTAGTATTTTGCTGTGATTAAACTCGAGTATTAATTTGCTGCAAAAATTGTTTAGTCAATGCTTGTTGTGGCTGATTAAGTAAATCTTCTGGACGGCCTTCCTCTATCACTCTCCCGTGATCCATAACTAAAACTTTATCAGCTACATCAAGCGCAAACTTGATTTCATGTGTCACTACAACCATGGTCCAACCCTGTGTGGCGAGTTCTTTTATGGTGTTGAGAACTTCTCCTACCAACTCAGGATCTAGGGCAGAGGTAGGTTCATCGAACAACAATAATTGAGGTGCCAGGGCCAGTGCGCGGGCGATGCCAATACGTTGTTGCTGACCACCAGAGAGCTGATAAGGATAAAGATTTGCTTTATCTGCTAAACCGACTTGAGCAATTAATTTTTGGGCAAGTTCTCGTGCCTCATTCTTGCTCTTGCCCTGAACGACAACCTGCCCTTCCATAACATTACCTAAGGCTGTCTTGTGAGGAAACAAGTTATATTGTTGAAAGACCATACCGGATTTGCGACGCAAAGCGAGTATCCGACTCTTAGAGGGTTTTTGACCAAAGTCGATACTTAAGGCTTGCTCCCCTGTAAACTCAATCGTTCCTTGTTCAGGCATTTCAAGCGCATTAAGGCAGCGCAAAAATGTGGTTTTACCAGAGCCTGACGGCCCCAGAATAACGACGACGCTACCTTTAGCAATATCTAAATCAATACCATGCAAAATTTCATGGTTATTAAAAGATTTATGAATATTTCGAACTTTAATCATTGATTCGCCCTATACAGCAATATGTTTACCTAAACGTTTTTCGAGGCGAGCCTGCAATACAAATAAAATCGTACAAAAGAACCAATAAAGCATAGCGGCTTCAATATAAACGGGTAGGAAATCATAAGTTCGATTACCTGCTTGTGAGGCTTCACGAAATAACTCAGTTACCGTCACAAATGACGCCAGTGAGGTGCCTTTGAATAAATTTATAAATTCATTACTCAAAGGCGGAACCGCCACTCGAACGGCTTGCGGAATAATGATATGACGGAAATTTTGTAAATACGTCATACCGATCGAATATCCCGCTTCCCATTGCCCTTTGTGTACGGATAGAATCGCCGCTCTGACAGTCTCAGAGCAATAAGCACCCACATTTAAGGAAAACGCAATAATAGCGGCAGGAATCGGATCAATGACAATATTGAGTGCTGGTAGGCCATAAAAAACAATACATAACTGTACTAACATCGGCGTACCACGAATGATGGAAACATAACTTCTTGCTATGGCTCGCAACAGCTTTATCGTGATGCCTTTATTGGGTACCACACGAATCAAGGCCACAATCAGTGCCAGTATCATGCCGATTAAAAATGAAACAATGGCCATCGGAATGGAGACCACAATACCTGCCTTAAGCATTGGCCAAAAAGCCAGCACGATGTTATGCGCCCTATCATCTGTCATGAAGGGCAACATAGCAAGAAGAGCTTCTATAGATGCGCTAATTTTTTCAAACACTTAACTATCCTGCAAAGATTAAAAGCCATTAAGTCTTATCTTATTTTTTGGGAATGCTGACATCCTCACCAAAATATTTTTCACCCAATTCTTTGAGTACACCCTCTTCTTTAAGCTCTTTGACAGCTTGACTGATTTTTTCCATCGCTTCTTCATTACCTTTGTTGGCGACCACAGAAGTACCGATTTTTTCATCAGGGCCCGCGCGCCATGCAATACGCACGTTAGCGTCTGGGTGTTGTTTCATATAATCTAAGAATGACAACTCATCATTAAAAGTCGCCTCAGCACGTTTTTGATTAATCAACATAATGGATTGAGCTAAACCATCGACTGGAACGATCTTGGCTTGGTACTTACGAGCCATTTCTCCGTAGTTACTGCTTAGGCTTTGTGCAGTTTTACGACCTTTGACATCTTCTGGTTTATTGATATCTGTCACGTCTTTGGGTGTGACGAGCATGGCGCCAGAGTAGGTATAGGGCTCAGACTTGATAAAGGTCTTTTGACGTTCCGGTGTGGTTAAGCCTACCTGATTGACGACAACATCAAAACGACCTGATTTCAACCCCGTCATCATGGCATCCCATTGGGTTTCTCTGAAATCTAATTTAATGTCTAGTTTTTTAGCAATAGCCCGCATTACATCGACGTCATAACCCACCAATTTATTAGACTTATCATGATAAGTAAACGGTGCATACGTACCTTCTGTCCCAACACTCACCGTACCATGATTATTAATCCGATCTAATAAAGAATCTGCTTGAGCAAGGCTTACACCACTTAACATAAGACTCACTAAAGCGGTTTTGAAAACAAATTTGGATAATTTCATATAATTCCTTGGTCAAAATAAAATGCTAGAAAAAAACAAATTTCTATAGCAAAAGCCTTTAGTTTACTAGTGACTTTAGATTTTTAAATTATAAGGTTAAATTGATTGTAACCTATGACGCTATTTTTAAAAAACAGCCATTAACTGTACGAAAAACCTTCGACTCAATCATAATAGTGTTCCACGTGGAACAATCCCTACACCTACTATAAAAGCCGATTAGTGAAAAACAATAATCGGCTTTTTGTACACACAATATCGGTTATTTTTTGCCAATATTGATACTAGCGTGATCAGGTGTTTTTTCTTCGGTTGCTTTAAAAGCGGGACGCGCTGTAACACGCTCGACATAGGCGAGAATATTTGGGCTAGTCGCTACTTTCTTAAGCGTCAGGGCACGTAAAGGGAACGCCATTTGAATATCAGCAAAACCAAATTTATCGCTACTAAAGTATTCATGTGAGCCTAAATAGTTTTCTACAAAAGCAATAATCTTACGAATTCTAGGCGTAGAGTAATTACTTTGAATTTGTTCCCGAATTTTTTTGGTGACAGGTCGCATCATCATAGGCACGACATCACTGTCGAGCATGTCTGTAACTGTCGTGAATGTCAGTAAAGGCATAAATGAGCCCTCCGCAAACTGCAGCCAAAAGTCATAATTCGTGAAAGCTTCTTCATCGCTAGGCTTGAATTCATTATTAGTATCAAAACGGCGTTGCAATAAATTTAAAATAGCGCCAGATTCTGTTAGCATTTGGCCATCGAGTTCTAACACTGGGGATACTCCCAAAGGATGAGCATTACTCAACTCATCTGCTGCTTGGCCATCCTCCTGCCGTTTATAGGGCACAATTTCATAGTTTTGTTTGAGTTCTTCTAGTGCCCATACGATTCTTTGGGCGCGGGAATTTTCTAGATAGTGTACCTTGATAGTCGCTGCGCTCATGACTGTCTCCTTAATAGTAAATGCTGTGAATTAAATTTAACTTTTAACAGTCGTTATCACTCAACACAATGAATGATAACTTTACTATGGTAGTCCTATCGATACAGCTTTATAACTAGGGTTTTTGCGCTATTTCGTAAAAAATTCTAATTTTCATATTAATCTAGGCGCTGTTCTTGATAGAATGTAATCCCTTATTTATTATTTAGTGTAAATTCATAGACTTGTTTGTATTTTTATGGCAAACAAGCAGATACCCATTAAAACTAGCCATCCTACTAATCATACGATGATTGCGAACAGATACGAAACGATATACATCGCCATCATGTTTTATAGGAGAACCTAATGTCTGCTACGACAGCCGTCAATTCTCAACACCCCTCCCAACCCAAAAAAAACTGGACACGTAAAGAAATCGAGGCCTTATTTGAATTGCCTTTTATGACTTTGATAGATAGAGCTCATCAAATTCATAAGCAATTTCATGATCCGCAAACGGTGCAATTATCTACCCTTTTATCGATTAAAACAGGTGGTTGTCCAGAAGATTGTTCTTACTGTCCTCAAGCTCAACGCTATCACACAGGCGTGCAAGCCCAAAAACTCATGGATCCAGAGACAGTTTTAGAAGCTGCTAAAGCCGCTAAAGCTGGCGGCGCTACTCGTTTTTGTATGGGTGCCGCTTGGCGCGGTCCAAAAGATCGTGACATTGAAAAGGTCGCAGAAATTATCCGTCAAGTCAAAGCACTAGGTCTAGAAACATGTGCAACCTTAGGCATGTTACAAGAAGGGCAAGCAGAAGCACTTAAAGATGCCGGTTTAGATTATTACAATCACAATATCGATACGGCTCCAGAATTTTATGGCAATATTATTCGTACACGTGAGTTCGAAGAGCGTATTGATACCCTAGAGAAAGTCCGCGACGCAGGTCTAAAGACATGTTGTGGTGGTATTGTAGGTATGGGTGAAACTCGTAGTCAACGCGCTGGCTTGCTACACACATTAAGTCAACTACCACAAGCCCCAGAGTCTTTACCCATTAATAATCTCGTACCAGTTCCTGGCACCCCTTTAGC
The DNA here is from genome assembly GCF_000621025.1 of Brackiella oedipodis DSM 13743. GTDB lineage: Bacteria > Pseudomonadota > Gammaproteobacteria > Burkholderiales > Burkholderiaceae_B > Oligella > Oligella oedipodis. The sequence continues at coordinate 10,530 of NZ_JHZJ01000011.1, forward strand.
CGATAGCGATCCAATTGATCCTTTCGAGTTTGTGCGAACCATTGCGGTAGCGCGTATTGTCTGTCCAACCTCTGTGGTGCGACTGGCGGCGGGTCGTCTAGAAATGAGTGATGAATTACAAGCGCTTTGCTTTTTTGCTGGCGTCGGTTCTATCTTTACCGGAGATAAATTGCTTATCACAGGTAACCCAGGTGAAAGCCATGACTTGCAATTGCTAGAGCGTTTAGGCCTAAAACCTCTGCATGTGGAGGAACCCGTAAGTGCTCACCAAGATATTATTGTGAATGAAGTCAGACGCGAGCGCAACGAAGAAACTGCCCACGCCTAAACCTATTTATCGCTTCATCTACTAAGGTATTGCCTATCAGGGCAATACCTTTTTTTGTCCTATTAATGAAGGTAATGACATAGACACTTTAAAAAGAACAATGTTCCACGTGGAACATTGCTGTGCATAAACCCTTAATAAGCTGTATATAAACTCTGCATAGTGTGTTATCTTTATACCATTATTTGTGGATTTCTTTTGATAGCACCATGTTGACTTCCAAGCTTCCAAATGTAGGCACGACGATTTTTACCACCATGAGTAAAATGGCTAAGCAATACAATACCGTTGACTTAGGCCAGGGTTACCCTAGTTTTGATCCTGACAAAGGGCTCATTCAAGCTGTTAATCAGGCGATGTTGGACGGCTACAATCAATATCCAGAAATGGCTGGTGTCAAAGCCTTAAGGGATGTGCTAGCACAAAAGATTAACTCCCTATACGGTTATCAATATCACCCTGATACCGAGATAACGATTACCAGTGGCGCCACTGAAGCCATTATGGTTGCCATTCAAACCGTCATTCGGCCAGGAGACGAAGTCATCGTCATAGAACCTTTTTATGACATGTATGTGCCCTGCATTGAATTAGCTGGCGGCTCTCCGGTATTTGTCCCACTGGATCCACCTTCAGTGACCAATCACAAATACTCTTTGAATTGGAATAAAGTGGCGACGGCGATAACCCCTAAAACTCGCCTGATTATTCTCAATTTTCCACACAATCCAACGGGTATTACCCTAAAAAGTAGTGATCTAGACGCACTCGAAGAAATTGTGCGTAATCGTAATCTCTATATTTTGGCAGATGAGGTTTATGAACATATCGTGTTCCACCATAAATTCTTAAGTCTTAGCACACGCCCTAATTTAGCGCAGCGCAGCTTTGTGGTGGGCTCTTTTGGTAAAACTTACAATACTACAGGTTGGAAAATAGGTTTTTGTGCAGCGCCTGCTGAATTGACTAAAGAATTTAGAAAAATTCATCAATTCACCGTCTTTACTGTGCCTTCACCAATGCAACATGGCTTGGCAAATTTCGCAAGCAATCCAGAGACCTATTTGCATCTCTCCGATTTTTACCAGAAATATCACGATTATTTATTTACAGAATTACAAGACAAGACTCGCTTTAAACCTCTCAGAAGTGAAGGTACATTCTTCTTGTTAGCGAGTTATGCAGACATTAGTGACAAAAAAGAAAATGATTTTGTTATCGAGTTAACGCAAAAACATGGGGTGACCGCAATTCCAATTTCTGCTTTTTATATGCAGCCTGATTCAGTTCGAGCCAATAATCGTATCGTGCGCTTTTGCTTTGCTAAGAAATTTGAACTCTTAGAAGAAGCGGTTACTCGCTTAGCTAAGTTATAGACTGATAAATCAAACGGTAAGCATATTACAAAAAAGCAAACTCCATTCTCTTAAAAAGCAGAGCTTAAGGCTCTGCTTTTTTGTGCATAACTGCTCTATATATAATCTGTGTATAAATTGTGCATAGTATGAAAATAAGTGATCTACCTTAAGAACGCACAAAATTTATGCCATTTTATTATTGAGTTAAAAGACAAGCTTATACGCTCAAAAAATTACGTTAAGTGTTTGTTTATGCATTAAATTTAAAACTTTTCAAGTTATGCACAGGATATATTATTATTTCTTTATATATATAAAAATAAATGGATAAATAAAGATTGCCCAGACTTTATAAAATAATTTAAAAAACATTAAAGAACAACATTTAAAGCCTACACGGACTTGATACTTGCACTGCACAGTACACTGCCAATGGTAATCAACGATTAGAATATGCTGATGCTTATAGCCAGTAAGCTTACGATCGATGTTGTCATCATCGATGGCTATAAAGACAAACAAAGCCTTATAGCTCACCTCATGACTCTTAGCTATCTTTGATGGCAAATAGTCACAGGATCAATCAATGGCTAGGTCTGTGATTTGTGGTTCTAGTCTTTTAGCAATCAACTTACAACGATCATCACGATGTCATCTAAAAGATATCACCTGCACTAGCCACTATCTTCCAGCGCTCTTTAATTCACCCCGATCGTTTGTGCATAACTCCTCTATGAGTCCTTTGTGTATAAGACGTGTTCTTGTTTTTTATAACTTCAATATTGCCAACTACCGCAAAACTTATTCGACGTTATAAGTCTTTTTATCAAAAGGCTTATACCCTTATAAAATATTAACTAAGGCCTTGTTTAAACAACGCTTTTCAACATTATGCAGTTATGCACAGGCTATATTATTATTTCTTTATATATATAAAAATAAAGGTATAAAAAGAAGCAAAACGCTTTGGCCCATCAAGCGCAACAGAAACGCAAAAAAAATCCCCTAAAAATTAGGGGATTTAATCAATCAGCAAATGAGCTTATTTATATTTGGCGATATGTTCAAAAATAGTCGTTTGCACATCCACCCCATTGTTAGGCAGCCAGTGAGTGGCTTTAACTTTTTCGAATTGATAGGGTGCATCGACATATTTCTCGCAGTTTTTGGCACTGACTTCACCGACAGCGACATCTTCGGAAGCCCAAATGTATAAAGCAGGAACTTTGACAATCGGAGTTTCAAACGTAAAGCTATCTGATTTCTGGTCCATGCTGGCGCGGTACCAATGAACAGACGTGCGATAGGTATGCCCCTGTTGCATACGGTCTGCATTAAATTGAATTAATTCCTCTGGAATGGAATTTTCGAAGGCGGCTTTGACGCGCTCACCCTGATTTTTTTGAAGATATTGATCCGTTTCTTCTACATTTTGGAAGTTACGCACATATTCAAAACGTTTATGTTGATCAGGATCGTTATTGTAGGCTTCGCGCAATGATACCGGGTGCGGTGTTGTTAAGCTAGAAATCGAAATCACACGATCTGGAAAATCAGCGGCCACTTGCCAAGACACTAAACCGCCCCAATCATGACCCACTACGTGGAATTTTTGGGCACCGAGTTGATCTGCGACGTCGATGACATCTTGCGCTAATTTTTCGATTTGATAGCTTTCGATATCGTCAGGTTGTGCTTCTAGCGCGTAGCCGCGTTGATCGAAGGCTACCGCAAAATAACCTTTGTCGGCGGCGACAGGTAGTTCATTGTCCCACCAATTAGCAAATTCAGGCCAACCATGTAGAAAAATAATCAATGGCTTGTCTTTGTCACCACAAAAACGCGCACTAAAAGTAAATTTATCGGTTTTAATGTTGCCTGTTTCGATGGTATACGTCATGTTTAATCCTTGAGTTAAATAATTCGTATTAAAAAACCACTCTTTAATCATAACGTTATCAGTTTAATGTCTTGTTACAAATCCTCGATTAGCCATGTAACAATTTGTTGAATCATCCTAAACACTGCTGTTTATTTGCAACATAGGAAGTATTTTTTTTGAAAAAAAATTTGTTGATTATAGTTACCCTTATTTTTTATATATAAAGATAATAATTAATATGTCCTGTGCATAAGTAGTATAAGGTAGAAAATCCCCGTAGATTCAGACAATTAAGACCATAAAAATCAGCCAAAAAAGTTTTTCATGAAAACTTCATAAGCTTGCATAAGTTTTTTTAATGTACAAAAAAATATAGATATGCAGAATTTTTTGATGGACTTATGCACATATGCATACCCAGAGCTTATGCACAAACTAAGGCACCTCTTAAGACCTTTAGCGGCTTTCGCGACGGTTTTAAAAAATCTAAAACTAGGCTATATTAAGCAATTACAGCGTTAGTTTTGAGTTTTGTGCGGCATTTTTAGCAAGGAAACGATTTATGATCCATAACCATTATGAAGACAATGTATTTACCAAGATCCTTAATGGCGACTTGCCGGCCATCAAGGTTTTTGAGGACGAAAAAACCTTTGTCATGATGGATATCATGCCGCAAACTAAAGGGCATTTATTAGTGTTGCCTAAGCAAAAAGCTGTAAATTTCTTTGATATTTCAAGTGATTATTTACAAGCATGCATAGACACTGCCAAAAAAGTGGCGCCGGCATTAATGGCCGCGACCCAAGCTGATGGTATGGTCTTGACGCAATTTAACGGTAGTACGGCTGGGCAGACTGTTTTTCATATCCATTTTCATTTGATTCCTACTTATAAGGATCAAAGCCTCAAAGGTCATGGACGTGAACAAGCGGATCAAGAACAACTTAAGGCCTTGGCACAAGAAATTATCAAAAATCTCGATGCCTAAAGACTTAATTAGCCTATAACACATTATCTAAGGCGGTATATCTGGCACTGCTGTATCGAGTGATGCCCGTTCTACACCAAGGCCCTTTATACACAACTTATGCACAGCAAAAATAGCTGTGCATAAGTTCTTAAAGACTGTCTAAAAATTGTGTATTTTCTATAAAAATTAGAATAAATTCAAGTAGTTATATGAAATTTTTAAGCTATAGTCTTGTTCATAAAGTGGTGCATGAATGTATACGTATTGGCTGACTCGTATTTATTTACCAATACAAAAACTCGAGAAAATCTCGCCTAATAGTTCATCACTACTGAATTCACCGGTAATTTGCATCAGAGCTTCATGGGCTAAACGGAGTTCTTCGGCAAATAAATCCAAGACACGATCATTGAATTGGGCATGTTGCGCAGCCATCTCTAGATGTTCATTTGCTTGAATGAGCGCGTTAATATGACGCTCACGGGCCAACCAAGGCGTTTCTTGTTGATTATGCCAACCCACAAGCTGTAATAAGCGTTGTTTGAGTTGTTCTAGATGTGTGCCCTCTTTAACAGAGATAAATAAGCTAGCGACCTCTGTGTCAGAGCTTGTAGTCGGTTTGGCTTGCATGCTTTGCAATTGCTCTGGACTGAGAAGGTCTATTTTGTTGATGACATTAATAATGGGCACATGTTTAGGCATACGGGCACGGATAGCTTGGACATCGACTAGGCTATCCTGACACGGATCTTGTAGATGTAAAATAACGTCCGCTTTGGCGATTTCTTGCCAACTGCGTTCAATCCCTATGCGTTCAACTTCGTCGTCGGTTTGGCGCAGTCCAGCGGTATCGATAATATGTAAAGGAATGCCTTCGAGTTGTATTTGCTCTACGACGCGATCGCGCGTGGTGCCTGCTATCGGGGTCACAATCGCGACGTCATCGCCTGCTAAGGCGTTTAGTAAGCTAGATTTGCCCACATTGGGTTGGCCCGCTAACACAATATGTAGCCCTTCTCGCAAAATCAAGCCTTGGCGAGAGATCGTGAGCACTTTTTGTAAGTGTTGTTGGATTTCTAGGAGTCGTTGTGAGGCCTGATATTTTTCAAGAAATTCAATTTCTTCTTCAGGGAAATCTAAGGTGGCTTCCACCAGCATGCGCAAATGCACGATTTGCTCAGAAAGCTGATTGATTTGTTTTGAAAAGTCGCCCTTGAGAGAACTCATGGCACTTTTTGCGGCGGATTCAGAGCCCGCATCAATTAGGTCAGCAATGGCTTCGGCTTGAGCTAAGTCGAGTTGACCATTTAAATAAGCCCGTTGAGTGAACTCGCCAGGCAGCGCTAGACGCATATTTAAGTGATGTTGTTGGCTAATAGTCAGGCAGCTTTGTAAGACCCGTTTAAGAACTGCTGGACCGCCGTGCCCTTGTAGTTCAAGAATATCCTCTTTGGTATAGGAATGCGGCGCCTTAAAGTAAAGCACAAGGCCTTCATCAATGGTATCGCCGTTGTGATCTCTAAAGGGACGCAAATGCGCATATCGAGGCGTTAGAGATGAGCCAAAATAATGCTCAATAAAGGCGCTTAAGTCTTTGCCGGAAATGCGTACAACACCGATACCACCACGACCTGGCGCGGTGGCGATGGCAGCGATGGGTGTATCGTCAAAGGGAATCATAGAAACTGTACTTGAAGGACTTGTATAAAGTTAAATTATACCGGTTCAAGTACAGTGAATGGGCATAGCCATTGATTGCTATGCCCTAAGTATGAGGATGTGGCTTACCACCACCAGAACATAAAGCCCCAAGCGCAATCAATGACCGCTAGGACTAAGGCAAACATAAAGAGTGTAAAGGCCGTTTGCTTTTTGGAGAGTTGCCAAAAGGCTGTGATTTTAGCGGCTAAGTAAAAACTGAATAAAGTCGCGACTACGAGTAATGCCAAACGGGCATTATTAATCCAGTAGAGATGAAAACCATCATAGCGTAAGATATTTACTGTGGTGGCGGAAAGACCCAAAAACACACCTACGCCAGCAATCGGAATTAAAGATTGTGAAAAATGAATAAAGAAACGCTTGCGGTTTTGTTTGATGGCAAGACAGGAAATGGCTAATAAAGCAGAAATAATACTCGCCATAATAATGCCGGTAGCGACAATATAAAACACCACCAAGAAGCCATCTAACCAGCTAAATACGTCATTTTGTTCTGGGTAGTTGGTAAAGATAAACCAAGGCGTATTGGTGGCGAGTGGCCACATAATATTGTGGTCAATTAAGAAGTTCGCACAGGCGATTTTCAGTTGAATCATGTAGGGACTGACTGTCCAGTGGAAGGCGCCAATTGCTAATCCTAATAAACCGAAAATCAATAAGAAGCTTTGCCAGCCAGTGCTATTTTCTTTGTCGACTTGTACCACTTCTTCGGTGATAGGACGACGTGTCAATTCGACCGCACCGCGGTAGTCCGAACAACGTGAACACATATGACAGTGTGTATTACCTTGCATATTGCGCACGTGTACTAAGGGGGCACAGTTAAAGGCAATGTTTTTTTCGGGGTGTAAACGTTTTCCTTCTTCCCAGGCTTGTTGATCAACCTTGTAGTGAATTGGTGCTAGTTTGGAGAGTAATTGAAAGACGCCATTGACGGGACAGAGATAGCGACACCAGATACGTTTTTTGCGGGCAAATAAAAACCCTACTACAATTGCCGCCGCTGTAGACCCCCCTAAGACAAGAAGGACGGCCAGCGGATATTGATAGACGCTGACCATTTGGCCATAAATCGTGGTGCCTGCAAAGGCCACGGTCGGCCAACCACCCCAACGTAACCAGCGAGGTGTGGCTTTTTTGAGACTATAATGGGAAGCCCATTCGCTCAATGCACCTTCTGGGCATAATACGCCGCACCAAATACGACCAAATAAGACCATAGAGAGCAGTACAAATGGCCACCAAATGCCCCAAAAGACGAACTGTGCAAAGACAGTAATATGGGTGAGAATGTGGTCACTATTACCTGGCAACGGTACAAAAATAGGCACAATGATTAAGGTGGCATAAAGTAAAACAATTGCCATCTGAATCCAAAATATTAAACGCTGATGCCGTTTGATAAAATTACCAATATGGATTAAGCCAGCATCGAACTTGTCTATAAATGTAGGTTGGCGAGTAGTTGTTTGCATAATAGTGACCACGCACGGTTAAATTAAACCTGAGCTTGTTCAGTGTGATTATGCGTCACTTTAGGAGTGGCAGAATTACGATTGCTGCGAGCAAATAAAGCCAGCACAATAATCCAATAAACAGCTAAGGTGATTAAAACCAAATAGGTTGGTTTAGAACGATAAGCAAAGAACGACGTCAGTAAACTACCGATAGCACTATCGTCAGATAGGATGCCTGAGGTGTCCCAAACTTGGGTAAATAACCAGTCTGGCAACATGATGTCGTGCTCGATTAAATATTCATTTTCGAGGGAAATATCAGCAAGTGATAGTACCCCTTGGAGGAACAAAGAAGAACCTAGGAATAACAATAAAATTGCGGTGATTTTGAAGAAAAATTTCCAGGCAATAAAATGATTAAATACTTGTAATAAAAGAAATGAGAGTAAAGCTAAGACAATACCGACGGCAATGGTAAGAATAAATTGCGGTGTGGTATCAGAGGTTAATGCTGCGATTTCTGCAGATAAGAAAATCACAATCTCACTACCTTCTCGAGCGATAGCAATGGCTGCAATAATAGCCACGCCTAACCAACTTGATTTTTCGTAGCTCCTGTTTAAGTCATTTTCTAGGTTCTTTTTTAGCATTTTACTATTTTTACTCATCCAAAGCACCATTTGTACGATAAGTATGGATGCAAAAATAGTTAAAACAGCAATAAAGATGTCATTAGCCTCTGGACTCAGTAAGTAACTCGTGCCATATAAGCTCAATGCCAGCATGACGGCTAGTAAAATACCGCCGATAACCCCTAAACCTAGGTATTTTTTGCCTCTTGCGCCATCAGGGTGACGATTGAGCCAACTGTACAAAATACCAATCACAAGTAAGGCTTCGATAGATTCGCGCCAAACAATAAATAAAACGGAAGAATCCATAAATCACAGTCTCACAAAAAGTTATTCGGCAATAATGGTGGCATGTTTTGAGCCGGGGCTGAAATCATCAAAAAACTTGTATTCGCCGGGAGATAATTTTTTGATGACCATGACGCGGTTAACACCTGGAGCCAGAACCTTTTCTTTGTAGAGTTCGGTACTTTCGAATTCGGCAGGTTTAGTACCTGAATTGGTAATATTGAGGCGAATCATCGTGTTGGCCGGTACCCTGATTTCTAGCGGTGTGATAACACCATCCTTCATATCAATATCAATGGTTTTGGATTCAGCGTTTGCTGTATTAACGCTTAATAAACCTGACAAGACGGTCAGGCAAAGTAACAAAAATCTTTTCATGGTGTGTTACCTAACAAAAAAATTGGGAAAACCGTACAGGCTTTCCCAATTGCATTTATAAAAAGGCTTTGTAGTCATGCATTTCGAACACGTCTTGTACGCTAGACGCGACAAGCACTACAAAATCCAAAGGCTTATTAGTAACCGCCTTTTTTGCCTGTACCGGCATAGTTAAAGTCCCAAGAAACTTCAACTGGTTTGAACCATTCATCGACACCAGTTTCTTTGTCAGTGTGGCGACCGAAGACGATGTCTTGGTTAGCTGATGGTGGAAGAATTTCATATTTGAGGTTGTATTTACCAGGACCGTCAAGTTTGACGTTTTCGCCGTAGTGAGGACCGTCATCAGCTACCATGGCCATGAAAGTACCTTTTTTAGACCAGTCGCTGTCTTTTTTCTTGAGTTCGTAGTTAACGGTCAAGTAAGGAACCCATTCGTCTTCAGCAAAACCGTTTTTGTTTTTAGCTAAGGCGTGGATGTCGGCTTCAACGTGAACGTCAGCTTCTTTGGCGCTCAACATTTTGTGACCTTTTTTGACCCATTGGTCACCGATTTCCATCTCGATAGGTTGTAAGTATACAGCGGCGATTTCTAGGCCAGCATCTTCGTTTTTGACTGGTTCACCGATAGGTGTTTCGGCGGCCATGGCGGTGGCACCTAAACCTAAAAGAGAAAGGGCTAAAAGGGTTTTTTTGAAAGTTTTCATAGATAACCTCTGAGTTGACATAAAAAAATCTGAATAAAACTTATAGATCATCAGATAATTGCTAAGCTCCATTTTAAAAAATATAAATGCAAATAGCAATTATTATTAGTTAAATCAAGTCTTAATACCTACTTTTTATAAGGTTTTTAGGTAAATTTGTTAGAAAATGTTAACAAAAAAGCCCTAGCAAAATGCTAGGGCTTGGCGATTAATCAAGCTTATTTATGCTTGATAATTTCTTGATTCGAGGCTTGGTTAAGGCGTCGAGTAATAAATTGCTGTTGGATAATGGATAGGATGTTATTTACAATCCAGTACAACACTAAACCTGCTGGGAAGGCAAACATCATGACGCCAAAGACCAAGGGCATAAACATCATGATTTTGGCCTGGGTCGGATCGGCTGGTTTAGGGTTGAGTTGGAACTGTAAGAACATGGTACCAACCATAATCACAGGCAGGATGTAATATGGGTCCATGACAGAGAGGTCATGAATCCAACCAATCCATGGGGCACCGCGTAACTCGACACTGGCCAAAATAACGCGATACAAGGTCAAGAAAATAGGGATTTGAATCAACATTGGGAAGCAACCCCCTAATGGGTTGATCTTCTCGGTACGATACATTTGCATCATGGCTTGGTTAAGCGCTTGACGATCATCACCGTATTTCTCTTTGAGTGCTTGCATACGAGGTTGCAAGTTTTTCATTTTGGCCATGGATTTATAACCCTTGGCAGACAATGGGAAAAGCAAGAGTTTGAGAAGTACGGTGAGAGCCACAATCGTCCAGCCCCAGTTACCAATAAAGGAATGAAGCCAGGTCATGACGGCAAACATCGGTTTAGCGATGATGGTAATCCAACCGTAGTCCACCACCAAGGGTAGGGTTTTATTGACCTGGTGTAAAAGACCTTGGTCTTCGGGACCGACCCAAAGCGTAGAGTTAGCTTCTTGGCTACTACCGGGCTCGATCTCACCCATATTGTGCACAGCACTGATGGCATAGAGATTTTTGTTGCCTTTGAGTTTACGGATCGTGACGTCGTGCTCTTGGCCTGGCTCAGGTAGCCAAGCTGTCACAAAGAAGTGTTGAATAAAACTAATCCAACCGTCATGGATTTGCTTGGTGTAATTCATGTCGTTTTTGTCGACATCAGAGAGCGCCACTTTTTGGAATTTATTGGCCTCAGAATACATAGCAAAGCCATGGAAGGTGCTGTAGAACTTAACAGTGCCTGGAGGCTCAGTATCGTCACGTGTGATTTGGTAATACACCGAAGGATCTTGCGCTTGGTCTGAGATGTTTTCGACCTTATCGTTGACATCCACCTTGTAATTATTTTGATGCAAGGTATAAGTCCGAGTGACCTTTAGACCGCCTGCTTCGGCTTCAAAGACCACCGGTAGCGTACCGTCACCGTTAAGCTCAGTTTGTTGGGAGACGAGTTTAAACGGTGTGGTGTGATTAGGGAATTGGCCTTGCTGTTTGCTAGCACCAATTAAACCACTTTGCACTGTATAGATTTGCTCACCATTATCCAAAAGCGTAAAGCGTTTGGCCTCTGATTTATTATCACGAATATCGATAATATCGGCGTGAATAATTTGGGCACCTTTGGTATCAAAGGTCAATTCCATCACATTATTTTTGACGAGAATTTTTTCGGATTCCGCACCCTGAGTCGGCGCAGTATCTGTGGCGGCTAGCTGCTGTGAGCTGTCGTTAGACTTAGCAGAAGCAGGAACAGAGTGGTCTTTGTCATCGTCTGGATGCGCCTGATTTTGGTCCTGCTGTGCTTGTGATTGGTCCGCTTGAATGGGAGGATTGGTATAGAGTTGCCAATTATTCCACACCATAAACAGCGAAAAGGTAATAACTATCCAAAGAACGGTACGTTTAATATTCATTAGTCTGACTTTTCGTAAACAATTACGGATTTTTACAAATAAAGCGTAAGTTTAACCCAGCGCTATATTTGTATGCCTAATTTAAGATTTGTCTTGCTGTTTTTTTTGGGGCACGGGGTCATAGCCTCCCTGTGCCCATGGATGACAGCGACAAATCCTTTTGATTCCTAGCCAGGTCCCTTTGATGGCACCATGGAGTTGAATGGCTTGGAGCGTGTAATTAGAGCAGCTAGGATGAAAGCGACAAGCATTACCCACCCAAGGACTCAAAAAATATTGATAAAACCTGATCAAGGCGATGAGTACGGTTTTCAAGATCAACCTCGCCGCTTCTGAACGTTGGCCAGCATCAAGGAGCTGAGTAGCTCATGAGTAACGACAAGCTTTAGCAAATAGTGCATCAATATCCTGACGAGCGCGTTGTTTGAGTTGACGTAAGGAGGGACGAGTTATTTGGGCTGGTCGCGACGGCTTAGCGTCTTGGTTTTGCATTGCGGTAATGGGGGCGTGCAGTCGTAGCACATAATCACCCGGTGGTAAATCTGCTTGGTAGTGTCGAAAGGCTTCGCGACCCACACGCTTAAGGGCGTTACGGGCGGCCGCAGTGCGAGTATAGCGTTTGGCGATAATAAACCCAATGCGCGGGCTTATTGAGGTGATTTGAACGGTAGACGAGGCAGTAGATTTGGGTAGGGGCTGCGTTTGCAGATGAACCGTACTCAAAAAAGGTTGCGCTTGATAGATCAAAGTGAAAAACGCCCCCCGAGTTTTTCGCTGGCTTTGTAAGGCCTTTGAAAACTCAGTAGGGCGTCTGATTCGAGCCGATTTCGGCAAACTCGCATCGTTCACACTACATGCAACAGTCGCACTTGAGACTCATCAACGGTGTGTTGTCGTCTTAAATGCCTAGTGCCCTTGCAAACAGCAATTAGACGGCTAAGCGTTTGCGACCTTTAGCACGGCGTGCATTGATCACTGCACGACCACCACGAGTTTTCATGCGGACACGAAAACCATGAGTGCGTTTACGACGAGTAACTGAAGGTTGGAAGGTACGTTTCATAATATGTCCTAACTATACTTGCAATGGTAAAAAATAACACAGTAAAAGGGCTAAAAGCACCTAACACTATGTTTTACAAATAAACTTGTGAAAAATAAATATTCTTTTGAGGCAGAGCTGGGCTTATTAAAAGAGCCACTTATGGTCGAAATTGCGGTCTGTATTGCCGTAACTACGTATCCATATGTAGCGCCTGAGCCAATAGCTTAAGGCATACTAAAGAATATATAGAAATCTAGAGATTAAAAATCAGAATTTAACAATCAATAGGTTTGGCAAAATTAAGACTAAGCTGTTTAAAGCCACTTTATTTTAGTCATCAGTCCCTGACTATTTCTGACTCTGTAACTCTCTGGCCCTATTGGCTTCTACCCTATTAGCATTTACCTCTATTAACATCGATGATGCAATAGTTGATCTTGGCCAAAAATAAATCAACAAAATAAAATCCACTAAAATTAATGTAGAGCTAAAATAAGTCAAAATAGAGCTCTGTTTTATAGCCTATTTTAATGCCTACTTTAGAGCCTATATCACTAGATCAGCTAATTTTTTAGTCAATTTTCAGCCAATTCTATTTAATTCCTATCTAATTCTTTTATTAGTTCTTATTAGCTCTTCACTAGTGTTAAGAAGCTTTTAAAAGAATAAGTAAAGCCTATCATTACACCAATTAAACCCTATAAAGTCAAGTAAATACAAGCGTTTATAAACAAAAATCAGGGAAAACTGTGTAAATAGTGGTAAAAAAAGCACGCCTGTTCATAAAAAACATTCTTGTGCAAAACTAGGTAGCCTGTGGATAAGTCCAATGGCAATAGGTATAATTGTTTCTTAATATTTACAGTGGCATTATGGATAAATTTTGGCAATCCTGCGTACAAAATTTAGCGCAGCATCTCTCAACCGACACCATTGATATTTGGATCGCTCCCCTTCGCCCGCTCGAATTCGATGAGGTCTCTGGGGTCTTACAATTAGTGGCCGAAAATCCCATGAAGCGTCAAGTCGCAGAAAGATTCAAACCCGCTATTCAAGAACAAGCGCGTCAATGGTTCCAGCAAGACAATCTCAAGGTAGAAATCATTCTTCCTAAGCGCAAAAGCAACGGTCTTAAGGCGACCTCTAGCCAGGCAGCTTCACGCCCCAAGACCAAGGCGCCTGCGGCTTCGGCGTCAGGTCTTGTCGCCAATGTGATTGCCAGTGCCGACTCACCCTTACCGCAAGCTCGTGTTACGAGCGATACGAGCGAGCCGGCGGTCTCATCTCCCAAAACAGAATTTGCTCAAGAGGTGGACGCCGTTTTCAAGAATTTACACGAAAAACAAGGCAAAGCGGCTTCTCTAAATACCTCGCAAACATTCGATAATCTCGTCGTCGGTAAAGGTAATGAACTCGTGGCGGCTGCTGCCAGACGGATTGCCGATAATCCTAGCGAATCGGCTAGTGGTCATAGTTACAATCCTTTTTATATTTATGGCAGTACAGGCCTGGGTAAGACGCACATTATGCAAGCGATTGGCAATTATGTGGTGGCCACGCGTCCAAACCTTAAGGTGCGTTATATTCACGCTAATGACTACTGGCGTGATATGGTGAGTGCTTATAGTCTCAATAAGATTGATGAATGGCAAAAAAAATATTTGGGTATTGATTTATTGTTAATTGATGATATCCAGTTTCTTGCCAAAAAAGATCGAACCCAAGAGCAGTTCTTCTATTTGTTTGAGACTATGGTGTCAAACAATAAGCAGATTGTTATTACCTCAGATACCTTCCCGCATAAACTCAAGGATATGGAGCCGCGTCTGGTCACACGTTTTGCCATGGGCTTGTCCGTAGCGTTAGAGCCGCCAGAGTTAGAAATGCGCGTCGCCATTCTGCAAAAGAAAATGAAGAATCGCCCGGGCTTTGTGCTCCCAGAGGACTCTGCGTTCTTTATTGCTAAAAATGTGCGCAGTAATGTGCGAGAGCTTGAGGGCGCCTTGACCAAGGTAGTGGCATACGCGGGCTTTCGCAATGAGAAGGAACTGAAGGTAGAAATTTGTCGCGAGGCCCTTAAAGACTTACTCAGCTCCAATGTGGGTCTGATCACCATTGATGGTATCCAAAAAACAGTCGCGGAGTATTTTAAGGTGCGGGTTTCTGATTTAACCTCGACCCGCAGACACAAACAGATCGTGATGCCTCGGCAAATTGCTATGTATTTATGCAAGGAGTTAACTCGCAAGAGTTTACCGACCATTGCCGAGCAATTTGGGGGCAAAAATCACACGACTGTTATTCATGCCGCCAAAAAAATCAGCAAGGAGCGTTTGGTGGACGAAGAATTAAACCACCAAATTCATGTTCTTGAACAATCCTTAAAGGGGTAAAGGAAACTATGCAATTATTACAAGCCAGTAGTGAGGCACTCATTAAGCCACTCTCAACGGTGATTGGTATCGTTGAAAAACGCAGTACCATGCCGATTTTGATGAATATTCTTATTAATAAAGTCGGTTCACGGGTTGAGTTTTTGGCCACTGACTTAGATGTAGAAATCACCACCTTTGTGGATTTGGGTAGTCCCGATAGCAATGCAAGCTTTACTGTTCAAGCTAAACGTATGTTTGATGTGCTTAAGTCCTTGCCTTCAGCAGCAGAGACGGAGCTATTGCTTGAGCCTCAAAAACACAGTAGCGATGCCGAGCGCCTAATCGTCAAGAGCACTGGCTCTCGTTTTTCTTTGTTAACTATCGATGCCGAGCAATTCCCGCGCATGGATAAACCCAAAGAATGGATTACAGAATTTACCCTTCCCCAAAAAGAGCTGTTACGCTTGTTTAGCATGGTGTCTTTTGCCATGGCTAAGCAAGACATTCGTTATTATCTCAATGGTATTTTGGTCGTGATGGAACCGGGTAATACGGTGCGTACCGTGGCGACTGACGGTCATCGTTTGGCACATATGGCGCTTAGTTTGGACCAAGATTTACAGCTCACCGAAGAAAAACAAATTATTCTTCCGAGCAAAACAGTGGTCGAAATGCAGCGTTTATTAGATGACTCTGATGAGCCCGTAAAAATCAGCGTTGGTGAACGTAATGTACGTTTTGAATTTGGCAATATTGAGTTTTTCTCTAAACTCATTGAAGGCCGCTTCCCAGATTTCCGTCGTGTCATTCCCCAAGATTATCAAACGCAAATCCACATTAAGCGAGAACAATTGCAACGCTGCTTGCAACGTGCATCAATTCTAGTCGCCGATGATCGCATGCATGGTATCAAACTAAAATTTGAAGATAATTTACTTCGTATTTTTGCGCAAAACCAAGAGCAAGAAGAAGCGAAGATCGAGATGGAAGTCAATAATCCAGACGCTCAAGAGCTGGAAGTTGGCTTTAATGCGAATTACTTACTAGACGTGGTAGCCAGCGCTCGCAGTGAAGAGATTGTATTTTCTGTGAAACCTAATAGCAGTAGCTCTTCCGTCTTAGTCACCATCCCAGATGCCGAAAACTTTAAATATGTGGTGATGCCATTGCGCATCTAAACCATGCCCTTGGCATGGTGGGCACTGTGAGTGCTGCAGTGCTTTATAAGCAATACCTAAAAGAAAAGCAAGATGATCGAAGATTACAATCAAGAACAAAGCGAAAAAGACTATGGGGCAGGTAGTATCAAGGTGCTTAAGGGCCTTGAAGCTGTCCGTAAACGCCCTGGTATGTATATTGGTGATACCTCCGATGGCACTGGTTTACACCACATGGTGTTTGAGGTGGTGGATAATGCCATCGATGAGGCCCTAGCCGGTTATTGCGACGAAATCATCGTCACTATTCATGCCGATAACTCTATTTCTGTCAGCGATAACGGTCGCGGTATTCCGACCGATATTCACCAAGATGACGAAATGCATCGTAGTGCTGCCGAAATCGTTATGACTGAACTACATGCGGGGGGTAAATTCGACCAGAACTCCTACAAAGTCTCTGGCGGCCTACACGGTGTAGGGGTGTCTTGTGTGAATGCTTTATCTGAATGGTTGCGTCTGACGATTTGGCGTCACAATGAAGTGCACCAAATGGAGTTTCGTCAAGGTGAGCGCGTCGAGCCGCTCAAAGTCGTGGGCCAAACCCAAAAGCACGGTACCAAAGTGCACTACATGGCAGACGTCGAGATCTTTGGCAAAGTCGAATACCAATATGAGATTCTCTCCAAGCGCTTACGTGAGCTGTCATTTCTCAATAACGGGGTCAAAATCCTTCTGGTCGACGAGATCAACAATCGCGAAGAGAACTTTGCCTATGCTGGTGGGGTGAAAGGCTTTGTTGAATACGTTAATCAAACTAAAACGCCGATTAATCCCAACATCTTTTTGGTAAGTAATCAATCCTCAGCGGGGGGCGTCGACGTCACGGTTGATGTCGCTATGCAGTGGAATGACAGTTATTCTGAGCAGGTGCTTTGCTTTACGAACAATATCCCGCAACGGGATGGTGGTACACATCTCACCGGTTTACGAGCAGCCATGACGCGCGTCATTAACAAATACATTGCCGAGAGCGATTTGGGCAAAAAAGCCAAAGTCGAAACCATGGGCGATGATATGCGAGAAGGCTTGGTTTGTGTACTTTCTGTCAAAGTGCCAGAACCAAAATTTAGTAGCCAAACTAAAGACAAACTCGTGTCCTCTGAGGTTCGACCCGCGGTCGAAGAAGTCGTCAGCAGTAGTCTTGAGACGTGGTTACTAGAAAATCCTGCCGATGCTCGCTTGATTTGCGGCAAAATCATCCAAGCCGCCACCGCGCGTGAAGCCGCGCGTCGTGCGCGTGAAGTGACACGTCGTAAAGGCGTCTTAGAGGGTGCTGGATTACCGGGTAAACTGGCGGATTGTCAAGAAAAAGACCCAGCAAAATCAGAAATCTATATTGTGGAGGGTGATTCAGCGGGCGGTTCGGCCAAACAGGGGCGAGATCGTAAATTCCAAGCGATTTTGCCATTGCGTGGTAAGGTCCTTAATGTCGAAAAAGCACGCTTCGATAAACTCATCTCCAGCGAACAGATTACGACCTTAATTACGGCGTTAGGTACCAGTATTGGACCGGATTTTGATGTCGATAAGCTGCGTTATCATCGCATTATTATTATGACCGATGCGGACGTTGACGGTGCCCATATTCGTACCTTGCTGTTGACCCTACTCTATCGTCAGATGCCAGAATTGGTCAGACGTGGCTATGTCTATATTGCACAACCTCCGCTTTATCGCATTAAATTTGGTCGTGAGGAGCGTTATCTCAAAGATGAGATTGAAGAGCATCAGTTTATGCAATATGTCGCCCTCAAAGATGCTGTACTCATTACCTCTACTGAAGGGCCACGGCTTGAAGGTGAACAGCTGCAAGCCTTATTTACTGTCTATAATGAGGCGCATCGAGTCATTAATCGCCTGTCCAAAATCATGGATAGCCAGGCGCTCTCTATGATTGCCGAAGGGGTGGAGATTGATTTGAGTTCAGAAGCGGCAGCGCAAGCGAGCGCTGATCACCTGCTTAAGCGTCTTCAAGAATTGCCGAACCCAGAGACTTATGAGGCTGAAGTGGAGTATGATGCCGAGTTGAATCGTTGCCGTTTATTGCTGAATCGCCATCATCATGGCAATATTCGTGTCACTGTTTTCTCGCCTGAATTTACGCAGAGTAAGGATTACAAGATTCTACAAGAAGCCGCGCAAACCTTCCGTGGTCTCATTGGCACGGGTGCCAAAATTAGCCGTGGTCTAGGTGAAAAAGAGCGCAGCCAAGGAGTCGGAGACTTCCGTGAAGTGGTGCAATGGTTATATGCTGAAGCCGAGAGAGTAGTCTCTAAACAGCGTTACAAAGGTCTTGGTGAGATGAATCCTGAGCAATTGTGGGAGACCACCATGAATCCGGACACGCGTCGCCTACTACAAGTCGAAATCAAAGACGCCATGATTGCCGATGAAATCTTTAGTACCTTAATGGGTGATCAGGTGGAGCCACGCCGTGCCTTTATTGAGCGAAATGCACTCTTAGCACATAATATCGATATCTAAGATGCGCTTTTGCTTCTTGACGTAGGAGTCCATAAACCGCTTTATGTGTCATGCATAAAGCGGTTTTTTAGTGGCGTGCACGAGAATTTACGCAAGAAAGTAGGCGGTTTTTAATGGTTCAGCCACCCGCATTTACCCTAGTGAGCGTCATGTTTTGAATCCCTATCCATAATTGTGGCAAAATTCATTAAGTCTGTACAGTTTGTTACATGGCAAGCCATTTGTTCTTTTTTCTATTCATTCAGCTAACCCTATGAAGAGTTTCGATAACATTAAAGCGCGTGAATCTGGTTTACGCAATGCCTTGTCCGAGGGCCAGATGTCTATGATCGCCATTGGTGGTGCCATTGGCACGGGTCTGTTTTTGGGCAGTAAATTAGCGATTAGTTTTGCCGGTCCGAGCGTGATTTTAAGTTATGTAATTAGTGGTTTAGCGGCGCTTTGTCTAATGGGCTGTCTGGTTGAAATGACAGTTCAGCATCATACCTCGGGTTCTTTTGGTGCCTATGCCGAGCATTATATGGGGCCCGCTATGGGATTTATCCTGCGCTATTGCTATGTCTCGGGCATTATTATGGCCGTAGGCTCAGAAGTCATAGCAATTGGTGAATACATGAAGTTCTGGTTTCCGACGGTCGAGCCGGTGATATGGCAAATACTCTTTTCGGCGGTATTGATCGGTGCCAATCTGACCAGTGTCAAGGCCTTTGGCTCCATGGAATGGGTATTTTCCATGCTCAAGGTCTTTGTCATTGTGGCGTTTTTAATTGTCGGTGCCGGCTATTTATTTTTGAGCCAAGATACACAACAGATCAAAGAGCATTTATGGGCGAATGGCGGTTTTTTCCCACAAGGGTTTAAGGGAACCTGGTTTGGGGCTGTAGTGGCGGTTTTTAGTTATTTTGGATTAGAGTTCATTGCCGTGGCTGCCGGCGAAGCGACGGCGCCCGAAAAATCAATTCGCAAGGCCTTTAAATCCACCATGGTGCGTTTATTAGTATTTTATTTGTTGACCCTAAGCTTAATTATCATGATGGTGCCGTGGCAGCGCCTCATAGAAAAAGATGCACCTAGCCCTTTTGTGATGGTGATGAATGATATTCATCTGCCTTTTGCCGACAGTATTTTGAATGTGGTGGTGATAGTGGCCTCATTATCGGCCATGAACGGCATGCTTTATATTGCTAGTCGTATGTTGTTTAGTTTATCGCGTTCGGGGGATGCGCCCAAAAGCCTCGGCAAGGTCAGCGTCACTGGGGTCCCGGTTAATTCCTTACTACTGTCAGTGATTGGTATTGCCGTAGCCGTGATTGTGTCTCGCCTCAGTCCGGATACCGCTTTTCCCATTATGATCGCCCTCACCATGTTTGGTTTACTCTTTACGTGGTTTATGATTTTTGTGACCCATATCTTTTTTAGAAGGGCTATGGCGCGGCAACAAATCGTCCTAAAATACAAGATTCAGGGCTATCCAGTGGGTACCGTGCTAGGTATGATCATTGTTGGGGCGATTATTGTATCAACCTGGTTTGCCGAGGATTTTCATGCGACGTTGGTGTTCGGAGTGCCTTATTTGCTGGTGCTCACCGTGGTGTACTACGGTAGGCAGTATTATCGATCTAGGCACCGCGGATAGAGCCTGGCGTCAAGCCCATTTGACGCCACTGCGGATCACTGCTAAGGGGGTACTTTGAGTGCCCCTTTTCATTTAGATCAATGTGTGTATAATCAAGTTTAGGCACTTATTTTTTGTGTGGCGTTTTACACGCTGGCTATACAAGGGGTACTGGGGAGTACAAATAAGTGCTAAATATACTGGACGATTTATCCTAATTGCAGTCCGTAACTTGCTAAACTGGAGTCTTAATGACTATTGCTAACTGTTTTTCGATTCAATCTTTACCTTTACAGCTTGCTTTTTGTCGTCACCAAGGCGATTGCTATATTCAATTAGCTCTCAATAAGCATTGCACTGCTCATCTCAACGCCCAAGTTCAACTACTACGCGCTAATCCACAGCAACTACAGTCATTGCTGCATGGCTCAGCCATACAAGCTCGGCATTCCAAGCTCTATCAAACATTGCGTCAAGCGCTCATCTCCTACGAAATTACCGATATTCATGCGGCGATGGCAATGATCGCTCAGCAGCTTGAGAGCCTATTGCAGATTTTACAAGCGCTTGATTTACTCTCTACTCAGGCCTACGCCTCTAGACACCTCAAAAAAGTGCACAATGGCGATTTACTAGCCGCTTAACGTCGCATTGCCGTAGACCGAGACCCTGTACCTAGTCGCTGAAAGACTCATGCATACGCTCGCTGATAACCTGATCTGTAGTGCCTTGGCTGTCGTTAAGGTTTTCGATAGCGGCTTACTAATACCCCGTAAAACGAATCAACCTCAGCTTTAGGCCTGCTGGGGCTTATTTTCGAAAGTCATAGGTGCGAGTCGCTCTCTGAGCGGATGATCTCTATACCGTGTTGCGTCAGCGTGGCGGCGGTTTGAGCATCTGTATCTGGCGTGACCGGTGCCGTCAAATCCCACAAGAAGTGCACCCTAAACCCTAAGCGTTTAGCATCGAGCGCGGTCCATAAGACACAGACGTCACGCGCCAGGCCGGCGACATAGACATGACGGACGCCCCGATCGCGCAACCAAGCCCCTAGCCCAGTTGATGGCCGCTGCCCATCGGGGCCATGATTTTCTTGAAAAGCACTGTAGGAATCCACCTCTGGATGATTACCCTTGCGCAAAATAAGATCCATGCGATGCCAGTCAATATCAGGATGTAGTTGCGCCCCCTGTGTGCCAACGACGCAATGCTCTGGCCAAAGCGTTTGTGGCTGTTGATAGAGCATTATGCTAGCAAACGGCTTTTGCCCAGGGTGTTGAGTGACAAAGGAGATGTGATTCTGCGGATGCCAATCTTGGGTGGCAACATAGTGATCAAATGGGGTGCTCTCCAGGAGTGCCTGTATGGGCCCCGTGATGCGCTGCCCCTCATAGCAGGCTAGAGGCCCCCCAGGCATAAAGTCAGGTTGGACATCGACCAGAATTAAGGCGGAATGGGGGGCAGGTGTTAGCATCATTGGTGTTGTTAAAAAGTAAACGTCAGGTTCTACGCACTAGTAACCCAAGGTTGAACCATCGGGGTTGCGCGGATCAGAATAACCATAGATATAGCCGTTACCGACTTGGATGGTTTGGGTACGACCCATGCTTGGTTTGACGACCGTCTTGTAGCCCATTTTTTGTAATAAGCTGACGGTGTCTGGGCTAAAGCCTTGTTCAAGCCGTAATTCATCTGGCGTCCATTGGTGATGGAAACGAGGCGTAGCGGCATTAGCCGCCGGATTCATCTTAAAGTCAATGCCATTAACCAAGGTTTGTAAGACAGTGGTAATAATGCGTGCACCACCTGGACTACCGGTGACCATCCATGTTTTATTGTCTTTGAGGACAATGGTAGGGGTCATGGAAGATAGCGGGCGCTTGTGACCCTCAATGGCGTTGGCTTTGCCACCAATCAGGCCAAAGGCATTGGGTTCTCCGGGTTTAGCAGAGAAGTCATCCATTTCGTTGTTGAGTAAGATGCCGGTATCGCCCGCCACAATTCCACTGCCAAAATTTAGGTTAAGCGTATACGTCACAGCGACGGCATTGCCTTGCTTATCGACCACTGAATAATGCGTGGTTTGATCGCTTTCGTAAGGAGCGAGATCACCGGCTTTGATTTGCTTGGCTGGTACGACTTCATCCTTGCCTACGATCTTGGCCAGATGATCCGCATAGGCCGTGCTGGTCAATTGTTTTTGGGGGATTTTAATAAAGTCAGGATCACCCAAATACTCGGACCTATCAGCGTAAGCGTATTTCATGGTTTCTGCCATGAGACGGATAGTCTTGGCACTGTTGGGACCATAGTCACTAAGCGGGAAGTGGCTCAGTACATTGAGCATCTGAATAATATGAATACCGCCTGAGCTAGGAGGCGGCATGGTAACGACTTGGTAGCCCCGATACTCTGCAGAGACCGGTTGGCGTTCGACGACTTTGTAGTTGGCCAAGTCTTCTTGCGTGATTAAGCCCTCGTGCTTGGCCATTTCGTCGACAATAGCCTTGGCAATAGGGCCTTTATAAAAGGCGTCGCTGCCGTTTTTGGCGATCAGTTTGAGGCTTTTGGCCAGTTGCGTCATGACCAGCTTGTCGCCCATTTTTAGGGGTTCACCGTTTTTGTAGAAAATGGCTTTAGTGTTGTCCCATTTGCCGAGGTGATCTGTGGAATTAGCGAGGGCATCGGCCAGTGTGGCTGAGACTCTAAACCCTTTTTCGGCCAGTTCGATCGCCGGTTGCATGACATCTGCTAATTTCATGGTGCCCCATTTTTTGAGGGCATGTTCTAAGCCTTTGACCGTGCCCGGTACACCGACGGCCGTATGCGTAAACCACGATTTACCGGGGATAATGTTGCCATTTTGGTCTTGGTACATGGTTTCGGTCGCCGCTGCAGGTGCGGTCTCACGGAAGTCGAGGGCAATGTTTTTGTGACTTTGGGCGTCATGTACGAGCATGAAACCACCGCCACCGATATTACCCGCGTTGGGTAGGGCAACTGCTAAAGCGAAGCCCACGGCGACTGCTGCGTCGACGGCGTTGCCGCCTTTTTGGAGAATTTGTAAGCCGATTTTGGAGGCTAAAGCCTGCTCAGAAGCCACCATGCCATTTTGCGCAATGACTGGATGAAAAACATTGAGGTCGTAATCGTAATTGGGCTTAGGAGATGGTTGAGTGCTGATGGCGGCTGTGCCGGCTTGGTTTGGCGCTGTAGTGCTTTGGGCTAAGGCGACTGGACTGCAAGCGAGACTGAGGCCGCAGATCGTGGCGGTTAGGATAAGACGCCATTGGGAAATTTTAGGGTGAAGGCTTGGCTGGTTCATAGTGTGTCAATGAAAGGAATGAATCTTTTGGTTAATACAACAGGATCATAATGCCAGCGCTAGCGCGATAACGCTATAGGGTATTAACCTAGGTGAGGCCTTTTTACTAAATACGCTAGGGTCTGCTACACTACGTTAATAGTTATTGTTTTTATTCACTTAGCCACTGCTGTCAGTTTTTTTGATCGTTAACTATGGTTGTATATTCTTGTCGTTATGGAACCAGAGCATCGAATTTTATTTTTTGGAGATATGCACGGCACGTTTGACCATGTCTTGCCCGTGGTTCAACGATACCGACCGCAGGCCATCATCCTGCTTGGCGATATCCAAGCGGAACAGCCGATTAATGCATTAATCCAAGAAATTATGCAGCTAACGCAAGTTTGGTGGATACCCGGTAATCATGATACCGATTCCGAAGCGATTTATGACAATGTCTATGGTTCCTTACTAGCAGACTACAATCTTAATGGTCGAGTGGTAGACATTGCGGGTCTTAGGGTTGCAGGTCTTGGGGGTGTCTTTAGGGGGAAGATTTGGCACCCTCATGATATGGGTTGGCAATTTTTCAGTCGCCAAGAATTCTACGAATCCTTAAGCCACCGTGCGCGTTGGCGCGATGGGATTAGCTTACGCCATCGCAGCTCGATTTTTCCCGAAGATTATATGAATTTACGCCAGCAACAAGCCGATATTTTGGTCACTCACGAAGCCCCCTCGAGTAATCTCTATGGTTTTGCGGCGCTAGATCGTTTAGCTCAACAAATGGCTGTAAAAAAGCTTTTTCATGGTCACCATCATGATTATTATGATTACAGTGGACACTTTATGAGCCTAGGCTTTGAAATTTACTCGGTAGGCCTAAGAGGAGTATCTGACTTAAATGGTCAGGCTGTCTTACGAGGGGTACACGATGGACAACTTGGAAATCGCGTCGCTAACCCCCATAATCCCAAATAGATTAATCCAACAAGGAATCAACAATGACTGTACAAAATACTCTCACGATCTCTGGTATGTCTTGTGAGAACTGCGTCAAACACGTCACTAAGGCTTTGCAAGGACTGGCAGGTGTGCAAGACGTGCAGGTCTCTTTGCAAGCTGGTCAAGCTCGCGTGCAAAGTGAGCAACCCCTTAAGCAAGCCCAAATAGCAGAGCTTTTAGACGACGAGGGCTATACCCTAGAAGCGATGAAGCTCGAGAGTTGATGCAGGCTTGGCATGATTTGCAGTGTCTTAGGATGCTGTTTAAGCCATGCCATTTTGCACAGTTTTTCTTGGGGTTGTGCGCGTAACCCATACACTAGAATCGTTAACTGGCGGGCTCGGCACTGCTCACATAACTGCTGCATGACTTCTAGGCCAGAGGCATCCACATACACAACCCCAGAAAAGTCTAAGACCAAGTATTGTTGAGGCAGGTCGCGCCGAATAATGTCAAGCGATTCGAAAGAACCAAAAAATAAGGCGCCTGTCAGATGCCAAGCTTTGACTTGGGGCGCGGTCAGATCTGGTCTTAACTCAAAAGGTTCGGGTACTGATAACTTAGAAAATTGATAAATGGCGGTAGCGCAAGCGTACAAAATCCCAAAGCCCACGCCCACGGTTAAATCTACCATGACCGTTAGCAAAAACACCCCTACCAAAATAATGCGATAGGACACGCTGTGTTGCCACATCTGCTTAAAGGCGCGCCATTGTCCCATATTGTAGGCAACAAATAAGAGAATAGCCGCTAACACGGCAAGGGGTATGTACTGTGCCAGTGGCGCAAAGACAAACACCACTAATAAAAGCGTGAACGCGTGCACCATGCCCGCGACAGGGGTGCGGCCACCATTTTCGACATTGGTAACGGTGCGGGCAATGGTGCCCGTGGTCGGCATGCCACCAAATAAAGGCACAATCATATTCGTTATCCCTTGGCCCAGCAGTTCTTGATTGGAATCGTGTTGGTCGTGGATTAGGGTATCGGCCACGCGTGCGCAAAGTAAGGATTCAATCGCGCCTAACAGTGCAAGTGTCACGGCAGGTACCAAGAGCGCGCGCAATGAGGTGCCCTGCAATGGTGGCAGGCTGGGTGCAGGTAGGGTTTGAGGAATCGCACCGAATTGCTTACCAATCGTATGTACATCAAGATCTAAGCAAGCACTAATACTTGTAGCGATGATGAGCGCCACAATCGATGCAGGCGTGAGCGTCATCAGGCGCTTAAGGATGGAGTGATTGTTTTTGTCACGCCGTAAATGCTTATTAAGCTGTTGCCAGAGTATGAGAATGGTTAATGTCCCCAGCGCCAGCATGATGGCTATGGGATTGGCGCTAGGCAAAGCTTGATACAGCGTTGTGAGCATACTAAAGAATTCTGCGGGCACTTTACCATGGATGGTTAGTCCAGCAAATTCTTTGAGTTGTTGCAGGGCGATAATGACAGCAATACCGTTGGTAAATCCCAAAATCACGGCCAGAGGTATATAGCGAATGAGGTGTCCGAGCTTGAAGATACCCAGCAAGATCAGAAAAATCCCCGAAAGAAAGGTCGCGATCATGAGTCCTGAGACGCCAGACTCTTGGACGATGCCATACACAATGACAATAAAAGCACCTGCTGGACCGCCAATTTGTACATTAGAACCACTTAATAAAGCCACCAAAAAACCGCCGATAATGGCGGTAATTAAGCCCACTTGCGGACTGAGTCCCGAAGCAATCGCAAAGGCCATCGCCAAAGGAATAGCGACTACGGCAACCGTAATGCCTGCGCCAATATTTAGGGCCAATTGTTCAGTAGAATACTGCTTAAAAAGCGAGAGGCTGCGAGGTCTAAAACGCAAAGAAGGTTTCATGGGGGATGGTGGTAAGGGGTCGAGCAAAGCACTAAAGTCTTTTAAACTTAATCCCTAGCCAGAAAAATTGCAAGGCATGCCGTTACAATAAAGTCTGTTTTTAGTCATTCTAGTCAGTCTGCGTGACTTAAGTGTTGCGACTGACCGAAGGATTTATGAGTAAAGCGTTACAGAGCCCGTTACCCATGCGTGACGGCGTCAATCCTAGTTGTGTGTTTCTACCCAAGGCCGAATGGCCAGATTTATTGAGTTTTCTGTTAGAGCGTTTCCAATACATGGAGGCTGAGGTCATAAAGCAGCGTTTACAAGCAGGCGAAATGGTCACGCAGTCAGGGCAGGTGCTTAACTTACATAGCCCATACATGCCAGAAACCTTGATTTGGTATTATCGTGAGGTACCCAATGAGCCGGTGGTGCCTTTTGAGATTGAGATTCTGCACCAGGATGAGCATTTATTGGTCGTGGATAAACCGCATTTTTTAGCCACAACCCCTGGTGGTAAATATTTGCAGCAGACGGTGCTTACCCGTTTGCGTAAGGCCTTGAATAATCCGGCCATTAGTCCGATTCATCGGCTCGATAAGGATACTGCCGGGGTGTTGGTGTTTTGTCTTGATGCAGATTCGCGCGGTCTCTACCAAAGCTTATTTCAGCAAGGTCGAATTCAAAAAATTTATGAAGCCGTGGCGCCCAGTCCGCAGGGTGCAGATTGGCACTGGCCCTTGCGACGTCGAAGTCGCATTGACCATAGTGCCAATTACTTTAGGATGTGTGAGGTGCAGGGTCCCGCCAATAGCGAAACGGTGATTACCTTATTGCGGCGCGGTCCGCGTTATAGCCTTTATCAGTTACAACCGCTCAGTGGTAAAAAGCATCAGTTGCGCGTGCATATGAATGCCCTTGGGTTGCCCCTTTGCAATGATAGTTATTATCCGCAATTACTACCTGAGCAAAAAGAACAAGACTTTAGCAAACCGCTGCAATTATTAGCCAAACACATTGCTTTTGTGGATCCTATTACCGCGCAATTTCGACAATTTACGAGTCGACGTCATTTAAGTATGCAAGCGCTCTGCGATTGCCGTCCTTCTGTATAAAAATATCATGACCGCTACTATTCACTCCTCAGCTTCTGAACCTAGTACAGAGCAGGTAGTCCAAGAAGCCGCTTTTATTGATGCGCGTGCCGGCAGTGGTAAATCGACTGTCATTGTCAAACAAACCGCCTACTATGCGCAAAGCGATCGCTGTTTGCTGCTGTCCTTTAGTCAGGCCGGTGCTGATGTACTGAATAATTATTTAAAAAGGCTAGATCAAGATTTCAATGCCTTGATTCGAGTGTATACGGTCGATAAATTTGCCAATGTCATCTTGCAAAATCTCAACGACTATCGTTTTCCGATGGAAACCGCGGATTTTGTGCGTCATTTACTACCGGAGCTTGCGCAACGCGCCTGTGATCACTTAACGGCGCGCGCCATTGCTTTTGATGGCCAAGGCGAAGCCATGGATTTTGTGGCGCCACAACTGAACGAGTCACAAATGGGCTTGTTGTTTAGGGATTTAGAGTTTTTTCGCAGTTCACTGGCCTTTGAAGCCGAAGATAGCTTTGCGGTTCAAGAGATTTGTGAGGGTAATTTGCATTTCGATAGCCGCTTTGTGCAAGAAGTCTATTACTTGTATGAAGACATGCGAGCGCGTTGGCGACCGGAATATAGCCGTCATTGGTCAGCCGCTCAGCAGACTAAGCTGCGCAACTACGAAGAAGGTTTTCGACTGATCGGGGATGCTGTTTATGATGTGATGCAGTATGACAGTCATACGATTGCGGCGGTCGTAAGTGATATAGATAGGGTCTTTATTGATGAGTTTCATGACATCACGCCTTTGCAATTGGAATTTATTAAACGCATTTGTCAGCACAAAAAAAGTGTGATGGCTGTTGGTGATCGCTTTCAAAATATTTTTGCCTGGCGTGCGACCAATACCGATGTGGTGTTTCAAGAGTTTTTACGATATTTTCATGGCGTTGTCGTGCAACAAAAACATAGTCATCGGTTTGGAGCCCGCTTAAGTGCTTTGTGCGCTCAGATTACGCAACGTGAGGTGCTATCGAGTACGACTTATGATACGCAAATTGAGTATCTGCCTTTGCAACCAATGGCGGCGCTCAAGCTCAATCCGCATTGCACAGCGCTGTTGGCCCAAGATTATGTACAGTTGCTGCAGGCAGTATTTGGACTGTGGCAGTATAAGCCAGCGCAGAGCGAGCTAAAGTTTAGTTTTGCACTGCATAATTGCTTGGTGGTGCATTTATTAAATCTGATGTATGCCCTGAAATTCCATCAGTTCTTGGGCCATGAACGACAATTTAAATTTGACGCAGAACGTTTTTTTAACAGTCATGTGGTGAATTTAAGCGATCTTGCTAGACAAGAGTTACTTGAAGATTTCAATCTCAAACGCTTGCAGCACTATATGCGCCTATTTATGCAAAGCCAAGGCGCGCCGCTAGGTCAAAACGAGGAGGTCTTTAGTCAATCATTCAAAGCGGTTTTTATGGCTTGTTTGCGGCAAGACCATATCACTATTGTCGAGATCTTGCGTTCACTGGTAGAGCAAGGGCGCATCTTTACGGTTAGCCAGGGTGGTGTCCCGAGTCGATTCGATACCATGGCCTGGCAATTATTTCAGCAGGCAGCTGGGCAACAGGGCTGGCGCTTGAGTGATTGGCCGACGGTCTTTGGCAGCCTCTTGCGGCACTGGAAAAAAAAGGGAGGTGTGCCGTGTATGACGGTGGCTCAAGCCAAAGGTCGGGAGTTTGATACAGTCTTTTTGTATGGTGCTGATGAGCACGGTTTCTTGGCGCGTCCAGACGGCACAGAAGTGTCGCGCAATGAGTTTTATGTCGGTATTACGCGTTGCAAGAAAAAACTGGTGCTGATCAATGAGACACCACAGCCTTAGCGGCTAGTCAGCACCACTCATTAGCATAGACTCACGGCAATAAATTAAAGGCTGCCATAAGCAGCCTTTAGGAGATGAAGAAAGGTATCTAAGCGCTTGAGCTTACTGATCGGCAAACGCCCGTTCAATGACAAAATCGCCTTGTTGGGTGGTATTGCCCTCGGTCAAGCCATTGTCTTCGCAGATTTGTTTGAGGTCGCGTAACATCGCAGGACTACCACAAATCATGACGCGGTCAGTTTCTGGGTTGAGCGCAGGGACACCTAAATCTTGGTAGAGCTTGCCGCTATTCATTAAATCAGTGATGCGGCCTTGATTCTTAAAGGGTTCACGCGTCACCGTTGGGTAGTACTTAAGCTGTTTGCTGACATATTCGCCCAAATAAGGATCCTGTGGCAGATCTTTAGTGAATAAGTCGTAGTAGCAGAGCTCATTGACCTGACGCACACCATGAATCAAGATGACTTCGTCGAATTTTTCGTAGGTTTCGGGGTCACGCGCAATACTAAGAAACGGTGCCAAGCCCGTACCCGTGCCAAGCAAATACAAACGTTTGCCAGGTAATAGATAATCTGTCAATAAGGTACCTGTAGGCTTGCGACCAATAATAATCGAATCACCAGGTTGAATATGTTGCAAGCGCGAGGTCAATGGACCGTCTTGCACCTTAATGCTCAAGAACTCTAGGTGCTCTTCATAATTAGGACTGGCAATACTATACGCTCTCAAGAGTGGCTTGCCATTGACGGGTAAGCCAATCATGGTGAAATGACCACTGCTAAAGCGTAAAGAGCGATCACGCGTGGTGGTAAAACTAAACAAGCGATCGGTCCAGTGATGCACGGTAAGGACCTTACCCTCTAAAAAAGCTGCCATTCTTATCACCGTAAAAATTAAAACCCATATTTTATAATAGAAATTCAACTAGGGTAAACGCTGTGCGATTTTATTAAATAATAATCATTCTAAATTAATAATTAACCATACAGCCGCGCAGATACACCGTTATTCCTGCTCTAAGAGCAACATAGTGCCACGGCAATTGGCACTTCCACAGCAACATTTGTAATTTTGTTTGAGTTCGTCGGTGATTTTTTCGTCGGTTATTAGACAATAATCAAAAAATAGTTCCTGGTCTTTTTTGATATTTTTCTTGGCAAGAATATAAACCCGTTTGCCATCAGCGCTTTCTTCGGTTTCACAGTTGGGATTACAGCTATGATTAATCCACCGGGCATCGTTGCCCTTTTGACCGCCATCGATGATCTTGCCACTGCTCAATGAGAAATAAAAGGTATGGAAAGGATTGTCTGGATCCACTGGCCATAGCGCATCGGCTTTTTTTTGGCTAATGCGCTTGCCTGTATATTCCATAATGGTGGTGCCTTTTTTGATGGCACAGGCTGCAAACACCCCTTTGCCGTGTACGGTGGATTGGGCAACGTAGTGTAAAACCTTAGGGGTGGATTTTTTCATGACAGTACGGCGGCTGACAGGCACAAAATATAAAAAAGATACTATAGCAGTAAGCCATCTTCTAATAAACTATTTTGATGGCAGTGTTACTATAATAAGCTTTACTGAATCATTGATTGACTAAAGAGCGAATATGGACCAGCAGCTTAACCAGGCCGATACCCATCAGGTGTCTTCAGAGAATCTACGCAGTGGCGCCCAAGCGCTACTTGATACCCTTATCGAAAACGGTGTGGATACTGTTTTTGGCTATCCCGGCGGCGCCGTCTTGCCTTTGTATGACGCGCTTTATAGCGAACCGCGGATTAAGCATGTCCTGGTCAGACATGAGCAAGCGGCTGTGCATGCGGCCGAAGGTTATGCGCGCTCTACTGGACGGCCGGGTGTGGTCATCGTGACATCAGGGCCCGGGATGTCAAATACTACCACGGGTTTATTGGATGCGTTTTGTGATTCGATTCCTGTATTGTGCATTAGCGGTCAGGTAGCGACTACTGCCATTGGCACGGCCGCCTTCCAAGAATGCGATGCGGTGGGTATTTCACGTCCCGTCACCAAATGGAACTCGCAAATCAAACGCTCAGAGGATATTGTGGCAGTGGTCTCCAAAGCCATTAATCTCACGGTCGAGGGTCGGCCAGGTCCGGTGTTAGTAGATTTTCCTAAAGATTTACAAATTGCTCCAGTCCCTGCGGTTCGTGCCAATCACTCAATAGAACCACAAACGCCCAGCATACCAGACTCGGTAATGCAAGCGGCCATTAAGCGTGCCGCCGCGCTGATTGCCAATGCGCGCCGACCAGTGTTCTACGGCGGCGGGGGCTTGATTAATTCGGGCGCCGATGCGTGCGAGGTTTTTAGTAATTTAGTGCATTACACGGGGGCGCCTTGTACCCTAACGCTGATGGGGTTGGGAGCTTTTCCTGCCAATGAAAAACAATTCCTTGGTATGTTGGGTATGCATGGGACGCTCGAAGCCAATTTAGCCATGCATCATGCGGATTTGATTGTCTGTGTAGGGGCACGTTTTGACGACCGTATTACAGGACGCCTATCAGATTTCTGCCCTCATGCTGTCAAAATACACTTAGACATTGATCCAGCCTCCATCGACAAAGTTGTGCGTGCCGATGTCGCCTTGGTGGGGGATTGTTACCTCACCCTTAAACAATTATTTAACGAGGTTAAACAACAAGAAAGCGTGCCTGAACAACTAAAAGATTGGTGGCAACGCATAGACAAATGGCGTGCCAAAGATTGCTTGAACTTCAGTGCTTCGGATGAGGTGATTTTGCCGCAAGATTTGCTGAGTACGCTCAATCGCTTGCTCGAAGACCGTGACGCCATTGTCTCTACCGATGTGGGTCAACATCAAATGTGGGCGGCTCAATATTTGCACTTTAATCGCCCAAATCGCTGGTTAACTTCAGGCGGTGCCGGTACCATGGGCTATGGCATGCCAGCGGCGATTGGCGCGCAAATCGGTAATCCAGAGGATCTCGTAGTGTGTATTAGTGGCGATGCCTCTTTCTTAATGAATATGCAAGAAATGGCAACGGCTATTCAACACCGTACACCGATTAAGGTAATTCTTTGTAATAACGAACATATGGGCATGGTTCGGCAATGGCAGGAGCTGATTCATGAGCGTCGTTATAGTCATAGTTATAACGAGAGTATGCCCGATTATGTGGCGGTCGCACGGGGCTTTGGTTGGCAAGCGGCGCGTGTCTCCGATCCGTTCGAGCTAGAAGATGCACTGCTTGACTGCTTAGAGTCAGATGGGCCTTATTTATTGGATGTGCGCGTGCAAAAACAACAAAACTGCTTTCCTATGATGCCTGCGGGCTATGGTCATCAACAAGTCATGTTGTCCGAAGATACGTGGTATGTTGAATAAAGGCGAGCTCAATAGCTTGATGCATTAGTGCTTTAGGTTAGTGCCTTTGGTTTCTGTTGCAGTCACAAAAAACGGCTTCTTCAGAAGCCGTTTTTTAATAGCGACTATAGCATCTCAAACGCCATGGCGACGGCCTCACCACCGCCAATACATAAGCTCGCGATACCTTTTTTGCCACCGGACTGACGCAAAGCGGCCAATAAAGTCACGATAATGCGGGCACCGGAAGCGCCGATAGGGTGACCCAGCGCCGTCGCCCCGCCGTGGATATTGACTTTTTTGGGATCTAAGTCCAGTTCTTTGGTGGCCGCCATCGTGACTACAGCAAAGGCTTCATTGATCTCGTACAGATCGACTTCATCCTTGTTCCAACCGGCTTTATCGAGCACTTTTTTGAGGGCTGAAACAGGTGCCGTGGTAAACCACTCAGGCTCATGTGAGTGCTGAGCATGGGCAACAATCTTGGCCAATGGTTTGAGACCCTTTTTCTCGGCGACAGATTGACGCATTAACACCAAGGCCGCAGCACCATCGGAGATCGCCGACGCATTGGCCGCAGTAACAGTACCGTCTTTTTTGAAAGCCGGGCGCAGACTTGGGATTTTTTCGGGTTTGGCTTTGCCAGGGAGTTCATCGGTAGTGACCTGCTCTTCGCCTTTGCGAGTTTTGACGGTCACAGCTTGAATTTCCCAGTCAAAGGCACCGTCTTGAATGGCTTGATTGGCACGACGTAAGGATTCGGTGGCAAATTCATCTTGTTGTTCGCGCGTGAAGTTGTATTTTTCGGCGCATAACTCACCATACACACCCATGGCAGTACCTGGCTTGTAAGCATCTTCGAGACCGTCAAGAGCCATATGATCATAGACCTTGTCGTGACCGTAACGATAGCCAGCACGGGCTTTTTTGAGGAGATAAGGGGCGTTAGTCATGCTCTCCTGCCCGCCTGCGACGGCGACCTCACAAGAACCGGCCAATAATAAATCATGTGCATACATGGCCGCCTTCATACCTGAACCACACATTTTGTTGAGTGTGGTACTGCTGACAGAGGTCGGTAAACCCGCACCGAGCGTGGCTTGACGAGCGGGGGCTTGACCCTGACCCGCTTGTAGCACATTACCCATAATGACTTCTTGTACATCTTCGGCAGCAATGCCTGCTCGCTCCACAGCGGCTTTGATGGCAATAGCGCCTAATTCGTGTGCGCTTAAGGGAGAAAGACTACCCATCATACTGCCCATTGGGGTACGCGCAACGGCAACAACGACAACAGGATCTGACATAAAAGGCTCCTATGATGAATGACTGGATTAGTGGTAATAAGGGCTAAGTCATCAGAAAGATGGATGGCGTCTTACCGTTTGCTGGTCCCCCAGCGGACGGTGGTGAGCCAACTTAGCAGAGATAGTTTCATTATCTTCATATTTGCTCGGCGCATATGAGGAATGGCAGCTGACTAGTAAAAACCACTATTTAACCTGCAGAGCTTCAGTTTTAATTTTATAGAGGAAACTTGACAGTAATACGACAGTTTTAAACGACTGTGACGATGAGGTTTGAGCATGAATAAAAACGAAGCAAAACTCCACTTTCCCTGGCAAGAGCAATTACCTAAACCTGGTCACGCCATCACCATTACGGAGGGCCTGAAATGGTTACGCCTGCCTTTGCCTTTTGCCCTTGATCATGTCAATGTCTGGTTGCTGGCCGATGAATACCAAAACCGACGCGGTTGGACCTTAATTGACTGTGGCATCAATAAACCAGCGGTACAAGCCCTATGGC
The DNA here is from genome assembly GCF_000621025.1 of Brackiella oedipodis DSM 13743. GTDB lineage: Bacteria > Pseudomonadota > Gammaproteobacteria > Burkholderiales > Burkholderiaceae_B > Oligella > Oligella oedipodis. The sequence continues at coordinate 45,211 of NZ_JHZJ01000011.1, forward strand.
AAGAGATTTTTGATCATGTTTTAGAGGGCTTACCCATAGTGCGGGTAATTGTCACGCATATGCATCCTGATCATGTGGGCTTAGCGGGCTGGCTCTGCGAGCGTTGGCAAGCTCCCTTGTATATGAGCATGACGGATTATTTTGTGGCGCGCTGTATGTTAATGGACCCAGAGGGCGGTGTGACGGGCGGTAACAATGCCGTACGACATTTTGCCGCACACGGTTTGCGTGATCCAGAATCCCTCGAAAAAATCCGTGAAAGAGCGCGTTATTACCCAGGCTTAGTGGCTCCCTTGCCCAAAAGCTATCATCGCTTAGTGGATGGCGAGCAGCTGTCGATTGGTCAACATACATGGCGCCTTATCAAAGGCTATGGCCACGCGCCCGAGCATATGGCGTTATATTGTGCAGATTTGGATATTTTGATAAGTGGCGATATGCTTTTGCCAAGGATTTCTACCAATATTAGTGTGATTGATTCTGATCCAGAAGGTAATCCTTTGCCCCTCTATTTGCAAACCGTCAAACAGTTTTTAGAGATACCGGATCATACCTTAGTCCTACCGTCGCACGGTCGCCCCTTTAAGGGCATTGCAGAGCGTGTTAAACAGCAGCAAGAGCATCACCAAGAGCGTTTGGATGAGGTATGGCAAGCCTGTCAAGAGCAAGCGCGAAGTTGTGCGGAGATTGTGCCGATTATGTTTAAAAGGCAGTTGGATTTGCATCAACTGACCTTTGCTATGGGCGAGGCCTTGGCCCATTTACATGCGCTGTATTTTGCAGGTAAATTGCAAAGGCAGCAAGATGCCGAGGGTGTGTATAAGTTTAAGGCGCTATAAGCCCATCGCTACACAGCACTTATGCACAGAATTCTCGAAGTTATACATGGGTTTATGCACAAGCCTAGGGGCTTGGTTCCGTTATGCTTGCGCGATGGCGCTGATGATTAAATATATAGCCAAGCCCCCCAATATAAACGCTGAGATGCGATTAAACCAGCGTTGAGCTTGGGGTTGTTTTTGCATATAACGGCCCACCTGCTCGGCCCCTATACAAATCAGCCCAAAAATGATAATCGTTGAGAGGATCATCAACGCCCCCATGATGATGTATTGCACGGCCACATGACCTTGCTCGGGACGTATAAAAGGCTGCGTAATAAATATAAAAAAGAAAATAATTTTAGGGTTGCTAATATTCATCAAAAAGCCCTGACGATAGGCCGACCACAGGCTTTTTTGGGGCGCACTTGGAGGCAATTTAGTGGCACGCGTATCGACCACTAAGGGCGGTGCCTTAAAGACATTCCAACTTAAGAACAGCAGATAGCTGGCGCCCAGTAAGCATAGCAGCAAATAAAAAATAGGTGACTGCCTCAAGATACCTGCTAGACCCAAAGCGACAATACTGGTATGTACACATAAACTGGTGCACAGGCCGGCAATAATGGCAAAACCTACACGTCGACCATGACGCACGGCTTGGGTCAGCAAGAAAATATTATCGGGACCAGGAGACATGGCCATCAGGCACGAAGAGATAAAAAAAGACAATAACAGAGGAAAAGCCATGTATAACCTGCAATACAATGCTTGCTCGAATGCGAGCATTGCTAAATCAGCAAAATTCATTAAGATTATAGTATGTTATGTCATAACTCGATGACTAAACAAGCCATACCGCTAAGCGCTACCGTCGCTTGCTCCCTGCGCGTCTTGGTGACTGCACTTACGCCTCGCTCTAAGGCCTCGTACTGGGAGCTGAGTTTTTAAAACGCCTAAATGGACGCCCTAAGTGAGCGGCTAGCCCAATCAATAAGGATTAGATTGCATGAAAAAAGAATATCAATTACTCACTCGTTTGCAACATCTTGGCACAGCGCCACTCGATGAAAACCACCCGTCGGCCCCTGTGCCTTTGCCGGCGATGCGTACCAGTACGGTTCGCTTCAATAGCCTAAAGGATCTCGAGAAAGCCAATGGCCTCAAAGCGCAAGGTCAGCGCGTCGTCAGCTACGGTCGCATGGGCATGGATACGCATCATGAACTTGAAAAAGTATTTTGCGCCCTTGAAGGTGCCGATAGAGCCTTTTTAGCCTCTTCTGGGGTGGGGGCAATTTGCATGACGTTATTTTCTTTATTGAGTCAGGGTGATCATTTTGTCGCGACTGATAATGTGTATGGACCCGTTCGAGAGGTCAGCGAAATTGTATTGTCGCGCATGGGCATTACTGTGGATTTTTGTCCAGGCAATGACTTGGCCGCCCTAGAAGCTGCCATTAAACCCGAAACTAAGGTGCTTTATACCGAGTCGCCGGGCTCGTTATTGATGGAAACGCTAGACTTGCCCGCTCTAGCAAAATTAGCCAAAAAACATAATTTGATTTTGGTGGTGGATAACACCTGGGGTTCAGGCTGGATTTATAAGCCATTACAGATGGGCGCCGATATCACCATTATTGCGGGTACTAAGTATATTGGTGGTCACTCTGATCTGATGATGGGGGCGGTCATGGTCAAAGGCAAAGAACTCAGCCAACAAATCATGAATAACCAATATGCCATGGGCTACTCGATCAGCGCTGATGATGCTTGGCTGGCTTTGCGTGGTGTGCGCACCTTAGCCATCCGACTTAAGCAGCATACTGAAAACGCCCTCAAGGTCTGCGACTTCTTTGCGCAGTTGGGTATCACAAAACAGATTTACTTTCCCGCTTATGCTGGCGATAAGCGCCATGCGCTTTGGCAGCGCGATGCGACGGGAGGTAATGGTCTGATGTCGGTGGAACTCAAGATTAGTAATGAGCAAGCGCGCACATTTGTCGATGCGCTAGATTTATTTAGTATCGGTTTTTCTTGGGGCGGCTATGAGAGCCTAGTGCAGCTGGTATGGACTAGCGCTCTTAAACAACATAGTTATTGGCAAGAAGACGATACACAGGTGTTACGTCTGCATATTGGCTTAGAAGATGTCAATGATTTAATTGCTGACCTAAGCCAAGCTTTGCAAAAAGCAGGGGTTATCTAAAGTCTTCAGTGCAGTCGCTTATGCGTGCTTAGCGGATTGTTTTGAAGCGAGTTGACAAAGACGATCACAAAGCCACGCGTAGGTGACGCGTAGGTGAGTCAATCGTTGGATTCGCTAGGCACTTAAAAAGCCCTCAGGTATCGAGGGCTTTTTTAATTCAGGTAAAGAATTGCTATAAAGCGGTTGCTGGCTATCGTTGATTCTCGACCTCAGCGCCTAGCATGACATATTCAGCCAACGCTTATTGGTCTTGGGCTTTTTGTACCAAGGCTTGGACTTCTTCGAGCATTTGCGCATAGCCACCCGCCATGGCAGGAGAGGTGGCATATTTACCGTCGACCACAATGGTTGGTGTGGCATCGATTTTGTAGCGATCGGTGATTTCACGTGCTTGCTTGATTTTGGTGCTGACACCAAAAGAATCGAATACAGATTCGGCTTTGGCTTTGTCGACTCCCTGTTGAGCCAGCCAGTCAATGATGTCGTCACGCTTAAAGAGTTTTTTGTGCTCTTCGTGAATGGCTTTAAAGGCCTTGTCGTGAAGGTCTAAGCGATCTAGCACCACAAGGGTGTAATACAGACGCTGCATATCCTCCATATTGACGTTCCAGCTCACAGGAACGGAGGTGAAATCCACCTTGTCGTCTTTTTGTTTGAGGAATTTATCAACAAAGGGCTGAGATTGTGCACAATGTGGGCAGTTATAAGCAAAAAATTCTAGGACCTGAATATGACCATCAGCGCTATCGGTCGCAATCGGCGGCTCATAAGTGCTGAATTTTTCTTCTGCCGTCGCCACTTGACTAAGACTTAACAAACTCATAGAAAAAGCGCCCGTGAGCAGGATTTTTTTGAGGAATGGTGTCATATACGTACCCTTAAAAATGTTATTAAATGGTGGCACCGCTTAAGCGGTCAAACGCCATAAACGGTGCTGAGCTTAGAAAGTCAGCAAAAGCCGCTAAATTTTTGGCTAAATGAGCGTTGATAAAAGACAGCGGCGGTATCATTGATAGACATGATAGCGGCCACTTAGTTCCCTATCACTTTGTACTTAATCTTTTGAGCCTTAAGTGCCTTAATGGCTTGTTGTAAGTCGGATTCAGCGGTGTAAGGACCCAACAAGACGCGGCTGACGGCTTTGTTATTGAGCGAACCATGCTCAATATTAATTTGAGAAAAGCCATTGAGTAGCAACTGCGCCTGGAAACTCTCGGCTTCTTGAGAGCTCTTAAAAACGCCTACTTGCAGTTGTTTGGGACTCGCGGCCGTGGCTTGTTTAAGATCGATGTGGCGCTGGTCAATGACTACCGCTGACTTTTGAGGGTCTTGGGAGTCAGCCGGCAGCGTATGAATTAACTTAGCAATCCCATCTTCAGCGGGTGCTGATTTTTTTGGGGCTTTTTTGGGAGCGCTCGTAGGCGCCTTTTGTTGCTGTAAAAACTGACCAATCGAATCCTCTGTGGCTTTGGGCGCCGAAGATGCACGACCCGCGTCATTTTGAGACGGGTTCACAGGCCTGTCATGCGGGGCATTGGGTTTGCTGCTACTGCCAGCAGTAGTGGCAGGCGCTGTGTTAGGTTGCGGTGCCGGTACGCCATGACTTGGCTGCTCAGGTGGGTTAGCTTGTCCTGATGGTTTTGGTGCTGGGCGTTGAGTAGGTCCCGAAGCAGGCAAAAACGGTCCTGTACGCTCATTGCGACCATAAAGATAATAGAGCACCGCAGCAATCAGCAAGCCCAGCAATAAGCCGAGTAATAAGGTTTTGAAGCTAGAGCCCTTGCTAGTTTTTTTGCTGGGGCTGCGGCGACGAGTAGATTTTTTGGTGGCCATGAAATACCTGTTAAATTACATTTGTTCAGGAGCGCTAACCCCCAGAAGATTAAGACCATTGGCTAATACTTGACGCGAAGCATCGGCTAAGGCTAGACGCGCAAGACGTAGCGCATCATCTTCGACGATGATGCGTTGATCGTTATACCATGCATGAAAATCAGCGGCGCAATCGAGTAACCAAAAGGCAATGTGATGCGGAGCAAGTTCCTGAGCCGCCGTTTGGATGAGCGAAGGCAATTCGGCAAGACGTTTGAGAAGGTTGATTTCGCTGTTGGCGGTAAGCAATGAAAGATCTGCCTGTGACCATGCGGCGGCATCCGCTTGGCAGTCCCGCAGAATCTTACAAATTCGCGCATGGGCATATTGCACATAGTAAACAGGATTCTCTTCACTCTTAGAAAGAGCAAGATCGATATCAAACACAAACTCGGTATCGGCGCGACGCTGGATCAAGAAGAAGCGCACAGCGTCTTGTCCTACCCAGTCAATTAAATCGCGCATGGTGACATAACTTCCTGCCCGTTTGGATATTTTGACTTCTTGACCACCCTTGGTGACTTTGACCATTTTGTGCAAAATATAAGATGGATAGGTTTTTGGAATACCGATTTCTAGGCCTTGCAGGCCTGCGCGAACACGCGCGACCGTACCATGATGATCACTACCCTGAATATTGATGGCGTGATGATAACCGCGCTGCCATTTGGTGAGGTGGTAAGCCACATCTGGCACAAAATACGTGTAGCCGCCATCGGTTTTGCGCATCACACGGTCTTTGTCATCGCCAGTGCCAAGCTCGGTAGTTTTGAGCCAGAGTGCGTTGTCTTTTTCATAGACATAACCATTTTGGGTTAGCGTCTGCACTACTTGTTCGACTAGCCCATCGCTGTATAGCGAACTTTCTAGATAGTAACGATCAAATTGCAGATTAAAGGCTTTGAGGTCCATATCTTGCTCGCGGCGCAGGTAGGCGACCGCAAAACGTCGTATGTCCTCAATGTTGTCCGTATTGCCGCTGGCCGTGATCGACTGGTCGTCGGCGTTGACAGTAGCTTTTTGTTTGAATTGTTCGGCTATTTCTTGAATGTATTCACCACGATAGCCGTCAGCAGGGTAATGGGCATCATCCGGCTGGATTCCTTGTAAACGTGCCTGGACACTTAAGGCGAGGTTGTCAATCTGATTACCCGCATCGTTGTAGTAGTACTCCCTGTGAACCTGAGCCCCCGTAGCGGTAAATAAATTACAAATACAATCACCTAAAGCGGCTTGGCGCGCATGGCCCACATGGAGCGGCCCAGTTGGATTGGCAGAAACGAATTCTACGATTAATTTTTGTGGATTCAGTTGGCTATTGCCGTACTCCTGACCTTGTTCACGGATGACATTAATCACCTCTTGAATTACGTGCGCATGCAAACGTAAATTAATAAACCCTGGACCGGCAATTTCTGCGTTTTGGATGAATTGTTGGCTCGCTTCACTGGCCATTAAATGCTGCACAATTTGCTCTGCTAAATCGCGCGGCTTAAGACCATTAGCTTTGGCCAATTGCATCGCTATATTACAAGCGATATCACCATGCGCCGCTTGTTTTGGACGCTCTAACTTAATATTAAAATCTGTTTGACATTGCGGCAGGCTTTGTTGAACCGCTTCACGTATAAAGTTGGAAAGTTGCTGCTGAAGCTGCAATAGCATTGTGAATCTCTCTTAGTGGTGGCAAAACAAATACATAAAAGCCAGCACCTATCGCAAAGCATAGCGATACTATGCAGTGACAATAGGTGCAAAAAAATGAAATTTGGAAAAAAGGCCTAAGCTTTGCCCATCAATGAATGTCTAAACCTTGATTATAAGTGAACTTAAGACCGCTTTTCCAATGGAGCTTATGCTCTAAGTAATTTACGTAGTCTTGGGCATTGATCAGGGCGCGGGCGCTTTTGGACAATACGCCCACTTGTCTGAGTACATAAACAGATGCCTCTACCATCTTTACAGGCGTAGCAGTTGCTAAACCCATATATTTGTCACCTATAAAGTGATTATCTGGCACAAATGCCTTGACGAAAGTAGAAACATTTCTGCGTTCGAACTTACCCAGCTGCTTGTCCTTATACTGTAGTTTTGACTTAAAAGTTCTCAATTTAACGTATCTACCCACGTCGCGGTCATAGTAATAGTGTCTTAGGTAATAAGAAACTGCTTTCGTCCACCGTGGAACCATATAAGGGTGAAAGGGCGGTATTAGTTCAGCCGCGTTGTATAAAGCGTTTACAGGATCCCTTAGAAAACTTTTTGGTATGCTACCCCCTTCATTCCAGGTTTCGATATTTCGATCATAGTAGATCTCACCAAAATCTTCCTCTAGTTGTTTAGTCCAATCTAAATGGGCAAAGGGATGCTGTACAGTATCTAAGTGCCATTTAGCCGAACTACTGAGATCCTTTAGATTGACGCCTGCCAAACGCGCTTGACTATAGACCCAATTGAGCGGAATATTGCCTAAATCACTACTAGGCTTAGCGATAGTCGCTGAAGTTTGAGCATCGTCGTGAGTCCTCTCTGCGCTGACATTACGCATCGTACTGTATTTCTCGCACGGTTGAGCTTTTGCGCCGTCTGGCCTCTCCAGACTTTCTTTGCAAGTAAACCGAAACCAGTTATCACTGTTATTGAGATTGCTCGAGGCTGAGAGTACCAAACTGTTTTGGTCTTTTTTTGCATACAGTTGCTGATAAGTAGTGTTCAGGTCATCATCAAAGAGCGTTCCCCCAATATCAGAGTGCGATCCAATAAAAGGCACTTCCTTGACATTTTTATATTGAGAAAGCCCCGTGACGGGAAATGTTGTGCGAAATTCATGCAGAGCTACAGCATGAGCCACACTTTTCCAGGCGGGCGCAACACGAAGATCATACAGATAGTTATGGGCACCTAAGGCTGCAAATTGAGCCACCGTATCAAATAAACCCATAAATCGCAGGTTAACGCAAGCTTGTATAGTTTGATCGGGGAACCATTCACTTTCGTAAGTAAATAAGCCTTTATGTGTATAGTCAGCAATACGACTTGAGAATGCTAGACTCAGTGCTGCTCCCCGAGAAAATCCAAAAATGTCGATAGGAACCGTTTTTTTGGCGTCGGGCTTGCCTAAGTGACTGAGTTCTTGAATCAATTCATACCATTGTGCATTAAGAATATTGGATCCTGTAATAGCGACAAGCGAATCATACCATTTGAAGGGAGGATTGATCCAGTACTCGTCAAATTCACGTTTGGAGGAGGCAAGTTTGTCTGCTTTGTCGGCATCATAATGTGGATGTATCGCTTCTTCTGTCCCCGGTCCAGCATGATAGTGGACAGGACCGTCATTGTATAAGGTCATGAGTTTGTAGGGGTTACTTTCACTTTCAGGCGTATTGCTCGTACCGTCAAAAACAAACAATAATAGACCCAGCGGATCGATGCGAGTCAATGGTCTTTGATCTGCATAGCCGTAAGGGCTAGTCGTCAGTTGGGGGCCCAGCGGATCTGTTTGCAAGTAATGCCCGGCCTGAGGATCATAATAGCGATAGGTGTTTTGGTGTAGACCGCTTTCAGCATCGAAATACTGACCAGGTAAGCGTAAGTTAAAGTCGATAGAGGCTTTTCTAATGTCAGCGTAACCAAAGGCATTCAGGTGCGCGAGCCAAACAATTTCTTGTTTAGCATTGCTTAGCATATAAGGTTGACCAATCATATTATTGTGAATATAAAAGATCTCTCCCTCGGGATTTTGGGTGTAATCCAACATGGCAATGGCCGTGACGCCATCATAAATATAGCGTCGAGTAATACGGGGTGACTCCGTAGTTGCTGGATTAAAGCTGGCTTCTGCCACTAATTGTTGGTCTACATAAAAAAACTGAGTTTCGCGGGCTTCTTGCTGTTTGGCTGTGCGTAGACCGAGGGCATTGTATAGATAGTGCACACTAGGTGAGCGCAATTCTGTTGGAGAAGCTGGTCGCGACGTGACGCTTTCGAGTAAACCACGACTGTTGTAATGCAAGTCGAATTTAGGCGTGGTCAGCGCAAGCCCTGTTTGGGTAAAGCGCGTATCATTCTCGAAAACATTGAGTCCTGACTGATCGCCATTGAGACGCAGCAATAGCTGGCCATCGCGATCCCACTGATAGTAGCTCTCACGTCGCCCCTGAACCGCAGGACCATCACTGTGGATGCTGTGCAGTGAACCTTGGGGGGTGTAGTCAAAATCACGATGTACCGTCAGTTGAGCCAATGATTGTTGCCCTTCAATACGCTGTTCTTGGAGCAAACCCGTGACGCTGTAGCGCCGTTTTTCTTGGTGTAAAACCGTGTATGGTCGTTGTGAGCGGATGCTGGACTCACTAGAGGACGCCGATGGCGCTAAAGGGTTCTGCATTTGTCGTAGCTCTAGGTGCTCACGATAGACGGGGGCGACTCGGCGCACCACTGAACTCGCGGGGTGCGTTTTTTGACTATGGAGTACAAGGTGGTTGCCATATTCAAAATTATTATTGCCTTTACGCCAAAGTTGCTGAGCTTGATGCCGCTGATTAAACCACGTGATTTGTTTGAGTTGTAGTGCTTGACGGTTCCTAGCGGTTTGGCCTAATGCTGAAGTCTGCGCTTTGGCCGCTTCGTATTCATACAAAAGGTATCCGCCCTCCGGCAGGTCATGGCGTAATTGCTTGTTGGCATAATCAGGTCTAAAGGATTCTGTGATTTTTAGGGAAGGGGTATAGGCCTCAGCTTGACCATCTTTTGCCAGTGCATTCTGCAAAAAACGGATGGTTGTTTTTGTGAGTCGCCCCTTGGCTTGATCGAAATGAAACCGTTCGCTGCCTACTGAATCTCTCAGTAAAATTGTGGCTTCATCGATTTTTTGTAAATGAGCAGAAAAATCAGGTGGCGCACCGGAGGCAGAAGCGCTAAAAGACTTAATGTCACCTTGCTTGTCGTAGGCAAAATTCTGACTATAACCGTCAGCGTTGTTAACCCGTTTGAGTAGAGGACCCGTAAATCGCTGCCATGTGCTAGCAGTGCTTGGCGTGGACCAGACTTCGGGATAAGCGTTGGCATCGAACTGTAGCGCTAGGCGTTGCCATGCGCCATACGGCAAGCTAAGTGCTTGCAAGCGCCCGAAGCGATCATGCGAAAAATATTGATCATCCCATTGTGTCAGTTGGCCGCGTTGATTGTAACTAGCGTGCGTGCCAGGCTTAGGACATACCGGGCAAGCAGCGCCCTTAACGGATTCCAGCACATAGCGGTGATTAAGCCAACGATACTGGACCTGAGTGGTCGTCGATTTAAAAGGAGTGGCTGCTTCCAGTGCTTCCAGAGGTAATGAGTTTTGCTTGTCTTGAAATTTGGGTACGTAATAATAATGACTGCGAATGAGGGTCAGCCCCTCATCATCGGGTGCCAAAGGTGTCTTGCTATAGTCCAGGTCGGCTTTATAAATGAGATTGTTTTTGGGCTGAAGCACCATGATTTGTGTGACCTTGGCTCGATAGTGGGATCCGCTATCGTAACGCCAGAGATTAGTGATGGATGGGTGCTTTTGCCCAGGAGCTTGGTGCGCAATAGCGCTTAACAAATAGGGATCATAGGGCGCGTGTTGCCTTGTTTGTGAAGCCTCTTTTTGGGGATCAAGGCCCGTGATAAGCGGCTTTATACGGTCTTTTTCGGCATACGTTGGCACTTGATAGCGGTATAAAAACTGCCATTGCTGGGGATTCTGAACGCGAATTAAGCGCGGTTCGATCGGACCTAGAGGCTTATGGTTGAGGACTGGCGACAGAAAATCGTATTGGTAGCTAAATTGACCTACTGGACTTTGTACACTTACCAAACGCAGCTGCTTGGCGATTAATTGATAACTGAGTTCGAGACGTTCGCCATCCGCGCTATGGATAGCCGCAAGACGTCGTTGCGATGCAAGTGCTTGAAGTTCTTCATGGCTAAGATGACGAGTCTGATGACCATCGCGCACCCCGTCTAGCCCTTGTTCGTAACTAAATTCTAAACGGGGCCAAAGCGGATGTTCGTAGGCCACCAGTTCGCCTGCTCTATTAAAAATATGCTTTATCCCTTTGGCCTCTGACCAAATCCACTGGCCGCTGAGATCAAACTGAAGTTGGCTAGTACCATCTACACTTTGACTGCTTGTTTGGGTCGAACTAAAATCCTGAAAATCAATGCGCGTGCCGTCATCATCCAAAATAAATGCTTGGTAATGGTATGTGGTTTTGTGACCTGTAGCCACAGGTTGAGCGCTGATATATAAGTGTCGGCTATAACTATGGCGCCAGCCTGGTCCAAAAGGCTGGATTGACTGGCTTCGCGCTAATTGCTCAGTAATGAGGGCGGAGTTGTAATAGCGCTGCCATTCGAGACCCGAGCTCCTTAAAGGGAGATCATCCTCCCGTTGAAACTTATTGCCAGTGGCTAAATTCACGGGGTTGCCCGCCCCCAAATTTAGGCTCGGCCCCTCATCCTGACTATTGCAAGGATTACCGCTCTCACTGGGTACACAGTAGTCACCACTTATCTCGGTAGATACAGGTTCTTGAGCCATCAAGCTGCCAGGCAGCACACTCAAACTAGTGAATAGACTGAGCCAAGCCTTCAGGCGCCACCTTGCAGCACGACGGTCTGGATATGGAGTTAGGAGAAAGTGTTTGTGAGGGCAAGAGCGGGTGATGTTGTGCATAATTATTTGTTATAAAAGCTTTTAAAAAGCTTATTGTGCCCTTGCAACTCTGTTATACACTATCAGAGTGACAAAAATAGCCTAGGGTAGCGAAGGCTGGTATTCAAGCACAGCGGGTGTAGTCACTGATTTGACAAGCTAAAACCCTTGCTATAAATTTATTTATCTTAACCAATATGAGGCCTATATAATGATTGTGACCTTTAGCTCCAAAAACAGCGCAGACATCGTCATGCTTGATAAGCATGCCCTAGAGATCTTTAATATTATGGGTCGAAATTATTCAGAAGTTCCCTCTGAAGGGGTCATTACTGTTGCGCAAATTCCAGAGGCCATTGCCAATATTGAAGCGGCCAGCGCCGAAGAAAAACCACAAGATGAGTCTTATGCAGCCCACGATCAGCGCGAAGAAGAACTCGATGAGAGCAATGCCGATAAGCACCCAATAGCGGAGCATGTAGGCGTTTCACGTCGCTCATGGCCTCTTTTACAAATGCTTGAAGTCGCCAAAACTCATGGTGATGATATTTTATTTTCTTGCGATCAAGGCTATTAAACCGCCAATCTCGGCTTAACACTCAGCCAGTTAAAGTCCAAAAAAGACCGATTTATAAAGCATAAATCGGTCTTTTTGTATCTCGGGTTGTAACTCGCTTAGGCCGCTTTGCGACTGGCTTGGTCTAAAGCAATGTGGCGATTGACGGCGCTGAGTACCGCCAAGAAGGAGGCCGTTACAATATCCTTATGAATACCGACGCCAAAGCCCGTGGCCGAGTCATTGAGGCGTAATTCCACATAACATGCGGCTTGGGTTTTTTCGCTACCCCCAATGGCATGCTCATGGTAATCCATAAATTGCAATGGTAAGTTGAGGGCATTCACAAAGGCCGCAATAGCACCGTTACCATGGCCTTTGACCACTTGAACTTGACCATCTTTTTCGACTTTGGCTTGAATAGAGAAGTTGTCCTCGTTATCGGCATCTTCGCGACTGATAATTTGGTGACTGATAAGACGCCATGGTGTGTGGCGATCCAAATATTCAGCCTTAAAGATATCAAAGACTTGGTTGGCGACGACTTCTTGACCGGTCTCATCCGTCACACGTTGGATAGCGCGACTAAATTCAATTTGTAAGCGACGAGGCAAGTTCAAACCATGCTCTTGTTCGAGCAGATAAGAGACACCGCCTTTGCCGGATTGACTATTGACACGAATAATCGCATCATAGCTACGTCCCACATCAGCAGGATCAATAGGTAAATAAGGCACTTCCCAGACGGCGTCGGCTTTTTGTTGCGCCATGCCTTTTTTGATGGCATCTTGGTGTGAACCCGAAAAGGCTGTAAAGACCAAATCACCCGCATAAGGATGACGCGGATGCACCGGTAATTGGTTGCAGTATTCGGCCGTGAGGCGAACCGCATCAATATCAGAAAAATCCAATCCTGGATTAATGCCCTGACAATAAAGGTTAAGAGCAAGGGTGACCAAGCATACATTACCCGTGCGTTCACCACTAGCAAACAAGCAACCTTCGACCCTATCGGCGCCGGCCATTTGTGCTAATTCTGCAGCCGCCACGGCGGTACCACGGTCATTATGCGGATGCACACTGACAATACACGCCTCGCGGTTTTCGACATGGTTACAGAAATATTCGATTTGGTCAGCGTAGAGATTTGGCGTGGTTGATTCGATGGTCGCTGGCAAATTAAAGACGATTTTTTTGTCTGGGCTGGCACCATAGGTGCGGCCAACGGCATTGCAGACTTCAACGGCAAATTCAGGCTCAGTGGTACTGAAGACCTCTGGGGAGTACTCATAGCGCCATTGCGTTTGTGGATACTGCTCCATGGCTTGCATGACCATTTTGGTTCCCGCAATCGCTAAATCCCGAATCTGCTCCTTAGACATATTAAAGACAATCTTACGGAAAGAAGGCGCGCAGGCATTGTAAAGGTGGATCATGGCTTGTTTAGCACCGGAGGCGGCTTGCGCCGTACGTTCAATCAAATCCTGGCGCGATTGTGTCAAAACAATAATGGTGACATCATCTGGAATAAGGTGATCATCAATGAGACGGCGTACAAAGTCATAGTCCGTTTGTGAGGCTGAAGGGAAACCGACTTCGATTTCTTTGAAGCCGATTTCACAGAGCTTTTTAAAAAACTTGAGTTTACGCTCCACGCTCATCGGTTCAATCAAAGATTGGTTACCGTCACGCAAATCCGTACTCATCCAGATCGGCGGATGGGTGATGGACTTGGAGGGCCACGTTCTTTGAGAAAAATCACCATTAAAAGGTTTAAACGGCACGTATTTTGAGGCTGGATTGCTAAGCATAGGACACCTGTGTTTGAGTTAATTTATTAGTAAAAAAGGCAATACAAGTGGTTCTTGGGCAGTCTTGAGGAATGCTAAAAAAGGAGCTTGGAGAACCGTGGTGGCAAAAATCAGTATGTGGTTAGGTAGAACCAAACTATTTGAATGGTTACCAAGCGCCACCGAGCTCTAGGCCTGATAACCGATCGCTAAAAGAGATAGCAGAGATAGCAGTGACAGCAAAGCAGGCACAAACAGGGTTTGTGTGTCTGCGTGATTAGCGAAGTGAGATGGTAGATGAGAATAAGAAGAGCGCTGTGCAGGCATGTGAGCCATGGACACCATAAACACGCGAGAGCAAACACCTCGTGCTTGCTTAGGGCAAGCGACTAATGTCTTGTGAGAATGGGATAAAGTGTTTGTCTTCATGGTTAACTATTATTAGCATGGAAAGGGGTAATTGACAAGCGTTGAGCCTAAGTAATTACCCCTAGCAGCAACAACCATAAAGGTTTATTTGGGCGCCTGTTCATCACTCGCGCTGATGATCGGGGTAGGTGGCTCTTCAGCTGTACTGGCAGGTTCGAGACTACGATCACGTTCCCTGGCGCGATGACGTGGGGTTTTGAGCCAATCTTCTTGCTCTTGGATTTTGCTCAGATGCAGGTGGCGACCTTGGCGTATTTCTTGGCGAGTGCGATAAAGGTCTTGGATAGAGATAGGATGGTGCCGATCAACCCAGACCCAATCTAAAACGGCATGAGCCTGTACAGAGAGCTGCTGTAATAGCGGGCGCAAAGCGGTATTACTCGGGTATTGACGACTGACACTCTGTAGCATTTGCTTTAGGCTGGCACTGATAATGTAATAAAACACCACGGTAAGAATAAGGACCACGCCCCACCATAAATAGGGGTTAATGTTATTCATAAAATCCGGCAAGGTGCTCTGATTGATTTTGGAGAAGACCACCGAAAAAAAAGATTGGTCTGAGGATGCTTGCCCCAGACGCGACCAATCGACGTGATCCCCAAAGGCAAAAATTTTGTTAACGAGATATAACCAAAGGACAAAAAGCACAAGCAATAACAGACCCGTCAGGATTAGCGTCTTGCGGCTATGACGCAAGATAAACTGCTGTAAAAGCTTGAGATCTTGGCGTTGCTGATCGGGATTTTGAGCGGTCTTAGAATAGGCAGACATACGAAGAAAGATCAAAAAAAGGTTAAGTGAGCCGCGCACATGCGCTATATCAGTACCTGTGCGCCCACGCTAAGTGATTGATTTTAACCAAGAGTGTGGCAAAAAAGAACAGGTTTGTAAATAACCTTACTCCTGTGATAAGTATTATTGACAACTTTTTAAAAGAAAGTGATAATAATTCTTATGTATATTTGTATTTGTAACGCCGTCACCGACAAAGCCATCAAAGAAGCGGTGGCCAAAGGCGTTTCTACTTTCGATGAATTACAAAACGAGCTAGGCGTGGGTAATTGCTGCGGCTGTTGCAAGCAATCGGCCCATGAGTACCTGCCTCAGCGCGGTGCTGGCGCCAGCGGTGGTTTTTCTAATTTAGTCAAAGTAGTTTCTATGCGTGCCGAATAGGCTTTCTCATCAGTCATTATCAGCGCTTTGCTTAGAGCTCAGCGCTCGGCTTTTTTGCACCTTTTTTCTTGTCCTTTTGCCCGCTCTGAGGCTACCTTTCATTCCTCTCTGCCACCCTTGATCGCAGCATTTTTTAACAGCTCAAACCTACCCCTAAGTCATTGAATCTTAATGATATTCCTTATCAATTGTATTCAGAATTACTACCTGCATACATACGACCTGAACGAGGTTTTGTAAGTAAGTGGTTTTGCTATAATCGTGGTGTAGATTATTACCCTATCATTAAAGAGGGACGATTATGAAAGCAGATAAAGATGTTAATAAACAACTAAATATTCAACTCACTAAAACCTTAACAGCGATCAACCAGTACTTTTTGCATGCTCGCATCCTAAAACACTGGGGATTTGGCGAACTCAACGAACATGAGTACAAAAAATCCATTCGCGACATGAAAGATTCGGATATTTTGATTCAACGAATTTTATTACTCGAAGGTTTACCTAATCTTCAAGATATCAATAAAGTTCGTGTGGGCGAAGATATTCCAGAAATCATCTCCTGTGATTTAAGCCTCGAGCAAGAGCGTCATACGGGCTTAGTCGAAGCCATCGCTCACTGTGAAGAGGTTGGTGATTATGTGAGTCGTGATATTCTAAATCACTTGCTCGACGAAAACGAAGAGCAAATTGACTGGCTTGAAACTCAGCTCGAACTTATCGATAGCATGGGTCTAGAGAAATACAGTCAATCACAAATGGAAATTGAAACGGAATAAGGCCTTAGACCTTATCGGTCATAATGACGTTTGTGTACGAGCCCGAATAAGCGTTACGTTTATTCGGGCTTTTTTTAGCTTAGCCAGAAAGGGTAGTTTGCTAAGATTGAGGTGGACTTAAACCGTCAATAGGGCGCCTCATAATGCGGCGATACCTTCAAAGATATACACCTTTGTTTACAAAAAAACGATTTTAATTCAAAACCTTAGAGGCTATTAAGTTGTATAATGGTAATACATGCTAATACGGTGAGTGCAGCGTTTAAGGGTATAACGATTCGCTGTGAAGTATATTTCTGCAGATATCTGCTCTGCGATCCTTGCCGTATTTATTTTTAATTCTTTTCTTCTAGGAGATTGCTATGACAGATTGCAAACAAACTCATCACCAACAACATGATCACGAACATGGTCCTGATTGCGGTCATGTGGCTGTCGTTCACGACGGACATGTTGACTATTTGCATGATGGTCATTTACACCATCCACATGGTGATCACGTCGATGAGCACGTTATTGAAGTATCCGAGACCAATCCTGACCAATGCACACCAGAGCATGCTTGCAATGGTCACGAAAAAGGTCACGTCCATGGCCCAGATTGCGGCCACGAAGCGGTACCACACGGTGATCATGTCGACTATTTAGTCGATGGTCATTTACATCACCCTCATGGCGACCATTGTGATGATCATGGCCCTGTTGAATTAGCCAACAAAAAAGAATCTTAAGAGTTTCTGTAAGATACAAAGGCTACAAACTTAGGTTTGTAGCCTTTTTTGTGTATAAATCATACGAAGCCAAGGCGGCATACAAGAGCTCTATTCAATAGACACAAAAAAAGCCCGAATAATATGAGATTATTCGGGCTTTTGAAATTTGGAGCGGGAAACGAGTCTCGAACTCGCGACCTCAACCTTGGCAAGGTTGCGCTCTACCAACTGAGCTATTCCCGCAGTTAAGTAAATAACTATACACTAATTTATTGGGCAGGGCAATCATTTATTTGGCCCCAAGCGTTATTTGCCCCACAATATTGCTGACGAGTGTTGCGAATACACGACGGTCGGCTATTAAAGTCCAGGCGTCGGCAAGCGGCCATTTTTTGTTGGAACTCCCCTTGCCAAGCTGCACCCGCAGAACTAGTAGCCGTCGTATTATTTCTTTGCAACGGTCGATAGTTAGCGCTAGCACCCGTATCACCCTCAGTGACGGTATAGGCGCCGGCGTTATTGGCGCTGTTATTTTTTTCGCCAGTTTCTGCATTTTTCTCGGATTGTTTAACGCTATTGCTATCAATCTTCCAGTTGACAGCTTGATGTTCTGGAGGTACGCCTTGAGAGCCATTGAGTAGCGGTTGCTGTGGCTGATTCATGACGGGACGCCCTTGCGCATCGACTTGGGGTTCGGGATCCAAGATGGCGGTATTGGGAATGTTGGCTTGATCTGGAACGTGATCAATCAACCAGTCACCTGCTTTGAGACCAATCGTGGTGGCAATCGCCGCAAAAATCAAAAGAGAAAAAATTAATAAACGCCAAGACATATGGGTTCCTTTTAGGACATATAGGGTGATTTTACTCGGTTTATAAGTTTATTGCGTTTGCGAAAATACCTGACCACTATGCTCGCGCATCATATGGAACTCTATGGCTGGATTCAGATCTTGAGCAACCCGTAATTGCGCCGGTGAACTCACTAAAAATGCGGGCGCATTGACCACATCGTAAGCAATATGTTGGCTATTGCTTTGCATGAATTTTTTGAGCGCGACGGGATCATCGCTGGTAAACCAACGAGCCATATTGTAACGACTTGGACGCAAAATCGCATCTACGTTGTATTCGGTTTTCAGGCGATGTGCTACCACTTCAAATTGCAACTGTCCCACAGCTCCTAAGAGCAAAGCACTGCCGATTTCGGGACGGAAGACCTGAATGGCACCTTCCTCACCGAGTTGGGTCAGGCCCGTGCGTAATTGTTTACTACGCAGTGGATCTTTGACTTCGACTTCGCGGAATAATTCGGGCGCAAAAAAAGGTAAACCCGTAAAGTGCAGGGTCTCGCCTTCGGTGAGTACATCGCCTAAATGTAAGACTCCATGGTTGGGAATACCGATCACGTCGCCCGCATAGGCTTCATCGAGAATGTCGCGGCGCTGCGACAAAAACGAAACCACATTACTGCTGCGTAATTCTTTACCAGTGCGCACGATCTTAAGACGCATACCGCGCTCAAAACGTCCTGAGCTCACGCGCACAAAGGCTACACGGTCGCGGTGCGCAGGATCCATATTGGCTTGTACCTTAAAGACGACCCCTGTGAATTTATTTTCATCGGGCTCAACTAAGCGTTCAAGTGCTTGCCGTGGGCTTGGTGCTGGCGCCCATTGAACCAAGGTTTCTAGCACTTCTTGCACACCAAAGTTATTGACCGCAGAGCCAAAGAAAATCGGTGTTTGCTCTCCCGCCAGAAAGGCCGCTTGATCAAATGCAGGAGCCGCTTCTTGAATCAGTTCAATCTCTTCACGAGCCTTGGCAAAGGTGCTGCCAAAGCGTTCAGCAATCTGCGGATTATCTAGGCCTTGCATAAACTCAACGTCGCCACCACGCTTATCTTGACCCGCCTTAAAGACGCGCATGCGGTCTTTTTGTAAGTCAAACACTCCGGCAAAATGCTTACCCATGCCCACTGGCCATGTAAAGGGCACGCCATCCATGCCTAAGTGCGATTCGACTTCACTGAGCAGATCGAGCGGTTCTTGAACCTCACGGTCAAATTTATTAATAAAGGTAATGATAGGGGTATGGCGCGCCCGACAAACTTCTAATAGGCGAATAGTCTGAGGTTCGATACCATTGGCACCATCGATCACCATAATGGCGGCGTCGACTGCCGTGAGTACACGATAGGTATCTTCAGAAAAGTCTTGGTGGCCTGGGGTATCAAGTAAATTGATGACACAATCTTGATACTCCATTTGCATCACGGAAGAAGCCACGGAAATACCGCGTTGTTTTTCAATTTCCATCCAGTCCGACGAGGCATGACGGCTCGCCTTGCGAGCCTTAACGCTACCGGCAATTTGAATCGCCCCTGCAAACAAAAGTAGCTTTTCGGTTAAGGTGGTTTTACCCGCATCTGGGTGAGAAATAATGGCAAAGGTTCGGCGCCGCTTTACTTCTGAGCGGATTTTATTGGCGGCAGTAGGTTGAGACATAGGTTTGGTAATCAGTAGCAAGATGCTACCCAGAAACTAAAAGGTCTAAGCACTTGCATCAAGACCTACATTTCGGTAGCACTTAAAATGACTTATTTTAACAAAACCAACCATCACTTAGGATTGAACGACTAAGGAATAAGTATATTAAGAGGGGCTGATAATGAGGGGATGAGATAGCCAAAAATACAGGAAAGTGTGACCCTAAAGTGTATAAGATAGTTTTGTTATCAACGGTTGCGCCATATATAATACATTATTATATAGTAGTGAATATAATAGTTAAAATTAGCTAATAGGTTAAAATTACTAATATAACGAAGGCTCTAAATGGGTACAGCTAATGGCGCAAAAAGTAAACGTAAAAAATGTCCTCAAAAACATAGCATTATTCAGTAAGTTAGATGATCATGCCTTAGATATTTTGGTGGAAGGGACGCGCCGTATGCAATGCAAAAAGGGTGATGTGTTGTTTAGCTCTGGAGAGCGTTGCGAAGGGTTGCACACAGTGGTGTATGGCCTTGTCAAATTATCTATTCTCTCTGTCCCAGGGGTCGAAAAAGTCGTTCGTATCGTGCATCCTCCACAAAATGTCGGTAAGCCATTTTTGTTTAGCGATATGCCTTATAGCGTCACGGCCACGGTACTCGAGGACACCCTGATTTTTTTCACCAGCAAAGAAGCCATCTTTGAGGTCATGTATGACAATCCGGTGTTTGTCAATCAGATGCTGCATGGTTTAAGCAATTGGATTTATAGTTTGATGTACGACATCGAATCGTATTCATTACACTCAGCTGCACAGCGAGTGATTGGTTTTTTGCTCAAAGACAAAGAAATGGGTAATGGTGATGTCATTACCCTGAGTACCAATAAATCTGTGATTGCTTCTCGACTCAATATCACCCCCGAGCATTTTTCGCGTCTGCTACAAGAACTATCACATGACGGTCTCATAGAAGTTAAAGGGCGTAATATTAGAATCAACGACGTTGAACGACTCAAAAACTATTAAGTAAAAAGACTCGTTAGATGTGCACCTTAGTAGACGGTGACTTCGTAGTTGTGGTCAGCGATACGTTTTGTGCTAAAAGAGATACCGTTTTGTCGGAGAACACGGTAGACGTGGAAAGGATCAATATCAAAGATGAAGGTGGTAGGATTATTATTACTATTATTAATAATATCTAAGGCTTGGACGATGTATTCAACCGGTTCAGCACCTCGAAAATCGTAAATATTATTGGCCATGATTTGGCTCCTTATGCGATGAGATAGCCTTACAAAAAAGCTATGACATCAATAAATTTTTTTTAAAGATGCACTCATTAAAGCATAAGGGGGATTGATGAACAATAAAATCAGACTAGCAGGCTTTATTTTTTTAGTTTAGGTCAATAAATAATTGAATTATTTATAGTTTTGTTGCGTATAACCCAAAAAAAATGCCAATCCACCCACGAGATTGGCATACAAAATCGTCCTACATTATGTCGTCAGACTTAGTCTATTGCTAAGAGTATGTATTTGATTTCGATATAGTCTTCAATACCGTATTTGGAGCCTTCTCGGCCCAAGCCAGAATGTTTGACACCGCCAAATGGCGCGGCCTCATTGGAAATCAGACCGCTATTGACGCCGACAATACCATATTCCAATTGCTCAGCGACGCGTACGATGCGACTCACATCCTTGGCATAAAAATAAGAGGCCAAACCAAATTCCGTATCATTAGCGTATTGCACCACTTCGTCATCCGCTTCAAATTTAAAAATAGGGGCCAAAGGACCGAAGGTCTCTTCTTTGGCGACCTGCATGTCTTGGGTAACATCGCGTAATACGGTGGGCTCAAAAAAGAGTTCGCCTATCTCATTGAGGACCTTGCCACCCGCGACCACTTGGGCGCCTTTAGAGGTGGCGTCATTGATATGTTCTTGTACTTTTTTGATAGCGTCTGCATTGATCAGCGGACCGACTGTTACGCCTTCTTGGGTGCCATCGCCAACCTTCAGTTTGGCTACCGCGGCTTGGAATTTTTGTAGAAAGTCTTCGTAAACGGCACTCTGCACATAAATGCGATTGGCGCAAACGCAGGTCTGACCGGCATTGCGGTATTTGCAAGCGATCGCCCCTTCGACGGCTTGATCTAAATCGGCATCATCAAAGACGATGAAAGGTGCATTGCCTCCTAATTCCATACTGATTTTTTTGATGGTGGAAGCGGTTTGCGCCATCAGTTTGGCACCTACAGCGGTAGAACCCGTAAAACTAAATTTTTTGATGCGATCGTCTTCAGTGAGGACCTGGCCGAGTTCGCTCGAGCTCCCCGTAATGACGTTAAAAACACCCGCCGGGATGCCAGCACGGTGTGCGAGTTCAGCCAAGGCTAGGGCCGATAATGGCGTTTGCGATGCGGGACGAATAATAAAGGTACATCCAGCGGCTAAAGCGGGTGCGGCCTTGCGCGTGATCATGGCATTGGGGAAGTTCCACGGGGTAATGGCGGCGCAGACACCAATGGCTTGTTTCTTGACCAAAATATGGGTTTTACTATCTGGGCCAGGAATAATATCGCCATAGATCCGCTTGGCTTCTTCGGCATACCATTCTATATAGGAGGCACCGTAAGCGATTTCACCTTTGGCTTCTGCCAGCGGTTTGCCTTGTTCTAGGGTCAGGAGTAAACCTAAATCCTCTTGGTGCTGCATGATTAGGTCAAACCACTGCCGCAAAATCTGGCTGCGTTCTTTGGCTGATTTTTGTTGCCATGCCTTGAGCGCGTCTTGCGCGGCGCTGACTGCTTCTTCGGCTTCAGCGGCGCTAAGGGCAGGCACTTTGGCGATTTCTTGGCCTGTCGCGGGATTGACTACACTGATGGTTTCGGCGGATTTGGCATCACGCCAAGTACCGTTAATATAGACTTGTTGCTTGAGTAAGTTGCCGTCTTTGAGGCCTAAGCTAGACATGTGTACCTCCTTGGTAATCAAAAAGTCAGCGTAACAATTAGATTGTAATCGCTTACTTGACGAAAACAATGCCCTTGTTCACTAACATAACATGCTTAGCTTAAGCTTGGCGCTCTTGCCAAGCGAGGCGCCACTTTATTGGTCGGCGTGCTTAGCGCTCGGTTGGTCGCTGTGGTTGTCGTTATCCTTATCCTTATCCTTATCCTTATCTAGGATCTCAACACTGACAGTGCGACCCGCTACAAAACCTAAATTATCATGAGGGATCGCATCCAAAACGATTTTGACAGGAATACGTTGCGCTAAGCGTACCCATGTAAAGGTAGGGTTAACATTGGCCAACAAGCCTGAACTACGATCGCGCTCACGATCTTCGATACCGCTGGCAATACCCTGTACATGACCTTCATATACCTCAGACTCACCCATGAGTTTGACGCGTGCCCGGTCACCCAAATGGATTTTTTTAAGTTTAGTTTCTTCAAAGTAACCTACAACGTACAGTTGTTGACGATTAATAATGGCCGCAATCGGTTCTCCCGTGCGAACATAGTTGCCGACACGTAAGGAGAAATTCGATAGGGTGCCGTCGTCTGGCGCTTTGACATCAGCACGCTGGCGATTGAGCTTGGCTAAATCTAAATTGTGTTCGGCAATGCCAACGGCCGCTTTTTTCTGGGCGAGATTAGCTTGAGCCTGTTCAAGCACGGCACGTTTTTGTTCGTAAGCGGCTTGTTTAGAAGCACTGGTGGTGCGCATAGTATCGATTTCGAGCTTAGAAGCGGCGCCATTGTCCAGAGCGATATAACGTTGTGCATTCTTTTTGGCGAGCTCATATTCTTTTTTGGCCGCGCGGATATTGGCTTGGGCGACGGTAATATTGGCCTGAGCTTGTTGATAGGCGGCCTGGCTACTTTCAAGGTCTGCTTGGGCTTGTTGCACATTTAAATTAGCACGAGCGATATCGATTCTAAACAATAAATCACCTTTTTTGACCTCCTGATTGTCTTGCACCTGGACGTCAGTGACTAGGCCTGAGACATCGGGGGCGACATTATAAACGTCGGCGCGCACCCGACCATCGCGCGTCCATGGCTCTTCGCTGTAATATGACCAAATATGCAGACAGCCAAAAATCGCAATAATGATGACCAACAAAAGTAATAAATATCGAGCAATTTTTTTTGAAGTGGGCATGGTTTTTTATAAAAAAAGTGTATTCAGGAGCATATGCAATTTATGCACGATCACCAAGCAGGTGAAATACCAAAATAAATAGAAAATACTGGGGTAGGCTATCCAACCGCGAACGACTAGCTTATCGACGATTAAGTAATTAAAGAGGCGAAACACTAAATAGGCGAGCAGCAGCTCCACCAAAAACAAGGGTAGGTATAGACCAACAAAATCAAATTCACTAATGGTCATTGTGATAGTACCCAAGCGTGCAATATCTCTGTATATCTATGCATTATGTGACCTCCTGAGTATTTCTGTTAAGGAACAAAAAATCGTAGTACAAATTATTGCAAGCCATAATGACGCGCTCGCGATAATTGTCATCATCCATTTGGAATGCCTGACGTTGCAATTGTTGCAGAGACTTGAGAATCGCTTCGTAGTAATACGGCTGTCCCTGAAATTGCCGCGCTTGACTGCGGTATTCTTTGGTATAGAGCTGGCGCACACGACGAATAGCCGATTTGACTGTGGACGGCGTGTTGTCGAGTTGCTCAATTTCGTGTAAGCGATTGAGATCCAAAATATTGGTACTCTCTAGCAAGGATTCGTTTAGGGCCCGGTGTAGATCTTGATCACTGACTACCTTAGTATTGAGCAGGGCGATGCGATCAACAATCTCTCTGAGTTGCAGGCGTAAGCGAGCCCCAAAATTAAGCTGGACAGCTTTGGCTAGCGATTGGTAATGGGCGCTTAAGATACGTTTGGCTGAGGTATCGGGTGAGACGGCACGAATATAGTACATACAGGTCAAGGAAATCATTGGGCCGAGCACAGTACCAATGGCGCTTTCGATCGACATTTGCGGATTAATCACATAGGTATTGTGTAAATTTGTCGACATAATAAAGCCAACGCAGGACGCCAAACCAAAGCCATAGAGCTTAGGATTAGAAAACACTAAGGTGCAGGCAATAATCACGGGCGTAAACACGATCATTAATTGCACAAAGCTCGTGACTGACGGAAAAATATAAAACAAATACAAATACAACAGCACGAGACCACAAGTAGAACCTAGGGTAAATTGCTTGAGACCCGGTACGGGGTCGTCAAAGCGCGTCAAAATACACGCCGAAATAGCGGTAAATTGCGCCATCATATAGCCATCGAGCCATCCTGAATAAATCCACAACAGCATAGAAATGGTGACCGCTAAGAACGAAGCAAAGGCGCCACGTAAGGCCATACCATGGTCACGGTGGGGCCGCGCCGCATGTCTGACTTGCTCAATTTGTTTGGGCAGGCGGCGTCGGCCCATACCGATGTTGTACCAAATCAGGTGAATCGCATTCATACTCTGAATGAAGTGGCGTAAGTCCATACGAACCGCTTCGATCGTGGTTTGCGTGGTTTGGTCAAAAAAACGTAAGCGAGGATCTTCAAAAAACGCGTTGTACTGAGCGGGCAATTCTTCGGGGTGTCGGATGTCTTTGCCAGGCCGCTTAAGAAAACTGATGACTTCCTCGATCAAGGGCTGCATTTGGCTGCGAAATTTTGGTTGCAGTCGATCTAATTGCGCCAAACGCTGTGCTAAGGAGGCGAGATTTAGAAATACCAAAGAAAATTGCCGTAACAACTCCCGCAACGACTGGTACATACCGATGTATTTGCTTTTTTCATAGAGCAAATGGTCGACACTGAGCTGAATGTTGTAGACCGTGCTATTGAGGGCGGTGACATCTTGGAGCGTTTGTTCTGGGTGCTCAGTCTGGAATTGTTTACGTAGGACGTCTAGGGTTTGCTCAAGTGCCCGATTGATGCGGGGTTTAATGGAGTCACCAATATGTTGCGGAAAGATAGAGACACTGACGACGGCTGTGATGATGACGGCAATGGCATTTTCCATGACGCGATTAAAGACTATGTCATAGATACTGATATGTTTATCTATATTAAAAATAATCTCGACCGTAGCAATGACCCCCATATAAGCCGCAAAAAGCGCAATATTACCAATCGGACTGGCATCGATCATACAGACGTAAATACAAACGCCGACCCAACACGCCAAAAATACGGCATAAAGCACAGGGTAATTGATGAGGTGCGGCATGGTCAGTACAGCCATGGTGGCGCCGAGTAAGGTGCCGAGTAGACGGCCGATACTCTTAGAGATGACCATGCCCGATAAAGGCAAAGATACCAAGAACACTGAGCCCATCGATAAGACTGGCTTGAGAAAATCTAAAGAAAAAGATATATACAAAGCCAGAAACGCGGACAGCAGCGTCTTAAAAGCAAAAATCCAGTCGTTTTTAGACGGCCGGAAAGCAGCTATATCGTGTATTAACATAATTGGATGTAGGAATGCGGGGCTGTGGTTTTAAAGATTAGTTGTTATGACCACAGTGTCAAGCGATCCATTATACCGTATTCGCTAATACCTTTAAATGACTTAGGACTATTGTGGGGCGTCGTCAGCGACGCTGTCTTTCGTAAAAATTGTCAACACATGGCTGGTGTACTAGTAAATACTCAGTATAATGAATGGGTTCTTAACCTTAGCAATAGGAAATGGCATGAAAGCTTTTTTTAAATTATTAGCGTCTTTTATGATGCTAACGCTGCTGGCAGGTTGCGGCTATAACGACATCCAATCGCTCGATGAAAATGTCAAAGCGGCATGGTCAGAAACCCTCAACCAATACCAACGTCGTGCCGATTTAGTGCCGCAGTTGGTCAGTAGTGTTAACTCTTACATGAAACACGAGCATGATGTGCTGGCTGAAGTGACTGAGGCCCGCTCCAAAGTCGGCTCTGTCAACGTCAATGCCAGCGAATTGCCCTCCGATGAGCAAATGCAGCAATTCCAACAAGCCCAAGGTAGTTTAACGGCCGCCTTGTCACGTTTGATCGCTGTTTCAGAAAACTACCCAGAGCTCAAAAGTGATGCATTATTTAAGGATTTAAACGTGCAGCTTGAAGGCACCGAAAACCGTATTGCCACAGCACGCGGTCGTTACATCAAAGAAGTACAAACCTTTAATACCTTTATTCGTCGTTTCCCAACCGTGATTACAGCCAAGATTTTTGGTTACAAACGGGTGCCAAATTTTGGGGTGGGTCAGGAAGATCAGCTCATGAAGGCTCCTAAGCTAGAGTTTGATAATACCAAAGCCAACTAAAGGCACGATTTACAAAAAACCCCAGCGTTAAGCTGGGGTTTTTTGTGAGTGCGGGGATCTAGCTTTTTCGTGTTTGAGTTTTGTGACGAATTAACTCAATAATCATGGGTACCAGGGAGATAACAATAATGCCCAAAATGACAATAGAGAGGTTGTTTTTGACAATAGGTAAATTAGCGAATAAATAACCCGCCCCGACGAATAAGACAATCCACAAGGCACCCCCAATGATGTTATAGCGTAAGAAATGGCCATAATGCATATGACCTAGACCCGCAACAAATGGCGCAAACGTGCGTACGATAGGCACAAAGCGGGCGAGGATGATGGTTTTGCCGCCATATTTTTGATAGAACTGATGGGTTTTTTCGAGGTAGGCAGGCTTGAGGAATTTGGCATCGGGATTCTTAAATAAGCGTTGCCCAAAATATTTACCTATAAAAAAGTTACACGCATCGCCCAAAACCGCCGCCAAAAACAGTAGCGCCAGTAACAGCCAAATATTCATGCCGCCAATTGCCGCAATGCCACCGGCCGCAAATAATAAGGAGTCCCCTGGGAGTACAGGGGTGACCACTAAGCCAGTCTCGCAAAATACAATCAAAAATAAAATGGCATAAATCCAGAGACCATAATTGGCCGCGAGCCATTGTAAATGCTGGTCAATGTGGAGCACAAAATCGATAAAGGTTTGCAGCATCTTTGAGCCTATGAATAAAGGGAGGGAGAGATAAACGCCAGCAAAAAGAGACCCCTATGAGCGATACATGTGCGGGCTTAATAACAGCTGCCGTAAATTGTTGAAACGGTAATCTACATAGCTGGGACGCAGGGCTCTTTGCTTGCCTAAAGGCGAGCCACTATTATAAATATAAACCGTTTGCCAACCTAAGGTTTTGGCCGCTTTTAGGTTTCTAAGTGTATCTTCAACAAAGATGATTTTTTTGCTGGGTTCCTGTAGATGCGCTTGTAATTGACGCATTAAGGCAAGCGAGGGTTTGGTCTTGTGGCGACCCTGCAGTATCATATGATCGATGGCGCAAATGCCTTTAAAGCAAGAATGAATATTGAGTCGATGGAGTACTCTTTCGGCATATTCTTGGGGCGCGTTCGTCAGTACGTACAAGGTACCTGGTAAACGCTTAAGGAGCGCCGGTAGATTATGTTCAAAGAGTACTTCGGCTTGGACATTAAAATCGTGACTCAGACGCAAAAATTCTTGGCGATCAATATGATGATGTTTGCTCAAACCAATCACCGTTGCGCCGTACTTCTCGAGGTATTTTGTGCGCAGAAAAGCGGCCTCCTGCTCTGATACCTGCAGGCTGTGCATAACGGCTTGAGTCATTTTGTGGTGCAGGGTCTTAAAGACCGACCACGAGGCATTATGTAGGGTATTGTCTAAATCAAAAAACCAAATCGGTCCAGGACGATGGGCTTGATTGTGAAAATACTTAATCAGCATCTTAAACAGTGATCATAGTGCCGACCCCGTCATCACTCAACAGCTCAAGTAATAAGCAATGCGGCACTCGGCCATCGACGATGTGTACGGCACCTACGCCTTTTTGGGCCGCACCAAGGGCCGATTCGATTTTGGGGATCATGCCGCCAGAAATGGTCTGGTCGGCAATAAAGTCTTGAATACGTTGACTATCTAGATTGCGGATTAATTGTCCGGATTTATCGAGGACACCAGGGGTGTTAGTCATTAAGAGCAGTTTTTCGGCCTGTAAAACCGTCGCCATTTCGCCAGCGACAACATCTGCATTGATGTTATAGACCGAGTTATCTTCGGGATCAAAACCAATCGGTGAAACCACAGGAATAAATTGACTTTGTTGCAATACTTTGATGATGCTGGGATCGATCTTCGTGATGTTGCCCACATAGCCAATATCTAAGGGGTGGCTAGGCGCCTCTTGATTGGGCATGAGTTTTTTGTGAGCATGGATCATGGCACCGTCTTTGCCCGTCAGTCCTACGGCTTTGCCGCCAGCTTCGTTAATCATCATGACAATGTCTTGCTGGACTTGGCCTGCCAATACCCACTCGACCACTTCCATGGTGTCCATATCAGTGACGCGCATGCCTTGGATGAACGTACCCTCTTTGCCAAGGCGTTGGAGGGCTGAATTGATTTGTGGACCACCTCCATGGACAACAATAGGATTCATGCCAATAAGCTTGAGCATCACAATATCATAGGCAAAGCTGCGCTGTAACTGCTCATCAATCATGGCATTGCCGCCGTATTTGACCACAATGGTTTTGCCATGAAATTGCCGTATATAAGGCATGGATTCGGCAATGATATCGGCACGTAAGGCGGCACTAATAGGGTCGGTAGCGAGGGACGGTAGGGGTGCTTGACTCATAGCGTAAGGTACTTATAACACGGACGATGGACTAACTTTGTTGTAGCGTTTGTTGTAGTAAGGACTCAAATTCGGCATCATCGTAATCACCAATCAAGCGTTTCACAATATTGCCTTGGCGATCGAGCAGATAGGCGACGGGCGTATAACGGACATTATCAAAAGCCTTGGCAATGGAGCCGTCGTCGTGAACGACTGTAAAGGGCAGTTGATTTTTTTGGACATAGTTGTGGATCTTATCAGTTTGGTCGTAAGCCATGGCAACGGCCACTTGGTTATAGCCTTGGTCGTGATATTTATGATAGATCTTGACGAGCTGTGGCATTTTTTTGTTACAGGTGACGCAACTCGTTGCCCAGAATTCCACCAAGGTAACGTGGCCTTGGAGGTCTTTGGTCGTAAAGGTTTGACCATTAATGCTGGTGAACTGAGCCTGCGGTGCTGGTTCGCGGTTATGACAGGCACTGAGGCTCAGCCCTAGTAACGCGGTGATAAGTAAGAATTTGATGAGTTTGAACATCGTCCTGCTCCAGCGCACCCAGCGCGGGCTGGGTGTTTAAGTGTTTATTTGAGAGGATAGGTTTGAGTATAGCCACTGTCAGCCGCTTGTTGACTAGACTCATTGCTCGGCGTGGCTGGCGTCGTTTCACTGGTAGCGGTGGCGCTATTGCTAATAATGTCAAAAGCTTTGACGACTTGTTTGACACCGCTAATACGAGAAGCCGCTTGAGCCGCCAAATTGGCTTCGGTGGCATTGACTTGACCCATTAAATAGACTACGCCCTTAGACACCGTGAGGGCAATAGTGCGGCTTGGGACACCCTTAGTGGCAATCAGCTCAGTACGCACTTTGGAAGCAATCCATGAGTCATTACTGCGACTACCAAAGTCGGCCACAGGGCCCACTTTCAATTGATTAAGAACCTCTCGTACGTCTTTGCTCTTGCGCGCAATCTGACCGGCCTTGGTTTTGGAGGCTTCATCGAGGATCTCGCCCGTCAGTAGAACCCGCTGATTAAAGGTTAGGGCATTGACTCGAGTCGTATTAGATGGGAAAGCAGAACCGACCTCGTGCTCAACGCGTATGGAGATGGATTTATCAGTGAGCTGCATGCCAGAACTACGGCGGTCAGTCGCGACGGTGGCACCTGCGGCCGCAGCACCGCCCACAAATAAGGGTACACAAGCGGTATTGGTCAGACAAAGCGAAGCCAACAGTAGCGCCAAAGGTAAACGCTGAGGTAGTAAAGAAGAACTTGGTTTCATGCTTAAGAATCCCCAAAAATCGACGCGTCGAGTAGATCGCAAATAATATGTAAGAACAAGATGTGCATTTCTTGGATGCGCATGGTGCGTTGATCCGGTATGCATAAATGCACATCATCATTTTGCAACAGGGTGCCGATCTGACCACCATCACGGCCAGTTAACGCAATGACATGCATATCGGCGGCGTGCGCCGCCTCGATAGCTTGTATCACATTTTCTGAATTACCACTGGTCGAAAGAGCCACCAATAAGTCGCCGGCTTGACCGAGGGCCTGCACTTGGCGACTAAAGATCTGATCAAAGCCGTAATCATTGCCCACTGCCGTCAAAATGGAAGTATCTGTGGTGAGGGCGACGCCAGGAAGCGCAAAGCGTTCGTTCTCAAAGCGACCCACTAGTTCCGCAATAAAATGTTGGGCATCGGCCGCTGAGCCACCATTACCGCAAGCTAAGACCTTGCGATTATTGGCAATGACGCTGGTCAATAAAGAGCCGGCCGTCGCTAGAGGCTGAGCCAGCAACTCAAGGGTGCGGGTGGCCACGGCAATGTGGTCTTCAAAATGGGTTTGAATTCTTTGCTGACTATCCATGAAATCAAAGACTATAAAGGCAAGTTTAAAAGACTTATTTTAACTTATTTAAGATCATGCTTATAGTTAAATGAATGCCGATTGAGCGCCGACGAAAGACAGGGCGAGTGCGACACTAGACAAAAGCGCTTTTGATCCACTGTGGCGGTTCTTGACCTTCAAAAAGCACCACATCAAAGCGACAAGCAGGTAGCTGATCAGCAAAATAATGATGCGTACAAAAATCTAACCAAAGTGCCGCCGTTTGTCGTAGACGCTGCTGCTTAGCCGCATTGATGCTGGCGCCCGCACCGCCGTAACGCGCATGCTGCCTGGCTCTCACTTCGACCCACACTAAAATGGACTGATCGCGCATGACCAGATCGATTTCGCCAAAAGGAGATTTAAGATTGCGACAGAGCAGGTGCAAACCACGCTGCTGCAAAAATTCCAAAGCCGCTTCTTCGTAGGCTAAGCCTTGCTGTTGGGAGGGCGAGAGTTTAGTCTCTCGCGGCGCGGTTTGTGGGCAAAGCGTAGCCGCTTGGGTGAGGCGTTGCTGGCGACGCTTGAGCAGCTGCTGGCGACTAAGACGGAAAACTAGCTGCTGCAAGCTGTCGTCGGGTGGCAGTTCTGGCATGACAGTTCCGGCAGCTTAAGGGATAATAATAAAGCATAGCAACTACCTTTCTAGAGAATGATGATGAGCGGACAAAAATATCCCGCGGGCCTGAGCATGGATGAGCTAGCACAGCAACACTGGCCCGAAGCCACCTTATATGTAGTGGCGACGCCTATTGGTAATATGGCTGATTTGAGCCAACGCGCGTTGTACGCCTTGCAAATCGCGGATCAAATTGCTTGTGAAGACACCCGTAGCAGTCGCGGTTTATTAGCCAATTATGGTATCTCTAAACCCTTAATCGCGGCGCATCGTCATAATGAAAGCAAAGTCGCCGAGACTATCTTAATGGCACTCAGACGCGGTCAACGCTTGGCTTTAATTTCCGATGCAGGCACACCCGCCGTGAGTGATCCTGGTGCGCATATTGTGGAATTAGTGCACAAGACTGGCTTTAGGGTGGTGCCGATACCAGGTGCCTCGGCGGTGACTACGCTATTGATGGCCAGTGGCCTTACCTCCGACAAAAATCCAGCGTTTGCCTTTGCGGGCTTTGCGCCACACAGGGTCAAAGCTCGCCAGGCTTGGTTAGCGCAATGGGTCAAGCTACCGGCCACCGTGGTCATGTATGAAACACCGCACAGAATACAGGCCTTTGCCCGAGATCTCAGACAATTAGTGGCACCACAAAGACGTATTGCGGTGGGGCGAGAGCTGACTAAACGTTTTGAAGAAATCGCGGTGATGACTGTCTCGGATTTGGAAATGTGGCTATTAGAAGAAACAAATCGACTCAAGGGTGAATTTGCATTAGCGCTAGAAGCCCCCGCCGAGACCACTGATCAGGGCCTTGAGACCAAGGTGCAGGGGCTTTTAGAGGCCTTATTGCAACAGCAATTATCGGTGCGCGATAGTGTGGCCATTGTTTGTAATAGCTTTGATGTTAGTCGTGATATGGTTTATGAAGCGGCTTTAGCTCTCAAACAAAATATGTAAGATTAGTCAACCTTACTCGCACTCATACTAAGGGCACCTCAGTTCAAGTCCACAAAAAAAGCAGCCGAGGCTGCTTTTTTTGTATTCTTGCTGAGGCTGTGCGCATCACAGAAGATGCCCTGTCGCGACTTAAAGAATCGGTTTGCCTTTGTTCAGTAATTCGATTTTGACTTTGGCTTTACCCGATTTAATCATACCAAGCTTCTTAGCGGCCGCGTAAGATAAGTCCAAGACACGATTATCATGGAAGGGGCCTCTATCGGTCACTCGGACGACCACGCTTTTGCCAGTACCGACATGGGAGACGCGAATCAAGCTGTTGAGCGGTAATTCACGGTGAGCGGCCGTGAGTTCGTTAGCACTGAATTTCTCGCCATTGGCAGCCTTACGACCATGAAAACCAGGACCATACCAAGAGGCTGTGCCAGTTTGCGTAAATTGCTTGATTTCAGCAAAAGGCACATAGCGTTTGCCATTGACGACATAGGCTTTGCCTTTTTTGAATTGGCTTGGTGCGGCTTTTAGGCCCGCTTTACCACTACTGGCTGATAGTTTGTTAGCGGTGCTGCTATCACCAGTTGAGCTCAGGGTGACCACATCTTCGGGACTAAAGTCATCGCTTTCGTCTTGATCATCTAGGCTCGCGAGATGAAAGAATTTCGCTTGCTCTAATTCACTTTCAGGGAAAATACCATTGGTGGTCAGACGATAATGCTGAACCTTATTATCTGCAGTTTGATGTTGCAATTCAGTATTGGCAGGCAATAACTGTGTTGCTGCCAATGGTTGTGACGCAGCGCTGCTGGCGCTAGTAGAGGAGGCGCTAGCAGTAGTCACGGCCGCCGTTGCAGTAGGGGTGGGAGCGGCAATCGCTGTTGTAGGCGCTGTAGTTGCTGGATCAGCAGTCATGGTGGGGACTGTGTTGGCCACTACAGGGGCTGTATGACTTTGTAAATTATAATTAAGTTCCGGTTTGGCGCTTAAGGCTTGAGCCTGAGCAGAATACCCAGTTACCATTAAGGCAGAGACACCAATACAGCCACAAAATAGTTTTTTTAGAGTTAACATATGCTGAAAATATAGTTAAGACAACTATTTCTAGTGTAATGAGGGTCTACCAATATACCAGATTTTTGCACCTCTTAGCCATAATTGCCGTTAATAAATAGCAGTTATGGCTTTTTTTGTTGTTTTTGTGCCATGGCATCGACTAGAGATTCAAGGCACGGTGTCGAATCCGCAAGGGTTTGTGATCACTTAAGCGCTGGGCTAATTGTTCGGTTACATAGACGGAACGGTGTTGACCACCGGTACAGCCAATCGCAACAGTGAGATAGCTACGCGTGTCTTGCATATAAACAGGAAGCCATTTTTTGATGAAGTGCTCGATGTCGGTAATTAGCTCTTCTACATGATTTTGTTGTTGTAACCAGTCACCGATGGCTTGATCGCACCCAGTCAGGGGCCGTAAGTCACTGACATAATGAGGATTCGGTAAGCAGCGCACATCAAAAACAAGGTCAGCACTACTGGGTACGCCTTTTTTGAAGGCAAAGGATTCTAAGGTAAGCAAGAGGCTGCCTCTTTCGGCCTGAACTACATCCTTGACCCAGCTACGTAGTTTGATAGGGCTAAGGTTGGAGGTATCGATGACATGGCCCATTTGTCGCAAATAACCCATTAAATTGCGCTCATAGGCAATGCATTCTTCGAGAGAGGGCGAGGTCCCCAGTTGATGCTCAAGACGTTGGGTTAAAGGATGGCGACGGCGTGATTCTGAGTAACGATGGAAAAGCGTTTGGTCATTGGCTTCCAGGAAAAGAATCTCTAAAGCCACCCCCATGTTTTGGACGTTTTCGATGACGCTGCCTAATTTGGCGATATCGCCATGTGAGCGAGCATCAATCGCCACGGCGACTTTTTCGAGGTTTTCATCCTGAATCGAAACAATGAACTCGCTGAGCAAGCGCAGCGGTAGGTTATCGACGCAGTTGTAACCTAAGTCTTCTAACTGTTTGAGGGCAACAGATTTGCCCGATCCAGAAATCCCGGTAATAAGTACAATAGGTGCCATTACTGTTGACCTTGATCGAGTTGATTTTGTTTCATGGCGGCGCTTTGGCGTTGCATAAATTCGCCAAGTGTGTCGATACCGCGCAATTGCAAGATGGTGTTACGTACCGCTGCCTCGACCAAAACCGCCAGGTTACGACCGGCCGCGACAGGAATCATGACATAACGTATAGGCAAACCCAAGACTTCCTGGGTTTGAGCCTGCATAGGTAGACGCTCGTATTCATTATGATCCGCCTGCACTAAATTGACGATGAGTTTGAGGCTCATTTTGCGACGGACAGAGGTCTCGCCAAAGATGGTGCAGATATCGAGTAAACCAATACCACGGACCTCGAGGAGATTACGCAGCAGCGGTGGACAATGCCCTACGATAAGGGTGGGCGCGACTCTAGAAAACTGCACAGCATCATCGGCGACCAAGCCATGGCCGCGAGAGATCAATTCCAGTGCTAGCTCACTCTTGCCTAGACCCGACTTGCCAGTAATCAATACACCGACGCCAAGGACATCCATAAAAACGCCATGGACAGTGGTTTGTGGTGCATAGTGACGACCTAAGTACTCACGTAAAACATCAATCACATGAGCCGCATTCGAATTGGATGACAATAAAGGCAAGTCGTAACGATTACAGAAGTCAATCAGATCTGCTGGAACTTCGAGCTCATCAGCCACGATTAAACAGGGGGCGCCGCCATTACAGAGTTCAAGCAGAATACGTTCGCGCAGATTGGCCGATTTTTTGTTGTAAAAAACGATTTCTTCTTTGCCAAAAATTTGAATCCGAGAAGGATGGATCATATTAAGATGACCCACTAAATCCGAGCCTGAAGTATTCGCTCCGATGAATTTGCGATTGACGCCATTTTGGCCGGCAATCCACACTAAACGTGCGGTGTTTTGGTTAGCGGCGATAATGTCAGCAATCGATAGCATGGGCGGCTCTTAGGGCTGGGTGGTGAGCAATTCAAAAATACGCTGCGGTTCTTTTTCTTCGCGTAATTGCTTGCGGATTTCTTCGTTGGAGAGCACATGCGCTAAGTGCGCCAGAATCTCCAAATGCTCTTGGGTGGCATTTTCGGGAACCAGTAAGATCATCAATAAATTGACATTTTGGTTGTCGGGCGCATCGAAAGGAATGGCGTTTTCGAGACGCATAAAAGCGGCTAAAGGGCGTTCTAAGCTTTGAATACGGCCATGAGGAATTGCCACACCATGACCAAGCGCAGTGGAACCTAAGCGCTCGCGCGAAAATAAGCTATCTGAAATGACACTACGGGAAATACCTTCATTATTTTCGAATAGTAGTGCAACTTGTTCAAAGGCACGCTTCTTACTGGTTACATTTTGGTCAAGCAAAATATTGCTGACCGTTAATATATTGGATAGTTGATTCATAAAATAACTAAGAGGGATTTAGAGCAATAAACGTGGTGCAGTTTCAAGTAAAAACCCAGCGCTTAAAGCTGGGTTATGTAACAAAATAATTATCCTGAGATCATTATAGGAGATTTATGCTGCATGCACACGCTTGGTGCCCTGCTGCAGGGATTCTTTTTGTTTGGATTTATGTTTGCTGACCAAACGATCGAGTTTCTCGGAGAGGGCATCGATGGCTGTGTACAGATTATGGTCAGAGGCCTCGCAAAATAATTCTTTGCCTGGGATACGAACTGCAATTTCGGCTTGGTGATTATTGCGTTCAAGACTATAAATGCAGTGCGCTTCGGTGATATTGTCTAGGCGCTTAAGGACGCGTTGGAGTTTGTTTTCGGTGAACTCGCGAATAGCGGGAGTAACGTCTAGATGATGACCTGTAATTTTTAGATTCATAACGACTCCTTTATAGGTAAAGAACAAAGCGGAATGCCTTGTGACCGAGACTAACCGTAACTCATAGATAAATATTCTACGGTTAGACCCTGAATTCACTTTAGCATAAAGAAAAGCGTTTGCAAATAAAGAAGGCCTGAGGGCTAAAACCGACTCAAATTCGCACCAAAAGGGAGCCCTAGCGGCTATACATATCTCTTTTTGTGTAAAATTAGCAACAAATTGTTACGAACTACGTATTTTAACGTATGCACTTTTTGTCATAGCAAGAATTAAATAAAAAGCGGCTTTTAAAGTCGATAGCCGTGTTTGTGCGCCTAAAAAGTGCGACAAAAAACTCTCAATTTTATTTATGGATGGAGGCTTTCTGGTTTTTTACTAGTGTTTACCACGACTAACAATAAGGACTCAGCCGATATCTAGATAAAAACATCCACTTTACAAAAGAGCGTGAGTTTTTAACAATTGAAACTTCTTATCAATAATAAAATTTTAGGCGTTTTAGGCGCTGAACTATCACTAATTTTTATTAGTTAGGACAAGGGGAGTTATGAAAAGGTCTGTTGAAGCGTTAGGCATGGGATTAGCGTTTGTCACCATTCCTGATGAGTCAGATACGACACATCCAAAAACGGCACAGGAAGATCAGGCGTATACGCCCGATACCATCGAGCATATGATTCGGCAGCATCCGATGCTCACCAAACGCGAAAAACAAATTTGTTATTTAATTCTGCAAGGCATCCAAAACAAGGAAATCGCTTTTTTACTAAAAATATCCGAGCGCACTGTGGGTACCCATAGAGCCAATATTTATAGGAAATTTGACGTCAAAAATGCCGTGGAATTATTTCACTACCATTTTTTTGAATAGGGGGAATTATGTTAGCGAAATTAGAATCAGAAAAGCTGAGTCGTTTAACATCGAGAGAGAAGGAAGTTTTTGCTCTTATTTCTAAGGGGTTAACCAATAAGCTCTCGGCTGAATTATTGGGCATTTCCAAGCGCACGGTAGAAATTCATCGCGCCAATATCCTCAAAAAATATCAGGCCCGTAATGTTGTGCAGCTCAATCACATGCTGACGTTATTGGATCAGGATGATTATCAGGCCAGCGCTTAGGCGGCTAAAAGTGATGATAGTTTGAGGATCGTCATATTTAAAAAGCGGGGGCTTGACGTCTTGACCAGGCCGCTAACTGACAATAGTGAGCCCAATCAAAAAATGGGCCTGGATCGGTCTTGCGAACAGGGGCGATGTGCTCATGACCGCGCACAGCGCGTAAGGGATATCGCACTTTTAGGATCGCGGTGAGTGCTGCCGCTTGTTGATATTGCACCGGCGTAAAGGCTTCGAAATCGCAGCCTTCGAGCTCAATACCAATCGAGTAGGGGTTACAAGGACCCATACCCTCAAAGTCAGAGGCGCCGGCATGCCAGGCCGCTTGCTCGGTGCTAACAAACTGCACAATTAAGCCCTCACGACGAATCAGAAAATGGCTCGAGACGCGTAGCTGCGCAATGCCTGCAAAATAAGGATGTTGCTCAGGATTGAGGCAATTACAAAACAATTGCTCGATATAGGGACCGCCATATTGGTAGGGCGGCAGACTAATATTGTGCAGTACCAGCAAACACGGGGCTAAGTGGGTTGGCCGCGCTGCATAATTTGGGGATAAACAGTGTTGTACTTGTGGATGGTCTTTTAGGAAACCGTGGCGATCGAGTTGAAGCTGACTCATGACAATAGAACCTCAAGCACAAAGCGGGTGCCGGTATAAGCCAGCATAATCAGTACAAAACCCGTAAGCGTCCAACCTAGGGCTAAACGACCACGCCAGCCCCAGACCGCACGGCCAAACAATAAAAAGGCAAATACGGCCCAAGCAATAATCGTAAAAAACGTCTTGTGATCGAATGGCAAGAGCGTACCATCGCTGTGATAAGAGACCCACATACCCGTTAGAATCGCTAGCGTCAGCAATATAAAGCCCGTCCAAATGAGGCGGAATAACAAATGCTCTTGTGTGAGTAAAGGCGGTTGTGCATCAATCAAGCGCGATATAAACGCCTTGTGTTTGGCGAAGTTTTGGGGCTTATGTAAGTGCCGATCGAGTAAGGCCGTGCAAATTGCCTGGATCGTTGCTAATGCAATCAAACTATATGCAAATAAAGATATAATCAGATGCACGCGAAAGATCTCGTTTTTGATGACGATGGTCGCGCTATGATGCGAAACAGGAAATAGCGCTGCGACGATACAGACGATAGTCGCGGGGACGCTCAGTGGTAAAATCTGCGCATCTAGTCTATGAAAATTACCTTCTAGCCAAAATACGATCAAGCCTAACCACATCGTAAATGACAGGCTCAAACTCCAACTAATATGCAAGTGGTGTTGACTAATGAGTCCACTATGTATTGCAAAACCATGCACAATAATGGTGAGGGCCAACGCCCAGTGGCGTAAGCGGTGCCATTTTTCAAAATCTTGATTGTGCGTGAGGGCATAGCCTATAGAGCAGCCAAGCAAAATATAAGCAAGCGCGGCTAAATAATGCAATCCTATATCGGTGGACATAATTGTAGGTACCTAATATTTCAGCAATTAAGCAACAATAATGTAGTATAACCTGTCTGTTAGACAGCAACCAGAGTGAAAATACATGTTTGATAATCTTACCAACCGTTTAAGCAAAGTCGTAAAAACACTGCGGGGCCAAGCGCGACTGACTGAGGCAAATACCCAAGAGATGTTGCGTGAAGTACGCATGGCCTTACTCGAGGCGGATGTGGCTCTGCCTGTGGTCAAAGAGTTTATTAGTCGCGTCAAAGAAAAGGCGATGGGCGAGGAAGTCGCCGCCAGCCTGAGTCCAGGGCAGGCGTTGGTAGGTTTGGTGCACAAGGAATTAACCGCTATTATGGGCGGCGATGACCCCGCCAGTCAGGCCACATTGTCACTGGCCACGCAACCGCCAGCGATTATCTTGATGGCTGGTTTACAAGGGGCGGGTAAAACGACCACCACGGCCAAGTTGGCTAAATTACTACACGAGGGTGAGCTTAGCCAAAACGGCAAAAAAATCGCCAAAAAGAAAGTCTTAGTGGTCTCTGTCGACGTTTATCGACCAGCGGCTATTGAGCAGCTCAAGACCGTGGCTGCTCAGGTCGGAGTTGACTTTTTCCCGTCAGAGGGTTCACAAAAACCGTCAGATATTGCAGCAGCGGCGGTGGATTTCGCTAAAAAGCATTATTACGATGTCTTAATCGTCGATACTGCAGGGCGTTTGGGCATTGATGACGCCATGATGCAAGAAATTAGCGCCTTGCATACGCAACTTAACCCTATTGAAACCTTGTTTGTAGTTGATGCCATGCAAGGTCAGGATGCGGTCAATGTCGCCAAAGCCTTCTCTGAAGTACTGCCACTGACAGGCGTGGTCATGACCAAACTGGATGGTGATTCACGTGGCGGGGCGGCCTTGTCGGTGCGTTTTGTTACGGGCAAACCATTGAAATTCATCGGTGTCTCAGAAAAACTCGATGGTCTCGAAGTCTTTCACCCAGAGCGTATGGCGCAACGCGTATTGGGCATGGGCGATATCGTATCGTTGGTCGAACAAGCGCAACGCAACATTGATATTAGCGAAGCCGAAAAATTCGCCAAAAAAGTCAAAAAGGGTGAGCGCTTTGATTTGAATGATTTCAAAAATCAACTGCAGCAAATCAAAAACATGGGAGATATGGGCTCCTTGGTCAAAAAACTACCGGGCCAACTGGGGCAGGCAATGGGTCAAGTAGACAGCGCCGAAGCCGAAAAACAGCTCAAACGCACCGAAGCTATTATCAACTCCATGACCATACAAGAGCGTAGTAAACCAGAGATTTTGAAGGCCTCCCGAAAGCAGCGCATCGCCAAAGGTGCTGGTGTGCAAGTGCAAGAGGTGAATAAGCTGCTCAAACAATTTGAACAGATGCAAGGCATGATGAAACTCATGAAGAAAGGCGGCATGGGCAAGATGATGCGCGCCATGGGGGGTATGCGCAATATGCGCAATATGATGGGGGGCGGACGCCGTCGCTAAATTACCCCGGCCTCAATTAAAACCCGCCACTTATGTGCAAGTGTCACAGTTTTTTGTTGCTATTTGCACATAAGTCTCGGAATTTAAATAAAAAATTGCTGTTAGCCTTGCTAAAAACGAAAAAATATCATATACTTATGAATTCCATAATTTCTATGGAACTACAAACCCAGACATCAAACCCACAATAGTTAGTGAATAGCTACTGAATAGCTAGTGCTATAGAGAAACTATAGTAAGCATTAAAAACTTATGGGCTAAGAAATTATAAAAGCAAAGTATAAAAGCTACCTTTAATAAGCGGTTATATAAGAGATTATATACATAAGAACTTACAAACAAGTTCTTAGGGCTAAGCCCTTAGGAGTAAGTTTTTAGGCTTATAAGCTATTGATTTTATAATTAATTTTTTAGCTCCTCTAACTATTACGGGACCAATACTGGTTATATCAAGAGTGCGTGCCTTCTCAGGGCGCGAATTCTTATTTAGGTTCATTCTCTATGATTAGAGAATGGTAATGTAACTAAGTTGGAACAGGAATAATCATGATCCAAATGCAAAGCACGCTTGACGTGGCTGATAACACGGGTGCACGTAGCATTATGTGCATTAAAGTGTTGGGCGGCTCCAAACGCCGTTATGCTGCTATCGGTGACATTATCAAAGTCACTGTCAAAGAAGCAGCGCCTCGCGGTCGCGTAAAAAAAGGCGAAGTATATAACGCAGTGGTAGTACGCACTGCAAAAGGTGTTCGTCGTAAAGACGGCTCGTTAGTCCGCTTTGGCGGAAATGCAGCGGTATTGCTAAATAACAAATTAGAACCCATCGGTACACGTATCTTTGGCCCTGTTACGCGCGAATTGCGTACAGAAAAATTTATGAAGATCGTTTCGTTGGCGCCAGAAGTCATCTAGGAGCAATAATGCAACATATTCGTAAAGGTGATGAAGTTATTGTCTTAGCGGGTCGCGATAAGACTCGCCGCGGTACCGTATTGGCACGTGTTGGTGCTGATAAAGTGCTTGTCGAAGGCATTAACGAAGTAAAAAAACACCAAAAACCAAATCCTATGACCAATGAGCCTGGTGGCATCATCAAAAAAGCTATGCCTATCCACATCTCTAATGTGGCTTTGTTCAACCCAGAAACGGGTAAGGCTGACAAAGTTTCATTCAAAGAGCAAGATGGTCATAAAGTTCGTGTTTACCGCTCCAACGGCAATGTCGTTGGCGTGAAATCGTAAGGGGCGAAAAATATGTCTCGTTTTCAAGAGCTATATAACAGCAAAATTGCCGACGATTTGAAAAAACAATTCAACTACACCAGTTCAATGGAAGTGCCTCGCATTACCAAGATCACTTTGAACATCGGTCTATCTGAAGCAGTATCCGACAAAAAAGTCATCGAACATGCAGTTGAAGATTTAAGTAAAATTTCAGGCCAAAAACCTGTCGTAACCAAAAGCCGTAAAGCAATCGCGGGCTTCAAAATCCGTGAAAACTATCCTATCGGTTGCATGGTGACACTACGTGGCCGTCGTATGTACGAGTTTTTAGATCGTCTTATCACTATCGCTTTACCACGTGTACGTGACTTCCGAGGTGTCTCTGGTCGTTCGTTCGATGGTCGCGGTAATTACAACATTGGCGTAAAAGAGCAAATCATTTTCCCAGAAATCGAATACGATAAAATTGATGCGCTACGTGGTATGAACATCAGTATTACCACCTCCGCCAAAACTGATGAAGAAGCGAAAGCCTTGCTAAAAGCATTCCACTTTCCATTTCGTAATTAAGGGGCGAACGTGGCTAAATTATCACTTATCAACCGCGATATCAAACGCGCTAAATTAGTCGAAAAATACTCAGCTAAGCGCGCTGAATTAGTAGCGGTCATTAAAGATACATCTAAATCAGACGAAGAGCGTTATGAAGCGCGTCTAAAATTACAACAACTACCACGCAATGCGAACCCAACCCGTTTGCGTAACCGTTGTCAAATTACTGGACGTCCTCGTGGCGTTTACCGTGAATTCGGTTTAACCCGTCACAAACTACGTGAAATGGCTTTGCGTGGTGAAGTGCCTGGTATGACTAAAGCTAGCTGGTAGGAGAATATTATGAGCATGAGCGATCCAATCGCCGATATGTTGACGCGTATTCGTAACGCACAACAAGTCGAGAAAGTTTCAGTATCTATGCCCTCCTCAAAGCTAAAAGTAGCCATTGCTACTGTGCTTAAGGACGAGGGTTATATCGAGAATTTTGAAATCAAAGGTGACAAATCCAAGCCTGAGCTTGAGATTGCACTTAAATACTACGCCGGTCGTCCGGTTATTGACCGCATCGAGCGTGTTTCACGCCCAGGTTTGCGTGTCTACAAAGGCCATGGCGACATTCCACAAGTCATGAACGGCTTAGGTGTAGCAATTGTTTCTACTTCCCGCGGTGTCATGACCGATCGCAAAGCGCGGTCTACTGGCGTGGGTGGTGAAGTACTTTGCTATGTGGCGTAAGGAGGAATCAATATGTCACGTGTAGCATCATATCCAGTCGCCGTACCAAGCGGCGTAGAAGTCAAAATTGATGACAACAATATCCACGTCAAAGGTCCTTTAGGTGAACTAAACCAACCTTTGATTGGTGAAGTTGACGTTAAACTTGAAGATGGCAAATTAACATTTGCTAGCAAAAGTGAATCCAAATTTTCACGCGCTATGTCAGGCACAACCCGCGCCCTCGTCAATAACATGGTGATCGGCGTTAGCAAAGGTTTCGAGCGTCGCCTCAACCTTATTGGTGTGGGTTACAGAGCCCAAGTACAAGGTACTAACCTTAAATTAGACTTAGGCTATTCGCATGACATTCTTCATCCGATTCCAGAAGGCGTCAAAGCAGAATGCCCAACGCCTACTGAAGTTGTGATCAAGGGCTATGACAAACAAGCCGTCGGTCAAACTGCCGCTAAAATCCGCGAATACCGTCCACCTGAGCCATACAAAGGCAAGGGCGTACGCTACTCCGATGAGCGTGTAGTGATGAAAGAAGTCAAGAAAAAATAATAGCGCAGACAAGGAACAATCATGGATAAGAAAGTATCTCGTTTGCGTCGTGCCGCTGCAACGCGCCGTAAAATTGCTGGTTTAAAAGTAAACCGCTTGGCAGTGCACCGCAGTAATACGCACATCTACGCAAATATTATTTCGCCAGAAGGCGATAAAGTATTGGTTTCTGCTTCTACTCTAGAAGCTGAAGTTCGTAAAGAACTCGCCAATAACAACACTAGCAGCAGTAACGTTCAAGCTGCCGCTGCCGTCGGTAAGCGCGTCGCCGAAAAAGCGAAGGCGGCTGGCATCGAGGCAGTCGCTTTTGATCGTTCTGGTTTCCGTTATCATGGTCGTGTCAAAGCGTTAGCCGAAGCAGCGCGTGAAAACGGTCTTAAATTTTAAACGAGGATTGTCAAATGGCTAGAGCACAAAGAAATGCAGCTGAAGATCGTGATGACGGTTTTCGTGAAAAAATGATCGCGGTAAACCGTGTCAGCAAAACAGTAAAAGGTGGTCGCACTATGAGTTTCGCCGCTTTAACTGTCGTTGGTGATGGCGATGGCCGCATCGGCATGGGTAAGGGTAAAGCTCGCGAAGTACCTGTTTCTGTCCAAAAAGCGATGGAACAAGCACGCCGCGGCATGAAAAAAATCCCTTTAATCAATGGAACCTTATACCACTCTGTTGTCGGTAAACACGGTGCCGCTACTGTCATTATTTCTCCTGCCGCTGAAGGTACTGGCGTGATCGCTGGTGGTCCTATGCGCGCAGTCTTTGAAGTAATGGGTGTGCGTAACGTGGTTGCTAAAAGCTTAGGTTCTAGTAACCCATACAACTTGGTTCGTGCGACCTTAAACGGCCTTGAAGAGTGCATGACACCTTCTGACGTGGCTGCTAAGCGTGGCAAAACCGTTG
Source organism: Brackiella oedipodis DSM 13743 (assembly GCF_000621025.1). Lineage (GTDB taxonomy): Bacteria > Pseudomonadota > Gammaproteobacteria > Burkholderiales > Burkholderiaceae_B > Oligella > Oligella oedipodis. The sequence continues at coordinate 89,866 of NZ_JHZJ01000011.1, forward strand.
AAGAAATTCTGGAGTAAGTAATGGCTAACAAACAACTTAAAGTTACTCTAGTGCGCTCTGTTATCGGTACCAAAAAAGATCACCGCGACACTGTCCGTGGCTTAGGTCTTGGTAAAGTTAACAGCAGCCGAGTGTTACTTGATACCCCTGAAGTTCGCGGGATGATTCGCAAAGTGAATTATCTCGTGACTGTATCAGAAGCATAAAGGAAGTCAAATGTCAGAATTGCAATTAAATACTATTTCTCCGGCACCAGGTAGCAAACACGCACCTCGCCGTGTCGGTCGTGGTATTGGATCTGGCTTAGGTAAAACCGCTGGCCGTGGCCACAAAGGTCAAAAATCACGTGCCGGTGGTTTCCATAAAGTCGGCTTCGAAGGTGGTCAAATGCCACTTGCTCGCCGCTTACCTAAGCGTGGTTTCACACCACCACATCAACACTTAAGTGCACAAATCAGATTATCTGATTTGGCTAAAGTCGATTCTGAGACTGTTGATGTACAAGCTCTGAAACAAGCAGGCGTAATCGGCCAAAAAGTCCGTTACGTCAAAGTCATTAAAGCCGGTGAAGTTACCAGCAAAGTGACCCTCAAAGGCATTAGTGCTACAGCAGGTGCACGCGCTGCGATCGAAGCGGCCGGTGGCTCATTGTCCGAGTAAAGGGGTAATTAGTGGCTAAAGCTAAAGCGCAAGCAAAAGCTCAAAAACAAGAGAGCAGCAATAAATACGGTGACCTTAAAAAACGTCTAGTATTTTTGATATTGGCGCTCATTGTTTATCGTTTGGGTACACATATTCCAGTACCGGGTATCAACCCAGACGGTATGAAACAAATGTTTAATTCACAATCCGGGGGCATATTGGGTTTATTCAATATGTTTTCAGGTGGTGCATTGCAGCGTTTCTCGGTTTTTGCCCTAGGAATTATGCCGTACATTTCTGCCTCTATTATTATGCAGATGATGTCCTCCGTCGTACCTTCTCTTGAGGCAATCAAAAAAGAAGGCGAAGCGGGTCGTCGTAAGATTACCCAATGGACACGTTACGGCACAGTCGTTCTAGCGCTAGTTCAGTCATTCGGTATTGCCAGCACATTACAGTCTATGCCTAATTTGGTCATTAATCCTGGCTTTATGTTTATCTTTACCACCGTCATCACCTTAGTAACAGGTACGATGTTCATGATGTGGCTAGGTGAACAGATTACCGAACGTGGTTTAGGCAATGGTATCTCTATTCTTATTTTTGCAGGTATTGTTGCCGGTATCCCAACAGGCTTGGGTACGATGTTCGAGTTAGTCAGTAATAACCAAATTACCATTATTGGCGCATTAGTAATTTTGCTATTAGTCGTCGCTGTGACCGCTTTGGTAGTGTTCGTAGAGCGCGGCCAACGTCGAATTACAGTAAATTACGCCAAACGCCAAGTAGGTAACAAAATATACGGTGGCCAAAGCTCACACTTGCCACTCAAGTTGAATATGGCCGGTGTGATCCCACCTATTTTTGCTTCATCGATTATTTTGTTCCCTGCGACTATTGTGAGTTTTTTCTCACAAGCCAAAGACATGCGTTGGTTATCTGACCTGAGTGCTAGTTTATCGCCAGGTAAACCGCTCTATATTGTGGTCTTTACCGCATTAATTATCTTCTTCTGCTTTTTCTATACGGCATTGGTTTTCAACAGTCGCGAAACAGCAGACAACCTGAAAAAAAGTGGCGCTTTTGTTCCCGGCATTCGTCCAGGACAACAAACCGCTAAATATATTGATAAAATCCTCATGCGTTTGACCTTAGTCGGTGCGATTTATATTACACTAGTATGTTTGGTCCCCGAATTTCTTAGAGCGCAATGGAGCAACATTCCATTCTTGTTTGGTGGTACTTCGCTACTCATTATTGTGGTAGTTGCGATGGATTTTATGGCACAAATACAAGCGTATATGATGTCGCATCAATATGATTCGTTACTGAAAAAATCAAGCTTTCGAAATACGAATTTAATGAGATAGAACTATGGCAAAGGATGATGTAATTCAGATGCAAGGCGAGGTCCTAGAAAACCTGCCAAACGCAACGTTTCGCGTGAAACTCGAAAATGGACATATGGTGTTAGGCCATATTTCCGGCAAAATGCGAATGCACTATATTCGAATACTGCCAGGTGATAAAGTCACAGTAGAGTTAACCCCCTACGACCTAAGCAAGGCAAGAATTGTGTTTCGTTCTAAGTAAACGAAATTTATTAGGAGTCAACCATGAAGGTAATGGCATCAGTCAAAAAGATCTGCCGCAACTGCAAGATTATCAAACGTCATGGAGTTGTTAGAGTTATTTGTGTAGATCCACGTCACAAACAACGCCAAGGTTAATCCTAGGCAAAGTGTTAACAAAGAGGAACAGTCATGGCCCGTATTGCAGGCATTAACATTCCACCGCACGTTCATACTGAAATCGGTTTAACAGCTATTTATGGTATTGGTCGTCCGCGTTCTCGCAAAATCTGCGAAGCGACTGGTATTCCAAGCGATAAAAAAGTAAAAGATTTAACCGATGCAGAACTCGAAAAAATTCGCGAAGCAATTGGCGAATATGTAATCGAGGGTGACTTGCGTCGTGAAGTACAACTATCAATTAAACGTTTAATTGATTTAGGAACCTACCGTGGCATGCGCCACAGACGCGGACTGCCCGCTCGCGGACAACGTACTCGTACGAATGCTCGTACTCGTAAAGGTCCACGTCGTGCAGCTCAATCTTTGAAGAAATAATTGAGGAAAGCATAATATGGCGAAAGCTCAAAGCGGCGCTACTCGCGCACGTAAAAAAATCAGGAAAGTAGTGACAGACGGCATCGCGCACGTTCACGCTTCTTTCAACAATACAATCATCACAATTACTGACCGTCAAGGTAACACCTTGGCATGGGCGACGTCGGGTGCAGCGGGCTTTAAAGGCTCACGCAAATCGACGCCTTTTGCAGCGCAAGTTGCAGCCGAGTCAGCGGGACGTGTTGCATTGGAATTTGGTATTAAAAATCTTGACGTCGAAGTCAAAGGTCCTGGCCCTGGCCGTGAATCTTCTATTCGTGCGTTAAATGCATTAGGTATCAAAATCACCAGCATCTCAGACATTACGCCTATCCCGCACAACGGTTGCCGTCCTCCAAAACGTCGTCGTATCTAATCGTCAGGATTCATTTAAGGGAAAACAATGGCACGATATACTGGTCCAAAATGCAAACTGTCACGCCGTGAAGGTATTGACTTATTTTTAAAGAGTGCTCGTCGTTCTTTAGACTCAAAATGTAAACTTGAATCAAAACCAGGTCAACACGGTCGCACTTCAGGTGCTCGTACTTCTGACTACGGTGTACAGTTACGCGAAAAACAAAAACTTAAACGTATGTACGGTGTGTTAGAAAAACAATTCCGTAAATATTTCACTGAAGCTGAGCGTCGTCGTGGTAATACCGGCGAGACCCTGATTCAGTTATTGGAATCTCGTTTAGACAACGTCGTTTACCGTATGGGTTTTGGTTCTACTCGCGCCGAAGCACGCCAATTAGTGGCTCACGGTGCTATCGAACTTAACGGTCACAAAGCTGACATTCCTTCTATGTTGGTCAAAAACGGTGACGTGATTTCTGTTCGTGAAAAATCTCAAGCGCAATTGCGCATCAAAGAAGCAATGGAACTTGCGGCTAATATTGGTCTCCCACAATGGGTAGAAGTTGACGCTAGCAAATTTAGCGGTACGTTCAAACAAGCGCCTGATCGCGCCGACGTTGCTCAAGATATTAACGAATCTCTAGTAGTCGAGCTTTACTCTCGTTAATTTTAGCGATACTTGCTTACAGATTCAGTTAATTGCTATTTTTACAAACAGCATAGCTCGGATTCGGGTTATGCTGTTGCTGCGCTTAAATACGCGCCTTTTTGTAGTATTGCAGTACTGATGGCTGCTGAACGATTAGCAGCTTTTTATTATCCATCAGCCTTATCGGTGTAACGAGCCGAGGGTATTGAAAAGGAAATGACACACATGGCACAAGCTTTTCTTAAACCTCGTTCAATCGAGGTCTCTGCTTATTCAGATTCTCACGCTAAAGTCGTGATGGAACCGTTTGAACGCGGTTTTGGTCACACCTTAGGTAATGCTTTACGTCGTATTTTATTGTCTTCAATGACCGGCTATGCACCGACAGAAGTACAAATTGACGACGTCGTCCACGAGTATTCAACGATTCCAGGCGTTGGCGAGGATGTGGTTGATATTATCCTCAACCTCAAAGGCGTTGTCTTCAAATGTCACGGTCGTGAAGAAGTCAATCTCACACTTAACAAAAAAGGCCCGGGCCTTGTGACAGCGGCTGACATCGAGTTACCGCATGACGTTGAGATTATTAATCCTGATCACGTGATTGCTAACTTAACCGACAATGGTCGTTTATCAATGACCATCAAGGTTGAACAAGGTCGCGGCTATGTGCCAGGAAATGTACGCGCCCTCAACGAAGATAAACACCACACTATTGGTCGTATCGTTCTTGACGCGTCTTATAGCCCGATTCGTCGTGTAAGTTATGAAGTAGAGAATGCCCGTGTGGAGCAACGTACCGACCTAGATAAATTAGTGCTAGACATCGAAACTAACGGTGTCATCACTCCAGAAGAGGCCGTGCGTCAAGCGGCGCGTATTCTGATGGATCAAATCTCTGTCTTTGCTGCGCTTGAAGGTTCGCCAGAAACCTTTGAAGCACCTGCTCGCGGTACACCGCAAATCGATCCTGTATTACTACAACCGGTGGATGATCTTGAGCTTACTGTTCGTTCTGCGAACTGCCTTAAAGCCGAGAGCATTTACTACATTGGTGATTTGATTCAACGCACCGAAAACGAACTACTCAAAACACCGAACTTAGGCCGTAAATCGCTTAATGAGATCAAAGAAGTATTGGCGGCACGCGGTTTGACTTTAGGCATGAAACTAGAAAACTGGTTGCCTGACGACGTCAAACGTAACTAAGCCAATGTCATGCTGGGTAGAGACTTAAGAACTTTACCCAGTTTGCAGCAACTGCCTATGCATACGGTGGATAGCCGTTATAATAGGCGAGCTAGTATTGACTAGCATTTTTTATTAACCCCAAGTTGGCCCGCTGGTTTACCAGATAGAAGAGCTCAACCGCTTATAGGCTAAGTAGCTTTATAAGCACCAAGATTTAAAGGAAATTATCATGCGCCATCGTCATGGTCTTCGTAAATTAAACCGTACTAGTGCTCATCGTTTAGCGATGTTCCGCAACATGTCAGTTTCTTTAATTGAACATGAAGCAATCAAAACAACCCTTCCAAAAGCTAAAGAATTGCGTCGTGTATTCGAGCCGTTGATCACTTTAGCCAAAAACCCAACCCTTGCTAATCGTCGTTTAGCTTTTGCTCGTCTTCGTGATCGTGACGCCGTGACTAAGCTTTTCAATGAATTAGGTCCGCGTTTCAAAGCGCGTAACGGTGGTTATACACGTGTTCTTAAAATGGGTTTCCGCCAAGGTGATAACGCACCAATGGCTTATATGGAACTTACGGAAAGAGCCGAAGAAGCTTCTGATAACACTAGCAACTAAGCATTCACTAGCACCACTTCGTGATTTAGGGTGGTGCTAGTACTTACTTATAGTTAAAGACTTTTTTCTTCATGAAAAAAGTCTTTTTTTATTTAACGCTTAGGGTAAGGCTTGGCTCAAGGTGTTCGCAAAGGTTCGTGCGTTTTCAAAACCGACAACCCGAGGATGGACTAACTCTTGGCCGTTGGCATCAAAGAAAATTACCGCTGGAGGGCCAAACAGTTTAAAGTGCTGCAATAGTTCGCGCTGCTCGGGGGTATTGGCGCTGACATCCACCTGTAAAAGATTAAATTGCTGCATACGCGCTTGCACGACTGGATCGGGATAAGTGAAGTTTTCAAATTCGCGGCAGGCGACACACCAATCGGCGTTAAATTCCAGCAAATAGGGCTTAGTATGGCCTTGTTGTAAGACGCTTTGCAATTGGGCGAGCGATTCAATAGACTGAAAATTAAGCGCCGATGGGGTTGCTTTTGTCGATGTAGGCACCTGCAAACTGAGCCCTTTTAGGGGTTGTAAAAGGCTGGGTTGACCGGTACTGAGTCCCACCATGAGTAGGATCGACCAAATCATCAGAAGCGCACCTATCGCGTTAATAAATTGCTGGATAACTGAGCCGGCATTGCTCTTAAAACTAAAACAAAATAAAGCGGCGAGCGCTGCCAAAAAGGCCCAGCCCAGAACAGCAACAGCAGGTGTGAGGAACGGATAAACCATCCACCAGGCAGTTGCCAATAACAGCAGGCCGCTGATTTTGTTGATCTGGTGCATCCACGCGCCTGCTTTGGGTAATAAAGCCCCTGAAGTGGCGCCCAGTACGATCAGGCTCATGCCTTGCCCCCAGGCAAGCGTAAATAGAGCCAGGGCACCCAAGAGCAAATTACCGCTTTGAGAGATAAATAATAATACCCCTGCTAATGGTGCAGCCACGCAGGGGCCGCATACAAGCGCAGACAACATCCCCATGACGAGCGCACTGCCATAATGACCACCTTTGCGTTTGCTGAGCGCTTGATCGACTCGCGATTGCCAGGCACTTGGCGTCTGAAAGTTAAGATTGGCAAACATAGCCAGTGCGAGTAGTGCAAGTAGTATCGCAAATATGGATAAGACCCATGGGGTTTGCATCCAAGATGAAAGTGCTGAGCCTAAGGATGCCGCCAGTAAACCCATAATGGTGTAAACCACTGAGGTTCCCAATACATAAATCAAAGCGAGTCCTAGGCTGGCACCGCGGCGGGTGGTGGTATGGGTGTTTGCTTGACGCCCTTGTTGCTGTCCAACTAGCAAGGCAAATAAAATGGGCAGCATGGGTAGTACGCATGGCGTAAATGACAGCAATACCCCTAACATAAAGGTCAAACCAATAATGCGCAGACCGCTAGCCTGAGTGAGATGTGAGGCCAACTCAGTATCGCCGCTAGTAAATATCGTATTCGTGCTTGATGAAATGGGCGTTGAGCTCTCAGTATTGGTGGGTGATGACGTGGTGCCACTGGGCTGTGCTGGATCTAAGAGCTTAGGTGTGGCGGGTCCTTGAGGATGGTTGGGGCTGTTTTGAATCTGTAGGCCTTGTGGACTGGGGGTTAGCTTTACTTGGTAGTCCATCGGCGGATAACATAATCCTGCTTCAGCGCAGCCTTGCGCGGTGACGGTCACCGTCATTGCTTGTTGGCTTTGTAGAGGCAAAAGCAGCGTGACTTGATCGTGATAGATCTCCATTTCTTGCTCAAAGGTTGGATCATACTTGCTTTGGGCCGCCGGCCAGTTGATCGGTCCAAATGCGTCCTGGATAAGCCCTTGATCGACTTGATCTCCATTGTCGGCTTGATTGGCTTGATCTGCATGAGCCGCAAAGCTAAAGCGCTGCTTATATAAGTAATACCCTGGGGCTATTTTAAATTGCACCGCTAATGTGTTTGGCGACTGTATCTGTGCAGAAAATTGAAACGCTTGCTCGGGTTCCAAAAATTCTTCTTCTGCCATCGCGTTAATGGGCTGAAGCATGCACATAAGTACTAAGGCCAGCCAAAGCAAGGGCTTGATAAAAGGTAAAAAAGTGTGATGAGAAGGATGAGACGTATGCATGAAATACCCACACGGATCACAGATGATGGAAAAAAGCTAAGTGTCTATTTTAGAACGGCTGGCAAGTGGCTAGTGTTTAAGTCCGCTTTTGAAACACAAAAGTCAGTCATTAAAACACCCAGAAGCGACCTTGTAGCGGCTTGATCAGCAATTTTTAAAGCCAATTTGTATAGTAGTAAAGATAACCCTATAATTTATGTGGGTATTTTTTGAATGGATATTCAGCAAATACAGGCGTTTGAAGATAGGTCAATAAAACTGTAAAAAATTTTTTATAAAATCTAACTTTTACTAACTGCGTGGTGCCTTGGTTTTCACGTATGATAACGGATTCTTTCAAGCTATCATCGTAATATTAGTCAGCGACTGTATTGTACTGGGCGGCTAGAAGTGCTGCTCACAGTAGGCGCTAAGTTAGTCGCTGATTGTTCATTTTTCTTTTAGAAAACGTTGTAACTCTCTAAAAACTAAGCGTTTTGGCCTTTTGGGCTGAGGGCTATCGAGGCCTTGGCAACGTTTAGTTTTGCGAATAATTTCCCACAACTTCGCGTATTTCAGGTCTGGATTAACCAGACAGTTTGGCTGCTCATCATGAGTGGCAGAGAGTGCTTTATAAAGCAACTTGATAAGCACTTAATAATTAACCTAATATATAACGTTTGATTGTATGAATAAAACTTTTCATGATAATTATGGATAATCCCTGTATAAATTAGTAGCTATACTATTATTTAATTTGATACAAAGGAGTATTTATGCGTATAACCTTGCGACAACTCGCTATTTTTCAGGCAGTCTATCGGCAAGGCTCAACACAAGCGGCAGCAGAACAAGTGTCACTTACGCAATCGGCAGTCAGTATGGCATTGTCTGCCCTTGAAAAGCAACTCGGTACACAATTATTCGATCGCATCGGGCGTCACTTAGTACCTAATCAACAAGCAGAAATTCTCTTACCTCAAGCAGAAGAGGTGCTTTTACGCTGTGTCAATATTGAGCAAATGTTTACGGGCGTCTATGGACGCCTCAAAATCGGTGCCAGTCAGACGATTGGCAACTATTTATTGCCTGGCCTGATTCAGCGCTTCAAACAGCTGCATCCACAAACAGATATTGCCTTGTTTATTCACAATTCCAAAGAGATTTGTGAGGGCTTATTAAATTTTGATTTTGACTTTGGCTTTGTGGAGGGGCCGAACCATTTGCCTGCCATCAAGAGCACGCCTTGGATCGAGGATGAAATGGTCTTGTTTTGTGCCGCCCATAGCCAACTTAGGGGCTTAGAACACGATCAAGATACGTTAGACTTTGAAGATTTAGGCCGACTGCCTATGATTGTGCGCGAAGTCGGTTCTGGCACCCGAGAGATCTTGGATCAGTTTTTGTTGCAGTATGTGGAACACCCACAAGTGGTGGAGCTCAGTAATTCTGAGGCCATTAAGCAATCTGTCGTCCATGATATGGGTGTCGGTTGCTTGTCTTTGTATACCTTGCAAGACTTGCTCGATATGCAAAAAATCCGTATCTTACGGGTCAATAAATTGCGCCCAATGATTCGTAAATTCTGCTTTATAGAGTCCCCTCATAAATTCGTGAGTCCAATTCAAGCCGAATTTATGCAGTTTTGTATGAATTCACGCCAAGATCTCAGACTCGACTCATTGAGTGCGATGGCTCAATAGCTCAGCGAATAAATCCAAATAACGCTGCGCCATCGCCTCTGCCATATTGTTTTTTTGTACATACTCATACGCCTTATCGATTCTCGCTTGTACCGATGCATCATGATCAAGGGTGGCGCCCAAGGCTTGAGCCAAGGCTTCATGATCATCGATAGGTACAATTAGGCCACGGCCATCGGCCAGGAGCTCACTGGGGCCTAAGCTCGCCGTCGCGACGACGGGGACTTTTTGATAAAAAGCATCCAAAATACTGCTTCCTAGGGCCTCGATACGAGCGCTAGAGGCAAAAATCGTAAAGAAACTGTAGATATTTTCTATGCTTTTGTGAAAGCCCGCCATTTTGTAATAGTCTGCCATACCCAGCTGGTCGATTAACTGCTGACACTCCGCAACCGAGCTACCACTCCCAAAGTGTAGAACTGCAAAGTCTTGGCGTTGTTGGCGCAACTTGGCGGCGGCTTTGATCAGCGTGAGAGGGCCTTTTTCGGGTCTGACAGCCGAAGCCGAGGCGATAATTTTGGTGCCTGGCGCAATCCCATAGTGCTCGAGTAGTTGCGCAAAGCGCTCGGCTTTTTGTAGATGCGGTTCTATGGCACTGGGAATGATCAGCGGCTCTATCCCCAAACGACGTGGTTCGCTGGCAGCTGATTGACTGATCGCCACCAGTTGGTCACAGCGTTGCCATTTTTGGCGTACGGTCTTGTCTTTGCCGGCTTTAACGGGAAAATCAGTGCGCCGCGAGAACACAAGCTTGCCCTTATATCGCCACTTAAAGAGCACGGCCCAAGTGAGGGTGTTAGGGGTTTGGCTGTGCACAATATCAAAGCCTTGAGCTCGACCACTCAAAAAAAATCCAGCGGCGCTGCTGCTCGATTTGCCTTCATAAACAGTAAATCCTAATTGTTTGGCCGCTTTACTCAACTCACTATCACGACGCGCCAGTAAGCTTACGTCGTGGCCGGCTTTTTGAAATTGCCGCATGCTTAATAGCGTCTGGCGTTCACCACCACGCCAGCCCTTTTCCATATTGAGTTCAAGAATTTTCATGGGAAGTAGAAGTTGTTGAGGTTGTTGAGTGCTGGGAGGCGTGCTTTTCTTTTTGTTTGAGGTATAGGGCAGCATATTTATTAAAAACGGATTGGCAGGCGAAAAGCGTGAGTAAAAAACCCGCTGAGCCGTCCAAAAAGCCTTTTTTAAAAATATAAGTCCTAAAAAAACGTCCAAAGCTGTGACCGCAAGCGGCTAATAAGCTTGTGCGCTTGCCCGCCTGGTATTTTTGTTGAGCCCAGGCTTGGGCGTAATTGGCCGATTTTGTTAAGTAGTCCTGTAAATTGCGGTAGGTATAGTGCAATAAATCACCGTCTAGAGTCTGGACTTGAGCGTGAGCGGGGACGATCACGCTCTCGTGCACTAAGGCGTCATCATAAGTGGTTAAGGCATGCGGATAAAAGCGCTCGACATAGCCAGGATACCAACCGCAATGCTTGATGAAGCGACCAAAAGCCCAACTCAAGCGTGCGACACTAAAGACCGTTTGTTGATAAGATGAACTCTGCTTGAGGACGCGTTCTATACTTTGGCGTAATTGTGGCGTCATACGTTCATCGGCATCAAGCCAGAAGACCCAGTCACAATGCACATATTGCTGCGCGATTTGGCGCTGTTTACCGTAGCCCGGCCAGTCTGTATGGGAATGAAAATCCGCCTTAAATTCGCGAGCAATGGCGGCCGTGGCATCGGTACTACCTGAATCTACGATCACAATTTGATCGGCTAAATCCGCCACTGAATGAAGACAATCCCGTAGTGATTGTTCCTCGTTTTTGACAATCATGACAATCGCCAAGCTCGCTGGCTTGGCGTGGTCTGTGGTCTGAGAGAGGCTTGAGTGAGAAGTGGTCATGCGCACGCAAGTCAAGAAGAATATCGACACATATGGACTTTGGACTACTTAGGGCTCCTCAAGGCTACTCAGCCTTAGGTGCTTTTTTTTCGGGGCGTTTCCAATTGCTTTTGCTGACTTGTTCACTCTTAGTCAGTGTCAGCTGACCCGCCGGCGCATCTTGACGTAAGGTCGTGCCAGCACCAATTGTCGCCGCTTTGCCGACATTCACCGGGGCGACCAATTGCGTACCTGAGCCAATAAAGGCCTCGGTGCCGATGGTGGTTTTGTGCTTATTAGCGCCGTCATAATTGCAAGTAATCGTACCGGCGCCGATATTGACACGGTCACCAATCTCGGCGTCTCCCAAATAGCTTAAATGATTGGCTTTACTGCCGTTGCCCAGTTTGGTTTTTTTGAGCTCGACAAAGTTACCAACATGACTGCTTGGGCCTAATTGACTACCTGGACGAATCCGTGCATAAGGGCCGACGGAGGCGTTATGCCCAATGATGGCATCTTCGATATGGGTAAATGCATGGATTTGTGTGTTGTCGCCAATTCGGGCATCACGAATAATGCAATTAGGACCGATCTGTACATTATCTCCAAGCTCGACCTTGCCTTCAAAAATACAATTGGCATCAATACTAACGTCTTGGCCACACTCGAGATGGCCTCGCAGATCAAAGCGATGTGGATCGATGAGGGTGACACCCCGCTTCATGATTGAGCGAGCTTGCTCAAATTGCCATTGGCGTTCAAGTTTGGCTTGTTGTTCTCGGCTATTAACACCCGCCGTCTCCCAAGCGTGATCGGGTTGCACGGTATTGATACTTACACCGTCTGCGACCGCTAGGGCGATAATATCGGTGAGGTAATACTCACCTTGGGCGTTGTTATTCGTGATACGACCGAGCCAATCTTTGAGCTTTTTGGTCGGCACACACAAAATACCGGTATTGATTTCGGTGATTTTTTGTTCTTCTGGGCTGGCGTCACGTTGCTCGACGATACGTACGACTTCTTGGTTTTGGTCACGTACAATACGACCATAGCCTGTAGGATCCGTCATCTCTTGGGTGAGTAAGCCCAAACCTTGACTCGCCGCCTTGATTAAACGGCGCAAGGTGCGTGGCTGAACCAAGGGCACATCGCCATATAGGATCAAGGTCAGATCATTATCATTGCTATCGATTAAATTAGGGATGGCTTGTTGCACAGCATGACCCGTGCCGTTTTGTTGTTCTTGAATAATGAACTTAAGAATAGAACGCTCGCAAAAAGTATTACGGATCAACTTAGCGCCATGACCGATGACCACCGTAATATTGCTAGATAAATCAGTCACATTATCGATGACATGTGAAAGCATGGACTTGCCAGCGATTTTGTGCAGGACTTTAGGAATTTCGGACTGCATCCGCGTGCCTTTGCCGGCTGCCAAAATAACAATACTTAGATTCATAGGTTCAGAAGAGTAGCTCATAGATTCCACTGCGATAGATAGTTAATTGTCTCGATAGCCTCTGTAGTCTTTGTTGTCTAGCGGGTCTGTCTGACTAAAGGCCATAAATATTCTTAGTTTAACGTGCTCAAGGGGCTTTTTCAAAAAGCAATAGGTAAATAATTGCAAGCAAAAAACGTCATCCTGCCTGCTTATGATTGGGTTGGCTTGGGCTTATCTGAGCGAGATGGTGCATCACTTGATGAGCTTGGCGTTTGAAAAGATTGCATAGCTTGGGTGGCGATATTTTGATATTGCTGTTGTAAGAAAGAAAACCAATTTTGCATCATGGCCTGAGCCTGTGCCGAGTTGTCGCTGGCCGATGTTTGCTGTTGAGTTTGCGGCTGTTGTGGCTGGTTCTGTGCTTGAGGATCGCTCTGATCAGGGGCGGTCGTCGTTGACTCATAGAAGGGACTCGTAAAAGCCTTAAACGCCGCGGCATTGGGTGCCATTTTCATGAAATCTTGCATGGCCTGTTGGCTGCTGCGTTGCATTTCTAGGCTCTGAATGGTGTTTTTCAGCATAGAGTGGTTAAGGGCTAACCATGCTTCTATGGTTTTGAGGTCTTGAATGCGCTTATCGATATCGGCATTGGCCTGTTGCCAAGATTGCCAATTCGCGGCGCCTACTTGTGCCATTTGTTGCCAAGACTGATTCAGGTTTTGCAGATTCTCAAAAATGTCTTGGTAATCACTAGCATTCTTAAAAAAATCCTGACTCATGCACAACGCTCCTTAGGAATGGGTAAAAGCCTCTAGCCCATGTTCGTGATATTGCAGCAGGCTTTCGGTTAATACAATAGCCGCCTCTAGGGTCAGCTGATCGGCCTCGATCAAGTCCAGCACCTCATCGGCACTAAAGGTTCGGAATTCAGACACTTCGCCATCTTGGTTCTTGAGTACGACATGATCGGGCAAACGGCATTGACTGACATATAACTCTTCGAGCTGATAGCCTTCGGGCAGTGGGCGTCGCAGCAGGGCGGCCTTTTGGATGGGCTGGCAAGGTTGTAAGTCCCTAGGATGTAAGCCCGCCTCCTCGAAACTCTCACGAATTAGCCCCTGTTGTAAGGTATCCTCGGCATTCAAAATGCCTCCGACCAGTGTATCCCATAGCCCTGGATCGATGGCCTTACTGGTAGCGCGCTTGGCTAAATAAATACGACCATCAGTATGCCAGGCATTCAGATGAATAGAGCGCGTCAACATCCCCAAAGGCCGTAAGGCACCGCGTTCCATTTGCGCCAAGACAGTGTGTTGATCTGCGCCATAGACGTTTAGTAACTCATTGCGCCAAGCGCGAATACAGCCATGCGCTTGTAATTGTTGTGCGATCTCGGCAAGGCGTTGGTTAAGTTGAGCCCCATTTAAGTGCTGGCAGTCAATTTGCAGCCCTTGCGGTAGACGTCGTACTTGTGGATCCTGACTAAGGACTTGAAGTGCATGGGGATGGATAACACCGACGGTTTCAGACCCCAAAAATAAAGCGACAGAGCCCTCAATCGGAGCTTGTGAAGCTTTTTCTAGGAGTTTGGCACGAAGCTTTTGTAAAAGCGCTACATTCACGTTATGAAACTTCCTTTAGAATATTTATTAGGGTAGAGAAAAAGCTCTGCCGTTGTAGTGGGTTTGGCATTTTGCTCAATGCTAACAAATCCTACAATTTTGTACTATGTTTATCATCAAAAAAGAGGCAAATTATGCACTACTTAAGGGGCTTAACGCAACCGCTAGGCGTTGTCTATCGTCTGTCTGTGGCCAGATTAACCTGTGGGCGGGGCTGGCTGTGCCAGTGTTTTGTGCTCTTAATTTTGGGTTTAGCCTGTCTGCATACACAAGCGGCGCCGTCATTAAATGGTGCCGATATTAGTGGCAGCCATTTTGGCCAAGGCTTGGCTGCCCAAAATCTCGTCGGACAGCGTGTCACCCTGAGTGATTATAGAGGCAAGGTGCTACTTTTGTTTTTTGGTTTTACACGTTGCGCCGATATCTGTCCTACGACAATGGCGCAGTTAGCGCAACTGCAACAAAGCCTCGAGCCTAAAGAGGCACAACAGGTTCAGGTATTTATGGTAGCCATTGATCCCGAGCGCGATAATCAACACACGCTCAATAGCTACGTCAAAGCCTTTGACGAGCATTTTGACGCACTTTGGGGCACGCCCGAACAAATGCAGCAATTAGCCAAGAGTTTCAAAGTTCATGTCAAAAAGAATGCTTATACCAATGGCAATTACGATATTGAGCACAGTGCCAGTATTTATGTGATCGACAAAAAAGGCGAGTCCGTTCTACTGTTTAAACCAGGGATGGATGTGGATGAAATGCTGGCAGATATTCGGGTCTTGCTGGCCCAATAAGTGGCTCGAAGCGTTAGGTAGGGCGTAACTAGGATTGTCTAGCGACTCAGGCGAAGCACGACACAAATGCAGCAAAAAAAAGCACTTCTGGAAAGGGGATAACCAGAAGTGCTAAAACATTCGCTCTTGATAGGGGAAGGAAAGAGGAGAATAAGAGCGAATGATGAACTTTATTGCAAAGATCATAATAGTTAGTCTTTATGTTCTCATAATAGTTCCCAAATAGGCCGCTCGTGTTGTTTCAATATGTTTCTGCTCTTAAGTAATTATTAAGATCCGATTTGCAAAGCCAAAGAATAAACCCACAGTTGCCTGTGGGTTTATCGCTTGAGAGATTAAAAAATCAGGTTAAAAACAATTACATATTTTGTGCGAGTGCTTTTCGCATTTTTTTGAGAGCAGCACTTTCGATTTGGCGAATGCGTTCGGCTGAAACACCATATTGTGCGGCTAGCTCGTGCAAGGTAGCGGCCTTGTCATCGTGCAACCAGCGCGCTTCTATGATATGGCGAGAACGCTCGTCTAAGGTTTTGAGGGCGTCTTGTACGCCTTGGGTTTGCATCTCGTAGGCAGATTGGCGCGCTAAGACATTGGTTGGCTCATGCTCGCCTTCGTCGGATAGATAATTGGCGGGTGAGTAATCCTCCTCGTCATCGGAGGATGATTCAAAAGCCATATCGTGACCTGTGAGGCGAACCTCCATTTCGGCGACATCCTCGGGGCGTACATTGAGTTTGCTAGCGATACCCTGAATGCTCTCAGGCTCTAGAGTACGGCTATCTGGGCGCATGCTACGCAGATTAAAAAATAATTTGCGTTGCGCCTTAGTGGTGGCGATTTTTACGAGGCGCCAGTTGCGAATAATGTATTCGTGAATCTCGGCCTTGATCCAATGCACCGCAAACGACATCAGACGCACGCCACGCGTAACATCATAGCGTTTGACGGCTTTCATGAGGCCAATATTGCCTTCTTGGATAAGGTCAGCATGTGGTAAACCATAACCCAAGTATTGGCGCGAAATTGACACGACTAAACGCAAGTGCGACATAATTAATTGGCGCGCTGCATCTAGATTCTCTTTGTATTGTAATTCCTCTGCGAGGGATTTTTCTTGTTCTGCTGTCAGCATAGGAATACGGTTAACTGCACTAATATACGACTCTATGCTACCCAGAGCGCCTGGATTCAGCAGAGCGCTAGAGTGGTTTGGTAAAGTCATTGGTAAGTTAGTCATATAAGTTTGAATTCCTTAAAAGAAGACGCGTAGGCTATTTTAACATTTCCTACAGTGATATAAATTAGACTCATATAGAACTAAAAAGTTCCTTATGTATGAGGCTAAAGAAGAGTAAAACTACCTGGTGCTAGAGCAGATGCAAGCTTGCATTAAAAAGACGATGGATACTAGCGAAAACTGAGGATGCTAGAAATTAGTATCAGAGATATAGCAATAAAGACTACAGAAATTAAAAGAAATTAAGTGCTGCGTTGGAACAAGTAAAATGGCCCGTTTATCGAGATTATTTATAGCACATATGCCGCATTTGGTTCAGATGGAGTTACGATGTTCCTTGCAAACGCATCCTCAATTAAAGAGCATAGTGCAAAACTGGCTGGCTCAGCAACTGCAGAAACAAAGTGTTGCACTTCATGCCTGGCGCATCGATGATCAATACATTCGCTTACTGCTCACGCCGTCGGCCCCGAGCACTATCGCCACCATGGTGCAAAGCCTCGGTCGCCAACTCGCATTAATACAAAACCAAGGTCAGGTCTTTAGAGGACGTTATCGTTGCTGTATAGCACAACCCCAGCGGTGGTTACTACCGCTCATGGTTTGGCTCGAATCCTACGCAGTGACGGCCAGTAGTGAGCAACAAAGCCTGTTCTGGCCATGGGCGTCGACAGCCGAACATGCCGGCTACCAGTCGCAGACACAATTAGCTCTGTCCGATGTAGACGATTATTGGCGTTTGGGAAATACGCCTTTTGAGCGCCAAATGGCCTATCGTCAATTGCTTGATGAAGGCTTGTCGCCACAGCAAATCGCGCGGATTCAGGCGGCCTTACGCGGTCAATGGGTACTTGGCGAGGCCGCCTACATTGACGCCTTACAACAGCATACCAAGCGCCCACTTGCGCCGCGAAAACGAGGGCGCCCACCTAAGTGTGGCAACGCTTAAAGCGCGCCGCCGCTACTCAAGCAAGGTCAAGCAAGGTCTAGGTTCTTATTGTCGCAAAACTCTGCCACACGATGACATTTGGCTATTGCATTAAGCGCGCTTTTAAGTGCTTGTTTTTGATGGTGGTTTGCAATAATTTTTGGAGAATGTTGGGAGCTTGTGGGCGGGGCACTGCCACAAAACTGACAAAATCAAAAATCGTAATCTTGCCGACTTGATCGCCCGCTAGACCGAGATCTTTAGTGAGCGTACCCAGGATATCACCGGCGCGGATCTTGTCTTTTTTGCCGCCTTTGATGCAGATTGTGCGCATGGCGGGTGCATAGGGATTTTTGTGATGAGTTGCCGGCAGATTTTGCCAAGCGATACTTTGCTCCTGGCCGACTAAGCGCTGAGCGCGATGCAGCTCCGCATCTGTCACAAGATTAAAGGCGAGACCTTTTTGACCACGGCGGCCGGTACGACCAATGCGGTGGGTATGCGTATCGAGATTGGGCGAAATATCTAGGCTAAGCACAAGATCTAATTGTTCAATATCCAAACCCCGTGCGGCTACATCTGTGGCAATCAGCACAGAACAGCTCTTATTCGCAAATTGCACCAATATATCCTGACGTTGGCGCTGCTCAAGATCGCCATGGAGCACCAAACTTAAGAGGCCCGTGTGCTGGAGATAATGCTGAAACGATTCTGCTTGTGCAATGGTATTACAAAACACCAAGCAGGATTCTGGGCGTTGCGCGAGTAATAGTTTTTTAGCTGTAGAAAAACGCTGATCTTCAGTGGTTTTATAAAAACGCTGCTGGATCGCAGGTGCTGGACTTTGCTCACTCACATCGACAAATAGGGGGTTGATCAAGAAACCTTCTGATTGCTTTAGTAAGGCCGGTGCGAACGTCGCTGAAAATAATAAAGTCTGGCGTTTTAGAGGACAAGCCAAACTAATCGCGCTAATCGGTTCATAAAAACCCATATCTAACATCCGATCCGCCTCGTCTAGTATCAGGGTCTTGACCTGATTGAGGCGTAGCTCATCGCGCTGTAATAAATCTAGCACCCGCCCGGGTGTGCCCACCACCACATGCGCACCATAGCGTAGTGAATGAATCTGCGGTCCTAAGCCTGAGCCACCACAGAGCTCGATAATTTTGACCGCCCCCAATGGGCGCGCCAAATCACGCAATACATCGGCCACTTGAGCCGCTAGCTCACGCGTTGGACAAAGTACTAGGGCTTGTATTTGTAAGGTCTCAAGCTGTAGCTTTTGCATAATGCCCAGCCCAAAGGCTAGGGTCTTACCACTACCAGTGGGGGCCTTAGCAATCACATCCTTACCCTGCAAAATACTGGGGAGGGTTTGGCACTGAATAGGGGTCATTTGCGTAAATCCCAACTGTTGCAGATTGGCTCTCTGTGCTTCTGGAAGCGGCAGTTGTTGAAAATGAGTGACGGTGCTGGCTGTGCTCATGAGGTAACTCTTAAGAAATACCCACTCGCTGAGTGTCGGTGGGACTAGGGGACTAGGATTCAAAAATTACTGTCATCATAGCGTATTTTACTCGCGCTCTAGACGCCCGCTGGCCTCTACGACGCCAAGAAAGTACGACTAGCAAAAAATATTATAGGGGTAATGAGACTGATAGCATAAATATTGCCTTTTTTGATTACGGTTATTCTTGCCTTAACTAATTGATTTTTATAAAAAAATGTGAATTTATAATTAAGTCTGTCCCTTTTTAATTAAATACACTGGTCCGAGTGATTAAAAATAGGGACAGACTTATGTAAAAAGCTATTGCTCAGGGCTATAAAACTATTTAATCTAAAAAACTTATTCTCATTATTATGACTATAGGCAGGAGACAAACGATGTTACGACCATTCAAGACGCCAGCTTTGCTAGCACCCTCAGATCACGCCTTATCCTGTACGCCGCCCACTCAAGGGCTTTACAACAAAGAACAAGAGCACGACGCCTGTGGAGTTGGTTTTGTCGTCAATATCAAAGGCGAACGCAAACATAGCGTCATTCAGCAAGGCCTTAAAATTCTCGAAAATCTTGATCATCGTGGTGCCGTAGGAGCGGATAAGCTCATGGGCGATGGCGCCGGTATTCTTTTGCAAATTCCGCATCAACTGTATCGAGAGGATATGGCCAAACAAGGTGTAATCCTACCGCCAGAGGGTGAGTATGGCGTGGTCATGGTGTTTTTGCCGCAAGAAACGGCTTCGCGCCTGGCCTGTGAACGCGAACTCGAACGCGCTGTCGTTGAGGAAGGACAGCAAGTACTGGGTTGGCGCGATGTCCCGGTATCACGCGATATGCCCATGTCAGCAGTTGTGCGCGCCTGTGAACCAGTGATTCGCCAATTATTTGTCGGGCGCGGTGCCGATGTCATGGTGCCGGATGCGCTCGAGCGCAAGCTCTATGTGATTCGTAAACGCGCCAGCCACGCCATTCATGATATGGATTTGGATCACACCGAAGAGTATTTTGTGCCCTCCGCGTCAGTGCGGACGGTGGTCTATAAAGGCTTATTACTGGCCAATCAAGTGGGTGAATACTTCCTAGATTTAGCCGATAGTCGTGCGGCCTCCGCCCTGGCCATGGTGCACCAACGATTTTCTACCAATACCTTTCCAGCATGGCCGTTGGCGCATCCGTTTCGCATGATCGCTCATAACGGTGAGATCAACACTGTGAAGGGCAATTTCAACTGGTTACGGGCTCGCGAAGGCGTTATGGATTCGGCCGTCTTGGGTGACGATCTGCAAAAACTCTACCCTATTGTTTATCAAGGGCAATCCGATACGGCAACGTTTGATAATTGCTTAGAGCTATTGGTCAATTCGGGGTATTCGTTATCGCATGCCATGATGATGATGATTCCTGAGGCCTGGGAACAACATCAAACCATGGATGAAAACCGTCGGGCCTTTTATGAATACAATGCCGCCAAAATGGAGCCTTGGGATGGTCCGGCCGCTGTCTGTTTTACCGATGGACGACAAATCGGTGCCACCTTAGATCGCAATGGCTTGCGTCCCGCGCGTTATTTGATTACGGATGATGATACGGTGGTGTTGGCCTCTGAGGCCGGCACCTTGCATATTCCTGAACATAAGATTGTCAAAAAATGGCGCTTGCAACCGGGCAAAATGTTGCTCATCGATCTAGAGCAGGGTCGTATTATTGATGATCAAGAAATCAAGCAGCAACTCGCCAATAGCCGCCCTTATGGCGAATGGATTAAGCGCCTACGTATTAAGATTGACGATTTAGCGCCTATCTTTAAGGGGGATCAACACATCCAGTTGCGCGCTGAGTTATTGGACTTACAACAAGCGTTTGGTTGGACGCAAGAAGACATTAAATTTATCTTGCAGCCGATGGCTAACAATGGTGAAGAGAGTATTGGCTCAATGGGCAATGATGCACCCTTGGCCATTCTCTCGGATCGCCCAAAATCCTTATACAATTATTTTCGTCAGTTATTTGCCCAGGTCACCAATCCACCGATTGATCCAATTCGCGAGCAAATCGTCATGTCTTTGGTGTCTTTTATTGGACCCAAACCGAATTTGCTAGATATTAACAATGTCAACCCGCCACAACGGATCGAAGTCGCGCAACCCGTCTTAAGCAGTCATGAGATGGCCTTGTTGCGTAATATCGGCACCTATACGGGTAATAAATTCCGTAGTTTTGAACTCGATATTACCTATCCGGTGGCTTGGGGCAAAAAAGGCATTCAAGCCAGTATCGCCTCCTTATGTGCCACGGCCGCTGATGCCGTACAAAGTGGTTACAACATACTCATTGTTTCCGATGTGGCCGTGAGCCAAGAGCGCGTCGCGATCCCGGCCTTATTAGTGACCTCAGCGATCCATCAACATCTCATCAAAAAAGGTCTGCGTACGCGTACGGGCTTAGTCGTCGAGAGTGGTTCTGTGCGTGAAGTTCATCATTTTGCGCTGTTGGGTAGTTACGGTGCCGAGGCAGTACACCCGTATCTGGCCTTGCGCACCCTAAAAACCTTTGATAATGCCGATAAGGCTCAACAAAACTATATTCAAGCTATCGGCAAAGGCCTCAAGAAGGTCATGTCCAAAATGGGCATTTCAACCTATATGTCGTATACAGGGGCCCAGATCTTCGAGGCAATTGGTTTACGAGCAGACTTTATCCAAAAATACTTTACGGGCACTCCTAGCAAGATCGAGGGCATTGGCGTGTTTGAAGTGGCCGAAGAGGCGCTCCGCTTGCATCGAGCCGCCTTTGGCAATGACCCAGTGCTCAGTCAAATGTTGGATACCGGTGGCGAGTATGCCTATCGCATTCGTGGTGAAGACCATATGTGGAAACCGGACTCGATCGCTAAATTACAGCATTCTACGCGAGCCAATAGCTATCAAACCTACAAAGAATACGCACAATTAATTAATGAGCAATCAGAAAAACTGAAAACCTTACGCGGTCTTTTTAAATTTAAGTTCGATCCGAGTCGCGCAATTGCACTTGAAGAAGTAGAACCCGCCAAAGAGATCGTCAAGCGTTTTGCGACGGGCGCCATGTCAATGGGCTCTATTTCCACCGAAGCGCATACCGTCTTGGCCGTGGCCATGAACCGCATTGGTGGTAAATCTAATACGGGTGAAGGTGGTGAGGACGAACGTCGCTATCGTCAAGAGATGCAAACGGGCAAAAGTGGCATCAAGGACGGAGATACCCTGGCTGACATTATTGGTCGTGATCGAGTCCATGCCCCTATCTTCCTCAAAAAAGAAGATTCACTGCGCTCACGGATCAAACAAGTGGCCTCCGGGCGTTTTGGGGTCAGTGCAGAGTACTTATCGAGTGCCGACCAGATTCAGATCAAGATGGCACAGGGGGCAAAACCCGGCGAAGGCGGACAGTTACCAGGGCATAAGGTGTCGGAATATATTGCGCAATTGCGCTATTCGGTGCCAGGCGTGGGCTTGATTTCACCGCCCCCGCACCATGATATTTACTCGATCGAGGATTTAGCACAGCTGATTCACGACCTCAAGAATGTCAATCCTCAGGCGTCTATCTCCACAAAACTCGTCGCGCAGGTGGGGGTCGGTACAGTCGCCGCGGGGGTGGCCAAGGCTAAGTCCGATCATATTGTGATCGCGGGGCATGATGGAGGTACCGGTGCTTCGCCCTTATCGTCTATCAAACACGTCGGCGCCCCTTGGGAACTCGGCTTGGCGGAAACGCAGCAAACCTTGGTGCTTAATCAATTGCGTAGTCGTGTGCGGATCCAGGCGGACGGTCAAATGAAAACCGGCAGAGATGTGGTGATTGCAGCCTTATTAGGGGCCGATGAGTGTGGTTTTGCGACGGCACCTTTGGTAGTTGAAGGCTGTATTATGATGCGCAAATGTCACCTCAATACTTGCCCTGTCGGCGTGGCGACACAAGATCCGGAATTGCGTAAAAAATTTACAGGACAGCCTGAACATGTGGTTAACTTCTTTTTCTTTATTGCCGAAGAAGTTCGTGAAATCATGGCGCAGTTGGGGGTTCGCAAATTTGATGATTTGATTGGCCATACCGAGTATTTGGATACACAAGATGCGCATGCGCACTGGAAAGCGCATGGTTTGGACTTCTCTGCAGTGTTCCATCAGCCCCAAGTCGAGACCCCTAAACTGCATCAAGATTCGCAAGATCATGGTCTTGATAATGCCCTAGACGTAACCTTAATAGAACGCTGCCAAGAGGCCATTCAAGACGGCAAAAACGTGTCATTTATCATGCCAGTGCGCAATCGCAATCGTTCGGTAGGCGCGATGTTATCCGGTGTTGTGGCGCGTAAATATGGGCATCAAGGATTGGCTGATGACAGTATCCACATTCAATTTAGTGGCGTCGCTGGCCAAAGTTTTGGCGCCTTTTTAGCCCATGGCATTACGTTTGATTTAGTCGGTGAAGCGAATGACTACGTCGGTAAAGGCCTGTCGGGCGGCCGCATCTATGTTCGCTCGCCTAACGACTTCCAAGGGTATGGCCCCGAAAATATCATTGTTGGCAATACCGTTTTATACGGTGCCCTAGAGGGACGAGCTTTCTTTAATGGTGTGGCAGGCGAGCGCTTTGCTGTGCGTAATTCGGGGGCTTGTGCGGTGGTAGAAGGTACCGGTGATCATGGTTGTGAATATATGACAGGTGGCACGGTGGTTGTTCTCGGTAAAACGGGTCGTAACTTTGCCGCCGGCATGTCGGGCGGTGTCGCTTATATCTGGGATCCAGAGGCTAACTTTAAGGCGCAATGCAATCTCAGTATGGTCGACCTCGAACCAGTCTTGAGCCAAACAGAGCAAAGCGACCAACATAGTTGGCACAGTCTAGAACGTCAGGGCCAACGACAATCGGATGAAGCGATTCTAAGACACCTGATTGAGGAGCATTTCCGCTATACCGGTAGCTTTAGGGCGCGTGATTTATTGAATGACTGGGCGAATGCGCGACAGCAGTTTGTCAAAGTCATGCCAAAAGAATACAAACGCGCCTTGCGCGAGATGTCATTGACAGCGCTCGAACAAGCACAATTAACAACTGCCGCTGAGACAGTATAAGGAGGAGACCATGGGAAAAATCACTGGATTTATGGAGTTTGCGCGCGTTGAACAAAGCTATGAAGCGCCCAAAGCGCGTCTCAAGCACTACAAAGAGTTTGTCGCAACCTTGAGTGACGATAAGGCGCAGACACAAGCGGCGCGCTGTATGGATTGTGGCATTCCGTTTTGTAATACGGGCTGCCCAGTCAACAATATCATTCCGGATTTTAATGACTTGGTCTATAAGCAGCAGTGGCGTCAGGCCTGTACGGTGCTGCACTCGACCAATAACTTTCCCGAGTTTACTGGCCGTATTTGTCCAGCACCGTGTGAAGCCGCCTGTACCTTGACGATTAATAGTCAGCCTGTCGGTATTAAGTCGATTGAACAAGCCATTGTCGATAAGGGCTGGCAAGAGGGCTTTATTAAGCCACAATTGGCGCCTTATAAAACCGGCAAAAAAGTAGCGGTAGTGGGGTCTGGGCCGTCCGGCTTGGCGACCGCGCAACAGTTAGCGCGGGCAGGACACAGCGTGACCCTATTTGAAAAAAACGACCGTATTGGTGGTTTATTGCGTTATGGTATCCCAGACTTCAAACTCGAAAAGCGTTTGATTGACCGGCGTCTAGCACAGATGGAAAGTGAGGGCGTGACGTTTGAACCCATGGTGTATATTGGTCACAAGAAAAACGCGCCTGGCAGTGTCAAATGCATTGAACCGAGTCAATTACTGAAAAAATTTGATGCGGTCGCTTTATGTGGTGGCTCCGAAACACCTCGTGATTTGCCGATTCCGGGACGCGATGCCGAGGGTGTACACTTTGCTATGAATTTCTTGCGGCAACAAAATAAAATCAATGCCGGTGATCGTATAGCGCATGCCATTAATGCGAAAGGCAAGCATGTGGTCGTGATTGGTGGCGGTGATACTGGCTCCGACTGTGTGGGTACGAGTAATCGTCAAGGCGCCAAAAGCGTTACCCAAATTGAACTGATGGCTAAACTGCCAGAACAAGAAGACAAGGCCTTGACTTGGCCCTATTGGCCAGCTAAATTGCGAACCTCATCCTCACACCAAGAAGGCTGTGAAAGAGATTGGGCCATTTTAACCAAGGAGTTTGTCGCAGAAAAAGGTCAACTCAAAAAGCTGCGTTGTGTTCGCGTAGAGTGGCATAAGGATGCTGTCAGCGGTCAGATGCAAATGCACGAAGTGCCTGACAGTGAGTTTGAGCTCAAAGCCGATTTGGTATTTTTGGCGATGGGCTTCGTGCATCCAGTCGCTCAAGTGCTAGACGCTTTTGGTTTAGAAAAAGACAAGCGCAATAATGCCAAAGCCGATACTCTTAATTACCAAACGTCAGTGCCTAAGGTGTTCGCGGCGGGTGATATGCGCCGCGGGCAGTCATTGGTGGTGTGGGCGATTCGTGAAGGCCGACAATGTGCGCGCGCGATCGATGAGTTTTTGATGGGTAGTAGCGATTTGCCTCGTTAAGTGACTAGATAAGCACGGTTCTAAAAAAGCCCAATACCTGATGCTAGGATTGGGCTTTTTTGCAGCTTGAGCGATTAGCCGAGGTGTTGTGCATGAAAAGCAATATGTTTTTCTATAAAGCTACTGATAAAAAAGTAACTATGATCGTAATATTGATGCAGGTCCAAACGGCTCTCAAATCCTAGTGACTGTGCTTTTTCTTGGAATTTTTCGGGTTGTAGTTGTTCAGGATAGAACTGATCAGCCAAACCTTGATCAATCAACAGCGGGATTTTTTGGGGGACTTGTTCGAGCAATGCTAGCGCATCGTAGTCTTGCCAAGCACTTGGATTATCACCTAAGTAGGCAGATAAGGCTTTTTGCCCCCAAGCCGTTTGGCTCGGATTGACGATAGGCGCGAACGCCGAAGCACTTGTATAGAGGCTTGGGTTTTTTAGGCCAATGGTGAGTGCGCCGTGACCACCCATACTATGCCCCATAATGGCTTGTTTACCATTGTGGCTTAGTAGTGTTTGTACGACGCTAGGCAATTCTTGGGTGATGTAGTCATACATCTGATAGTGGCGTTGCCAAGGCGCTTGCGTGGCATTGACATAAAAACCTGCCCCTTGACCCAAATCGTAATTCTCATCATCCGGCACCTCCTGGCCACGTGGGCTGGTATCTGGAATAATCAGCGCGAGATTATGCTTGGCAGCATATTGTTGCGCACCAGCTTTGCTTGAAAAGTTTTCGTCGGTACACGTCAGCCCAGATAAAAAATACAAAAAAGGGACGGCTTGGCCGGCTAAGGCACTTGGCGGCACAAAAATAGAAAACGTCATGGCACATTGTGTGCTCTCAGCTTCGTGACGGTAGCGTCTTTGCTCACCGCCAAAACAAAAATGTGTTTCTAGAAGTTCGACAGAGGGTTGAGTGGTCATGCGAAATCCTTAAGGTTAGAGAGAGTTCTTTTCATTATAAGGATTGTGGCCAGTTTTTTTCAGAGGAAGGTGCTTGGCCACCGCATGCCGTTAAGTGAGGGCCATTTATCAAGCAATTATCAAGGCACTGCCTAAATTGCCCAGTGCGGGCTTTAATTTTTTTAAAATAAGCAGATTATATTTTTAAAAGCGCTCGCTTCGCTGATTATGAGAAATCAATTATTTGTCTTTGTCATTGCCTTGATGGCAATGTTTAGCATCAGTCGTCTTCTTTTGTCCTTATGGCAAAAACAACGTGTCCAAAAAAGCGGCAATGTAGCGGCCGTATTCGTGGGCGGTTTGCGTATTGACCTCAATATGATGGCCAGTTTTGCGGTGATACCCGCGGCCCTGATGCCTTGGTTTGAAAACTCCAGTACAGCGATCGAGGTGGCTGGATTTTGGTATAGTGCTTGGTTCTTGGTCAGCGTCTTTATGGAATTGGCGACTCCTCAATTTATGATGGAGTACGACCTACGACCTAATCGCCTATTTGTCGAGTATTTACAGCATCCCAAAGAAGTCAGCACCATGTTGTGGCGAGGCTACAAATGGGCCATTGCTTTTAGTTTGCTTGGTATGGCATTGGTGCTTTGGCTTGATTCTTGCCTCTTCTTTGGTTTTAAGGCGCAACCGTTGCACCCTTGGTGGTTGCGGATAATTGAATCCTTATTGTGGATTGCGTTGGCCGTGGCGTGTATTCGCGGCACCATGAAAAAACGCCCGATTAATCCTTCTACTGTGGCTTTTTCTAGTGATGGCTTAGTTAATTCACTAGCGCTTAATTCTATTTATAGTTTGTTTTACGCCATTTATGCCATGAAGTACGAGGTGTCTGCCGAGAAGTTCTATGGGCAGATGGATCGTGATGAGGTCGAGCAACGCTTACGCCAAACGGCGGGTCTAGAAAGTGCCCCCACTTTGCCAGAGTTTGCGCAAAAAACCTCACTCTATCATTTGCAACGGAGTGCCAAGCCTAAACAAAAACCGTTAAATATTGTCGTCATTGTTGAAGAAAGTCTAGGCGCGCAATACATCGGTAATTTACAAGGCGGCGCTGCGGAACGCTCCTTGACCCCGAACGTCGACAAACTATACGAGCAGTTTTGGGGCTTTACCAATGCCTATGCGACGGGTACGCGCTCAGTACGCGGCCTGGAAGCCTTGAGTGCTGGCTTTCCTCCTACGGTAAGTCAATCGGTGTTTAAACTCCCTAAAGCGCAGCAGGGCTTTTTCACTATCGCCAAAGCCTTAGGTCAACAACAGCATTATCATTCACGCTTTGTGTATGGGGGCGAGGCGCATTTTGACAATATGAAAAGTTTCTTCTTGGGCAATGGTTTTCAGGAAGTCATTGACGAAACCAATTTCCAAAGCACCGACTTTAAAGGCACTTGGGGTTACAGTGACGAGGATATGTTCAAGGAGCTCGATCGTGTGCTTCTGCAAGACCATGAGCAGCAACGCCTGGCTTTTACCCTCGCCTTCAGTGTGAGTAATCACTCACCTTGGGAATATCCACAAGGCAAAATCACACCGATTGGACAGCCGGCTTCAGTGACGAATACGGTGCAATATGCCGATTATGCGATTGGCCAATTCTTCGAGAAAGCCAAACAGCAGCCGTATTGGGACAACACGGTGTTTTTGTTGGTGGCTGATCATGACTCACGCGTCTTTGGTGAGGAGCTCATCCCCCTCAAGCATTTTCATATACCTGCTGTCATTTTTGGCAAAGAGATAGCACCGCGTCGCGATGATCGCCTGATTAGTCAGATTGATTTGCCTGTCACTTTATTATCACTGGCAGGTGTGGATTTGAAACACCCCATGATTGGTCAAGATTTATGCCAGTCCTCACCCAATCGCGCCATTATGCAATATGACAACCGCTATGGTTATTTACAAAACGATCAACTCATGGTCTTAGCCCCCTTTAGCGAGCCCAAACAGTATCAAGTCCGTAGCCAAACGGAGATGATTCCAACGACCTTAGATTATCAATTTTCTAAGAATGCCTTAGCGCATGCATTGTGGCCTTTTTATGTTTATAAAGACAATTCCTACTAAGAAAACGTTATGAATATCACGATTGTAGGCACGGGTTATGTCGGTTTATCCAATGGTATTTTGCTAGCACAACAGCATGATGTCATTGCCTTAGATATTAATTCCCGCAAGATTGAGCAACTCAATCAAGGTATGTCACCAATTGAAGATCATGAAATCACTGAGTTTTTGGCGCATAAACCCCTCAGGTTTAGGGCCACGCTGGATAAACAAGAGGCCTATACAGCGGCAGATTTTATTCTGATAGCGACACCAACTAACTACGATCCAGATACCCATTATTTTAATACCGAGTCCGTAGAGGCTGTATTAGCGGATATAGCCGCTTTGCGCCCTGAGGCGAGCGTGGTCATCAAGTCTACTATTCCCGTGGGCTTCACAGAAAAAGTCAAACAACGCTGGCCAGCACTTAAACACTTGTTTTTTGCCCCTGAGTTCCTGCGCGAGGGCAAGGCACTCTACGATAATCTATATCCTAGCCGTATTATTATTGGCGATGATTCTGCTCAAGCTCGGCAATTTGCACAGATGCTCAGAGATTGCTCGTATAAGCCCGAGGTTAATATTCTGTTCACCAATAATACAGAGGCAGAGGCCATCAAATTATTTGCCAATACCTATTTGGCCTTACGCGTGGCGTATTTTAACGAGTTGGATACTTTTGCTAAGGTCCATCATCTAAATTCGCGCCAAATCATCGAGGGGGTCAGTGCTGACCCGCGCATTGGTGACCATTACAATAATCCAAGCTTTGGCTACGGTGGTTATTGCCTACCCAAAGACACTAAACAATTATTGGCTAATTACCAAAATATCCCACAAAACATTATTCAGGCGATTGTGGATGCTAATCACACACGTAAGGACTTTATCGCGGCGGATATTGCACAGCTTGAACCGAATGTGGTGGGTATTTATCGTCTGATCATGAAGGCTAGCTCTGATAATTTTAGAGACTCTTCAATTCAGGGCGTCATGAAACGTTTGATGGCTAAAGGGCTAAAGGTGATTGTGTATGAGCCTAAACTAGAGGCTGATGAATTTCTGGGCTGTAAGGTCTACAAAGATTTACAGCAGTTTATCGAGCACTCAGATGTGATTGTAGCCAACCGCATGCACCGGGATTTAGCCGCCGTACAAGATAAAGTTTATAGTCGCGATTTGTTTGGTGGTGATACCTAATTGCGCATGCCGCCATGAGTGGCGGTGCGTGGGCGTGCGAGCCCTAAGAAAAAAATTAAAGCCTTGGACAGCGCGGCGCCACGATTGAGCGTATTCATTTGCGTCCAGTGTTAAGGCTTGGCTTCGTTAGAGGATGCCAGCGCTAGCGGTGCCTATGTGCTCGCGTTCGTGTCTGCGGCGAACATCAGATAAGGGTTATGACCGCCCCGAGAGTAGCCGGCCTCGCCTAATTTAATATCCAAGGCCAAGGACGCCAAATCATCTGCAATCACCTCGGCAAATTGCTGTTTTTTAAGGTCAAAGAGCTTGCGATAATGGTGGCACTCATCGCAGCATTCGCCGACCGCCGCTTCTAGCCCGCCTTCAGGTGCCTCATCAATACTCGCTAAGTACATGGATTTACCAGAGCCACAAAACGTGCACTGTGCACGTAAATAATGCTTGGCGCTATTGCAAGTGCCACAATATAAGTAACGCAATCCTTCGTCTTGACCGTGATTGATGACGTAAGAGGCCACGGTTTCTGAACCACAACAAGGACAGGTGGTGGCCGCTGCATTCAACGCAAAATGATATTCATTAAACTGCATGGCTTGTTTACTCAAGACAATCTCGAGTACGGCATGGAGCCAAATGGCTTGCGCTGGATGAGGCAATGGTTGGCCTTGTAAATGCGCCACGCATAACGTTATGAGTGCCTCAGGGTTAAGTGCCAAAAGAGTCTGCCAGGTTTGTTGGCTGGCTTGTGGGAGGTCAGCTTTAATGGCCTTGTAAAATTTCTTGAACAATTTTGCGATGACTTTGGACTGCGTTTGCAAAAATTCCGCATCTAAGACTACCGCCTCAGTCTCAGGATGTTGGCGTAATTGCTGCGCTTTAGCGATTAAATCGCTGGGTTTGAGTGTTGCTAATAGCTTATCTTGAACCTTGGCTATTTGTGCGATGAGTAATAAATAATGACTCCAATCGCTATGATCTTGTTGTGCTAGGGTGTGTAGGCGCTCGGCACGCTTAGCAAAGACATCCGGTTTAGGGGCAATCCAGCGGGTGATGTGAAAAAACTCTTGGTGTTGGATTTGTTCGGGCGTTTTTAATTCACGATGTTTCATAGCGGTAGGATAATAAAGTTAAGTGCCGCATCGCGGCCAGACATGAGCGTCGCTAGGCTTAATGGCTTAAATACTCGGCGCCACAGTAAATCACTTGGCGATGCGGTCGAGCAAAGCCCACTAAACTTAGATTAGCTTTTTCGGCCATATCGATGGCTAAAGAAGTCGGTGCAGAAATCGCCACCAAGGTGCCAATCCCCGCTCTGACCGCTTTTAGTACCATTTCATAGCTGGCACGACTAGAGATCAAAACAAAGCCCTGACTAAGCGCTAAGGGCTGCTGAGCGGCAAAGCCAATCAGTTTGTCGAGAGCATTGTGTCTGCCTACATCCTCAAAACTCGCCACTAAATTGGCCTGACTATCAAAATAAGCCACCCCATGCACCGAACCGGTACGCGTCCTTATGGCCAGCGATTGATCAAATTGTGCTAGTGCTTGGGGCAGTTGCCGTAAATCTAGAAGAGTGTCGGTTTGGCGTTGCAAGCGGGGGACATCTGTGGCGAGTGCTTGCAGGCTTTCAATGCCGCATAAGCCACAACCCGTGCGACCATTCAGGTAGCGGCGTTTTTGCTTGAGGGCCTGAAAGGCCGCAGAGGCGATTTGCATTTCAATGATCACACCCTCGGTACCGGCGTCTTTGATCTGCAAATCGTAAAGTTGCTGAGCGTGGCTTAAGATGCCTTCACTTAAACTAAAGCCGAGAGCGAGCTCGGCTAAATCAGAGGGAGTCGCCATCAAAACGACATGCGAAATGCCATTATAGACAAGGGCAATCGGCAACTCCGTACTGATATCATCGGCTTGGATGTCGAGCGCCCCTGCTTGGTGTACATTAACTGACTTTGTTTTATGAGTCCTTGTGCTCATTCTGGCTTTGTTTGGTTTCAAAAAAATCTGGATTCTTTTGCGCAACCTGTGCCATTTTTTCTCGGTACCAACGAGGGTGGTGCGCCTTGGCCCAGCGTTGTGTGACATAGCCTTGCACCATAGCACGAATGGAGCCTTTAATCCAAAGGGCCGCATAAATATGCACAAAGATGCTGGCAATCATGATGATAGCAGCGCAAGAGTGCAAGAACAGAGCAATGCGGATCACAGGAATAGGGAAGTAAGCGGCAAAATAAGCGCGCCAGCTAATCAGACCGGTGAGAATCAATACCGTCATGCAAGTCCCTAAGGTCCAGAACAGCATTTTTTGACCACCGTTGTAGCGACCTACATCGCCCACGTCTTTACCCGAAATCACATCCTTAATGGATAAGAGCCATTTGACATCTTCTTTTTCGAGGAAATTATGGGAGAAGTAATGCACAAATTCAATCCCAAAACCAATAAACATGGCCACCCCAAAAAACGGATGCAACATGCGAGCCAGTTCTGGAGAGCCAAAAATATGAGTAAACCAGAAGAAAGGTGGGTAGAAAAAACCTAAGCCTGAAATGGCCAATAATAGGAATAAACCCGCGACAACCCAGTGAGTGATGCGCTCAAAGCGATTATAGCGTTGGATAAAAGGCGCATGTTTAGGCGGTTTTGCTTCGCCATAAATATACTCCTCTGGCGTTGGCTGTAGGTTCTGTTGACGTGTGGCTGTCGTAGTATTAGGCGCTTTAGCAGTAGGGCGAACTGCCTGACCAGATGCCGTATTTTGTGTCATATCGGTAGAGCTCATTAGGCTTCCTCCTTACCTTCTAATAACTCACCATCTTTGCTGATGACTTCTGGATCATCCTCATCGGCTTCATTAGGACCGACGGTGATGTAGTGTAACCAACTGGCAATACCAGCGGCGGCAATACCGATAGTCGCGATTGGTTTCCAGATGCCTTTCCAGAGGCTAACGGTGTGACTGATTTGAGGGTCTTTAGGTAGATTGTGATAAAGATCAGGGCGATCGGCGTGATGCAATACATACATAACGTGCGTGCCACCTACCCCTTGAGGGTCATATAAACCAGCATTTTCATAACCGCGTTGCTTAAGATCAGTAATGCGCTCTTGTGCCACGCGTTTCATATCCTCTTTGGCACCAAATTGGATGGCGCCGGTAGGACAGGTTTTGGCACAGGCCGGTTCTTGACCCACAGCAACCCGATCTGAACATAAGGTGCATTTGTAGGCGCGATTGTCTTTTTTGGAGATGCGCGGAATATTGAAAGGGCAACCCGCGACACAGTAGCCACAGCCAATACAGTTCTCTTCGTGGAAGTCCACAATACCGTTTTCGTATTGGATAATAGCGCCCGGTGATGGGCAAGCTTTCAGACAACCTGGTTCGGAACAATGCATACAGCCGTCTTTACGAATTAACCACTCAAGTTTGCCGAACTCGTCGGTTTCTTGGAAACGCATGACGGTCCAACTTTGATCGGTCAAATCCATAGGATTATCGTAAACACCATGGCACTCGCCCACTTCATCGCGTAAATCATTCCATTCAGAGCAGGCGACCTGACAGGCTTTGCAGCCAATACAGGTACTGACGTCAATCAGTTTAGCGACCTCAACCACGTGATGCCTTGTATTAGGACCAGGCGTCAGGGTAGTGGTTGCGGAACGACGTTTAATATCTAGAGATTGTAAAGCCATATTCTGCTCTCTTATGCTTTCTCGATGTTACACAAAAACGATTTATACGACGGTGTTTGTGTATTACAGTCACCGACAAAATTCGTTAAGCTATTGATTAAGTACTGTTTTTTGTCACCAACATTGACCCAGCCGCCATGTAATGGGATGCCGACTTGGTGTACCGTTTTGCCATTGACTTGTAGTGGCACGATACGTTTGGTGACGACAGCTTTGACAATGACTGAACCACGGTTTGAGAAGACACGAACCCGATCACCTTTTTTGATACCTTTTTCGGCGGCGAGCTCCTCACCAATTTCGATAAATTGTTCGGGTTGCGCAATCATCAATAAGCGCACCGATTTGGTCCAGAACTGGAAGTGCTCGGTGAGACGATAGGTCGTCCCCATATAAGGGAATTTATCAGCCGTCCCAAAACGATCCTTAATACTGTCAAAGACGCGCACTGCAGGCGTATGTAATACTTTAGGATAGATGAGGTTTTTGCCAACCGGCGATTCCATCGGCTCATAAAAGGTCGGTAAGGGGCCGTCTTTCATTTTTTGGGTACAGAACATCCGACCAACGCCTTCTTCATTCATGATGAATGGATTCATTGGGCTGCCTGGCGGTTCGTCGGCCTTAAAGTCTGGGATATCGGCGCCCGTCCATTTTTTACCATTCCAATAAATAAGCTGACGTTCTGGATCCCATGGCTGACCATCACGATCACAGGAGGCACGGTTATACAAGATGCGTCGATTGTTAGGCCAAGCCCAAGCCCAGTAAGGTGTGGTACCTAGGCCCGTATTGGTATTGTCGCGGCGGCCCATTTGGTTACCCTCACGGGTCCAACTGCCTGAAAAGATCCAACAGGCACAAGCTGTGCTGCCATCATCTTTGAGTTGTGAGAAACCATCGAGTTGCTCACCTTTTGGCACGATAATATTGCCCGCCTCATCTTTGAGATCTTGTAAGGCTCGACCATTGAACTCCTGCGCCATTTCTTTCGGTGATGGATCATGTGGAATGGCATAGTCCCACGCGGTATTGAGAATAGGCTCAGGCACCGTACCGCCTTCTTTGCGATACATTTCACGCAAGCGCAAAAAGATCTCGGCCATGATGGCCAAATCGGGTTTGGCGTTACCATGTGGAGCCGCGCCATCCCAGTGCCATTGCAGCCAGCGGGCAGAGTTCACAATTGAGCCTTGCTCTTCAGCAAAGCAAGGGGTAGGTAATTGGAAAACCGTGGTATTGATTTTGCTTGGATCAACATCATGTTGAGGACCGTGATTTTGCCAGAAAGATGCGGTCTCGGTTTGGAGCGGATCCATGACGACCATCCAATCGAGCTTAGAAAAGGCCTCAACCACGCGATTAGAATCCGGGAACGACGCCATGGCATTAAAGCCTTGCACTAATAAGCCATGCATTTGACCGAGGTACATCATATTGGTCATTTGCAAGACGTCGTACATTTTGTCCCATTTTGGTAACCAGTCGTAGCCCCAATCATTGTCTTTGGTGGCATTATCACCGTAAAACCATTTGAGCAGGCTCACCATAAAGGCTGGTGTATGCTGCCAATAATTCATTTGATCTGGACGTTGCGCCTTAGGTGTTTGATCTTTAAGGAAGGCCTCAAACGTCGGATTGGCGTTTTCGTTGGGTAGGTTCAAATAACCTGGCAGGCTGGTTGATAACAAACCAACATCAGACAAGCCTTGAATGTTAGAGTGACCACGCAAGGCATTAACGCCTCCGCCAGCCATGCCCATATTACCCAGCAGCAATTGAATAATGGCCATGGTGCGGATATTTTGTGCACCGTAGACGTGCTGCGTCCAACCTAAGGCATAGAGCACCGTAGCCGTTTTGTTTTTGGCACAGGTGCTGGCCAAGGTCTCACAGACAAACAGGAAGTCTTTTTGTGGTGTGCCCGTCACTCTTTCGACCATTTCTGGCGTGTATTTAGCGTAGTGGCGTTTCATGATTTGCCATACGCATTGCGGATGTTCTAGGGTTGGATCGGTTTCGGCATAATCATCCACTTGGTTATATGTCCAACTGGATTTATCGTAAATATTGGTACCACCCGGTTCCACCACACCATTGGCGCCCGTCTTGATATCAGCATCTTTTTGAAAATCAGGGTGCCCAGAGAACAAGCCCTCATTAAAGCCAAATTCATCTTTTAGGATTAAAGGGGCATTGGTGTAGTTCTTGACATAATCCCACTGCACTTTGCCATGCGTCATCAGGTAGTTGATCACGCCACCTAAGAAACAGATATCGGTACCGATGCGGATCGGTAGATAATGATCGGCTACCGACGCTGTGCGGTTAAAGCGTGGATCACAAACGATTAACTTGGCGCCTTTTTTCTTTTTGGCTTCAATGACCCATTTAAAACCGACAGGGTGAGCTTCGGCGGCGTTACCGCCCATCACCAAGATGATGTCAGCATTTTGGATGTCGACCCAGTTATTGGTCATGGCACCACGGCCAAAAGTTGAGGCCAGCGCCGCCACGGTTGGGCCGTGACAGACCCGGGCTTGGGAGTCAACCCCCACTAAGCCCAAGGCGCGTGAGAATTTTTGGGTTAGCATACCCGTTTCGTTGGAACTGGCGGAGGCACAGAGCATGCCGACAGTTTCGAGACGGTTAATGGTGGTACCTTCCTCGTTTTTGGCCTTAAAACTGCGATCACGCTCATCTTTGATGAGACGCGCAATGCGGTCAAAGGCCTCTTCCCAGGAAATAGGCGTCCATTCACTGCTGCCTGCTTCACGGACCAAGGGCTCATTGAGGCGGTTATCACTATTGACAAAATCTACTAGGGAGGCACCCTTAGGACAAAGGCTACCACGACTCACAGGATGATCGGGATCCCCTTCGATATGGTAGATCTTGGCTTTGGCGTTCTTGGCTCCATCGCCGAGGCTGTAGAGCAGCGTACCACAGCCTACTGAACAGTAAGTACAGTTATTGCGAGTGATGGAAGCCTTCAGTAGCTTGTATTGACGCACTTCGGCCCAAGCATTCGAAGGCGCCATACCTAACATGGCTAAACCAGTTGCGCCTGCGCCGGCCGCACTTACCTTAAAGAATTGGCGACGGGACATATTCATGAGCGAATTCCTAATAATAAGATATGGAAAATTATAATTACTGATCCTATCAGTATAACAAATACCACACTGGTAACAGGGTGAAGTAAATCAAAAAAAGCTATTGTTAACAATAAGTTAGTCGCTTTTAATGGGAATGATTATTACTTATTGTAGGACAATAGCGATATTTGCAGTGCTAAGCATCTGCAATCATAGCCTTGGAATATAACCGACAGTATGAAAGTGAGCAGAAGGGATGGAGATACCTGCAATTGTAGAGATTTATCGGGCTAGGAAGCTAAGCAGTTATGTAGGACGGTGCCAATCGCCTGACTTGCCACCCGATTTGTGAAGCAGTTGAATATTGCTGATTTGCATGCCTTTGTCTGCCGCTTTGAGCATATCGTATATGGTCAATAAACCAATATTGACTGTACAGAGCGCTTCCATCTCTACCCCAGTTTGTCCAGAGGTTTGCACCGTAGCGATGAGTTTTACACTGTGCTCCTGTGGTAATAGCTCGAATTCTACGCTCATTTTGGTGATCGGTAAAGGATGGCACAAGGGGATTAAGCTGGAGGTTTGCTTACCGCCTTGGATAGCAGCGATGCGCGCCACGCCTAAGACATCGCCTTTTTTGCTGGTGCCGCTTTTTAATAACTCAAAAGCTTCAGCACTCATACGAATCGTACCCTCCGCCACGGCGACGCGCTGGGTGATGGCCTTATGACTGACATCCACCATATGCGCTTGACCTTTTTCATCAAAATGCGAGAGGGATTTGGACATGAGAATTTCCTGTATGGATGGATTACTTAAGCGGACTGCGCGACGTTTTTGAAGCGCTCTAGACTAGCGGTAGCATGTTGTTGCAGTAAATCACTCGCAAGCTTGGCATTGGCAGCCGCGATGGCTGCATAAATCGCTTGGTGCTCTCGCAAAGAAATGCTAATGCTATCGGGATTATGCCTGAAGGTATAGCTGCGACAGAGTTTGAGCTGTACGACCAAACGGCGGTACGAGTCATATAGTACAGGATTGTTACTGTATTGCGCTAGTAAATCATGGAATTGAAAATTAAGCGCTGTGTAACGGCTGACATTTTTTTGCTGTACCGCGGTTTGCATGTCGGCCAATACCTGCTCGAGGGCTTGCTTGCCTTCGTCATTGAGGTGCTCTGCGCTCAATTCACCAATTAGGCCTTCCAGCGGTATACGAACTTGGTAAATATGAGTGGCTTGTTCAAGGTTGAGCTGCCGTAAGCGGGCGCCACAGTTTTTTTCAAATTCGAGCAGACCTCTTTCTTCGAGCATCCGAAAAGCCTCGCGGACTGGGCCGCGCGAGATGCCCATTTGAGTGGCTACCGTGGATTCTCTGAGCGGCTCGCCCGGCACCAAGTCACCCGCAGCAATGAGTCGTTCTAATTCTTCATACACTACAGATGTCAACGATTGGGTTCGTAATAATGAAATCGCGTCAAGAGAGTTCATAGCGGTCAGCTCATCAAAATGAATCAAAGTAAGCGTTATTATAGCTTACTTTATTTTGTAAATTGTCATCAATATGCAATATTCAATATCTACGATGTGCATATCCAAACCTCAATAGGAGAGCACGCATGTTACAGAAGTTGTTTAGAAAAGCCGCGCTAAGTCTCTGTGTTTTCGCTGCCGCTGCGAGTGCACAAGCCCAAAGTATTAAATTTGCAGTCACTGACTTGATCGGTTTAGAGCAATTACAAAGGGAGTTCGGCCCCTTTAAAGATGAACTAGAAAAAGCCAGCGGCTTAGAAATCGAGTTTTTGCCCGTTACCAACCGTACTGCGGCCCTCGAGGCCTTACGGTTCAAGAAAGTGGATTTTGTACTGACCGGACCGGCTGAATATGTGGTGATGCAAAAGCGCGCCAATGCCAAAGTAGTGGCCGGTCTGTATCGCCCTAACTACTATTCACTCTTAGTGACCAAGGCGGACAGTCCTATTTTTGCGGTGGCTGACCTCAAAGGCAAACAAATTGGTCTGGGTCCCGTCGGTTCCACCTCGCGTCACTTAGGTCCTATGCAGCTGATCGCCAATGCGGGTCTCAGTCCACTCAAAGACATGAAAACCACTCACACTCAGCTACGCCTGGCTTGGGAAGGCTTAAAAAAAGGTAATTTGCAAGCTGTCGGCATGGGTCGCTCTGACTTAGAAAACTTCTTGGCACATGAACCCAAAGACCAACAAAACGCCTTTCGTGTGATTGCACGCAGTGGTGATCTGCACAATGACTTATTAATGGCTGGTCAGCATGTCGACGCCAAGGTGGTCGCACAACTGAAGGACGCCATCGTGGCTCACTCCGACCAACTCATTGCCAGTATTGGCAAGGGTGAGGAGTTCACTAAGCGCTATCAAGGGATGCGTTTTTTAACTGCCATTGCGGACAAAGATTACAACGTCGTGCGCGCCATGTATAAAACCGCAGGCTATCCGGAATATGCCGAGTTTATAGGTAATTAAGATGGTTATCTCAGACAAAGCAATAAAGCCGCCGGCGTTACGAGTTGAAAAACTCAGCAAGCAGTTTGCAGGCGCTGAGGCGCCAGTTTGGTCGGATATTTCCTTTGCGATCCCCCATGGTCAGCGCGTGGCTATTATTGGTGGCAATGGTGCGGGTAAGAGCACCTTATTGCGCTGCTGTATGCGATTGCTAGAAGCAGATGCGGGTGAGGTGTATTTTGAACAACAGTGTTTAACGTCGCTGCGGGGTCATGCCTTAGCCAAGATGCGCTCACGCGCCGGTTTTGTTTTTCAAAAACATAATCTTGTCAGCCGCCTAACTGTATTAAGTAATGTGTTGCATGGTGGCATGGCCTGGTCCAACACCCCTCGACTGTGGTTTCAGGGCATTGCTTCAAATGAGCATAGAGATTTTGCTATGCATTGTCTCGAGCAAGTGCATTTAGGCCACCTCGGCAGTCGTTTAGCGGGCGAACTGTCGGGTGGTCAATCGCAACGCGTTGCCATCGCACGGGTGTTGATGCAAAAACCAAAAATGATTTTTGCAGATGAGCCGGTAGCCAGTTTGGACCCTCAAGCGGGTGAAGATGTGATGCAAGTGTTTTCAGATTTAGCTCAAAAAGAATCGTTGACCTTGGTATTTGTCACACATCACTTGGACCATGCCCTACGTTATGCCGATAGAGTGTTGGGACTACAAGATGCGCACTTGTGTATTGATGAGTTGAGTCAGCATCTAGATGCCCAGTCTTTACGGAGGCTGTATGTCTAAGCCAAACCGTGCCAAAGATATGACTCGTTTTGAGCGGCCAAAAGTGTATTCACTACTGAGCCTAGTGATTTTCATCCTCTTTTTAGGCTGGTCCTTTGCGGCGGCAGGTATCTCCGTCCAAGAGTTAGTGACGGGCTTGCCCAATATGGCGAATATCGCCGTCGAGATGATACCGCCGGCCACTGATCGCTTGGTACCTATGATGAAATCCGTGCTCGTAACGTTTCAGATGGCGCTCGTGGGTACAGTCATCGGGGTACTGTTAAGCCTGCCATTGGCCGTACTGATGTCACGCAATTACACACCGCATCCGCTCATTCGTTCCTTTATTCGTAGCTTGGTTAGTTTTATACGAACTATCCCAGATTTGGCCTGGGCCTTATTCTTTGTCGCCTCTGTGGGCTTAGGACCGTTCGCCGGCACGCTCACGTTGATTATGGACACGATTGGATTTTGTGCCCGCTTTTTTGCCGAAGCCATCGAAGAGGTGGATGACGGTCCACCCGAGGCACTGACCGCGATTGGCGCTTCCAAACTAGCCATTATTGTTTGCGCCGCGCTACCCATGGCCATGCCTAGTTTTATTAACTCCAGCCTGTTTGCCCTTGAAAAAGCAGTACGTTCTTCAGTGGTCCTAGGCTTGGTGGGGGCGGGCGGAATTGGCGCGGAATTGGCGACGGCCATGGAGTTATTCCGCTTTGACCAAGCCGCCACCATTATTTTGATGATTTTTGTATTGGTGTTGAGTGTCGAAAAAGTCTCTTCGCACGCTCGCGCTTTATTGCTTAAAACACGGCGTTAAATCGCTGTCATTAGTTGATTAGATGAAGGATAGGAAATGACACAAACCATTTGTATTAATGAGGTCACTTATCGTATGCCGCAACGCCCTGTTGTTGTGGTGTGTATCGATGGTGGCGATCCTGAATATTTACAAAAATATTTGGCCGAAGGCGCCTTACCGACGATTCAACAATTCATAGAGCAAGGCTTTGCGACAGTCGCGACAGGCTCCATGCCATCGTTTACTTGCCCAAATAATATGTCCATCATCACGGGGACGCCGACCGCTAAGCATGGTATCTCAGGCAATTTTTATTTAGATACGCAAACGTGGCAACCTGTGGTCATGACGGGTCCTGAGTTATTGCGCGGCGAAACGATTTTGGCAGGGTTTGCTAAAGCAGGGGCAAAAGTGGTATCGATTACCGCCAAAGACAAACTACGGCGCCAGCTGGGTAAAGATTTAGACGTGAGTCAAGGTCATATTTCGTTTTCTTCGGAGTTTGCCAATCGTTGTACGCTAGCAGAAAATGGCATCGAAAACGTCCTGGAGTATGTTGGTATGCCTCAGCCCAATATGTACTCGATGGAACTGTCATTATTTGTATTGGCGGCTGGTATTAAACTACTGCAAGATAAGCGTCCCGATATTATGTACTTATCACTCACTGATTTTGTGCAACATAAGTGGGCACCGCAAGCGGCCGAAGCCAAAGCGTTTTATCAACAATTGGATGCGATGTTTGCACGCTTGGTCGAACAAGACATTGTCTTGGGACTTATTGCCGATCATGGTATGAGTGATAAGAGTAATCAGGCAGGCGAACCTAATGTGATCTGGCTGCAAGATATTCTTGATGCAGAGTTTGGTGCGGGCGAAACCACGGTCATTTGTCCGATCACCGACGCCTTCGTCGCACACCATGGCGCTTTAGGTAGTTTTGTGCGCGTTTGGAGCAAAGGCAAGATCAGTGCGCAAACGATTATCAATTGTGTGTCTGCCATCGAAGGGGTCGATCTTGCACTCAATAAGCAAACTGCATGCCGTATGTTTGATTTACCCGAAGACAGAGAAGCGG
The DNA here is from genome assembly GCF_000621025.1 of Brackiella oedipodis DSM 13743. Classification (GTDB taxonomy): domain Bacteria; phylum Pseudomonadota; class Gammaproteobacteria; order Burkholderiales; family Burkholderiaceae_B; genus Oligella; species Oligella oedipodis. The sequence continues at coordinate 131,421 of NZ_JHZJ01000011.1, forward strand.
ATGTGGTAGTGATTTGCAAAAAAGACCAGGTACTCGGTAGTTCTGCCAAAAACCACGACTTAAGCGGCCTGCAAGGACACCGTTTACGCACACATGGCGGCATCACCGAGACACCGGTTCCTTTTATTCTAAGTCGCGCACTTAATCAAAGCTACAAGCAAAAAGCTGCTTTTACTTCAATCAAAAGCTATCAAATCTTTGATTTTGCCATTAATGGCACCCTATAAAACCTCTCAAGCCGCCGATGTTTTTGGGGGCTGAAAACGCTATTTGCGATTCATCAACGCCGCTGGATAAGCGGCGTTTTTCTTATCTAGCACCGTCTTCTTTGACCTATCACGACTGTTATAATGAAGCGATTGCAAACGCGACAAGCCAAGCATAAGAACATCAACATCATGGCTTGTTGGTACTAGGAATAGGTATGATCGAGATTAAATACTTTGGTCCTCTGGCCACAGAACTGGACTGCGCAGAGGAGTCTTGGGCATGGCACGAACATATGACCACTGCGAGTCTTTTGAGTGAATTGCAACAACGAGGCGAACGCTGGCAGCAGGCTTTAGCCGAAAATAAGATTTTTAAATTCGCGGTCAATGGCAGTATTTGCCATCAAATTACCGCGATTCCCGATGGCGCCGAAGTGGGTATTTTGCCCCCTGTGACTGGAGGCTAACGATGTCAGCCTTTCAAGTGGTCGTGCAAGATCAGACGATTGATGTGCAAGCCTGGCAAGCGCAGGCCTTACGTCATGGTGCCGACAGCGGTGCTCAAGTGACTTTTACAGGTTATGTGCGGGTTCATGATCAAGAACTACCGGTGCGCTATCTGAAATTACAACATTACCCAGGAGTGACCGAAGCTGAAATTCAAAAAATCATTCTGCAAGCGCAACAAAAATGGTTATTAAGTTCAGCGATCGTGGTGCACCGTTGCGGCAAGGTTTATGCGGGTGAACCCATTGTGTGGGTTTGCGTAATGGCTAAGCACCGACAGGACGCTTATCACGCCAATGAATATATTATGGATTACCTGAAAATCGCGGCGCCTTTTTGGAAGCAAGAAGGCTTTGCTGATGGGACGGAGCGTTGGGTCAAGGCCAAAGACAGTGATCTTGAGAAATTTAAGACTTGGCAAGCGAATTAGCCCGTGGTGTGAGGCATAGCATGACGGGTTTTGGCGTAATTATGGCGGGCGGTGAAGGAACGCGTATGGCGATAGCGCCGGCTCGCACCTGTAATAAAGCCCTTCAAGCCTTTGGCCAGGCGTATTTAATCAGCCCAAGTATTGCTCTGATGCGTCAAGTCTGTACACGCTTTGCCATCAGTGCCAATCAAGATCTCGATAAACTCCAGCAGCTGGCGCCAGACGCTCTGCTTTTAGCGGATTTACCGTCGTGGCAAAAACAAGGCCCGTTAGCCGGTATCGCTTCTTGTGTGGCGCAATTGCAGTCCCAAAATCTTGATTATGAGAGCCTAGTTGTCGTGCCCTGTGATATGCCTTTTTTGACGGTAGACGTTATGCAAGCGCTGCAACAACACTTAGGCCAGCACCCAGCCGTCTATGCTGAGTTTGCCGGGCGTGCCTACCCTTTGGTCAGTGTCTTTAGCACGACTGGCGCGCAACAACTGCTTTCTTATATGGGGAGCACTGAGCATTTTGGTGTCTATCGTTGCTTACGTCATATAGGTGCTCAGGCAGTGCCTTTTGTGGGGGCAGGGTACCAAAAAATTTTTAGTAATCTCAATGATCAAACGGCGTTACAGCAGCTATAACCGTATTTTTATCGTAGAAGTTAACCGAGGAAACTATGAGTCAAGCAAGTTCTACATCCAGCATGCTCCCCTATGAAGAGGCGCTTAACCTATTATTGCAACATATGGCGAGCACTCAACAAACAGAGGTGGTGCCTATAGAGCAGGCCGCTGGACGTGTGCTGGCGCAAACCATTCATGCGCAATATGATGCACCACGCTTTAGCAATAGTGCTATGGATGGTTACGCGGTGGCCGATATTAATGCAGCGCATTGGCAAGTTGTGGATTATGTCTCGGCAGGTGCTAGTACCGCGCATTTACAGCTGCAAGCTGGACAAGCAGTACGTATTTTTACGGGCGCCGCGATTCCTGCTGGCACTGAGGCGGTGATTCCTCAAGAAAACATCAGTCTTGATGGGCAGCAATTATCGCTAAGTACGACGGACACCAGTGGCAAGCCCGTCAAGGCACTCAAGCCGGGTCAAAATATCCGCGTCAAAGCCGAGGAATATGGTGCGGGTGATGTCCTCATGTCGGCGGGTCAACGCCTGTCTGCCGTAGCGATTGGCTTAATTGCAAGCCAGGGACTAGCTGAAGTCGACTGCTATAAAAAACTCAATGTGACCGTGTTATCCAGTGGTGACGAATTGCAGGCCTTGGGTCAAGCGCTAGCCGAAAACCAAATTTATGACAGCAATCGCTATATGTTGCTCGCTTGCTTACAGGATTATGCCTCGATCTTTAACATCCAAAATGGTGGTGTCTTAAGGGATGATTTGGCACAGACTAAAAAACGCCTGCAAGAGGTCGCCGCGAGCAGCGATATTATTCTTTTCTCAGGCGGCGCTTCTGTTGGCGACAGAGATTATGCTAAGCAAGCACTGGAGCAAATAGGCACCTTACAGCATTGGAAATTGGCTATCAAACCCGGCAAGCCTTTTGCATGGGGCCGTATCGAGGGGCAAACCCACACGACTAGCGTATTTTTATTGCCTGGCAATCCAGTGGCCAGTTGGGTCACGTTTAGTGTGCTAGCACTGCCCGCCATGAAATTACTGGCAGGTATTCCTGAAGCTCGTGTTCGACCAACGTATCTAGAAGTGGCCAGCAGTCATGACATCGAAAACAAAAACTTCCGTCTTAATTTTATGCGTGGGGTCTTGGAGCACCACCAGGGTGAACAAGCGCCCACGGTGCAAGCCTTCCCGGCACGTTTACAAAATAGTGCCATGTTAGCGAGTTGTGTGGCTAGCAATGCGCTGATCCAAGTACCCGGTCATGCGCATATTGCCGCCGGTGACAAAGTGAAGGTGTTACTCCTATCCAATGATATCTAAAAGAGGTTAGCATGCAATCAGTCAAAATCGGTGTGGTCTCCGTTAGCGATCGTGCCTCACAGGGCGTGTATGAGGACGAAGGCATCCCTGCACTCAAACAATGGCTACAAAAGGCTTTGCAGAATCCCATTGAATTTACGCAAGCTTTGATTCCTGACGAACAGCCCCAAATTGAGCAAACACTCAAAGACATGTGTGATGAGCAGCACTGCGACTTGATCTTTACGACAGGCGGTACCGGTCCAGCCTTACGTGATGTCACACCCGATGCCACGGCTAATATCGCCGACAAAATTATGCCGGGCTTTGGTGAACAAATGCGCCAAATTAGTCTGCATTATGTGCCTACGGCCATCCTCTCAAGGCAGCTTGGCGTTATTCGCAAAAATACGCTGATTCTTAACTTACCTGGGCGGCCAAAAGCCATTGCCGAAACGCTTGAGGGCGTTAAAGACGCTGACGGCCAAGTGTTAGTACACGGTATTTTTGCCGCGGTACCGATGTGTGTCGATTTGCTCGAAGGGCCTTTTATAGAAACTCACGAGCAGGTGGTCAAAGCGTTTAGACCCAAAAAGAAATAACACGCCAAGCGTTACGCGAGCATCCCTCTGTGTTTCTTAACAAAAAAGGCGCATCATGCGCCTTTTTTTGGGGTTGCGATTTAAGCGGCTTTGAGTCCTAGCCACCCGTCATCGACATAATACGAATCATTTTTTTAGGTTTTTCGACAAACTCGTGTTTAAACGGTTTGATATTAATCGCTTGCCGTAAATGTTGTCGCAACTCGTCGTCGCTAATACCGCTACGTAATAGGGGCTTGAGCGGATATTCATGATCATTGCCTAAACACATATAAAGTGTTCCGTCGACGCCCATACGGACGCGATTACAGGTTTCACAAAAATGCTGAGACATCGGCGTGATATAGCCAATCGAAAAACCACTGCCTGGTTTTTCCCAATAGCGCGCAGGCCCCCCGCCAAACACCTTGTTGGAAGGGACTAATCCCAACTCTTTGCTAAGGCGTTCAATAATGGGTTGAATATTTAGCCCTTCTTGCGATTGTGCGGATAAGCCCATAGGCATGAGTTCAATTAAGCGCAAAATAAAATGATTATCATGGCAAAACTGCACCATAGGGTCGATTTGATCCTCATTAATACCCTTCATCACCACCATATTAATTTTGATGCGCTTAAAGCCAGCATCCTTGGCAGCTTGCAAACCATCAAACACTTTAGTGGCCACATTAGAGTGGGTAATGCGTTTGATGGTTTGCGGGTCAATCGCATCTAAACTGACATTCAAGCGGTTGAGACCGGCCTTGCGCAAGTCATGGGCATAGCGACTCAATTGCGTTGCATTTGTACTGAGCGATAAGTCATTGACACCATCGATTTGACTCAATCGGGCGGTCAAATCCACAATGTTTTTGCGCAGCAAAGGTTCACCGCCCGTTAGACGAAAACGGGAGGTCCCTAGACTTGCAAAGACACGAACAACTTGTTCGATTTCATCGAAACTTAACCAGTGCTCGGGTTTTTCAAATTCAGTAAAACCCTCTGGAATACAGTAACTGCAACGTAAGTCGCATTTATCAGTTAAAGAAAGACGTAAATAAGAGATAATGCGACCATATTGGTCGATAAGCATTTAAACTCCTAAAACAGATTAAACGAGCTTAGTAGTGAATGACGGTACGAATAGACTTGCCTTGGTGTAGTAAATCAAAGGCTTGATTAATATCTTCAAGAGGCATGGTATGCGTAATAAAATCTTCAAGGGCGAACTCACCACTCATGTATTGATCAATCAAACCAGGTAGTTCGCTACGGCCCTTGACACCGCCAAAGGCAGAACCCCGCCAAACACGACCCGTTACCAATTGGAATGGACGCGTATGGATTTCGGCACCTGCTGGTGCTACACCAATAATGACCGATTCGCCCCAACCTTTGTGACAACACTCTAAGGCTGTGCGCATCACGTCTACATTACCAATGCACTCAAAAGAGAAATCGACGCCCCCGTCAGTCATCTCTATAATGACTTCCTGGAGTGGTTTGTCATAATCCTTAGGATTGATAAAGTCTGTGGCGCCTAATTTTTTGGCGCGGGCAAATTTGTCTGGATTAGTATCAATCGCCAAAATCCGGGAAGCACCAGCCATTCGGGCACCAATAATAGCGGCTAAACCAATACCACCCAAACCAAAAATCGCTACCACGTCACCTTTTTTGACCTTGGCGGTTTTTTGTACAGCACCAATCCCGGTGGTTACTCCACAGCCCAGTAAACAGACTTTTTCGAGTGGGGCGTCTTCTTGGATTTTTGCCAAAGAGACTTCGGCCACTACTGTATACTCAGAAAACGTTGAGCAACCCATATAATGGTAGATGGGTTGGCCGTCTTTGAAGAAGCGTACCGTGCCATCGGGCATCAGACCTTTACCTTGAGTACTGCGAACCGCAGAACACAAATTTGTCTTGCCTGATTTACACATTTTACACTCACCGCATTCTGCTTGGTATAAAGGAATCACATGATCACCAGGTTTCACACTGGTGACGCCTTCACCGACGGCTTCCACAATACCGGCCCCCTCGTGACCTAGGACACAGGGGAAAACGCCTTCTGAGTCTTGACCAGAGAGGGTATAGGCATCGGTATGGCAAACCCCAGTCGCGATAATTCTCACTAAAACTTCACCTTTTTGGGGTGGCATTAGATCCAATTCTTCGATAGTCAATGGTTTATTGGGTTCCCAAGCAACAGCGGCACGGGTCTTGATATATTCCATGAAGACGTTCCTTTAGATTGAGATACTAAAATTAAAGAGAAAGCAATTAGTATTTTACTGCATAAGCAGGAGTTTGTAGAGTCAGCTTTGCAAAGCATTACAAACTAGCGCTTATTTCGCTAAAATAGAACTTTAAACTCAAGTATTTACCTATGGAAAATCCCCAAATACAGGCAAGTCACAGCGATCACACCCGCATTTTGCAGCTACAGGATGTTGCCCTAGGTTATGGCCAAAATGTCGTGTTGTCGGATGTCAATTTGCAGGTAGTACGGGGTCAGGTAGCCGCACTCATCGGTGGCTCTGGTTCAGGTAAATCCACAATTCTCAAATCAATCACCGGGCAACTTAAACCCAAACAAGGGACTGTTACCCTTCTAGGACAGGATTTGGGCAATGCGACGGGGGCGCAACTATCTGCCCTGCGCAGAAAAATGGGCGTGCTCTTTCAGCAGGGCGCCTTATTGACCGATCTTAATGTCTTTGAAAATGTCGCTTTTCCTTTGCGGGAGCTCACGTCGTTTAACGAACCACAGATCACCACGCGCGTCCTCGAGAAACTCGAGGCAGTAGGTCTGCGCGCGGCTGCGCATTTACGTATCTCTGAGGTTTCTGGTGGCATGGCTAGACGGGTGGCGCTAGCGCGAGCAATTGTCATGGAACCGGAGCTCATTCTCTATGATGAGCCCTTCGCTGGCCTTGATCCCGTGTCTTTGGGTATGATTGCGGCCTTAATTCGTCGCTTGTGCGAGCAATTTAATTGCGGCGCCTTATTAGTGACCCATGACATTGAGGAGTCTTTCGAGATTGTTGATTATGTATATATGATTGGCAATGGCACCATCATTGAAAATGGCACGCCAGAGCAATTGCAACAAAGCACCCAGCCAATTGTGCAAAACTTCCTCAAAGGGCTGCCTGCCGATGGTCGCAATTACAGCAACTATCCGGTCACACCGGCGTTTGAGCACTGGCTCGAGACAAAACAAGCCCGAGGTGAAAAATAATGAATTTTATTACGTGTATTGGTCGTAAAGTCATCGACGTGATTACGGGGCTCGGCACTTTTTTTATATTTTTTCTCAAGCAGTTCCGTTTGCTCACTATTCTCAAACGACCTTATTTAGCCATCCAACAAATTCACTTTATCGGTGTCTATTCCTTATTAATTATTGGCGTTTCTGGCTTGTTTGTCGGCTTTGTGCTGGCCTTTCAGGGCTATCATATTTTAGCGACCTATGGTTCCGAAGAAGCCTTAGGGTTGATGGTTGCCCTAGCCTTACTCAGGGAGCTCGGTCCAGTGGTCACGGCCTTGTTATTTGCCGGTCGCGCAGGGACCTCTATTACTGCCGAAATCGGTCTCATGAAGGCTGGCGAGCAGCTCGATGCCATTGAGGTCATGGGGATTGATCCTATAGAGCGTATTATCGTTCCGCGTTACTGGGGTGGGGTCATCGCTATGCCTTTATTGGCCGCCATTTTTTCGGCCATTGGTGTGATAGGTGCTTGGATAGTTGGCGTCGTCATGATTGAAGTCGATCAGGGCGCGTTTTGGTCACAAATGCAAGCTGGCGTAGATGTCTTTGAAGACTTATGCAACGGCTTTATCAAAAGTCTAGTGTTTGGTGCGGCCGTGATGCTGGTGGCCCTTTATCAGGGCTGGTCTTGCCAAGCGACTCCCGAGGGGGTCTCACGCGCGACTACGCGTACGGTGGTTATGAGTTCTTTATTGGTATTGGGTCTGGACTTCATTATGACCGCCATCATGTTTTAATCTTGGCATCACTATTTTTAAGAGTTTTTTCTACGGAAAAAAGGTAACAAAATGACGAACAAAAGAGTAGAGTTTATTGTAGGTATTTTTGTGTTATTAGGTTGCTTAGCCTTGCTATTTTTAGCGTTGCGTGCAGGTAATCTAAGTACATTTTCTTTTCAGCCTACTTACACCTTAGTGGCTAAATTTGACAATATCGGTTCACTCAAAACCCGCGCAGCGGTCAAAAGCAGTGGTGTCGTCGTCGGACGTGTCACCTCAATTGAGTTTGACCCTCACGAGTATAAAGCCGTGGTGAAATTGTCCATGCAAAATGACAAGAAATTCTCTCGTGATAGTATCGCCGCCATTAAAACCGCCGGCTTATTGGGCGAGCAATACATCGATATTCAAACAGGCTCTGATGATGATTTAGTCGATGGTGATGAAATTACCATGACGTCGTCTGCCGTGGTACTCGAGGATTTAATCAGTAAATTCCTGTATTCAACTGCCGAAAAAGAAGGTAGTGAGGCCGCTGCTGACAGTAGCGACGCAGAGCCAGCTAATGCTCAACCTACACCTGCTACCAGCCACTAAGCTTTTAGTCGACAGGAAAACCTATGATTTCAAAAAAAACTTTACTTATTTGTAGCAGTACGTTGTTATTAGGGGCTTGTGCTAGTACGCACAACCCAGACGACCCACTCGAAGGCTATAACCGAGCCATGTATAAGGTCAATACAGCGATCGATGATGCTGTGCTCAAACCTGTCGCCAAAGGCTATCGCTGGGCGGTACCGGATCGCATCAAAACCTGCATCAGTAATATTTTTGGTAACTTGGATGATGTCTGGTCAGGCATCAATAGTACCTTGCAATTGCGCGGTCGTGACTCTTTGCAGACCTTCAGCCGTGTTTTCTATAACAGCACCGTCGGTCTCGGCGGATGTATAGACGTCGCTAGCATGTCTGGTTTGGAGCGTCGTAGCAATGATTTCGGTACCACCTTGGGGGTTTGGGGCATTGGTTCTGGTCCCTTTGTGACTATCCCTATCAAGGGACCAAGCAATTTTAGAGATACCGCGGCCATGGGCCCAGAGATCGCTCGCGATTTCATGTACTTGTCGCCTTGGAGCATTGATGAGGTGCCGGTTCGCAATAGCCTGGTACCACTGCAATACATTGATTTGCGTTATCAATTATTGGATGCCGATGAATTGGCCAGCGATATTGCGCTCGATAAATACAGCTTTATTCGCGATGCCTATATGCAAAACCGTAATGCCAAGGTCAAGCAGAAAAAAGCGCCTGTGGTAGTAGAAACACGTGCCGACAAAGAAGGTATTCAAGCCTATCAATGGGATGCAGGTGGGGATACCAACTTACGCTTTAAAGATAATGGCTTTGTTCCTTATCACTCTGGCACTCTGGAGGATGATACGGGCTTGCCAAGCTATGATGACCCCGATGCAGATTCAGGCGCGAGCAGCACTGGCAGTGATGTCCCTACTTATGATGACCCAGAGGCTGATAGCGCAGCGCCAGCAGCGCCTTCGGCGAGTGCATCGAGTGATGTGCCACAATATGATGATCCTGGCGAATAAGTCTGAATTCGACCCGTATAGAGCCACTGCAAATCCCTAGAGTGCCACTTTGTTTACATTTTCTGACAAACTTGTACAACGAAGCGGCTCTGATTACGGTACAGTTAGCAGATAACTACAGGAGAAGTTTTATATGCGTTTACTCAAGCAATCTACTATCACGGCCGCTTTGGCCACTACGCTGACACTAGGGGTTTTTGCACCCGCACAAGCCCAGGCGAATGATCCCAATGCCTTTGTCCAAAACATCGGTGATCAAACTTTAAACGCATTCAAACAAAACTCAGCGGCCCGCAATGGCAATATTGCCGCTATCCAAGGTATTGTCAATCAGCACCTCATGCCTAATGTTGATTTCCAAAAAACCACACGTTTAGCCGTTGGTCAACCTTGGCGTAAGGCCACTGATGCCCAAAAGCAGCAGCTTACTGAGGGCTTCAAAGAAACCTTGATTCGTACGTATAGTGGTGCTTTCAAAAATATCACGCCAAATACTAAGATCACCTTGCAACCGTTTCGCGGTAATGCCCAAGCCAAGGACGTGGTGGTGCGTTCTAGTATCTCTGCCGCCAATGGTCCGGTCGCCGTCGACTACCGTCTCGAAAAAAGTGGCAACACATGGAAAGTCTACGACTTCAGCGTCGAAGGTATTTGGTTAATCCAAAACTATCGTAACCAATTTACGCAAGAGATCAATCGTGGCGGTATCGATGGTCTGATTAAGGCGCTGCAAAGCCACAACATCAAATAACAATACTCACCACAAAAAAACGGGCCTCGGCCCGTTTTTTTGTGTCTGATGACCGAGCGCAGTAATGAAGGCTTGGGCTCACTTCATGGTATTGCAATAAACGTTATAATTAAAGTACTTGTCTGTGCACACCGACAAGTTTTTTTATTTTGTATGGACGTGCCCATTCACCTAAAGCAATAACAATGTCAGCCATCTCCTATCAACATATCCACAAAGTTTTTCCCTACAAAAGAACCCTTTGGCAAACCTTAATGAGGCAAGAAAGCGAAGGTTTTCAAGCGCTTGATGATGTTTCTTTTGAGGTCAAAGAGGGTGAAATTTTCGGTTTACTTGGCTCCAATGGGGCCGGCAAAACTACCTTGATTTCGATTCTGGCCGGCCTCGTCAAGGCCACTTCAGGTCAGGCCAAGGTCTTGGATTTTGATGTGCAAAGCCAATACCAAGAAGCACGTCGCCATCTTGGCATTGTGCCTCAGGAGCTGGTGTATGATCCGTTTTTTACAGTGCGCGAAACCCTTAGGCTGCAATCGGGTTATTTTGGCATACGCCATAACGACGATTGGATTGACGAAATTCTCTTCAATTTGGGGCTACAGGACAAGAGCAATGCGAATATGCGCAGTTTGTCGGGAGGCATGAAAAGGCGAGTTTTAGTGGCCCAAGCCTTGGTGCATAAGCCGCCAGTCATTATTCTCGATGAGCCTACGGCGGGGGTGGATGTTGATTTGCGCCAAAGCTTATGGGAGTTTGTCAAACGACTCAATGAGCAAGGGCATACGATTTTGTTGACTACTCACTATCTAGAAGAAGCAGAGGATTTGTGTCAACGAATTGCCTTTCTGAAGCTCGGCAAATTGGTCGATTTGGATCAAACTCAGACCTTGATTGAGCGCTATGGTAATCAAGATTTAGAGCATGCTTTTACACTCGCCATGGCCAGTCATCAGGAATAATTATGCGTCAAGAACAAGAAATCCGCTTTGGGTCAGGCTTTCCGACCCTGTTCAAAAAAGAAATCATGCGTTTTGGCAAAGTCTGGATGCAAACTGTACTAGCGCCAGTAGTGACCTCGGCGCTGTATTTGTTGGTGTTCTCTCACGTGCTTGAGGATCGTGTCAGTGTCTATGGTGGCCAAGTGCCGTATATTGCCTTCTTAATTCCGGGCTTGGTGATGATGAGTATGTTGCAAAACTCCTTTGCCAATGTGTCTTCATCGCTCATGCAAAGTCGCATTACGGGTAATTTAATTTTTATTTTATTGCCGCCCTTGAGTCCCTATGAAATTTATTTTGCATACGTCTTAGCGGGCGTAAGTCGCGGGCTCTTAGTGGGCATTGTTTTGTGGCTAGCCTCTGCTTTTTTCCATCTCACCTTACCGCAAAATTTCTTGTGGGTTGGAGCGTTTTCTTTGTTTGCCTGCGGTATTATGGCGGCGCTGGGTTTAGTGGCGGGGCTGTGGTCAGAAAAATTCGACCAGCTCGCCGTGTTCCAAAACTTCTTGATTTTGCCGGCTACGTTTTTATCGGGGGTCTTCTATTCGATTCATAGCTTGCCTATCTTTTGGCAACATGTTTCGGCATGGAGCCCTGTGTTTTATATGATTGACGGCTTGCGCTTTGGCTTTTTTGGGGTCTCTGATGTCTCACCCTGGCAAAGTCTGTTGGTGGTGGCGATCACCTTTGTCTTGGTATCGGCGGCGGCGCTGCGGCTTTTGGTCACAGGATATAAATTACGCTACTAAGCCGTTGTTTTATTGCTAGCCCTAACGCCTTTCTGTCATTAAACCGTGTTTTAATATTAGATTCTAAAAATTTTTAATCACTATGATGTTACCCACTCCAGAACAAGTACGAGCGGCAATTGCCGATAATCTAAGCTGTGACAAAGTCGAAGTCGCAGGTGATGGCGCCCATTTTGAAGCCATCATTGTCAGCCCTTTATTTGAGGGTAAGCGTTTGATTGCTAGGCACCAGTTAGTGTATCAAGCCTTGGGCGAGCGCATGAAAGACGAAATCCATGCCCTCTCTATGAAGACGTTAACCCCAGAAGAATATCAACAAAATGGATAAACTGAAGATTCATGGTGGTCAGCCCCTACGAGGCGAGATTATGATTGATGGCGCCAAAAACGCCGCTTTACCTATTCTCTGTACCACCTTATTAACCGACGAAGTCGTCACCTTGCGCAATGTCCCTAAACTGCATGATGTCACCACCATGCTATCGGTGTTGCAGCAGTTAGGGGTCAAGGTCAATTGGCTTTCTAACAATGAAGTGCAGTTACAGTCAGACGCGTTGCAATCGCACGAGGCCCCATATGAACTCGTCAAAACCATGCGCGCTTCTATTCTAGTCCTAGGCCCTTTATTAGCGCGTTTAGGAAAAGCCAAAGTGAGCTTGCCTGGGGGCTGTGCCATTGGTCAACGTCCGGTAGATCAACATATCAAGGGGCTCAAGGCCCTGGGGGCCAACCTAGAAATCGAGCATGGTTTTGTGGTGGGTACGAGCGGCCCTAACGGCCTTGTAGGTAGCAGTATCTTGACTGACATGGTTACCGTGGGCGGCACTGAGCAATTTTTAATGTCTGCCGTCCTCGCGAAAGGCACGACTATCCTAGAAAATGCGGCCTGTGAGCCCGAAGTCGTAGATTTGGCCAATATTCTCATCGCCATGGGCGCCAAAATCACTGGGCATGGCACGCCAAGAATAGAGATTGAAGGGGTGGACAGCCTCCATGGGGTGGATTACAGCATTGTGCCTGATCGCATAGAGACGGGGACCTTCTTGTGTGCGGTGGCCGCGGTCGGCGGCGATATTACCTTGCGTCACGTCGCTCCCGACACATTAACTGTGGTGCTCGATAAGCTCAGCGAAGCCGGTCTAGAATTAACGCTAGGGGAGGATACGATTCGTGCCGTCATGAAGCAGCGCCCCAAAGCCGTGAGCTTCAAGACTAGCGAACATCCAGGATTTCCGACCGATATGCAAGCGCAAATGATGGCCATGAATGTGGTGGCCGATGGCACGGGCGTAATTACCGAGAATATTTTTGAAAATCGCTTTATGCATGTGGCTGAACTTTTGCGTTTAAATGCTGATATAGTAGTTGATGGGCATACCGCGGTTGTCAATGGCGTAGAGCAACTCTCTGGCGCTCATGTCATGGCCACCGATTTACGCGCTTCGGCCAGTCTTGTAATCGCCGCCTTAGCCGCCAAGGGCGAGACCATTATCGATCGCATCTATCATCTGGATCGTGGCTATGCCCAAATGGAAAAAAAACTAAAAGCAGTTGGAGCCAACATCGAACGAGTGTCCTAATGAATGAAAATAGCCTGACGCTGGCCTTATCCAAGGGTCGTATTTTTGAAGATACTTTACCTTTACTTAAGCAAGTGGGCATAGAGGTTCACGATAACCCAGAGCATTCTCGTAAGCTTATTTTAGCGACCAGTGAAGCAAGTCTTAGGCTATTAATTGTCAGGGCCTCCGATGTGCCTACGTATGTGCAGTATGGCGCGGCCGATTTTGGGATTGCCGGCCGCGACATTCTATACGAATACAGCAAAGAATATTCGGGTGGTTTATATCAACCCATCGACTTACAAATCGCCAAATGCCGCTTATGCGTGGCCGTGCGGGCGGGTTTCGACTACCAAAAAGCGGTCCAGAAGGGCTCGCGCTTACGGGTAGCCACTAAATACACCAAGATCACTCGTGAGCATTTCGCCGCCAAGGGCGTGCACGTCGATATAATCAAGCTCTATGGCTCAATGGAGCTGGCGCCCCTTACGGGCTTGGCCGATGCCATTGTCGATATTGTTTCTACTGGTGGCACTCTCAAAGCCAATAATTTGGTCGAAGCCGAGACGGTCATGCCCATCTCTTCGCGCTTGATCGTTAATCAAGCGGCCCTCAAAACTAAAGCCCAGTTATTGCAACCCTATTTGGATGCCTTTGCGCAAGCCACACGCTAGGACTGCTTATGCCACTCATCAACCGTTTAAATGCACTCGAGCCCGATTTTTCTAGCAAACTCAACGACTTACTACGTTACGACGATGCCCAAGACGAGGCGATCGAAAGCGCGGTCGCCAATATCCTCAAAGATGTCCAGCAGCGGGGTGATGCGGCCGTCATCGAATATACACAACGTTTTGATCAAATTGAATGTACCTGTCTGGCAGATTTGGTGATTTCCCAAGAAGAATGTCAACAGGCTTTACAAGCCTTACCCGCAGAGCAGAAACAAGCCCTAGAGGCGGCTGCCCAAAGGGTACGCCAGTATCATGAGCGCCAATTAATGCAAAGCTGGCATTACCAAGAAGACGATGGCACGGTATTGGGTCAACAAGTGACGGCTATGGATCGTGTTGGTTTATACGTGCCAGGTGGTAAGGCCGCCTATCCATCTTCGGTATTGATGAATGCTATTCCTGCCAAGGTGGCGGGTGTTAAACAAATTATCATGACCACGCCCACGCCGCATGGTCAACGCAATCCCCTGGTATTGGCTGCAGCAGCGGTCGCCGGTGTCGATCAAGTATTGACCATAGGCGGGGCACAAGCAATTGCGGCCTTGGCCTATGGTACCCAAAGTATGTCACAAGTCGACAAAATCGTCGGTCCAGGCAACGCCTTTGTGGCCGCCGCCAAACGTCGGGTTTTTGGAACGGTGGGGATCGATATGGTAGCGGGGCCCAGTGAGATTTTAATTATCTGTGACGGTCACACCGAGGCGGATTGGATTGCCATGGATTTATTTTCGCAGGCTGAGCACGATGAATTAGCCCAAGCGATTTTATTGAGTCCAGACCCTGACTTCCTAGCCGCAGTCGAGGCGTCGATCGCGCGCCAATTACCACAAATGCCGCGTCAAGCCATTATTGCGAGCAGCTTAGCGCATCGCGGTGCGCTCATTCAAGTAAAGGATTTAGCACAGGCCTGTACGATTGCCAACCAAATTGCCCCTGAGCATTTGGAGCTTTCGGTGCAAGACCCATCATCTTGTTTGGCACAAATTCGTCATGCCGGCGCCATCTTTTTGGGGCCTTATAGTTCAGAGGCTTTAGGTGATTATTGTGCAGGCCCCAATCATGTACTACCGACAGCCCGCACCGCGCGCTTTTCTTCACCACTCGGCGTGTATGATTTTCAAAAACGTTCAAGCCTGATCCAGGTGTCCGCCCAAGGAGCACAGCATTTGGGACAGATCGCGGCTACCCTGGCTCAGGGCGAGGGCTTGCCGGCGCATGCCGCCAGCGCGCAATATCGAATCAAAAAGGGGTGAACTATGCGCACTGCTCAAGTAAGTCGCGATACACTCGAGACGCAAATCAAAGTCGCTATCAACCTAGACGGTACAGGAAAGCAGCAATTGGATTCCGGCGTGCCCTTCTTGGACCATATGTTGGATCAAATTGCTCGCCATGGTTTGATAGATCTCGAAGTCTTTTGTCGTGGTGACCTTCATATCGATGATCATCACACGGTTGAAGACATTGGCATTGCATTGGGGCAGTGCTTTGCTCAAGCCGTAGGTGACAAAAAAGGCATTCTGCGTTACGGCCATGCCTATGTGCCCTTAGATGAAGCACTCTCTCGTGTGGTGGTTGACTTTTCTGGTCGCCCTGGCTTGTTTTTTCATGTGCCTTTTAGTCGCGCGCGTATCGGACAGTTTGATGTCGATCTGGTGCAGGAGTTCTTTCAAGGCTTTGTCAATCATGCCCGAGTCACTTTGCATATCGATAATCTCAAAGGCAGCAACGCTCATCATCAGGCCGAAACCGTTTTTAAAGCTTTTGGCCGCGCCTTGCGTATGGCCTTAAGTCAGGATCCACGAGCCCAAGCAAGCATTCCTTCGACCAAAGGCGTACTCTAATGTCCAAGGTTAAGCACCTAGCGGTGGTCGATTATGGCATGGGCAACTTACACTCAGTGGCTCGTGCCTTGCAAGCTGCCGTGCCAGAGGCTCAAGTGCAATTGGCTACCACGGCCGCCCAAATCGCTCAAGCCGACAGACTTGTCTTGCCAGGCCAAGGCGCCATGCGTGACTGTATGGCAAATCTCCAAAAACATGCGCTGCAACAAGCTGTTTTAGAGAGTTTAGACAGCAAGCCTGTATTAGGGGTGTGTGTCGGATTTCAGATGCTATTTAACCGTAGCGAAGAAGGCGATAGCGCTTGTCTAGGCTTGTTACCAGGGGTTGTACGTAAATTTGCAGGGCCAGCCTTTAGTCATGCTAAAGAGGCCATCAGCCTCAAAGTCCCGCACATGGGGTGGAACCGTGTCAAACACACGCATACCCACGTCTTATGGCGGGGCATCCCTGATGAGGATTATTTTTATTTTGTGCATAGCTATTATGCCGATACCGCAGGCCCGCACGTGGTGGGTCAAACCTTATATGGCCATGAATTTTGTAGTGCCATTGCAAAGGACAATGTATTTGCGGTGCAGTTTCATCCCGAAAAAAGCGGCCGTGCGGGTTTGCAGCTTTTGCAAAATTTTGTTGAGTGGCATATTTAAGTTGCCTCAAAACAATGTCAATTTGCATAATTTTTACAACACATACAGACGCAATATAGGTTATAACTATAACTTTGTATTAACTCTCGCCTGTAGCGTCGCTACAGTTTCAAACCCTTTATTATTATGTTGCTTATTCCAGCAATTGACCTCAAAGACGGTCAATGTGTTCGTTTACGTCAAGGCGATCTCAAGGACGCCACTATTTTTTCTGATGACCCTTTAACGGTGGCCAATAACTGGTTCGATCAAGGCGCACCGAGACTGCATCTGGTTGATCTAAATGGCGCTGTTGCCGGTAAGCCTAAGAATCTTTCGGTGATTAAGCAAATTGTAAAAAGCGTAGGTTACGACATCCCTATCCAAATAGGTGGTGGCATTCGTGACATGGAGACCATCGAACTGTATCTCGATAACGGCATCGAATACGTCATTATTGGCACGGCCGCTGTCAAAGATCCAGGTTTCTTACAAGACGCTTGTAGCGCCTTTGCAGGGCATATTATCGTTGGTTTAGACGCCAAAGAGGGCAGAGTGGCGACCGATGGCTGGAGCAAATTAACCAAACATGATGTAATTGATCTCGCCAAAAAATACCAAGATTTTGGCGTCGAATCTATTATTTATACCGATATTGGTCGAGATGGCATGCTCTCAGGCGTCAATCTTGAAGCTACTGTTAAATTGGCGCAGGCTGTCAATATTCCTATTATTGCGTCTGGTGGTGTCACTGATTTATCCGACATCGAGAAGCTTTGCCAAGTCGAGCAAGAAGGCATTGAAGGCGTTATTTTGGGCCGTAGTATCTACGAAGGCACGATCGACTTCCAAGATGCTCTGGATTTAGCTGACGAACTGAGTGAAGAGGCCGAATAGTGCAAGCGCTGACCACGCCCTCACCTCACTTGAGCGAGCCGCGCAGTGGTCTGACCAAGCGCATCATTCCTTGTCTCGATGTAACGGCGGGTCGCGTTGTCAAAGGTGTGAACTTTGTGTCACTCCAAGATGCGGGTGATCCTATAGAGATTGCGCGTCGATACAATGAACAGGGTGCTGACGAGATCACTTTTTTAGATATTACGGCCACGAGCGATGATCGTGATCTAATTTTGCCGATTATCGAACAAACCGCAAGCCAAGTATTTATTCCCTTAACCGTAGGTGGTGGGGTCCGCAAACTTAGCGATGTACAACGTCTGCTCAATGCCGGAGCCGATAAGGTATCTATCAATAGTGCGGCATTACAACAACCAGAGCTCATTGCTGAAATTGCTGCTTACTATGGCTCACAATGCCTGGTCGTGGCGATTGACGCCCGCCGCAGCCGTAAGGCCGATGGCCAAGAGCACTGGCAAGTTTATACTCATGGCGGTCGCAAAGCGACAGGCATAGATGCTATCGAGTGGGCTGCCAAGGTCTGTGAGTTAGGCGCTGGCGAGATTTTGCTGACCAGCATGGATCAAGACGGCACCAAGTCAGGCTTTGATTTAGACCTTACGCGTGCCGTTAACGAGGTTGTGTCTATCCCTGTCATCGCCTCTGGGGGCGTCGGCGAATTGCAACATTTAGCCGATGGTGTGACCATGGGCGGTGCAGATGCAGTCTTGGCTGCTAGTATTTTTCATTATGGTGCATACACCATTGCCGAATGCAAAGCGTTTATGGCCGCTCAAGGCATTGCTGTGAGGATGACTTAGCATGGATTGGCTCAGAGAGGTTAATTTTAATGAGCAGGGATTGATTCCTGTGGTGGCACAAGATGCGGCGAGTGGCCGCCTACTCATGGTGGCCTGGATGAATCATGAAGCCCTCCAATTAACCGTCAAGACCAAGCAAGTGGTGTATTGGTCGCGGTCACGCAAAAAGCTCTGGAAAAAAGGAGAGCAGTCAGGCCATATCCAGCGCTTGCACTCGATTCACCTAGACTGTGATGCCGATGTGCTCCTCGTCAAGGTCGAGCAAGTGGGCGGCGCGGCCTGTCATACTGGACGTGAAAGCTGTTTTTTTAGAGAGTTACAAGAGGTGCAGGGGCAGTTAAGCTGGCAGATCACCGATGATGTTTTAGTCGATCCCAAAGAGCTATATTCATGAGTCAAACACCGTCTGATTTTTTAGAGCAATTATGTGCCACTTTGCAACAGCGTTTGCCCGCGAAGGGTGGCGATCCCAAACAATCCTATGTGGCTAAGTTACTCGCCAACGGTCCTGATGCTTTTCTCAAAAAAATAGCAGAAGAGAGTGGTGAATTGATTATGGCTTGTAAAGATCAAAAAAACGATAAAATTATATATGAAGTCGCTGATTTATGGTTTCACAGCCTGGTTGCCTTGACCTATTATGGTTTATCTGCAAGCGACATTATTCAAGAATTATCACGGCGCGAGGGCACTTCTGGTCTAGCCGAAAAGGCCGCTCGCCAATCAACAGGAGTATAAAGATGGGTTCATTTGGTCCAATGCATTGGATTATTGTTATTTTGGTGGTTTTATTAGTCTTTGGCACCAAAAAACTACGCAATATCGGAGAGGATCTTGGTGTTGGCATCAAGGGCTTCAAAAAAGGCATGCGCGAAGCCGAAGAAGAGGATAAACAAGCCGCTTTGAATAACTCCCAAACTAAACAAAAAGTCGATAGCGATTTTACAGATACTAATTTCCAACAAAATCAAACTGAGCAAAGCCATAACGATCAACGCCAGCCCTAAGGGCTAAGCTTGGTGAATTTCTCTGTAGTCATCATTAAGTTGTATTGTTATGTTTGGTTTTAGTTTTGGGGAGCTCATGGTCATCGGCGTAGTTGCCTTGGTAGTGATTGGCCCTGAGCGCCTTCCTAAGGTAGCCCGTACGGCTGGCTTATTGATCGGGCGTGTCCAGCGCTATGTCAATGACATAAAAAGCGACATTAAGCGAGAGATTGATATCGAGGATTTTAATAAATTCAAGGACGATATCACGCAAACGACATCGCAAGTGAAGTCTAGTTTTAGTTCTCAGATCAATGAAATTAAACAGCCGTTTGAATCTTTTAAGCAACAAAGCCAAGATCTAGACCAACAGCTCAAAGCATCCTTGTCGCCGTTGCCCGAGCGTTCTCATCATAAGCCGCAGGCGTCGGCCTCAGAATCATCATCTTCTCAGTCCCAACCAGACCAGGCGCCAGCGACGTCGTCTTCTGCACCAGAGAAGGATCAGCCAGCCTCAAGCGTTGCCAATCCGTCCAACACGTCCAGTACGACGGCGGCATCATCAACCACAAAGGATGAGGGATGAGTTCCTCAGCACAATCACAAGATCCCCAAGAAGAGGGCTTTTTTACACATCTCACTGAACTACGCTCGCGTTTAATCCGGGCGGGCTTGTCGGTGTTTGTCATTTTTATTTTATTATGCATTTGGCCGGGTACCTCACGCGTCTACGATGTCTTAGCGGCACCCATGATCAGTACCTTGCCACCAGGCCACACCATGATTGCTACTGGCGTGATAACGCCATTTATGGTGCCCATCAAAGTCACTTTTTTATTAGCCTTTGTGATTGCCTTACCCTACGTCTTGTATCAATTCTGGGCCTTTATTGCGCCAGGCTTATATAAGCACGAAAAGCGTTTGGTTCTACCCTTGGTCTTTTCTTCGACCATCTTATTTATTGTGGGCATGGCGTTTTGCTATTTTGTGGTTTTTCGTTCCGTGTTCCATTTTGTCAATATGGTGGCACCGAGTTCTATCACGATGGCACCCGATATCGAAGCCTACCTAAGCTTTGTCATGACGATGTTTATCGTGTTTGGCATGACCTTCGAAGTGCCTGTCGTGGTTATGGTGCTCGTCAGTCTAGGGATTGTGGAGCTGCAAACTATGCGCAAAGCGCGGGGGTATGTGATTGTGGGTTCCTTTGTTGTGGCGGCGATTGTCACACCACCAGACGTCATGAGTCAATTGATGATGGCGATACCCTTGTGTGTGCTGTATGAGGTGGGTTTAATTGTCTCGCGTTTTTTGCGAGTACAAGCTAAACAAACTTTGGATTCAGACCAACACTAAAAAGCCTTCAATCGTCCCCCATCAAAAAACCCAAGTCACCGTAGTGCTTGGGTTTTTTTGACAAATGAGTTAATCAAAAGAGCGTGGTCGCTTGGCTAATGTCACCTCGTAATTGAGCACCGATCCTGACCGTAGCACTTGGACTTTGATTTTGGTGCCGGGTTTAAGATTCGCGACCTCGTTGAGCATGGCGCTCGTACTAATGGCAGGCTTGCCGTTGAGCTGTTGGATAATATCACCGACTTGTAAGCCTGCTGCTTGCGCCGGACTGTTTTGGCCAATCGAAGCAATAATAATGCCGCGGCTTTCTGGTAATTTGAAGGCCTTGGCTAGCTCTGCCGTCACGTCTTGTGGTTCGACGCCTAACCAGCCACGGGACACAGAACCCGTATCAATGATTTCTTGCATGATTTTGAGGGCGCTCGCCGCGGGTGTGGCAAAGCCAATCCCTAAGGAACCACCATTATCAGATTCTGAATAAATAGCCGTATTAATACCAATTAAATTGCCATTGACATTAATCAGCGCACCGCCAGAGTTACCAGGATTAATGGCGGCGTCAGTTTGAATAAAATTCTCATAAGTATTGATACCCAAGCCGGAGCGGTCTAGTGCCGAAATAATGCCCATGGTGGTGGTTTGCCCCACCCCAAAAGGGTTACCAATGGCAAGCACTACGTCACCCACATTCATGGTTTGTTTGTCATCAAAATGAATAGGTACAACCTCAGTGCTACTATCGACTTTGAGTACGGCTAAATCAGTATCTGGGTCGTAACCAATAAACTTGGCCGCACTTTTGCGACCATCAATAAAGGCCACTTCAATCGCATCAGCGGCTTCGACGACATGATAGTTAGTGAGAATATAGCCATCTTGGTTGGCGACCACCCCTGAGCCCAAGCTAGTGGGCGTGGTTAAGCGCTTTTGGAGTTCGTTTTGTTCGCGTAATAGTGGCCTGAGTGCGGGGATATCATTCAAACCCTTGAGCGGCGAAGTGTTAATATGTTTGGTGGTATAAATGTTAACCACAGACGGGGCCGCTTGTTTGACGGCGTCTGCATAAGACGTAAAGACCGTGGCGGTCGGACTAATCGCTTCTTGATTGTCGTTATTGATGATGACGGAAGGCTCTATCTTAACGGTAGCTGTAGGTGCAGGATTGACCTCCAGTTGTTGGCCAATCCAACCCGGACGGATCGTGCTGATAGTAAACGCCAGCGCTAAGCAGATAGTTACCGTTTGAGCAAAAATTAACCAATATCGAAACATAGACGATTTATAAGGATAGAGTGTGAGTCAAGTCAATATAGCAGACATTACTACTTGGTTAGAGCAGCAGCTACAGCCTGATAATTTCAGGGATTATGCGCCGAATGGTCTCCAAGTTCAGGGCAAACCCACGATAAAAAAAATTGTGTTGGGTGTGACAGCTAGCTTGGCACTGGTACAAGCGGCTATCAAAAAACAGGCTGATGCCATTATTGTACATCATGGTTGGTTTTGGAAGAATGAGGACAGCCGCATAATTGGCTGGAAATACAACCGTATAGCCAGTCTAATTAAGCATGATATTAATCTGATTGGCTATCACTTGCCTTTGGACGCGCATCCAGAATGGGGTAATAATGCCTGTTTAGCGAAGGTACTCGACTTGCAACCTATGCTTGTGGCAGGAAAGCCACAGACTGTGGGCGCGGCGGATCTGATTTGGTTAGGGCAACCTAAGGAGGGGGCCATTACTGTAGCGCAAATGACACAAACCATTGCCAAGCGCCTCCAACGTCAACCCATCGTCATTGGGGAACCCCAACAAACATTACACAAAATTGCCTGGTGTACAGGTGGCGCCCAAGGCATGTTTGAAGAAGCCATTCAAGCGGGTGCAGATGCTTATATCACTGGCGAGGCTTCGGAGCAGGTTTGTCATTTAGCCCGCGAAAATGGTGTTGCGTATTTTGAGGCGGGACATCACGCTACCGAGAGATATGGTATCCAAGCGCTGGGTCAGGCTTTGCAACAACATTTCCCAGACCTCGATATAGAATACCTAGAAATTGCTAACCCTATCTAACTAAAGATAAATAAGCGGGTTCTGAGGCACAGTAAAGACACAAATAAGCCCCAAACATAGGTGCTTGGGGCTTATTTACATGTCTGTACGGCCTATTGCGAGACAGAGTCTTGACTATTTTTAGAGGCTACGTCAGCAGGCTGGCGACCTTGTTGTTTGAGAAGATCACGAATTTCACGTAATAAAACCGTATCGGCAGGCTCGGCAGCGGTGGCTTTTTCTTCCTCTTTGGAATTCTCAAAGTGGGCACGGGCGCTGGCAATCGCCTTGACAATCAAAAACACCACAAAGGCCAAAATCAAGAAGTTAATCAAGATGGTCAGAAAGCTACCATAGGCGAAAATATTGGCGCCTGCTGCTTTTAGGGCTTCGTAAGTTTCGGGACCGTTGTAACCAGCGGGGCGTCCCAACACAATAAATAAATTATTAAAGTTCACTTCATTGCCAATAATTAAATTGATGAGTGGCATGAGTACGTCTTTGACGAGAGAGTCAATAATTTTGCTAAAAGCACCGCCAATAATGACAGCGATAGCCATATCGACCATATTGCCCTTGATGGCGAAGTGTTTGAATTCCTGCACAAAACCTTTGATTTTACTCATAATGTCCGTCTTTAATTAATTGTAGAATGGCATGAGTTTGTATAATAAAACGAAAAAACTATAAACAGTTGTAAATTACTATAATCATCTGCAAAATTTGTAACAAAATTTTGACCATAAAGGATACATATGAGTCAATCTTCTAATAATCAACAACAGTCAGATTTGCAAGGCATAGAGGATTTTCAATCTTCTCCAACCGTGCTTCCCGATGATCCATCCCGACGCTTTTGGTTAGGCAGCGCCTGTGCGGTGGGTGGCGCAGCGACGGTCGCTACCCTGGTACCATTCGTGGCTTCCATGAATCCTTCTGATCGCGCCAAAGCCGCTGGTGCTCCCGTCCAAATTGATTTGAGTATTGTCAAACCTGGCACTATGGTGACAGCCGAGTGGCAAGGTAAGCCGGTCTGGGTGTTACATCGCACGCCAGAAATGATTGCTGATCTCACCAAAAATGACGACTTATTAGCCGATCCTAAATCCGAGCGCCCAGGCTTTACACCCGCCTTTGCCCAAAACGAGCATCGCTCTCGCAAACCTGAGTGGATGGTTATGGTCGGTATCTGTACGCACTTAGGCTGTTCGCCATCCCCCCGCTTCAAAGTCGGTGCCGACGAAGGCATGCCTGGTAATTGGCAGGGTGGCTTCTTGTGCCCATGCCACGGTTCTAAGTTTGACTTAGCGGGTCGCGTCTTCAAAAACCAACCGGCACCAGACAATTTACTAGTCCCTCCGTACTATTTTATTGATGATAACAACATCTTAGTGGGCGAGGAATCAGCATCTTAGTCCTAACGATGCTCTAGGTTTTAGCTGACTCAAAGCACGAATTTCTAGATTAAATAATTATGCATAAGGAGCCTTTTATGGCTGGCGATAAAGTAGTACAAACAACTGGATTAATGGGCTGGATTGACCGCCGTTTCCCATTAACCAAAATGTTTAAGGAGCACATGAGCGAGTACTACGCTCCTAAGAATTTTAACTTTTGGTATTTCTTTGGCTCATTAGCCATGTTGGTATTAGTGATTCAAATCCTCACTGGTATTTTTATGGTGATGCATTATAAGCCGGATGCCAAATTAGCTTTCTTATCCGTCGAATACATCATGCGCGAAGTGCCTTATGGCTGGATTATCCGCTATATGCACTCCACCGGCGCCTCCATGTTCTTCGTGGTGGTGTATTTGCACATGTTGCGCGGTCTTTTTTATGGTTCTTACCGCAAACCCCGTGAATTAGTCTGGATTTTCGGTGTCTGTATTTTCTTGTGCTTAATGGCCGAAGCCTTCTTTGGTTATTTATTACCTTGGGGTCAAATGTCTTACTGGGGCGCCCAAGTAATTGTTAACCTTTTCTCCGCCATACCTTTTGTCGGTGATGGCCTCTCTACTTGGATTCGTGGTGACTTTGTCGTCTCAGATGCGACGCTTAACCGTTTCTTTGCCTTTCATGTGATTGCCATTCCGTTGGTCTTAATTGGTTTAGTGGTGGCTCATATTATTGCGTTACATGAAGTCGGTTCCAACAACCCGGATGGTATCGAGATCAAAGCCAACAAAGATCGCAATGGTCGTCCTTTAGACGGTATTCCTTTCCACCCTTACTACTCAGTACACGATATTTTAGGCGTGGCTGGCTTCTTGTTAGTCTTTGCCGCCATTATGTTCTTTGCCCCTACGATGGGAGGGTATTTCCTAGAAGCGAACAACTTCTTACCTGCTGACCCTTACAAAACACCACCGCATATTGCGCCAGTTTGGTATTTCACTGCCTTCTACTCAATGTTGCGGGCTACCACCGATGAATTCACCTGGGCCTTAATAGCCTTTGCCTTATTCTTCGCGGTTTATATATTACTCAACAAAAATATCAAAGGCTTATGGCGTATTTTGTGGCCTGTGGTGCTCGTCTTAGTGGCCGTTGGTTTACGCACCTTTGATGCGAAGTTCTGGGGTGTTGTGGTGATGGGCGGAACCGTAGTGATTCTTGGTTTCTTGCCTTGGTTAGATAAATCTCCCGTCAAATCAATCCGCTACCGTCCAACTTGGCATAAGTTCTTATACGCCATCTTTATTGTTGACTTTATTGTCTTGTGTATTATCGGTACCAAAGCACCGTCACCGCTACTGAATATTGTTTCCCAAGTGGGTACGGTCATTTATTTGGCATTTTTCTTCTTTATGCCTGTCTGGAGTCGCTTAGGTAAATTCAAGCAAGTTCCTGATCGCGTTACCTTTAAGCAACACTAACAGGAGTAAATCATGAAAAAATTTCTAGCCTCATTAATTTTATTCTGTGCCAGCGCGCTCCCTGTGTTTGCCAATGAAGGGGGTGCTGAGTGGCAAAAAGCACCGGTGGGTGTAAACGATATGCAAGCCCTGCAAAACGGTGCCAAACTGTTTGTAAATTACTGTCTGAACTGTCATAGCGCCAACGCCTTGCGCTATAACAAACTCACAGAAATTGGTCTGACCGAAAAGCAAATCGAAGATAATCTACTCTTTACGGAAGGCAAAGTGGGCGATCTTATGCAAATTGCGATGCGCCCTGACGATGCCAAAAAATGGTTTGGTACGACACCACCGGATCTGTCTGTTATGGCTCGCGCTAAAGCCGAAAACTTAGGTCAACCAGGTACCGATTATTTATACACCTATTTGCAATCATTCTATCGTGATCAAGGTCGAGATACCGGTTGGAACAACCTAATTTTCCCGAATGTCGGTATGCCTAACCCATTGTGGGACGTCGCGGGTCCTACCGAAGTCTCTATCACGGATGTGCATCAGCTCGAAAAAGAAGACGGTAGTAGCGAATGGAAGAAAACAGTTACGCATTACGATGCGCATGGGTTTGCGGATACGGTTTCGGATGAAGTCTTAAATGATTATTCTGGTGGGCCTGAGCATCATGCCGAGATCAAATATTTAGACCCTAACAAGGAGCAAGTCTTCAAGAAAGATGTCGCTGATTTGGCCGCCTTTATGGGCTGGATGGCTGAACCACAACAACACTTCCGCAAAGTTTTGGGAACGTGGGTGATGTTATTCCTAGCGTTCTTCTTTGTGGTCGCCTGGTTCCTCAACCGCACATACTGGAAACACGTCAAATAAGCATAAGCAGGGGTCAAGTCGAGACTTGACCCTTTTTAATGTAGAATAGTGATATTAAGGTCGGCCTTAAGCTGGCCTTTTTAGTTTGATAGGTATTACCGACAGGAGAATGTCTTTATGATGGTACTTTATTCGGGTACAACCTGCCCGTTTTCACAACGTTGTCGTTTTGTTCTTTACGAAAAAGGCATGGACTTTGAGGTCCGTGATATTGATTTATTCAATAAACCAGATGACATCACCGTTATGAATCCATACGGTACCGTGCCTATTCTTGTCGAGCGAGAATTAATTCTATACGAATCTAATATTATCAATGAATACATTGATGAGCGTTTCCCGCATCCACAACTGATGCCGGGCGACCCAGTCATGCGTGCGCGGGCCCGTTTGTTCTTACACAACTTCGAAAAAGAACTGTTCGTGCATGTGCTCACCCTCGAAGATCGTACGCTAAGCGACAACGAAGAGAAGCTTGATCACGCCCGCAAAGCGATTCGCGATCAATTAGCGATGTTGGCACCTATCATGTCTCAGTACAAATACCTGCTCGGTGATGAATTCTCCATGTTGGATGTGGCCTTAGCCCCGTTGTTATGGCGCCTCGAGCATTACGGCATCTCCCTTCCTAAAAATGCCGCGCCTCTACAAAAATACGCTGAGCGTATTTTTTCTAGACCGGCCTACATAGAGGCATTGACGCCTTCAGAAAAAGTTATGCGTCGCTAGTTCATAACGACTTTCATCTCTAAAGGAAACTCATGACTACCTCTTCAAGCAAAGCGGAACTGATCCAAGCTTGGTATAACTGGTGCCTGGATCAAGGTCAGACACCCCACGTCGTGGTGCGTGTGGATGCCAATTGTCAGGTGCCTCAAGCATTGGTCAAAGATGGCGTCATCGTGTTTAATATCGGTTTTACAGCCACTAAAGATTTCTTTATTAGCGATGAATATATTTCTTTTGAGGCGCGATTTAGTGGCCGCGCCCAGCAGATTAGTGTGCCTATTGCTCGATGTGAAGCCTTTTTCTCCAGAGAGTCTCAAGAAGGTATGAACTTCAGGGTGTCAGAGGATTACGAGTTGTCTGCCCCAGAAGAGGGGGCGGCGCCTAAGTTACATTCAAGCCGTAACAATCGATCCAGCACTAAGAGTGACAAACCTAAAAAATCCGTACTCAAAATTATTAAATAAAAAAATCTCTCTTTGTTTTATAAAGTTTGTTGCATTAAGGTAGCAAAAATTTAAGTTTTTGTTGATTTAATCCAAAAAACCTTGCTTTTATTTATTTGCTACCCTATAATAATTCTTTTTTAGGGGCCGGCTTAGCTCAGTTGGTAGAGCAGCTGATTTGTAATCAGAAGGTCACGAGTTCGACTCTTGTAGCCGGCACCAATCCCCATCTTTCAGTCTCTTAGACTCTCTTTAAATCCCTTCAGGATCCTTCCTCAAAGCCATCCTTACTTAATAAAAACATAAAAAAGTATTCTTAACTATTTCACTATCAAATAAGAGCTCTCATAAATGCCCAATCGCTCGCATCCATAAAAACAAGAACAAGACGATGAGTTAAGAGACTAGTAAAAGAAATCAAAGAAAATTCACCGCCGCCTTTAGGGTTTAGAAAGTAGGCGATTAAAAAGGGTAATGGTACGCCCTTACTTTTTTTGTGTTTGATAGTTCTTTGTTTATGGTTTATAAACACTGATGCAGTAGCAAGAGCAAATACGTCACTGCTCTGCATTTAGTTATATTTAAATAAGCGATCGTGTTACGAAAAAACGAATTGCATACTAACAGCGCCATTTTGAATCCGAAACCCAAAAGCTTCATGTCTAAAAAGGAGCCCCAGTGCCAACTTGCTGATGGGGTGTGTGAACGTGTACCGTGTATCCACAAATCGCGGTTTGCCGCTAGTCGTTAATGGTGAAACAGCCTGATGCTGTGTGTTGCTAGCTGATTTACACGTCCATGTCTTGCATTATTAAAAAACAGTATGGCGCTGACTTTATCCGTGTTTAGGGGTTTGACACAACATCTGCTGACAAAGAAAAGGCTCTGATAGGCGCAATAAGGACTAAGCTGAGGATGATGATTCTTGCTTATCAATGATAAAACTTAGTTTGCTGCAAGAAGATGGTTAAGTATAAGCTCCCCAGAAAGCTAAAACTGCTCAAACACGTTAAAAACATGTGTTAAGCAGAGTCAGGATGTAGAGGTCATAGGTCAAAGTGGCGATAGTTAACCAGGAACTTATTGAGAAAAGTCGTTGGTTGTTTTCGACTTGAAAGCTTATACCAATAGCAAAGACAAGGTGCAAAGCCAAGCAGCGCACTTAAGGAATTCGCCATGATGAAGAGGGCTATCGACATGGTGGGTGGCTCGAATCAGTTTGTATTATTACCACATTCTTAAAGTTATACGAACATCGTCAGGAAGAAGTCTCTTATGAGCCCAAGCGCCAAAGCTGTAGGCGGACTAACAGAGTGCTTACGTGGTATGTCGATAGGGAAGTACTTTTGGGCAGTATGTGCGCGATAACCGCATGACTTGAGAGACTAACATAAATAAATAAGAGGCCAGAAAGCAACAATCCAAAAAAATATAAAATTTTTTCTAAAAAGGCTTGCCAAGCTTTAAAAATACTGTCATAATTTCATTCTTTCTTGATAACCAACTAGGGGTTATCCACTAGTGGTGATTGAGAAGCTGACTAAAGTAAACGTAGAATAAGTGTGAAAAAACGCTAAACATTAGTTACGTTAACTTTAAAGTTAGCCATATTCTAAAAAGCCTTTTAAACGACATATAAACATCGCTTAAAAACTTTTTAAAATATTTAAAAAAATCCTTGACAATGATTTAAAACGCTGTCATAATTTCAATCTTTGCTGCTGAGCAAACAGCGCAGTTAAGCAAAAGAAATTAAATGAATTTAATCTGGATATTAAAAGCGATATCTAGATCGATTGATAAAGTAAATAGCTTTATTAATCACTTTGTTCTTTAACAATTAACAGCCGATAAGTGTGGGCACTAACAGGTAGTTAGCTCAAAAGCAAACTTTCACGAGTTTGCGTGCACAACTATTTA
>NZ_JHZJ01000012.1 GCF_000621025.1 Brackiella oedipodis DSM 13743
TTGCTGCAGTTAATGTGGTTTTACCATGATCGACGTGACCAATCGTACCTACGTTGACGTGCGGTTTGGTACGTTCAAACTTTCCTTTTGCCATAATAATTTATTTCCTGTTAATTGATGTATTGAGGTGATTCGCATCCTGAATCACCTCAGTTATGTAACACTTGCTGTAATTATAACAAGCTTAATACGATAAGGTTATTACTTAGTGCGTGCACTGATGACTTCTTCTGCCACGCTCTTCGGTGCTTCAGTGTAGTGCTTGAACTCCATTGAGTAGGTTGCACGACCTTGCGTGAGTGAGCGCAAGTTAGTGGCGTAACCAAACATCTCTGAAAGTGGCACTTCGGCGCGGATGATCTTACCACCGCCTTGGATTTCTTCCATACCTTGGACAATACCACGACGTGAAGATAAGTCACCCATTACAGTACCGGCGTAGTCTTCTGGCGTTTCTACCTCAACCGCCATAGTCGGTTCAAGCAAGACTGGGCTAGCACGACGCATACCTTCTTTGAAGGCCATAGAAGCAGCCATACGGAAGGCGTTCTCGTTGGAGTCGACGTCATGGTATGAACCGAAGAATAAGGTGACTTTAACGTCTTCGACTGGGTAACCGGCGACGACACCAGAAGATAAGGTTTCTTGAATACCTTTATCGACGGCAGGGATGTATTCGCGAGGTACGACACCACCTTTAATTTCGTCGACGAACTCGTAACCACCACCTTGTGGTAATGGTTCAAGTTTAAGTACCACGTGACCATATTGACCACGACCACCGGATTGCTTAACGAATTTACCTTCGACTTCATCGCATGTTTTGCGGATAGTTTCACGGTACGCTACTTGTGGTTTACCGACGTTGGCTTCAACGTTGAACTCACGACGCATACGGTCAACAATAATCTCGAGGTGTAACTCACCCATACCAGAAATAATGGTTTGACCAGACTCTTCGTCAGAACGCACGCGGAATGAAGGATCCTCTTGCGCCAAGCGAGAAAGGGCAAGACCCATTTTTTCTTGGTCCGCTTTGGATTTTGGTTCAACCGCTTGAGAAATTACAGGTTCTGGGAACTCCATACGCTCAAGAATTACGTGGCTGTCTTCGGCACATAAGGTTTCACCTGTGGTAACGTCTTTGAGACCGACCACCGCAGCAATATCGCCCGCCACAATTTCTTTGATCTCTTTACGATCATTGGCGTGCATTTGCAGAATACGACCGATACGTTCTTTTTTGCCCTTGATAGAGTTGTAAACCGTATCACCTGATTTGATGGTACCAGAGTACACACGAATAAAGGTCAATTGACCGACGAATGGGTCAGTCATTAGCTTGAATGACAACGCAGACATTTTGGCATTGTCATCGGCAACACGTTCGACTTTGTTACCGTCATCGTCTTCACCCACGACAGGTGGGATGTCGATCGGAGAAGGTAAGAATTCAACGACCGCGTCAAGCATGCGTTGTACACCTTTGTTTTTGAAGGCCGTACCACAAAGCATTGGTTGGATTTCGCAGTCGATCGTGCGTTGACGGATGGCTTTGATGAGCTCTTCTTCAGTTAACTCGCCCTCTTCGAGGTATTTTTCCATGAGTTCTTCAGAAGATTCAGCCGCTGTTTCAACGAGTTTTTCGCGCCATTCTTCGGCTTCTTGTTGTAATTCAGCAGGGATGTCTTCGTAAGTGAAGGTCGCACCAAGAGACGCTTCGTCCCAAATGATCGCTTTCATTTTGAACAAATCAATCACGCCACGGAAGCTATCTTCAGCACCGATTGGCAAGACGATGGGTACTGGGTTACCACGTAAACGAGTTTTCATTTGCTCGTAGACTTTGTAGAAATTAGCCCCCGTACGGTCCATTTTGTTGACGAAAGCCAAACGAGGTACATGGTACTTGTTAGCTTGGCGCCATACGGTTTCAGATTGTGGTTGTACACCACCTACAGCACAATACACCATGCAAGCACCGTCAAGTACACGCATAGAACGTTCTACCTCAATGGTAAAGTCCACGTGTCCTGGGGTGTCGATGACGTTGATGCGATATTCTGGCCAGTCACCAGTCATACCGCGCCAGAACGCTGTAGTGGCCGCAGAGGTAATGGTAATACCACGCTCTTGCTCTTGTTCCATCCAGTCCATAGTGGCGGAACCATCGTGTACTTCACCGATTTTGTGGCTAATACCTGTGTAGAACAAGATACGTTCTGTGGTAGTAGTTTTACCCGCATCAATATGCGCTGAAATACCTATGTTGCGATAGCGTTCAATGGGAGTTTTTCGAGACATAATATTAAGTTCCTTTTATTACCAACGGAAATGAGAGAAAGCTTTGTTGGCTTCTGCCATTCTGTGGGTATCTTCGCGTTTTTTCATGGCTGCACCACGGCCTTCTGCAGCATCGAGCAATTCGCCAGCAAGACGTAAATCCATGGATTTTTCACCGCGTTTTTTGGCGGCTTCACGGATCCAACGCATTGCTAAAGCCATACGACGAACTGGGCGCACCTCTACAGGTACTTGGTAGTTCGCACCACCAACACGGCGGCTTTTAACTTCGACGATTGGTTTAACGTTGTTGATGGCTTCGTTAAAGATGTCTAGAGGATCTTTGTCGCTTTTGTTTTTGATTTGATCAAAAGCGCCATACACAATACGCTCTGCAACGGCTTTTTTGCCGGAGAGCATCAAAATATTAATAAATTTAGCAAGATCGACACTACCGAATTTTGGATCAGGTAGGATCTCGCGTTTTGCTACTTCGCGACGACGAGGCATAATTACTTCCTTTGTGTCAAATTTCAGTTTGTCACTTTGTGACCACGGTTGCCTATTGAGAGAACAACCACTTACCTACCGCAGTAAATTATCCAGCAGCTGCGGCTGCACGCTTACCTAGAGAGGAAGCAAAAAAGTAAATCAAGTGGCTTAATGCGCTGATCGAGTCAAGCATTAAGTAAAAAAAATGATTAGGCTTTTTTAGGACGTTTAGCACCGTATTTAGAACGGGCTTGCTTACGATCTTTTACGCCTTGTAAGTCAAGGGCGCCACGAACGATGTGGTAACGAACACCTGGCAAGTCTTTTACACGACCACCACGCACAAGTACAACAGAGTGCTCTTGGAGGTTATGGCCTTCACCACCAATGTATGAAATCACTTCAAAGCCGTTAGTTAAACGCACTTTGGCAACTTTACGCATTGCGGAGTTAGGCTTTTTTGGAGTGGTTGTATACACACGAGTGCACACACCACGACGTTGCGGGCAGTTTTCTAGCGCTGGGCTTTTGCTGCTTGCACGGCTCGTTTCGCGCGGTTTACGCACGAGTTGGCTAATAGTTGGCATGAGCTATTTCCTAATTATTAAACAAATACAAATAACCGCTTAGCATACGCTGCTTTGCGGCTGAGATTTAATGTACACGTCACCCTGCTGCTACAGCAGTAGCGAGTGGATCACGCTTGTGGTGTAATGTCACAGGACTGTGAGCCTAAGCCCACTGACGACAGTGCCAACGTTGGCAAGGCGTCTGTAAGTTAGGTCTCGTGAAAAGCCATCTGAGTTAGTTGTATGACAAACATAAAGCCGCAAACCAAACTCAAGGTAAAGCACGACGTGGCATAGCCTTGAGTTTAAATAGTTGGGTATACGTCGGGAATACTTCAGAAGGCTTATTGTCTTCTGGCCTTATAACGTTTTGGCGTTATGGCTTTTTAGTCTTTTAGCCCTCTGGTCCTCTGCAATACGTAATAATACGTAATCGCAATAATACGTAATATATAAGCTTACCAAATTCACTTTAAAAATAAGCTAAGCTTATCGATCCAGAAGTTGCAATACGACCAATATGACATTAACAGCCCATTAATGTACCATTTTTTTGTAGTTATTTCAATATCTTAGCGGGGTTTAGGCACTGAATCTATGCACTGTTGCAAATATCGCACGCTTTGCGGCAGCCGCTGTGCATATTGACGACTGAAAAAAGTCTTAAGTCTCTTCTTGTTTGCGTAGTTTCTCAAGCATAATATATTGCATATGACGCTTTTTGCGTAAGCTACATTTGGCAAGGATGACGGCCTTTTGGGGGTCGGTATAGAGGTTCCACTCTTGACGCTCTTGGCGACTACGAAAACAGCCCTTACAATAACCGCGGTTATTGCTTTCACAGACCCCAATACAGGGGCTAGGGATGGCAAAAATTTCTAGCTGTTCCATAATCGTTAGGCGTGGTTGTGGCTTAGGCGATGGCCTAAACTCCTATTTTAGCGTACTTTAGAAGATTTATAGACAGGTGTTAGGATGAGCTATTGCCAATTTGTCGCTACTCACACGGGCAAATACGCCGCGTTACATCGACATTATCACGATGAGATCTATGGTTTTCCGTTGTATGACGACAATGCCTTGTTTGCACGCCTGGTCTTAGAAATCAATCAAGCGGGCTTAAATTGGGGCACTATCTTAGCCAAGCAATCTGCCTTTGAGCAGGCTTATGACGGTTTTGTCATCCCCAAAGTCGCGGCCTATACTGACGCTGATATCCAGCGTTTGCTGGCAAATCCTGCCATTATACGCAATCGCCTAAAAATCAATGCCGCTATTTATAATGCGCAAGCGATTATGCAAATTCAGCAAGATGCTGGCTCATGGGCGGCTTGGTTAGCACACCATCATCCGCGCCGTTTGCCACAATGGGTGTCGCTATTTAAACAACACTTTAAGTTTGTGGGAGAGCAAATCGTCAATGAGTTCTTGATGAGTACCGCTTATCTACCTGGCGCCCACGACCCCGGCTGCCCTATTTACAAACGAATTGTGGCACTCAATCCGCCTTTTTTGCAGAGCACACGCAAACACGATTAGGTATGATGGATCTGCTGAGCATGACGATATTGCTCTAATTCTTCGGGCGATAACTTACCCCAGTAACGACCTCTGAGCGTATCCCAGATAAGCGTGAAAATATAGGTAAATACCAAATAAAACAGACTGATCAATAGATCGAGCATTACGGCTTCGACAAAGCCAACCTCGAGATACCACATGACAAATGGGATGGAGATGGCGAGTAAACCCGCCTCAAAACAGACTGAATGCCAAATGCGTACAGGTGTCGTCTTGGAAATTTGGTATTTTTGCAACCACGCGTCGAATAAATAATTAAAAATCACATTCCAAATCAAGGCGATCGCGGCCATCACTACGATAATCACGCCCGCCTCTTGCATTTGGTGGCCTGACGAAAAGGCCAATATGGGCGTGGACAACGTTATCCCAGTGACTTCAAAAAGCACGGCGTACAAAATACGCTCTTTTAGACTACGAGGTTTTTGGGGAATATAAGGTTTGCGTTTTTTTGCCATGACATCGGTAGAGGACTGATTAATTAAGTCGCACAAAAAACAAAGTATCGGCAGACTATGACCGATACTTATCAATTTAGGTGACCAAAGCCTTAGGCGGCTATGGCTAGTGGCACTAAGTGGTTGAGGGCGACTATTTGATCGCTTTACCTTTCTATTATAAACCAGCCGCGCTCTGCTAGACAGGATGATAGGCGTATTGCACGTTGGTGGTTTATTTTCTGGTAAAAACAGACCCTCATGTTCTGGCTTAAAAGTTCGATAGTGAAAGGATTCAGTTTTGATCACCCCACCGAAGCTTCAGGATCGTATTATTTCAGGTCAGGCTTGCCAATAAACGTATCGGCATTTGGGGATGCCGATACGTTACAAGTTCCGGAGTCATTGCTTATTGTTAACTCGGGACTCCTAATTGATTGCATAAGCTAATTAGTACTATTGATTATTGATAGCTTATGCTATTGATTATAACAGTTTAAAAAATCACACGGGTGCGAATCGTCCCTGGAATGGCGCGTAGTTCCTTGAGCGATTGTTGGACATTCGCATCAATCACATCAAACACCACATAACCAATTTTGGCATCGGTTTGTAAATATTGACCTTGGATATTAATGCCTTCTTTGACGAACACTTGGTTAATCGCCGATAACACACCCGGTTGATTTTTGTGGATATGAATATAACGGTGCGTTTGTGGATCCACAGACTCAGATAAAGATACTTCTGGGAAGTTTACGGCAGACAAGGTCGATCCAGTGTCTGAGTATTTGACCAGTTTATTAGCCACTTCAATACCGATATTGGCTTGAGCTTCTTGGGTGGAGCCACCCACATGTGGGGTCAAAATCACTTGATCAAATTTGCGTAATGGTGACTGGAATTCTTCACCATTAGCTTTGGGTTCTACTGGGAATACATCAATAGCTGCGCCTTTAATGCGGCCTTCTTCGATAGCAATTGCTAATGCATCGAGATCGACTACATTACCGCGTGAAGCATTAATTAAATGCGCGCCGTGCTTCATTTGGTCAATGCGCTCGGCACTCATGAGATTTTTAGTGCTTGGGTCTTGTGGCACATGCAAAGTCACAAAATCACTGCATTCGAGCAAATCTTGGAGACGAGCGATGGGCTTAGCATTGCCTAATGGCAATTTGTCTTCGATGTCGTAGTAATACACATTGAGTCCCAAGGCTTCTGCCAAGATGCCGATTTGGGTACCGATATGACCATAACCAATGATCCCCAGCGTTTTACCGCGGACTTCGTAGCTGCCTTCGGCAGATTTGAGCCAACCGCCTCGATGCGTACTGGCATTGAGGGTAGGCACTTTGCGGGCAAGCATAATGATTTCGGCCAGCACTAATTCGGCCACTGAACGCGTATTAGAAAAAGGCGCATTAAAGACAGGGATACCGGCCTCTCTGGCGCTATCTAGGCTGACTTGATTGGTACCAATACAAAAACAGCCAATCGCCACTAATTTTTTGGCGTGCGCTAAGACCTCAGCGGTGAGTTGGGTGCGTGAACGGATGCCCACGAAATGCGCCTCACTGAGCGCTTGTCGTAACTCTTCGCCCTCTAGCGCTTTTTTGTGATAATCAATATTGTTGTAGCCATTTTTATGAAAAACATCGATGGCGTTTTGGTGTACACCTTCTAATAATAAGATTTTGATTTTGTCTTTATCGAGTGAATGCCTTTGTATTTCTTCCATGGTTTGCCTCTAGAGTAAAAATTCATACTATCTTATTAGCATGCCACATAATCAGCACTTATGACATACGTTTGCTGTTTATCAATAAGTTATTCGTATATATCAATAGGTTATATGTTTGTCCTGAGGCTAGAGACAAAAAAAGAGCAACCCCTAAGGGTTGCTCTGGCGTGCTCAATAGCGTCGTGCACTAAGACAACGATACGGTCTTAGTGCACAAAAGCACTATTCTTGCTCTTGATGATTGGCTGTCGCATCGGCATTTTCAGC
Source organism: Brackiella oedipodis DSM 13743 (assembly GCF_000621025.1). Taxonomy (GTDB): domain Bacteria; phylum Pseudomonadota; class Gammaproteobacteria; order Burkholderiales; family Burkholderiaceae_B; genus Oligella; species Oligella oedipodis. Next base: position 7,374 of record NZ_JHZJ01000012.1, read on the forward strand.
AGGTGCAGACTCACCATCATGAAGAACGCTATCGAGTGAGACTTCGTTCGATTCCATGAACGGGTTTTCACTCTCACGGGCGACTTGACGCTCTTGTTGGTTAAGATCCAACTTCGCATGGCGAGCTTTGTGGAACGATAAGCCCGTACCTGCAGGGATCAAGCGACCCACGATAACGTTTTCTTTGAGACCACGTAAATCGTCGGTTTTGCCAAGAATCGCGGCCTCGGTGAGAACGCGAGTGGTTTCTTGGAATGATGCCGCCGAGATAAATGAATCGGTAGACAATGAGGCCTTTGTAATACCTAAGAGAATGTTCTCGTAAGTAGCCGGTTGTTTACCTTCGGCAATGACACGATCATTTTCATTGAGCAAGGCAGAACGTTCGACTTGTTCACCTGGAATAAAGGTGGTGTCACCGGCATCCACAATATTCACTCGACGGAGCATTTGACGAACAATCACTTCAATGTGCTTATCGTTGATTTTCACGCCTTGTAAGCGGTAAACCTCTTGCACCTCATCGACGATGAAGCTGGCTAATTCTTTGATACCTTTGAGACGTAGGATGTCGTGTGGATCGGATGGACCATCCACAATCATCTCACCTTGGTTAACGACTTGACCATCGTGGACCAAGATTTGTTTGTCTTTAGAAATCAAGAATTCATGTGGTGTACCATCTGTCTCGGTAATGATCAGACGTTGTTTACCTTTGGTATCTTTACCGAAGGAAACCGTACCGGTCACAGCCGCCAACATACCTGCGTCTTTTGGTGCACGGGCTTCAAAGAGTTCCACTACACGTGGCAAACCACCGGTAATGTCGCGCGTTTTTTGGGCTTCTTGTGGAATCCGTACTAGGATTTCACCCAAAGATACTTCTTGACCATCACGTACGGTAATGAGCGCACCTACTGGTACTTGAATGCTCACTGGGTGATCCGTACCCGCCACTTTAACTTCTTCACCCTCTTCATTGACCAATTTAATGGCTGGGCGTTTCATGTTTTTGGCCGTACGAGACTTAGGCGTAATCACCACTAAGGTGGATAGACCTGTCACTTCGTCTAGCTGTTTGGCAACAGTCACACCCTCTTCGATATTCTCAAAGCGAATCGTACCTTGGTACTCAGACACGATAGGACGAGTTAAAGGATCCCAGCCAGCAAGTTTGTCACCCGCTTTAACGCTATCACCATCACCGACCATCAGGGTCGCACCATAAGGGATGCGGTGACGCTCACGCTCACGATTGTTATCAGAAATCACAATCTCACCTGAGCGAGAAATCGTAATACGCTCACCTTTGTTGTTGGTGACATAACGCATGGTGCTCGCAAAACTGACGGTACCGTTAGATTTGGTTTCGACCGCAGAAGCCATTGCCGTTGCAGAAGCGGCACCACCGATGTGGAAGGTACGCATCGTCAATTGGGTACCTGGCTCACCGATAGATTGTGCAGCAATCACACCAACGGACTCACCACTGTTGACGATATGACCACGACCCAAGTCACGACCATAACAATGAGCACATAAACCATGACGAGTTTCACACATTAATGGGGTGCGGATTTTGACTTCGTCAATGCCCAATTTGTCGATCATATCCACCGCGTCCTCGTCAAGCATGGTGCCTGCCGCAAAGACCGTTTCTTGCGTATCTGGATTGATCACGTCTTGAGCTGCCACGCGACCGAGGATACGATCACGTAACGGTTCGATGACTTCACCGCCTTCGACCTTGGCTTTCATCCAATAGCCGTTAGTGGTACCGCAATCACGCTCGGTGATCACCAAGTCCTGAGTCACATCGACCAAACGACGAGTCAAGTAACCAGAGTTAGCGGTCTTGAGGGCGGTATCCGCCAAACCTTTACGAGCACCGTGGGTCGAAATAAAGTACTGAAGTACTGTTAGACCTTCACGGAAGTTCGCGGTAATTGGGGTTTCAATAATAGAACCGTCAGGTTTTGCCATCAGACCACGCATCCCGGCGAGCTGACGAATTTGCGCCGCAGAACCACGCGCCCCAGAGTCGGCCATCATATAGATGGAGTTAAAAGACTCTTGCTCGACGGTTTCACCAGCACGGTTGACCACAGGCTCGGTGGAGAGTTGTTGCATCATGGCTTTACCCACGCGATCACCGGCTTTACCCCAAATATCAACAACGTTGTTATAACGTTCTTGGGCGGTCACTAAACCAGAGAGGTATTGTTTGTCGATTTCAAGCACTTCGGCGCCGGCTTTTTCAAGGATGTCTTGTTTGACATCTGGAATCACCATATCACCCATGGCAATCGAGATACCCGCACGAGTAGCGAGTTTGAAACCTTGGCGCATCAGTTGGTCAGCAAAAATCACCGTGTCACGCAAACCGCAACGACGATATGAATTATTGATCAACTTAGAAATTTCTTTTTTCTTGAGCGCTTTATTCAGTACCGTAAATGGTAGGCCTTTTGGCAGAATTTCTGACAAAATAGCACGACCAACGGTGGTTTCATAACGTTTAAAGACGGCCTGGAAGTTGCCTTCAGCGTCTTTTTCGTATTCACGCAAACGCACGGTTACGCGGCTTTGTAACTCAACCACTTGGTTATTGTAGGCACGAATGACTTCGGCAAGGTCACTAAAGAAGGTACCTTCACCTTTACCATTGATGCGCTCACGCGTCGCATAGTATAGACCCAAGACAATATCCTGAGACGGCACAATAGACGGTTCACCACTGGCCGGGAAGAGGATATTATTAGAAGCCAACATTAGGGTACGCGCTTCGAGTTGAGCCTCGAGCGAAAGCGGTACGTGGACGGCCATTTGGTCACCGTCAAAGTCAGCATTGAAAGCGGCACATACTAATGGATGTAACTGAATCGCTTTACCTTCGATGAGGACCGGCTCAAACGCTTGAATACCTAGGCGGTGAAGGGTCGGAGCACGGTTCAACATGACTGGATGTTCACGAATCACTTCTTCGAGAATATCCCAGACGGCGGGATCTTGCGACTCAACGAGTTTCTTGGCGGCCTTAATGGTATTGGCCATGCCTAAGGTTTCGAGACGATTGAAAATAAACGGCTTAAACAATTCCAAAGCCATTAGTTTCGGTAGACCGCATTGATGCAAGCGCAATTGTGGACCGACCACAATCACAGAACGACCGGAGTAGTCGACCCGTTTACCCAAAAGGTTTTGACGGAAGCGACCGCTTTTACCTTTGATCATGTCAGCGAGCGATTTTAATTGACGTTTGTTGGCGCCAGTCATCGCTTTACCACGACGGCCGTTATCGAGCAACGAATCCACAGATTCTTGCAACATACGTTTTTCGTTGCGCAAGATGATTTCTGGGGCTTTGAGCTCAATCAAGCGTTTGAGGCGGTTGTTACGGTTGATCACACGACGGTATAAATCGTTAAGATCTGACGTCGCAAAACGACCACCGTCAAGCGGTACCAATGGGCGTAGATCAGGTGGCAGTACGGGAAGTACTTCCATGATCATCCACTCAGGTTTAATGCCTGATTTTTGGAAACCCTCAATCACTTTTAAGCGTTTGGAGATTTTTTTGAGCTTGGCTTCAGAACCCGTCACTTCTAGTTGTTCGCGAAGGTTTTCGGCTTCTTGGTCAATATTGATGGTGCGTAATAATTCGCGCACGGCCTCCGCCCCCATGAGGGCGGTGAAGTCGTCGCCAAATTCTTCAACTTTGGAGATGTAATCATCGTCAGACATGATTTGACCGCGTTTAAGGGTCGTCATGCCTGGGTCAATCACGCACCAAGCCTCGAAGTACAAGACACGCTCGATATCACGCAAGGTCATATCAAGCACCATGCCTAAACGAGAAGGTAAGCTTTTTAGGAACCAAATATGCGCCACTGGGCTCGCCAACTCGATGTGACCCATGCGTTCACGACGCACTTTAGATTGGGTGACTTCTACGCCACATTTTTCACAAATGACGTTACGGTTTTTTAGGCGTTTGTACTTACCGCATAAACATTCATAGTCTTTGATTGGACCAAAGATTTTGGCACAAAACAGACCGTCACGCTCTGGCTTGAAAGTTCGATAGTTAATGGTTTCTGGTTTACGCACTTCACCATGACTCCAAGAACGGATATTGTCCGGTGAGGCCAAACCAATCTTAATGCCATCGAAATTTTCATTCGGCGCAATCTGTTTGTAAAGATTCATCAAACTATTCATTTCTTCTCCTCTAGCTCCATGTTAAGAGCCAGTGATCTGATTTCTTTGAGCAAGACATTAAAGGATTCAGGCATGCCTGCATCAATAATATGCTCGCCTTTAATGATGTTTTCGTAGACTTTGGTACGACCTTGAATATCATCAGATTTCACAGTAAGCATTTCTTGCAAGGTATAAGCGGCCCCGTAAGCCTCGAGCGCCCAAACCTCCATCTCACCAAAACGTTGGCCACCAAATTGTGCTTTACCACCCAATGGTTGCTGCGTGACTAATGAGTATGGACCCGTAGAACGGGCATGCATTTTGTCATCAACTAAGTGATGCAATTTAAGGTAATGCATATAACCAATTGTCACTGGGCGATCAAAGCGCTCGCCCGTGCGGCCATCGATAAGATAGGCTTGGGTGCGGCTATCGGTGAGCAATAGTTTGTCTTTGATGTTGTCTGGATACGCCAGTTCCAACATTCGTTGAATATCACTTTCGTGCGCACCATCAAATACCGGTGTCGCAAACGGCACGCCATTGCGAAGATTTTGTGCCATGTCCATGATTTCTTTATCAGAAAAGCTATCGAGGTCTTCGTGCTTACCACCACTGTTGTAAATACTGTCTAAGAATTTACGAACGTGTTTGACCTGACTGCGTTGCTCTGATTGCAGTAAATCATTGATACGATGTCCCAGACCTTTAGCGGCCCAACCCAAGTGTACTTCTAGGACCTGACCGACGTTCATACGTGACGGTACGCCTAATGGGTTAAGCACGATATCGCATGGTGTACCATCTGCCATATGTGGCATATCTTCTACGGGAACGATACGAGACACCACACCTTTGTTACCGTGACGACCGGCCATTTTATCGCCAGGTTGTAAGCGACGTTTAACGGCCAAGAACACTTTCACCATTTTGCGAACGCCTGGCGGCAATTCATCACCTTGGGTGAGTTTTTTGCGTTTTTCTTCGAACATAATGTCGAAGCTATGGCGTTTGGCTTCCAAAGAGTCTTTGGCTTGTTCAAGCGCTTGCGCATCGGCTTCTTCTGCAAGGCGAATATCAAACCAACGGTTTGGATCTAATTCATCAAGATACGCTTCGGTGATAGTTGAACCTTTCGCAAGACGGTTGGGACCGCCATTAACGACTTTGCCCACTAAGACGCGACGTAAACGCTCGAAAGTATCTTTCTGCACAATGCGCATTTGATCGGCTAAGTTTTGGCGATAGCGTTGTAACTCAGAATCAATAATGCTTTGGGCGCGGCGATCACGCTCAATACCTTTGCCTGTCAACACTTGGACGTCAATTACCGTACCGACAACGCCTGAAGGGACGCGTAATGAGGTGTCTTTGACGTCAGAGGCTTTTTCACCAAAAATGGCGCGAAGCAGTTTTTCTTCTGGGCTAAGTTGGGTTTCACCTTTAGGGGTAACTTTACCCACTAAAACATCGCCAGCACGGACTTCAGCACCAATATGGACAATACCTGAATCATCCAAACGGTTTAATTGAGCTTCAGCCAAATTACTAATATCGCGCGTGATCTCTTCGTCACCTAATTTAGTTTCACGAGCATACACGCTTAATTCTTCAACGTGTACAGAGGTATAGCGATCATCAGCCACAATACGCTCAGAGATTAAGATCGAATCCTCAAAGTTATAACCATTCCATGGCATGAAGGCGATCAACATGTTTTGACCCAAGGCTAATTCGCCGAGGTCAGTCGAAGCGCCGTCGGCCAAGACATCACCACGAGCCACGCGATCACCGCGTTTAACAATGGTTCGTTGGTTAATGTTGGTGCTTTGGTTAGAGCGTTTGTATTTGGTCAAGTTATAGATATCAACACCGATTTCACCGTGTTGGTTTTCTTCATCATTGACACGGATCACAATACGCTCAGCATCCACTTGGTCAACAATACCGCCACGACGCGCTTGTACTGTGGTACCAGAGTCAACTGCCACGGTCCGTTCAATACCCGTACCGACTAGTGGTTTTTCTGGACGCAAACAAGGTACGGCTTGACGTTGCATGTTGGCACCCATCAAAGCACGGTTGGCGTCATCATGCTCTAAGAACGGAATCAAAGAGGCCGCCACAGAGACGATTTGTGATGGTGCCACGTCCATGTACTCAACGTTTTCTGGTTGTGTCATGAGCGTCTCACCTGCTTCGCGACAAGCAATTAAGTCATTAACAAAGCGACCGTCTGCATCAAGCTCAGCGTTGGCCTGAGCAATAATGTATTTGCTCTCTTGAATGGCAGATAAGTAAACAATCTCTTCGGTGACTTGGCAATCGACCACTTTACGATATGGGGTTTCGAGGAAACCATATTCGTTAAGGCGGGCAAACAAAGCCAAAGAGTTGATCAAACCAATATTTGGACCCTCTGGTGTTTCGATTGGGCACACACGACCATAGTGAGTAGGGTGCACGTCACGCACCTCAAAGCCCGCACGTTCACGCGTCAGACCCCCTTGACCAAGTGCAGAAATACGACGTTTATGCGTAATTTCTGACAATGGATTGGTTTGGTCCATGAACTGTGACAACTGGTTAGAACCAAAGAACTCTTTGATAGAGGCCGAAATCGGTTTTGAATTAATCAAATCATTCGGCATCAGGTTGTCAGATTCGGCTTGATTGAGACGATCACGCACGGCGCGCTCGACACGCACTAACCCTGCACGGAATTGGTTCTCAGCCAATTCGCCGACACAACGCACACGACGGTTACCTAAGTGGTCAATATCGTCAATCTCGCCGATACCGTTACGCAAGTTCACTAAGATTTCGATCGTACGTAGAATATCGTCATCGGTTAGCGTTAACGGGCCTTGATCACCTTCGTTACCACCGAGACGGCTGTTGACTTTCATACGACCAACGCGTGATAAGTCGTAGCTTTCTTCACTATAGAACAAGCGTTGGAATAAGGCTTCAACCGCTTCTTCGGTAGGTGGTTCACCCGGACGCATCATACGATAAATCGCTACGCGTGCTGATAATTGATCGGCTGTATCATCCGTTCTAAGTGTCGCTGAGATATAGGCACCGCGATCGAGCTCATTGATAAAGAGTGTTTCGATTTCAGAAACACCAGATAAATGCAATTTATTAAGTAAAGGCTCAGTGATTTCGTCATTAGCGTTAGCGAGGATTTCGCCCGTGGCTTCATCAACAACGTTTTTGGCAAGGACGTGACCCACCAAGAAATCATCAGGCACAGATAACTGCGTTAAGTTAGCGTTTTTGATGGCGCGAATATGACGTGAATTAATACGTTTGTCTTTTTCTACCAACACATTACCGTCTTTATCGGTAATATCAAACGACGCAACTTCACCTTTCCAGCGCTCTGGCTTAACATTCAATAGCGCGCCTTCATCTTTGAGTTGGAACTGGTCAAACTCGAAGAATTTTGCTAGGATTTGCTCGTTATTGAGACCGATGGCCTTCAGTAGAATCGTCACAGGCATTTTGCGACGGCGGTCAATCCTAAAGAACAATAAGTCTTTAGAATCGAACTCAAAGTCTAACCAAGAACCACGGTAAGGGATGACGCGCGCAGAGAACAGCAATTTACCAGAACTGTGGCTCTTGCCGCGATCGTGTTCAAAAAATACACCCGGTGAACGGTGTAATTGCGATACAATCACACGCTCAGTACCATTAATGATGAAAGAACCGTTATCGGTCATTAATGGGATTTCACCCATATAGACTTCTTGTTCTTTAACTTCTTTAATGGTAGGCTTACTAGCTTCACGATCAAAGAACTCTAGACGGACTTTGGCATATAATTGCGAAGCAAAGGTCAAACCGCGTAACTGACATTCAGTCACGTCAAAAGCGGGATCTTCGAGTCTGTAGCTTACAAATTCGATGCGTGCCAGACCGTTGGCGCTCAAAATCGGGAAAATCCCTTTAAAAGCGGCCTGAAGACCCTCTTCTTTGCGCTTGTCAGCGGCTACGGTCGCCTGCAAAAAAGAGCGATAAGAATGTAACTGAGTTTCTAAAAGGTATGGAACGGGTTGAACGTCTTCACGATTAGCAAAACTTTTGCGAATACGTTTACGTTCGGTGTATGAGTAAGGCATGAGCACTCCGACTCAAGGGGTTAAAAGACTGTATGGGAGCAGTCTCAAGGGGATTTACGACTTCAAGAAAGCGGCTTCTGTCCTACGATTTAGTTTGTATACCATGCGCATTGACAGCAGAATAAGACTTTAATTCTGGGACTTAGCGAGCCAATTGCAGCCCTCTATGCTAAGTATAAGCCGCGCTTTCTTTAAAACGCAAAAACCCGGAGGTGGTAAAAACCACTCCGGGGGGTCGAAAAAGACGAATTATTTAAGTTCGACTTTCGCGCCAGCATCTTCCAGTTTTTTCTTAGCTTCTTCAGCGGATGCTTTGTCTAAACCTTCTTTAACTGGTTTAGGAGCACCGTCAACTAAGTCTTTAGCTTCTTTAAGGCCAAGACCAGTGATTTCACGAACTGCTTTAATTACGTTAACTTTAGAAGAACCGATTTCAGAAAGAACAACGGTGAATTCAGTTTGTTCAGCAGCACCACCAGCAGCGTCGCCAGCTGCACCAGGGGCAGCAACAGCAACTGCAGCAGCAGCGGCTGAAACGCCGAATTTTTCTTCCATTTCAGTAATTAATTCAGACAACTCTAACACAGTCATGTTAGCAATTGCTTCTAAGATTTCTGCTTTATTTAAAGCCATTTTGAACTCCAATTAATAAAAAATAATGCCGGATTTGATAATCACTTTGTCATTTAATGAAGACCACAAGCCAAGAATAAGTAATTAGGCTTGTTCTTTTTGGTCACGTACGGCAGCCAAGCCGCGTACGAATTTCGTAGGAACTTCATTAAGAGTACGCACAAATTGTGCAACAGGGGCTTGCATCGTACCCAATAGTTTGGCCAACAACTCTTCACGAGATGGCATTTTAGCAAGCGCTTTGACACCGTCAGCATCAAGGATGCTGCCAGGCATAGCGCCCGCTTTAATGACGATCTGCGGATTCGTTTTAGCGAATTCAACCAAAGTTTTGGATGCAGCTACAGGGTCTTCGCTGATTGCATAAATTAGCGGACCGACTAACTGATCGCTTAAACCTTGATAATCGCTGCCCTCTAGGGCACGACGTACTAAGGTGTTTTTAAGTACACGGAGGTAAACACCTTGCTCACGTGCATTTTTGCGCAATACGGTGACAGCAGTAACATCAATACCACGATATTCAGCAACAACAATCGATTGAGCTTTGGCGGCTTGCGCTTGGATCTCTTCGATTAATGCTGCTTTCTCTGTACGATTGAGACTCACAGTTTGATACTCCATCATTAAGACGCGGTGGGAAAAAACTCCCGTTGCGTCAACCATATGTGCGGCGTACCTATGGCAAGAGTTCAATAAATTGAATTCTATTCTAGGTGACGCCATCTACGTCGGATACCTTGCGGTGATTAAGAGCGTAAATTGATATTGCTAAATTCATGCTCTCCGAACGGTCTTTGACAGCAATGCGGCTAACTCTATGAAGTCATACAGCTAAGCCGCACCACCCAAAGTTCTTTAGCTCGCTAAAGAAGCGACTTCGACTTTAGCACCGCCACCCATGGTGGATGAAACGGCTAATTTGCGTAAATATTGACCTTTAGCAGATTGTGGGCGCGCTTTGTTAAGAGCGTCTACTAAAGCATCTAAGTTTTGTTTAAGTTGCTCTTCTGTGAAAGAAGCACGACCGATAGTGGCATGAATAATCGCTGCTTTATCGGTACGGTATTGTACTTGACCAGCTTTAGCGTTTTTGACGGCAGTCGCCACGTCTGGGGTCACAGTACCCACTTTAGGGTTTGGCATTAAACCACGTGGACCCAGGATTTGACCGAGTGCACCGACAAAACGCATCGTGTCTGGTGAAGCGATAAGGATATCGAAGTTAATATTGCCTTTTTTGATGTCAGCTGCAAGATCTTCGATACCGACGATGTCAGCGCCTGCTTCTTTGGCTTGCTCAGCTTTGTCGCCTTGAGCAAACACAGCTACGCGTACTGTTTTACCAGTACCTGCAGGTAAAACCACAGAACCACGAACGACTTGATCAGATTTACGTGGATCGACACCTAATTGAATCGCAACATCGATAGATTCATCAAATTTAGCGGTGGCTGTTTCTTTGACGAGTTTAAGTGCTTCAGCAATGGTGTAGAGTTTATTGCGATCGAATTGCTCACGTAAAGCGCGAGTGCGTTTAGATAACTTAGCCATTTACACACCCTCCACAGTAATACCCATGCTGCGAGCACTACCAATAATGCTGCGAACAGAGGCTTCTAGATCAGCACCCGTCAAGTCTGGGGCTTTAGTTTTGGCGATTTCTTCCGCTTGCGCGTAAGTCAATTTACCAACTTTGTCAGTGTGTGGACGAGATGAACCTTTTTGGACACCCGCTGCTTTCTTGATAAGAATTGATGCAGGTGGTGTTTTCATCACGAATGTGAATGATTTATCTGCATAAGCAGTAATCACCACTGGAATAGGTAAGCCCGGTTCAACGCCTTGAGTTTGCGCATTGAAAGCTTTACAGAATTCCATAATGTTTAGACCACGTTGACCCAATGCAGGACCAATCGGTGGTGAAGGATTTGCCTTACCGGCAGGCACTTGTAGCTTAATAAAGCCAGCAATTTTTTTTGCCATGGTTATATCTCCTTGCGGGTATTAATGCCTTACGGCTCCCCGGGGTTAAAAATCCAAGTCGAGTAAAGAATTACGCTTTTTCGACTTGGTTGAAATCTAATTCAACAGGTGTCACTCGACCAAAAATAGTCACGTTGACTTGAACTTTGCTGCGTTCATAGTTGACATGCTCAACGGTGCCGTTGAAGTCCGCAAATGGACCTTCTTTGACACGTAGCATTTCGCCAACTTCGAAAAGTACTTTAGGGCGTGGTTTCTCACCACCCTCTTCGATTTGATTAAGAATCTTGGCGACTTCTTTTTCGGTGATGGGAGTTGGTTTATTACCAGAACTACCTAAAAAGCCAGTCACACGATTGGTGCTTTTAACGAGGTGCCATGTTTCGTCAGTTAATTCCATTTCTACGAGGACATAGCCTGGGAAAATACGGCGTTCTGTAATGGATTTTTGACCGCCTCGGCTTTCAATGACCTCTTCGGAAGGCACTAAAATGCGTCCAAAGTAGTTTTGCAAACCTGCGTCTTCAATACGCTCTTGCAATGTTTTTTGGACTCTTTTTTCCATACTGGAAAAAACATGTACCACATACCAACGTTTACTCATGAACGACCTTTATTCTTTGTTTAAGTAGCTGTATATCTTGGCAGTTTGTTAGTGATGAGACGGTTTTAGTTTTAATGCACAGCGGTTGAGTCAATGAACCACTTACTTACTCAACCAACTAATCCTATATGACTTGCTAGGATGGGTTTTGCATTAACCTCCCCAGCCTAGTATGCCACCGTAAACAATCCAACCAATTAGCTTATCTACTAGCCATAAGAAAATGGCCATAATAGCACCAAAAGCAAAGACCACAGCGGTCATTTGCATGGTTTCTTTGCGGCTTGGCCAAACAACACGTTTAAGTTCGTTATATGAAGCTTTGGCAAAACCCACTGTGCGTTTACCTGGATTGCTTAATAAAGCCAACAATCCACCAAGCACTAAGCCGGCAACAAACATACCGACTCTTGCGTAAATACTGTACTGAGTAAAATAGGAATATGCAAAAACACCCGCAATCACAAACAGCACTGCCAATGTGATTTTAAAAATATCGGCACCACGACCTACGGTTTTTACATTTGCTTCTGACATAATTTTCTATTTATTAAGAAACCACTAAGTAAGTGGCAGGGGCAGTAGGAATCGAACCTACAACCTTCGGTTTTGGAGACCGACGCTCTGCCAATTGAGCTATACCCCTATAAAGCCTTTAGTAGGGCTTTGGAAAGGTACCCTAATAATCATGAGGCTAATTTATGTTTACATCGCCAAATATAGTGAAGTGATGATTACTGCATAAACATAAATTTAAGTGTTAAACCTTAAATAAAGCTTTAAATAAAAACTTAATTAAAGTCTGCACTCTTAAAGCCTGCACTCTTCTTAGGACACAATCCCTTAGTTAATTGCTTCACAAAAAACTAAGGGATCTATTATAGCACCAAATTTACACTTGGTGCGTACATTTATAATTATTTAGCGATTTTAGAGACGACGCCAGCACCAACGGTACGGCCGCCTTCACGGATCGCGAAACGAAGACCTTCTTCCATGGCGATCGGTGCAATAAGCTCTACGTCCATGGCGACGTTATCACCTGGCAAGACCATTTCTTTGTCTTGCGGTAGAGCAATGGTACCGGTCACGTCAGTCGTACGGAAGTAGAACTGTGGACGATAACCTTGGAAGAATGGCGTATGACGGCCACCTTCTTCTTTAGACAGAATATATACCTCTGCGCTAAAGTTAGTGTGCGGCGTAATCGTACCTGGTTTAGCCAATACTTGACCACGCTCAACGTCTTCACGTTTGGTACCACGTAACAAGATACCGACGTTATCGCCTGCTTGACCTTCGTCGAGCAATTTGCGGAACATCTCAACACCGGTACATGTCGTTTTGCTAGTGTCGTGAATACCAACGATCTCGATCTCTTCACCGACTTTGATGACACCGCGTTCGATACGACCAGTCACAACCGTACCACGACCAGAGATTGAGAATACGTCCTCAACTGGCATCAAGAATGAACCGTCTACGGCACGCTCTGGTGCAGGGATGTAGTCGTCCATGGCTTTGGCCAATTCTAGAATGGCTTGTTTACCCAATGGGCCTTCATCGCCTTCTAGGGCTAATTTAGCAGAACCTTTGATGATCGGCGTATCATCACCTGGGAAGTCGTAGCTGCTAAGCAATTCACGTACTTCCATTTCGACTAATTCGATCAATTCTTCGTCATCTACCATATCGGCTTTGTTAAGGAAGACGAGAATATAAGGTACACCTACTTGACGAGACAACAAGATGTGCTCGCGAGTTTGTGGCATTGGGCCGTCAGCGGCTGAACATACGAGAATCGCACCGTCCATTTGCGCGGCACCCGTAATCATGTTTTTGACGTAGTCAGCGTGTCCTGGGCAGTCTACGTGCGCATAGTGACGAGTCGCTGTTTCGTACTCAACGTGAGAGGTATTGATGGTAATACCACGCGCTTTTTCTTCTGGGGCATTGTCAATTTGGCTGTAGTCTCTGGCCTCACCGCCGTTCTCTTTTGCAAGAATCGTTGTGATTGCTGCAGTTAATG
>NZ_JHZJ01000013.1 GCF_000621025.1 Brackiella oedipodis DSM 13743
GTACCTTCTTCGGCTGGCGCCACATTAGTGATGCGGGTATTACCAGCATCGATACCGTTTTGAGCAATCTTAGGACCTTGGTTACCGAACTGGATTGAACCAGCGTCACCTAGATCAATATTGTCAGCCAATTTAACATTTAAGCGACCGTCTTGATCTGCAACAACACCGATATTGCCATCAGTTAAGTTACCTTCTGCACCACCAACGATGTCTAATTGCTCGTTAAGTTTCTTAGCGATGACTTGACCGTCATCACCGGCAAATTTAAGACCGTCGTTAAGCGTCGCTACGGTTTCTGGCTCAGCACCTTCGGTGGCTGGTTGATAAACAAGGCGAGTTTTGTTTTCACCGTCTTTACCGTCTACACCGGCTGGGCCTTGAGCACCTTTAATAGAAAGACCGTCTTTACCGTCTTGACCATTGAGACCGATAGAACCGTCTTTACCGTTTAAGACAACAGCAGAGCCGTCTTGACCGTTAACACCGATAGTGCCATCGACACCGTCTTTACCATCTTGACCATCAACCCCTGGTTCGCCTTTTTCACCGACGTTAACGGTATTAATACCGTCTAGATCTTTATTTAGAGAGAAGCCTAGACCATCAGCAGTTTTGCTGACTTGGATATTGGCGTTTGCTGATGCATTACCTGCTGCATCTAAGCCAGCAAAATCAACGGTGCCACTTGGAGCGACATTGGTTTTGCTGTCAGCGTTGCTTTGGGCGGTGTAATTCCAGCCCTCGCCTGCCGTCACTTCAGCGTTTTTAGCATATTTATAAACGGCGTCTAATTGACCTTGGGAAGCGGCTTGAGACTTGTCATAGCCTTCTTGATCTTTGTCGTTTGGTGTCCAAGTAGTATTGGTCAAGCTAGAGATCGTGCCTTGATTACCGTCGATAGTGACTGGTTGATTGGCACCAATTTTAACGGTATCACCAAGTGCTAGATTAATACCGTCATCGTTACCCGTCGCGATAATATTGCCGTCGCTACCTTTAAGGTTGAGTGTGTCACCTAGTTTAATAGGTTGTGTTTGACCGTTATTACCGGCAAATGTGATACCGCCGTTATTAGCTTTATCGATACCGGCTTTGGCTTGCTCATCTAATCCTAGCTCAAAGTTGGTACCTTCGAATTCATTGGTGCCGCTGTTATCGAGTGTCAGACCACTATTGTCTGCCAACGTGACGGTGGCTGTTTGCGCATTCACACGATATTGAATACCTTGTTGCTCGCCGTCTTCTGGATTGATAGAGTTAACAGTTGTTTTAGTACCCGCAATCACTTCTGGTACTGGACCGGCTTCGCCACCAGAGCCAGGATTAAGATTATCGATTTGATCTTGGAGGTCTTTACCGACAGCGTATAACTGACTACCATTGATGGCGTCAGTAGAGTCCATAGCGATACGACCAGCGGAGACGTTTTGGAGTTGGCGAGTGATGTAGTCGCTAGACGTGTGCACCTTGTCTACCACCATGGTATTTTGATTAGGACTATCTACATATTTTTGCTCTTTTCTATCCCAATAGAGCCAAGTGGGCTCAGTTTCTAGCACCTTAGCACCTGCACCAATGGACATGACCTTTGAGGTTGCAGTCGGAGCTCCCGCAAATTTGTATTTTTTACCGCTGCCTCCTGTAAAATACACCGCTTCGTCGCCATGGTTGGCTGTGCTCATATTTGAGCCTGAATATGAACCAATTGCCACATTACCTTTATCTACTGCATTGGCAGCATAACCCAGTGCTGTAGCGCCAATGCCATAAGATTTAGCGGAACCACCAATGGCGATAGCATGCTTAGTTGGAAAGATTAATTTTAGCCCATCAGCTGAAGGCTCATAACCATTGGTACCTGGTCTATAGGTATTAGCCCCTCGACGATACTCATTACCTTCAGAACCTAATGGGTTCTCGCCTAAAGCAATCGTTGTATCAGTACGATTATCTGTTAGGGTATATGATGGATTCACTGTGGTATTGCTAACTTTACCACTACCCCCATCAATCACTGTATCCCCAGCATCATACACACGAATTTCATTGAGATTTGCGGCGAGCGCTGGCAGCGACACACTGCTTAACACAGCGGTGAGGAGGGTCATTTTGAAAAAACGACGCGCACTGCTAGACGAGCCAGTGCGTTGATCAGTGAGGGAGGACGAGCTAGATTTACCGCGATTGGTTTCTAGTTCTGAGACAGCGACGAACGCATTAAGGGACTTATTCCACTTGGTTTTGTATATTTTGTTCATATCAATGTTTAAAAGTAAAACGCGACTAGCCCTTGGGTGCAGGCGCACCAAAGGATTCGACGGTCATGTTATGTTTTAAAAAAATTATATTTATAGGGCTACTGAGTATCCTTATTATGTTCGATTGGATACTTTTTTCACCGCGGGTGAATTTTATCAAATTTTTTAGATTTTATAAGTTTTTTATCAAAACTGTGGTTTTTATAATACTTTTTACTTATATATAAATCAGTATTTATTATTAGTCAAATTCATTTTTTATAAATTATCTACCGTTGCTTAAGATCTTTATTTTCTGGCTAATCCCCCAACAGGCGGTTGTTTCCATAAAAAAACCGAGAGCCTAAGCTCTCGGTTTGAGTGTTGCATAAAACTAAAGTGGATGAACTTTAGTTTTTTTGTAACAGTTTGTTATTGCAAGGCAATTTCGACATCAACACCTGCTGGTAAGTCAAGACGCATAAGGGCATCAACAGTTTTGTCGGTTGGATCAACAATATCCATCAGACGTTGATGTGTGCGGATCTCGAACTGGTCACGTGCTTTTTTGTTGACGTGTGGTGAACGCAAGACATCGTAACGTTTGATGCGGGTAGGTAGCGGTACAGGACCGTGTACAACAGCGCCTGTACGTTTGGCGGTGTCAACGATTTCGGCAGCAGATTGATCGATTAATTTGTAATCGAAGGCCTTAAGGCGGATACGAATTTTTTGGTTTTGCATGATATAACTCTATAAAAGAACAATGTAAAGAACAAATAACAAAAGCGTGGCACTTAAGAGCGCCACGCTCGATTACACAATCGCTAGATTATTTAGCGATTTTAGAGACGACGCCAGCACCAACGGTACGGCCGCCTTCACGGATCGCGAAACGAAGACCTTCTTCCAT
>NZ_JHZJ01000014.1 GCF_000621025.1 Brackiella oedipodis DSM 13743
GCAAATTCATAGTATTGCAGACTAAGCAGGAATTGAACTGAAGAGTTTGATCCTGGCTCAGATTGAACGCTAGCGGGATGCTTTACACATGCAAGTCGAACGGCAGCACAAGAGAGCTTGCTCTTTTGGTGGCGAGTGGCGAACGGGTGAGTAATGTATCGGAACGTGCCCAGTAGCGGGGGATAACTGGCCGAAAGGTCAGCTAATACCGCATATACCCTAAGGGGGAAAGGAGGCTTTTAGCTTTCACTACTGGAGCGGCCGATATCAGATTAGCTAGTTGGTGGGGTAAAGGCTCACCAAGGCAGTGATCTGTAGCTGGTTTGAGAGGACGACCAGCCACACTGGGACTGAGACACGGCCCAGACTCCTACGGGAGGCAGCAGTGGGGAATTTTGGACAATGGGGGCAACCCTGATCCAGCCATCCCGCGTGTGCGATGAAGGCCTTCGGGTTGTAAAGCACTTTTATCAGGGAAGAAAAGCTACAGGATAATACCCTGTAGTGCTGACGGTACCTGAGGAATAAGCACCGGCTAACTACGTGCCAGCAGCCGCGGTAATACGTAGGGTGCAAGCGTTAATCGGAATTACTGGGCGTAAAGCGTGCGCAGGCGGTTCGGAAAGAAAGATGTGAAATCCCAGGGCTCAACCTTGGAACTGCATTTTTAACTAACGGACTAGAGTACGTCAGAGGGGGGTGGAATTCCACGTGTAGCAGTGAAATGCGTAGAGATGTGGAGGAACACCAATGGCGAAGGCAGCCCCCTGGGATGATACTGACGCTCATGCACGAAAGCGTGGGTAGCGAACAGGATTAGATACCCTGGTAGTCCACGCCCTAAACGATGTCAACTAGCTGTTGGGCCTGTATGGGCTTGGTAGCGCAGCTAACGCGTGAAGTTGACCGCCTGGGGAGTACGGTCGCAAGATTAAAACTCAAAGGAATTGACGGGGACCCGCACAAGCGGTGGATGATGTGGATTAATTCGATGCAACGCGAAAAACCTTACCTACCCTTGACATGTCTGGAAGCTTTAAGAGATTGAAGTGTGCTCGCAAGAGAACCAGAACACAGGTGCTGCATGGCTGTCGTCAGCTCGTGTCGTGAGATGTTGGGTTAAGTCCCGCAACGAGCGCAACCCTTGTCACTAGTTGCTACGCAAGAGCACTCTAGTGAGACTGCCGGTGACAAACCGGAGGAAGGTGGGGATGACGTCAAGTCCTCATGGCCCTTATGGGTAGGGCTTCACACGTCATACAATGGTCGGGACAGAGGGAAGCCAAACTGCGAAGTGGAGCCAATCCCAGAAACCCGATCGTAGTCCGGATTGCAGGCTGCAACTCGCCTGCATGAAGTCGGAATCGCTAGTAATCGCGGATCAGCATGCTGCGGTGAATACGTTCCCGGGTCTTGTACACACCGCCCGTCACACCATGGGAGTGGGTTTTACCAGAAGTAGTTAGTCTAACCTTCGGGGGGACGATTACCACGGTAGAATTCATGACTGGGGTGAAGTCGTAACAAGGTAGCCGTACCGGAAGGTGCGGCTGGATCACCTCCTTTAAGAGCACAAGCTAACTGCTTGGGTAGTGTCTACGCTTATCGGTTGTTGTTAGTCGAGCAGCCTAAAGTTACCGCATCGGGTCAGTAGCTCAGTCGGTTAGAGCACCGTCTTGATAAGGCGGGGGTCGTTGGTTCGATTCCAACTTGACCCACCACTTATTTAAACAACACATGGGGGATTAGCTCAGCTGGGAGAGCGCCTGCTTTGCACGCAGGAGGTCATCGGTTCGATCCCGTTATCCTCCACCATGTTTTTTAAGGGGTGGATGTAGCAGCGGTTAGGTAATA
>NZ_JHZJ01000015.1 GCF_000621025.1 Brackiella oedipodis DSM 13743
TTTTTTAGGCAATAAAAAACCCCGTCTGTATAAGACGGGGTTTAGTAATAAATAGTCTGACGATGACCTACTTTCACGGGTGTCCACCAACTATCATCGGCGCAAAAGCGTTTCACGGTCCTGTTCGGGATGGGAAGGCGTGGGACCACTTTGCTATGGTCGTCAGACTTAAAGCTCGTATGGCTCAGTCTTTGAGCAATTAGAAAGAAGCACAACACTGATTGTGTTTGTAGTAGAACGTGTTGACGCACACGTTTGTTTGTTTCTTTGTTCAGCCTGATCAGTTATAGGATCAAGCCTCACGGGCAATTAGTATCGGTTAGCTCCACACATTGCTGTGCTTATACACCCGACCTATCAACGTCCTGGTCTTGAACGACCCTTTAGGGGGGTTGTACCCCCGGGATACCTTATCTTCAGACGAGTTTCCCGCTTAGATGCCTTCAGCGGTTATCTCTTCCGTACATAGCTACTGGGCAATGCCATTGGCATGACAACCCATACACCAGCGGTACGTCCACTCCGGTCCTCTCGTACTAGGAGCAGCCTCCGTCAAGTATCCAACGCCCACGGCAGATAGGGACCAAACTGTCTCACGACGTTTTAAACCCAGCTCACGTACCTCTTTAAATGGCGAACAGCCATACCCTTGGGACCGGCTACAGCCCCAGGATGAGATGAGCCGACATCGAGGTGCCAAACACCGCCGTCGATATGAACTCTTGGGCGGTATCAGCCTGTTATCCCCAGAGTACCTTTTATCCGTTGAGCGATGGCCCTTCCATTCAGAACCACCGGATCACTATGTCCTGCTTTCGCACCTGTTCGACTTGTCTGTCTCACAGTCAAGCACGCTTTTGCCATTGCACAATGAGCACGATTTCCGACCGTGCCTAGCGTACCTTCGAACTCCTCCGTTACACTTTAGGAGGAGACCGCCCCAGTCAAACTGCCCACCACACACTGTCCCCAGCCCCGATTCAGGAGCCTAGGTTAGAACCGCAAAACGACTAGGGTGGTATTTCAAGGGCGGCTCCAAGACAACTAGCGTCATCTCTTCTGTGCCTCCCACCTATCCTACACAAGCCGGTTCACAATCCAATGTGAAGCTACAGTAAAGGTTCATGGGGTCTTTCCGTCTAACCGCGGGGAGATTGCATCATCACAACCATGTCAACTTCGCTGAGTCTCAGGAGGAGACAGTGTGGCCATCGTTACGCCATTCGTGCAGGTCGGAACTTACCCGACAAGGAATTTCGCTACCTTAGGACCGTTATAGTTACGGCCGCCGTTTACCGGGGCTTCGATCAAGAGCTTGCACCCCATCACTTAACCTTCCGGCACCGGGCAGGCGTCACACCCTATACGTCCACTTTCGTGTTTGCAGAGTGCTATGTTTTTAATAAACAGTCGCAGCCACCGATTATCTGCGGCCCTCTCGCGCTTTAACACGCTAACAGGGCATACCTTCTCCCGAAGTTACGGTATCAATTTGCCGAGTTCCTTCTCCTGAGTTCTCTCAAGCGCCTTAGAATATTCATCCCACCCACCTGTGTCGGTTTGCGGTACGGTCATACTCAAACTGAAGCTTAGAGGCTTTTCCTGGGACCACTGCCTGCAACTTCACCACCGTAGTGG